>CAVXNM010000053.1:0-13839 GCA_963763115.1 uncultured Gammaproteobacteria bacterium
CTCACGCTACGACTATCTGCTGGACATGCTGCGTCTGAAACAGGCCGCCGGCATCCTCGAGGAAAACGACCTGAACCTCATCAACGCCCTGCTGCAGTGAAGTGAGAAGTCTCGCCGGTTCCGATCAGAAGTCAACTCCTAACTTATTGCTTCTCGCCTTTTACTTCTTACTTTTTTACTTTCCCGTTATTCCAGCCAAATGCCAAATTAGCCAGGAAACGCAGTCGATGGACGAAAAGGAACTCCCTGAAACCCTGCCGGGCTTTGATCAGCCGCTGGCGCTGCTGCGCGCCTGTCATACGAAAATCCTCGCGCATTGCGAACTGCTGGAACAACTGGTTGTAAACCCGGGCACCACCGGCAAGGAAGCAGAAGTCCGACGCGCGGCGCGCCAGGTCATGACCTACTTCTCAACGAGCGCAATGCTCCACCACCAGGATGAGGAAGTCGATCTGTTCCCCCTGCTGACACGCCAGTCACTGAAGCTGGCCGATCTGGTACACGGCCTGAAACAGGAACATAGGGAACTCGATACCCTCTGGGAATTGATCGCCTCCGATCTGAAACGGCTGCCGGATGTCACCGATCACACCGCTCTTGCCGATCGGGTGCACGCCTTCTGCGAATTGAACCGCCGGCATGTCAGGCGGGAAAACATGGAATTCCTGCCGCGCGCGGAAAGCAGCCTGAGCAGCCGGCAGTTGAAGGATATCGGCACCACCATGGCCGCCCGTCGCGGTGTGCGCTATACCGGCTGATACGCCGGCCGGGAGTGAGAAGTGAGAAGTGAGAAGTGAAAAGAAGTGAGAAGTGAGAAGTGAGAAGTGAGAAGTGAGAAGTGAGAAGTGAGATGCAGGAGTCTCGCCGGTTCCGATCAGGCGTCAACTCCTGTTTTTTTACTCATTACTTTATAATGCTAATCTCTCACCCCCCTGCCGACAGATAGGTGTCGATCATCCCCAGCACCGTCGTCAGCGCGCCGCGGTTCTGCTCGACCGCTTCACGTCCCTTTTCACCGATGCGGTGACGTTCATTGGCATCCAGCAGCCAGGACTGTACGGTGTCTTTCAGTTCCGCCGCATTCATCACCTGGCGGCAGGCGCCGGTCGTTAGCAGCAGCTCGCAGACAGCGGAGAAATTGGCCACATGCGGGCCGGTCACCACCGGCAACCCCAGGGCGGCCGGCTCCAGCATGTTATGCCCGCCGGCATCAACCAGGCTGCCGCCCACGAAGGCCACGTCCGCGGCGGCATAGAACATCAGTAGTTCTCCCATCGAATCTCCGATGAAGACCGCGGTATCCGGCTCGCAGACCAGTCGCTCGCTGCGCAGTACGCTGCGGTAGCCGCGCTGACGGCACAGCGAGGCTACCTCGGCAAAACGCTTTGGATGGCGGGGAACCAGCACCAGCAGGCAGTTGCTGATAGTCTTGCGAATTTCCCCAAAGACATCTAGGATCAGTTCGTCTTCACCCTCGTGGGTACTGCCGGCGATCCAGACAGACCGGTTCACGCCCCACTCCTGGCGCAGCAGGGCTGCCTTTTCATACAGACCCGCGGGCAGATGCTGTTCGAATTTCAGGTTGCCCGATACCCTGATCCTGTCCGGATCGGCGCCCAGCGCCCGGAAGCGCTCCGCATCGAGCGGCGTGCGTGCGGCAAACTGCGTGACGGCCGCTAGCGTCTTGCCGATCAGTCTGCGGAATCGCCGGTATCCCGCCAGTGATTTTTCCGAGAGGCGGGCGTTGACCAGCAACAGCGGAATATTCTTCCGTTGACAGGCCCGGAAAAGGTTCGGCCACAATTCAGTTTCCATGACAATGGCCAGTCGCGGGCGGACTCGGTCGATAAAACGCGACACCACATCGGGCAGGTCATAAGGGGCATATACGTGTGCGACCTCGCCATCGAACAGTTCCGTGACATGCGCCGCACCGGTGGCTGTGACCGTCGTCATCAGGATCGAATATTCCGGGTACAGCTCAAGCAGGGCCCTGATCATGGATTCGGCCGCCTGGACCTCACCCACAGACACGGCGTGCACCCAGATGACCCGTTCACCCACGGCAGGATGAATGGCGCCGAAGCGCTGCGTCCAGCATTGCCGGTACTCCGGAGAGCGCAGTCCCTGCCACGCCAGACGAATCAGCACCAGGGGTGCCAGCAGGTACATCAGGGCCGTATAGAGCGCTCTCACTCGGAATCGATACGCCTCGTGCAAAGTGTGTTGATCAGCATCCCCGTCCTGCCGCCAGGGCGTCTAATGAGAAGTACACTATTCATAGCACAACATGAAGTTTTTTATCTGATTGCATTGCAACGTCGCCGCACGACGAACCAGGCGCATCAAGAATACTGCAATGCTCAACAGCCATGGTTTTGCAGCCAGTCCATGTACAACGGCACGCCTTCCTCAAGGCAACGGAACGGCTTGTCGTATCCCGCGGCGCGCAGGGCCGTGAGGTCGGCCCCGGTATTGGACTGGTAGCAGCCGCGCAGGTGGTCCGGAAAGGGCAGGTACTCGATCTCGCCCCGGCCATACCAGTCGATCAGTATGCCGGCGAGTGCATTGAAGCTGCGGGAGTACCCGGTGCCGATGTTGAAGATTCCGGATCGGTCGGCATGGTCCAGAAACCAGAGGTTGACGTCCACGACATCATCCACGTAGACAAAATCGCGTCGCTGCTCGCCGGCGGCGTAACCGTCACAGCCTCCAAAGAGACGCGGGTTTTCACCCTTGTCGAGCTGCCGGCTGAAGTGCCAGGCCACACTGGCCATGCCTCCCTTGTGCTGTTCGCGCGGACCGTATACGTTGAAATAACGGAACCCGGCGACCTGGCTCCCGGCCCCGGGCAGGATCCGCCGCACCTGCTGGTCGAACAGAAACTTGGAATACCCGTAGACGTTAAGCGGTTCTTCGTTATCGCGGGTTTCGCGAAAGACATCGCCTGCGCCATACACGGATGCGGACGAGGCGTAAAGAAACGCCGCCTCGTTCTCGAGACAGAACCGGAGCAGCCGCCGTGAATACGCGTAGTTGTTTTGCATCAGATAGCGGCCATCCTGCTCCGTGGTGCTGGAACAGGCGCCCTCGTGGAAAACCGCCTCCACCGGTTCCGCCAGCCCTGTCCCGCCATGCAGCGTGCCGATGAAGTCGTTCTTGTCGATGAAATCGAGAATCTCGCAGTCGACGAGATTGCGGAATTTCGCGCCGTCCGTCAGGTCGTCAACCACCAGAATATCCTCGCGGCCCCGTTCATTGAGCCCCTTGACGATATTGCTGCCGATGAACCCGGCCCCACCCGTGACGATGATCATATATTGCTGACTGATACCTTGGTTAAGGCCGCTTGTTCACAGCAGAGACGCAGAGAATGCAAAAGTAAAAAATCAATACAATGCGCAAGAAAATACCTGTTGGAATAATCCCGCCTCATTCTGCGTGTGTAATTTAATAGTTAGTGTCCATCCAAAAAGAAATAAATTCACCGCAAAGTCGCAAAGAGCACAAAGTGTTTAATTGTTTTCGTTAAAGAATTTCTCTGCGTTCTTTCGGCAATTGCTCCCTGCATTGCTCTAACTCCTGCATCCCTGCAGTCGTGCGTCTCTGCGGTGAACACGTCGTGTTCTTACCACCCTTGCTTCTCCCGCCGCCGGATGGTCTCGATCATCGCGCTGGTCGAGCAACCGTCCTCGTAGCCCAGCACCACGACCTCGCCACCGTGGCGGATCACACAGTCGAAACCGGCGATCTGTTCCGGGCGGTAATCACCGCCCTTGACCAGCAGGTCGGGACGGATCTCCTCGATCAGGCGTTCCGGCGTATCCTCCGAAAACGGAACGACCCAGTCAACGCTCTCCAGGCCCGCCAGCACCGCCATGCGCCGCTCCAGAGGATTCAGGGGCCGGCCGTTTCCCTTGAGCCGCAAGACAGAGGCATCGTCATTCACGGCGACGATCAGCCGGTCCCCCAGGCGCCGTGCCTGACGCAGACAGGCGACATGTCCCGCATGCAGAAGATCGAAGCAGCCATTGGTCATGACGATACGCTCGCCGCGCGCACGGGACTCCGCGACCACAACCAGCAGCTGCTCCCGGGTCAGTTCCCCGCAGCCGGCGCCCTGGCCCCTGCCGCACAGCGCGCTGCAGCTCGGGCAGGGAGACGCTGGCCGTGCCGAGCTTACCCACCACGATACCGGCGGCGAGATTGGCCAGCGCGGTCGCCCCCGGCAGGTCCGCGCCGGCGGCGAGCGCCGCGGCCAGCACCGCAATCACCGTATCGCCCGCGCCCGTGACATCGAAGACCTCGCGTGTCTCGGCCGGCAGGTGCAGCGGCGTTTCACTACGGCGCAACAGGGTCATGCCCTGCTCGCCGCGCGTTACCAGCAGGGCCTCGATACCGTAGCTGGCAAGCAGTTCGCGGCCGTTTTCCCGCAGGGACTGTTCATCGGCGCACGGGCCTGCCGCGGGTTCGAATTCAGCAAGATTGGGGGTAATGACGCTCGTTCCCCGGTAGCGGGAGAAATCGGGCGCCTTGGGGTCGACCAGCACCGGTTTACCCGCCTGGCGGGCGGCAACGATCATCGCGGCGACATCGGTCAGTGTTCCCTTGCCGTAATCCGAGAACACCACGACATCACAATCGGGCAGCCCGCGGCGGAACTCCGCCAGCAGGCGGCCGGCATCGATATCCTGGAAACGGTCCTCGAAATCGAGGCGGATCAGCTGCTGATGGCGACTGATCACCCGCAGTTTGGTCACCGTCGGGGTATTCGAGAGTTCTCTGGAAACGGCAGTCGATGCCGGCCGCGGCAAGTTGCGCCTCGAGCGAGCCGGCGGCTTCATCGTCGCCGGTCACACCGAGCAGCCGGGTGCGGCTGCCCAGTGCTGCGGTGTTGAGCGCCACGTTGGCGGCGCCCCCCGGTCGTTCCTCGGACTTTCCCACATGCACCACCGGTACGGGCGCTTCCGGGGAGATCCGCGAGGTGACGCCATGCCAGTAACGGTCCAGCATGACATCGCCGACGATCAGAACCCGGCCCTGGTCGAAGGTAGGGACACGCATCTTCATGGCGGCGTCAATCCCTTATCTCCGGCTCGCGGCACTCACCGGACGACAGCAAAACAACATTTTATATTTATATTTATCAATCGCTTGTTCACCTGGAAAAAGACCGCGCGTAGCCGGCAACTGCCTGTCCCGGCAAGCAATGCAGGCGGGTGATTGCGGCGATAATAGCACAGGCATTTCATGCAATAATCATGTCGCCGACGACATGCCGCCCCGGAAGCTCCATGCCACAACCGCCTGAAACCTGCCGGCTTGAACATCCCATCCGGCACTGGATCCGGAACGGAATCACCTGGCTCGCGGCCGGCCTGCTGTGGTGCATAACCCGGTTGCCCTATGCCTGGCAGCTGGCCATCGGAAGGGGTCTGGGACGCCTCATCCGGGGGCTGGCGAGGGATCGCCGAAGCATCGCCCTGACCAATCTCAGCCTGTGCTTCCCGGAACTCTCCGTGCGCGAACGCCATCGACTGCTGGATGCCCATTTCGCTTCGCTCGGCATCGCGCTGGTCGAAACCGCGCTAGGCTGGTGGGGAACCGACCGACGACTCGGGAAACTCGTGATGCTCACCGGGCTCGAGCATCTTCAGGCCGTACTGCAACAGGGCCGTGGCGCCATTCTACTCAGCGCCCATTTCACCACCCTGGAAATTGGCGGACGCCTGCTTTCGCTGTATACACCCTTTCATGTGCTCTATCGCTCCCACAAGAATCCCGTCATCGAAACCCTGCAGCGCCGCTCACGCCGCCGGCGCTTCGAGAAAGCCATCCCGCGCGATGATCTGCGCGCCATGCTGGCCAGCCTGAAACAGAACCGGCCGGTGTGGTACGCCCCCGACCAGGATTACGGCATCAATAACAGCCTGTTCGTGCCCTTCTTCGGGATACCCGCGGCCACCCTGACGGCGACATCGCGCCTTGCACGGGTGAGCGGCGCGCCGGTGGTGCCCTTCTTCCAGCGGCGCCTGCCCGGTGCGCGCGGCTATGAACTCACGCTGCTCCCGGCGCTGGAGGATTTTCCGGGCGAGGATATCGAACAGGATACACGCCGCGTCATGAACCTCATCGAAACGCGCATCCGCCAACAGCCGGAACAGTACCTGTGGGTGCACCGGCGTTTCAAAACCCGCCCGCCGGGCGAACCCCCGTGTATGGTTGATCCGGTTAGCCATATCTCTGCTGGTGACGCTCAGCAACATCGGTGATGCCGTGATGACCACACCGGTCATGGAAGCACTGCATGGCAAACATCCGCAGGCCGTCATGGACATCGTCGCCGATCCCCGCTCCAGCGAACTGTTCACGCACTGTCCCTATCGGGATCATGTGATCCATCGCGACAAACAGCAGGGCTGGCGGGGCAGTCTCGCCCTGATCCGTGAACTTCGGCGTCGCCGCTATGACCTGATCGTCGACCTGCGCACCGACGGACTCGCCTGGCTGCTGCGCGGCCGGCGGCGTCTTAACCGTCATGGCGCCCGCCGCCCGGAGGGGCATGCAGTGGAACGTCACATGGAGGTCATCCGGCGACATGTCGGAACGGCCGGCATTCCGCCAACCCGTCTCTGGCTTGACGCGCGCAAACAGGAATTCGCGGACCGGGCGCTTGCCGGGTTGCCCGGCAGGCGCTGGCTGGCGCTGGGTCCGGGAGCCCGCTGGGAACCCAAACGCTGGCCACCCTGGCAGTTCCGGGAACTGGTGCAAAGCCGCCAAGAGGACTTCGATGCCGTCGTGCTGCTCGGCAGTCAGGCCGATGTGGACAGTTGTCGGATCCTCGCCGACGGCCTCTCCCTGCCCTGCCTCGATCTCGCCGGCAGTACCGGCCTGCTAGAAGCGGCGGCGCTGCTCTCGCATATGCGGCTGTTCATCGGCAACGACTCCGGACTCGGGCATATCGCCGCCGCGGTCGGCATCCCCACCCTGACGCTGTTCGGTCCCGGCGAACCACAGCGCTATCGCCCGTGGAATTCCCGGGGACGCTGGCTGCAGAGCCCCAACCGGGACATCCGTACCCTGCCGGTCAACCGTGTCGCCGATGCACTCACGGAACAGTTGCGGGAGACAGAGCGGCAGGAACTCTAGGAGCCTGTCGGATTTAGGTGATCGTAGCGAGCATGGCGGGAGAGCGAGAACAGATTTTCACGATTTCGAGGCGCATAGTCATGCTACGCAACGAGGAATCGAGGAAATATGGGCCGCTCTCCCACCAGAGCAGTAGATCAATCCTAAGTCCGACAGACTCCTAGCCAGGATTTTTAACCGCAGAGACGCAGAGAACGCGAAAAATTTCTTCAATAAAATTCAAAACCCTGCGTTCTCTGCGGTGAAACGGGTTTTGCGTCATGGCGGTCCGGTTCATGCCGCTCCCAGCCATCCGTCCACTGCAAGACGCGAAAGCACCTGCGCGGGTGTCAGTTCGCGCAGACAACGGTGATCAAACCCGGGGGGACAAACCTCCCGGTGGCAGGGACTGCAGGCTACCGGGTTGACCAGCACCCGTTCCGCCTGCCCCAGGCCGTGACTGCGCCGCCAGTCGGTTGGCCCGAACAGGGCGTACACCGGCAGCGGGGAGGCCGACAGAATATGCATGGGGGCAGAATCGTTGACGACGGCGAACTCGGTTCGGCGTCCCAGCGCCGCCAGCTCCAGAAGGCTGAAGACACCGGTAGCGTCCACCCCGATCTGCCGGGCGAGTCGCCGGTTCACTTCACGATCCTCATGCGCACCGATCCAGATCACGGCGTATCCCCGCTCCACGAGCGCCATCGCCAGTGTCGCGAAGTGCGCCTCCTCCCAGCGCTTGGATGGCCAGCGTTCGCTGGAACCGGCATGCAGCAACACCCGCCGCCGCCGAGCCAGTCCATTGCGTTGCAGCCAGTCAGTGACCTTTGCCTCTATTGCGGCCGGGGCCGGCAGCCACGCCCGGGGCGGGGCGGGATCGTTGCCGGCGGCCGCAAGCAGGCGGTTCAACGTAT
This sequence comes from uncultured Gammaproteobacteria bacterium, assembly GCA_963763115.1. Lineage (GTDB taxonomy): Bacteria > Pseudomonadota > Gammaproteobacteria > UBA9214 > UBA9214 > CAVQCA01. The sequence continues at coordinate 8,043 of CAVXNM010000053.1, forward strand.
CGAAGGCGTGTACGGACTCGTCACCGGCCATGGGAGCGTGCGAATAGGCAAACCCCGGCCGGCCGCCGATGCGCTGGCGGGCGCCCGAGCACTGGGTCATAAGGCGGCTGCGGAGCGAACCCTGCAGGTCGAAAACCACGTCGAACCGGCGCCGGCGCAGCCAGGCGAGCACGCGGCGCATCTCGGCAATACCGCGGCGCTTGAATGCCACCACCTCAAGGCCGGGCAAGCCCTGGACCAGTCCGGCGCACGCCGGTGACGTCAGCAGCGTCACGTCTGCCTCCGGATACGCCTCGACGACGGCCCGGACATGCGGGGTGGCCAGCACCATATCCCCCAGGGCACCCAGTTTGATGATGAGAATGCGGTTACCGCCAGCCACGATCCTTATACTCTTTCGTCATCTGATCAACGCCGATTGACTTGGCCATGGCCTGGTACAAATCGAGCGTCGTCGCCAGCATCTTCTCCAACGTGTAGCGACGAATGGCGGCGGGACGCGGAGCGGCGGCATACCAGTCGGTCAGTCGCGTGCAGACTGCGTTCACGTCACCGACGGACACCTTGCCAGCAGGGAACATCGCCTGCAGTTGTTCGCCGACGCCGCCATGTGCGTAACCGGCCACCGGCCGGCCCAGACACAAGGCTTCGGCAACAGTCCGCCCGAAGGCTTCGGGATGCCGCGCCAGGGAAACCACCGCCCCGGAGATGGCCAGAATCTCTCGCAGATCCTCGCGGTAACCGGTCAGGGTGATCGACTCCGCGAGGCCGGCCGCCGCAATCCGCCGCCGGCATTCATTCGTGAAGCCGGCTTCCTGTCCTGCCAGGATATCCCCCACGAGCAGGCCGTGCACCGGGATTCCTCTTTGTTTGAGACCCAGCACCACATCGATGAAATCGAGCGCCCCCTTGCGGCGCGTCAGACGTCCGGGCAGTGTGATGACATATTTGTCCCGGGTTTCGGGATAGTGTCGGTACCAGTTCTCCAGCCAGATTGTGTCCGGATGATAGCCGGTCGAATACTCTGCCGTATCCACGCCGCGGTGAATCACGGCAATCCGCTCCGGCTCCACCCCGGGGTAATTGGCGAGCACATAGTCACGGGCGGCATCGGACACCGCGATGATGCGCTCGCCCCGGGTCATGACGGCGCTGTAGGGATTGACCGAATAGAGACCGTGCACTGTCGTGATAAAACGCGGCCGGCGTTCGGGCGGCAGGCCGCGCCAGGCCAGCCACGCCACCCATGCCGGCAAGCGCGAGCGGGCGTGCAGGATGGTGACTTGCTCCTCCAGCAGCAGCCGCCGCAAACGCCTCACCCAGCGCAATATCAGTGGCGATTTCGCGCCGATCGGCCAACCGATATGCCGGGAGCCGGCGGCTTCCAGCCGGGCGACATGGCGACCGCCCGCGGATAGGACCAGCGAGCGGTGTCCCCGTTGCGCCAGGGCCGCGGCGACTTCGAGGGTACCGCGCTCAACGCCGCCACCATCCAGCGCCGGCAACACCTGGAGCACCGTCAGGACCGGCTCGATGACGATCCCCACTGTTCGCATATCCACCGGGCGCATCGGTTGGCCTCGTCGAAGTTCTCACCGGGTTTATGCAAGGGCTTGCCGGCCGCCCAGTCTCCGAAGCCGGTCACCTGCCCGGTGGCCGCCAGCCGCCGAATGCCCTCGACCACCCGGTCGCGGCCGCGCGCCGGCACGTCCAGCAATCCCGTGGCAACGCCGGCGGTCAAGGCCTCGTAGACCATGGACACACTGTCTTCCGTCACCCAGGCGCACAGGGATCGTCCCAGCTGCGCCGCCACCTCTGACCCGCACTCCTCATCCTGCCACGGCATGAGAGTCAGTGTCGTACAGGCGTGACCCACCTGACGACGGAACCGCTCGGCGAACCCCGCCGGCGTCCTCCGCGAAGTGACCATCATCCACTCGCGAGGCGGTGAATTGTGGATAACGCGAGCGATCTGCGCGACCACCGTTTCATCACCCCAGCAATGGTGTCTCGAGGGACCACCGACCAGGATCATACCCTGAGTGCGCTCCTGCCCTGTCACCCGTTGCGCCCGGTTCAGGCTGCCGCGGCTGATCAGAACATTCGGCGCCGGCGCCGGACCGTCATGATCGGGGATGATGCAAAGATCGTACAGGGTGCGGGGCAGCGTGGGCCGCATGATGACGACTGTCCTGCCACGGCGGGCGCGCCGCGCCGCCAGCAGCGGCAGATGCGTGCGGCGTCCCGCCCCAACCAGCAACCAGGGATCCGGCAGCCGTGCGGCCGCCGCATAACGACCGCTGATCAGATCATGCCGGGTCGCGGCCAGTTCCGGCACAGGGACGGTATGCATTTCCACGGACAGGCATCGGTCGAGCGCCTCGACCAGACCCAGGCTCTGGTTGTCATGTCCCGGCCTGCCGTCGCTGAATCGCCATACCACCCGGGCTTGCCCGGAAAAAAGGCTCAGGCTGACGGCCCGGCCGCCGGGTGCCGTGGTGCTGATCAATCCTTCAGGGTGTAGTCGGCGCCGCAATAGGGACACTTGGCCCGTCCCGTCTCCTCAATGGCGAGATAGACACGCGGATGCGAATTCCACAGGCTCATTCCCTCCATCGGACAGTGCAGCGGCAGGTCGGCCCGGCTCACGGCGTAATGATTTTCGGCATTCGGCTCGATCAGCCGGTTCTCCCGCGCCGTGGCGGCGGTATTCGGATTCGGCACGCAGGACTCCCTAAATGAGTGACTGGATACAAACTTGCATCGATCCCCTGTCCCAGAGATAGAGGGGGTATTATTTTATGCTCACCGGCGCTATGACCGGTACACGCAAATGGTGATTATAGCCCACCTCTCCATGTCTACGGCAGGCCATGTCACCGACCGGGCAGAAGGCCGTTCATCAGCCGGCTGTAGTACCATCCACCCCGTGATAAATCGTACCCGACCCGGCTGCCGCCGCGATAGCTACCACGCCTCCTCCCGCAGGGTGCTGCCGGCGCGATGAACAGCAAGGTGCTCTACCGGCGTCTGCTGGGCTACGTTCATCCCTACCGGGGAATCTTCGCCCTGTCGATCCTGGGAACCGTGCTCTTTGCCGCGACCGAGCCGGCCATGCCGGCATTGATGAAACCGCTGCTGGATGAAACCTTCATCGCCCGGGATCCGAGGGCGATAATTCGGTTGCCACTGCTGCTGATCGTCCTGTTCATGGTGCGTGGCGTGGCCGGCTTCACCGGCGACACGGCTATGCAGTGGGTGGCCACGCGGGTGGTGATGGATCTGCGCACGGCGATGTTCGATCGGTTGCTGACGCTGCCGGTGGACTACTTCGACAACCACACCTCCGGCAACCTGATCGCCCGGCATACCTTCAACGTGCAGCGTGTGATGGAGGCGACAACCAGCGTGGTTGTGACACTGGTCAAGGACACCCTGATCGTCATTGGACTGCTGGCGTGGGCGTTCTACATCAACTGGCAACTCTCGCTGATCATTCTCGCCGTCACGCCGCCCACGGCCTGGGTGATCCGGCTCGTCAGCCAACGTCTGAGGAATCTGAACCGCGTGCTGCAGGACACAGTCGGGGAACTCACGCGTGTGGTGCAGGAAACTGCCGGCAGCAACCGCGAAATCAAGATCTACGGCGGCATCGACTACGAAAAGACCCGTTTCCGGAAATTCAACGACCGCATCCGCCGCTGTCACCTGCAGCTGGCCGCGGTCTCGGAAGCCAATGTCCCGGTTGTTCAACTGCTCACTGTCATTGCGCTGTCGGTGGTCATTTACTTTGCTGCCCTGCAGTCGCAGACCGGGGAGATCACCGTGGGCGAGTTCGTCTCCCTGGTGGGGGCGCTCGCCCTGCTGTCCTCACCGGTAAAACGCCTGACGAAAATCAATGTCTCGCTGCAGTCGGGGCTGGCCGCCGCCGAAAGCGTGTTCGCCCTCATCGACGAGGCGGCGGAACAGGATGCGGGCAACGTGCCGGTCACGCAGACTGCCGGGAACATTACCTTTCGCCATGTTTTCTATACCCCACGGGGCAACCGGGCGACGGTGCTGCATGACATCAGCCTGGAACTGCGAGCAGGAGAGACGGTTGCGCTGGTCGGGCCGTCCGGCGGCGGGAAGACGACGCTCGCGAGCCTGCTGCCGCGCTTCTATCTCCCCTCCAGCGGCGCCATTTGGCTCGACGGCATCGACATACAGGCGCTGCACCTGACTGATCTGCGGCGGCAGATCGCCTATGTCGGACAGCACATCATGCTGTTCAACGACACGGTGGCGGCGAATATTGCTTACGGTGCGCAGGGCAGTGCGACTCTGGAAAGCATCCGGGTCGCGGCTGAAAAGGCGCATGTGCTCGAATTCACCGATAAACTACCTCAGGGCCTGGACACCCTGATCGGCGAGAACGGCGTACGGCTTTCGGCCGGGCAGCGCCAGCGCATCGCCATCGCGCGCGCGCTGATCAAGGATACCCCCATCCTGATTCTCGACGAAGCCACCTCCGCCCTGGACAGCGAATCGGAGAACATCGTACAGCTCGCGATTGACACCCTGCGCCGGGGCAGGACCTCGCTGGTGATCGCGCATCGCCTCTCGACCATCGAGACCGCTGACCGCATCGTGGTGCTGGAAGCGGGCCGCATCGCGGAGACCGGCACGCATGAACAGTTGCTGCGGGAAAACGGCCTCTATGCCCGTCTATACCGCCTGCAAACGTCCCGGAACTAGACCAGCGTCAGCCAGTCCTTGTGCCGTTCAAGTCGACCGTGCACCAGCTCAAAGTACAGCGACTGCAGCCGCTCGGTAATCGGCCCGCGACGCCCGTGGCTGATGCGGCGGTTGTCGACCTCGCGTATCGGGGTCACCTCGGCGGCCGTTCCGGTAAAAAACGCCTCGTCCGCCAGATACACCTCGTCACGGGTAATGCGCTTCTCGCGCACGCTGAGCCCCTCTTCGCCGGCCAGCCGGATGATGGTGTCGCGGGTGATGCCTTCAAGGGCCGAGGTCAGGTCCGGCGTATAGAGCACACCGTCGCGCACGATGAAAATGTTCTCGCCGCTGCCTTCCGCGACGAAACCGTCCACGTCGAGTAGCATGGCCTCGTCGTAGCCGCAGCTCAGGGCCTCGTTCAGGGCCAGCATCGAGTTCATGTAATTGCCGTTGGCCTTGGCCTTGCACATGGTGATGTTGACGTGATGGCGCGTGAACGAGGAGGTCTTGATGCGGATCCCCTTTTCCATGTTCTCCGCCCCCAGGTAGGAGCCCCACTCCCACGCCGCCACGATGGCATGCACCTTGAGATTGTCGGCGCGCAGGCCCATGCCCTCCGCGCCATAGAAGAACATCGGACGGATGTACGCCGATTGCAGGCCGTTCTCCCTGACCACCGCCAGGTGGGCCGCGTTGATGGTCTCCGGATCATAGGTTACCGGCATGCACATGATGTGGGCCGAGCCGAACAGGCGGCGGGTATGCTGCTGCAGGCGAAAGATTGCCGTACCCTGGTCGGCCTTGTAGGCGCGCACCCCTTCGAACACACCCATACCATAATGCAGGGTATGCGTCAGGACATGCGTTTGTGCCTCGCGCCAGGGCACGAGCTTCCCGTCCATCCAGATCACGCCGTCACGATCGGCCATCGACATGCTTCTATCTCCTGAAAATCAGTAAAAAAAGTGAGCAGTAAGAAGTAAGAAGTGAAAAGTGAATACAGGGATTTAATGGCCCCTGTTGCCATTCATCGACACTGCTTATTTCTAACTTCTCACTTCTTAATTATCACTGCTCA
>CAVXNM010000054.1:0-6078 GCA_963763115.1 uncultured Gammaproteobacteria bacterium
GAGGTCTAGTCGCCCGTCGACGTCCAGTGCCAGCGTCTGCAGAGTCAGGGCCTTGCGGCCTTTCAGCTCCTCGATCCGGGTGCTCGCGCTGAACTTGCCGTCAGCCTCCTTGCGTGCGTTGGCCGTGAGCTTGCCGGCTGTCAGGGTATGTCCGGGCAGAATCGCGGGCTGTTCGAGGACTGACGGCAAGGACGCCGACAGATCAGCATTCAGGGTTTCGAGGCTGACGGCATCACCGGCGCCTTTCAGCGTCAGGTCGCCGTGCGCGTCGAGGGCATGCGCACCCTTGTCACGATCAAAGGCGATGCTGAGTTCATCCAGTTTCGCCAGCAAGGTATCGCCCGACAGAGCCGTCTCCGAATCGACCACCAGGGTAAACGGGTTAAGCACGGCACCGGTCGAGTTTTTCACGGCGAGGCCCGCTATCTTGAGGGGTTCGATGGTATCGACAGTCAGCGATCTGCCATTCGAGGTGAGCACGGCCTTGCCGTTTGCCTCCGAGAAGGTGAGGCCGTTCGCCTTGAGGATGTTCGCAAACGGTTCAGGCGTCAGGCTGCGCCAGCGTGAGCGTGACTTTGCCGGTGGTGCGGCGGAGTTCCGATTGCCGTCCGCCGAGCCGGGTGCGCACCCGCAGTTTCGAATCGGCCCGCAGCGATATCCGCGGTTCCGGGTCGGTATAGAACAGGCCGGCCGAAAGGCGGTCGATAGTAATCGCGGCATCGTCACGCGCCAGGCTGTAATCCGCCTCCAGCCGCACCGGTGCATCGATGCCAGCCTGCAAGGCCCTGGCGATGAGAGGCTGCCGCGCAAGCGCCTGCACATCGACGCCGAGGTGACCATCGGTCACGAGTGGATTGTCCGCTGATGCCGGCAACGTGATCCGGCCAGCGCCGGAAACCAGCCTGGCCCTGTGGCTGGTGACACCGAGGTCCTTGTAGTCGATGCGTATGCCCGCCGGTGCGATGCGCACGACGGGTCTCAGGCTGACGCCAAGATCATCGAGCAGTGGACCTGCACGGGTTGCGACAGTGACATGACGGAGTGCGACGGGCTTGCCCGAGGTGATGGTGGCCGATCCCTCCGCGTCCGCGGCAAGCGTCAGATCCGCACGGGAGAGCCTGCCTCTCAGGCTGGCGTCCGGCACGAAGGCGGAAAACCAGTTCAGATCGATATCGCTGAGGGTGAGTGTAGCCAGCTCGCCCGGCGAATTCCCGAGTTTCCGGCCGACCGGCGTGGTTTGCATCAACAGAGGTTGCAGCAAGCGCAACTTTACCAGGGACGTCTTGTTCTCCAGCGACAGGCTGGCATCCAGTGTGTTCACGGTCAGCAGTCCGGGTTTCTGCCGCAGGGCGGCCTGAGTCTCCAGGCCGAGATGCCGGGGCAGCGTGGTGCGGCCCGCCGGTTTGATGGCGAGTACATCCAGCAGCCGATGCAGATCCAGGTCGATCCCGACCTGCGCGGTGATATCGCCCCCTCCGGACAGCGGGATGGCGGCATCGAGACCGGCCGTGGCCAGTTCACCGCTGCCGGCATCGACCACCAGTTTTTTGAGTGAAACACCGAGCGCATCACCGCTGTAGTTCACGCCTGGCAGGACGGACATATTGAGGCCCTCGATGAGCGCTTTGTCCTGCTGCTTGACGGTGAGCCCCGTGACCTTCAGCGGCTTCACCGGCTTGATGTGGATCGCGCCGCTGGCATCGGTTGTCACCTCGAAGGCGGCTTTCAGGGTGCCGTCCGTGATTTCGTAACCGGGCAGGAATACATTGAACCAGACCAGCGGAACGCCGGGCAGTTCAAATTCCAGCAGGGTGTTTTCCTGGCGGAGGAAGGCGGCGAAATCGTCCATGGGAATATGGAGGTCACCGGGAAGCCGTGATGCCAGGGGATTATTGTCGGCATTGTCGGAAACAGCCGTGTCCAGCGTCTCGACCCGCAACTGCATGCCGGGTAGCAGCGACATGCGAAAGTTGTTCCTGAGCTGCAACATGTCGGGGAGACTGCTATCGGCGCCGACCTCCCGGATTTCCTTCACCCGCAGGTCGCTGGTGACTGTCATGTCACCGGTCAGGGTTGCGCTGTTGAGCCGGTACTCCCCCGTCAACACCTCTGCGGAAGGCGGTATGGCGTCCTTGACATAGGGTTGCACCAGCCGCTCATTCGCCGTGACCCGGTAACCGCCTTCGACACCACCGGTATTCCCGTCATAGACGCCCTCAAGGTCCAGCGCCGAGCGGATTCCGCCTTCACCGTCAGGCAGCCGCAGCGCGAAATGCAGCGACTCGGGTGCGTATTGCGGCTTCCCATCTTCCTCCGCGGGTCGGGGACTCTCCTCCTGGCCGCCAGCCGCCTGCGCCGGAGTGATGGTCAGATTCAGATTGACGCGTTCCGTTTCCGGCAGCTTCTCCAGCGATGCCTGGACGGCGAGCGCGGTTTCCACCGCAGCGAAACGCCCCCGCGTGAGCTGATCCAGCCCTAAGCTGCCATCGACATCGATGTGGTCATCCTTGATGCCCGTGTCGAAGCGTAACGCGACCGTGATGGTGCCGCTGGTCTTTGGTTTGATCCCGCCGCCTGAAATCCTGGCGGTCAGCGCGCGCTTGTCCGGGAGTCGAACCACCGCATCGATCATCACATCCTGCAGTGTGTAGCCGAGTCCGTGTTTCAGCGAGGCCAGCACACCGGGGAAGGGGCCGCCGCTTTGCTCCTCCGCGGTTTCAGGCGGGCTGAACTGCTCCAGGTCGATGTTGACTTCCTTGAGCGTCAGGGTCTTGATGTTGAGATTCATCAGCAGGAGTGACGACAGACAGTACCGCAACGCCCCTTCTCCGACCGAGAAATGCCCGCCCCGATACCCGAGGGAAACGTTTTTCAGGTCCAGCGACCAGGGCGTGAAATGGATGTAACCGATTTCCAGGGAATCGACCAGGGGACCGACGTGGTCGATCAGCATTTTCTTCTGGAAGGCGGGGTGGAATACCACGGCGGATACTACACCCAGGATGAGAGCAAGACTCGCGGGCAGATAGAACCGGGGTTGTTTGAGGATAGCCAGATGCATGCGGATCTCTTTTTCCCGTCACCGGCCACGGAACTCAGCCACAAATCCGGTTACCGGTTCCGGTGCAAACTCGTCGTGTCGAAGTATACCTGAACTTCTGTCCGCCGTTGCCGGCTTCAGCCATCAACCCGCTCCATGACCGTCTGTCGCAGATCAATCGAATTCGATCGGCGGCCCGTCCGGCCAGTCACCGAATGGATAGGGTTTCTCGTCACTGTTGAAGGTAAGAAAAAGCATTATCTGGTAGACGTAGGTGCTGAGATTCTGCCCCAGCGTCAACAGTCGCTCATTGGTGCCGCCGGAAAACAAAACGGAGAGGATCTGGAACAGCACCACCGCGGCGATGACGAACTCGGCAATACCGTAGATAACCATAAACAGCAACATATACAGTGCACGCCACCAGGTGGCGCGATTGCGCAGGTTCTGCCTGATTTCATCCTCCATCGGACTTCTCCCTGAACAGGCGGGGTCATTAACCCGGGTACGTGTGAGCATGCACGATGCTTACGCCCGGTACAGCCCGATTGTACCGTGATTCGGGCGTGGAACCCCGGTAACCCGGCATACGGGCACAGATGCGCCGATTCCCGGGAGATTATATCTTGATCAAGGCATCCACCCGAATTAAAACGCGGTCTGCCCCCCGGGTTTCCCATTCATCGTCCGTTACAGCTGCCTGGCTGTTCAGCCACGTTACGGTCAAACACGTAAGTGCTGCCATCCCAGCGCAGCACCGGCTGGCAGAATCCAGGACCGCCGATCATGACGTCGGCATAGCCTTGATGATGTGCTTCCTGCACCACATAGACCCCCGCGCCCAGGTTATGTGACTTCCAGTGGCCGGCGCCATCCCTGGTTAAGAGGAAGATACCGGTGCCCGCGGAACCGAACATGCAGGTACTGCCCAGACTCACGAAGACCTCGGGGATCTGGTCCCCATTGAGGTCTTCCGTATTGATCTGTATGTCCCCGCCGCCGGGTTGCAGTGGCGGGCACCCGGGGTCGGCAAACTCCAGGGTATTGCCGTCCGGACCCACCTTGAGGCCGAGCTGCCCGTAAATCGCCCGCCGGTCGGCATCGGACAGGGCGGCGGCGTTCTGTGCGTTGGCGAACAGCAGCTCATGCCCCTCGGGTGTGGCCAGTGCAGCGCCGCCTGAAAGCAGCATCAGCACAAGACCGTGAACGGGCCATTTGTTGAGAGTGCACATAAGCTGCCTCCCGGGTAATGTGCCGGGAACGGAAGCCCGTGAACCGGCAGAACCATGTATTTGCATAGTGAAGTGTAGTAAAGAAAAAGCGCTTTTCCATAGGGAACCACGTTGCCTGAACAAACGTTCACTTCGTGTTAAACGCTGATGAGGAGAACTCATGCGGAAGTGTGTCGTCCTCGCCTGAGGATAGACTAATCTGCTCTCACTCCCATGTGGCTGCATGGAAAGCGGGCTGGCAATTGAAAGGCATGCATCCTTCAGGGAGGATTATGCAACCAGGGACAACCATACCGCCGCAGATACCGGTATGGTCGATACACCGAATCCGCCGTAGCAGCCTGACTCTGGTTGAGTCTTAAGCCAGATCTGAAAGAATGGATCGATGCGCTAGGAGCCTTTCCGAGTAATGGGAGCCGTTACGAGAAGGTGGCACGGCGAGAACGGATGTCCGCGCTCCGGTAAATACGCGAAATCATTGTTGCTTGCATAACTGGTTGACAGTTACTGAGCCTTATTCCGGCCAGGCGAGTGTAGCGAGCGCCAGCCGGAAATCCAGGAACTTCAAGTGTATCGCTGGATTCGCGTTTTCAAGGAATTGACGACGGTTGAATACGACGTGCGTCAGTAATTAATCCAGTCTCAATTATAATTCAGGCAGAACATCGTTAATTATTTCTGGCTGCTATCCGATCACCGCAACATTCTCGTGAGTATCCAGCTCCTAGGGGACTGAATCGGGAAATCCAAGCTGACCTTCGCCGATGGAATGCGCCAATTTTGATTGAAGGTTGACGAGACTGTTGAAGAATTCTATCTGACCAGATTCGTCATTTTAAATAATGCCGGATACCGCCCTGCATCTTCGGGACACGCACGGTATACGCGCACAATATAGGTTTTCATGATGCTCTCTCCGTAAATTCATTTTTTATGTATACCGCCAGAATCTTATTGTTGATTCTTGACCGATGTGTCGACGTTAACAATTTTACGCTGTCCCCAATACTACTTGAGCAGGCTCAGGCTGGTCTTCATCGCCTTGATAGCCGCGTAGAGGCTCTGGCCGGCAGCCTTGTCGCGGGCCTTCAGCGCTGCCTTGTGACAATCATTCAGCCAGCCCATGATGGCATTGAAGTCGTCACGCTCCCAATTCAGAATCCCTTGACCGAACAGCGGAATCAGGTGCTCATCGCGAAACAGGGTATTGAGCTCCAGGCTGGGACTCGGCTTGAAGGTTTCGTCGGGCGTCAGGCCGGCGGCCCAAACCTGGAGAGCCGGGCAGTCGGGTCTGGGGAGATCCGTTGCGGACAGGGCCGGCTCGGACAGCGTCAGAGTGACCATCCACAGGCCAAAAGCAATCAGTACATGCCGGGGCGTGTCCATTCTCCAGGGCGTAACATGTCCAGGGGAAGAAAAATAGTAACTACTCGCCCCTGACATCAGTTTGAACCCCGCCATTCTCTTCCACGGCTTGCAGCAGCGAATCTTCGCCAGTGGATGCTTGACAACATAGACTACTGAAACTATGCTGCTGATCCAATAGATCAAAACGGATCAACAGAGATGAGCCGCTATTTTGGATCGAAGGCGACCTCCGGCTTGTGCCAAGCCATCATCGCCCTGATGCCGCCCCACGACACCTATATTGAGACGCACTTGGGCGGCGGTGCGATTATGAAGCGCAAACCGCGCGCGTTGAACAACATAGGAATCGATATTGACCCGCGGGCACTGGCGGAGTTCGAATGCGACTATCCGGTGCAACGGGTTAACGGCTGCGCCCACCGGTTCCTGGTCGGGTAC
>CAVXNM010000055.1:0-42585 GCA_963763115.1 uncultured Gammaproteobacteria bacterium
GTGCCATGTTCTATTTCCCTGTTGCTTCGAGCATACGTATTGCTGTCTACTCGGATGCCGTGTTGATGATCCGTGACAGTGTTGCCACCGGCCAGCAACTCCAGTTCGCCATGTCCCAGACCGGGCTCTTTCCCAACATGGTCGAACAGATGGTGGCCATCGGTGAGGAGTCCGGCGCTCTCGACACCATGCTCAGCAAGGTTGCTGATTTCTACGAGCAGGAGGTGGATGATGCGGTCGATGCGCTGAGCAGCCTGCTGGAACCGATCATCATGTCTGTACTGGGCGTTCTGATCGGCGGACTTGTCGTGGCGATGTACCTGCCCATCTTCAAGCTGGGCGCCGCCATCTGATCCTATCCGCACGTTCTCCTTTCGGTTCTCTCCGCGATTGAACGCAGGCGCGGGATAAAACTGGCTACCGTATGGAAATGCTGCAACCGCTTGAGTCCATGCCTGCGCTATTTTATACGGCAGTCGTGGTTCTCGGGTTGATTATTGGCAGTTTCCTGAATGTCGTCATTCACCGTCTGCCTGTCATTCTGAAGAACAACTGGTCCCGGCAATGCAAGGAACTGCTTGAGCCGGACCATGAAGAGAATGACGCCGCAAACCAACCATACAATCTGTTAAAGCCGGCCTCTCACTGCCCGGCATGCGGACACCGCATTCGCGTCATCGAGAATATCCCCGTGGCTAGCTATATCTTTCTTAGGGGCCGCTGCGCGTCCTGCCACACCCGGATCCCGCCGCGTTACCCGACCATAGAAATTAGCACTGCGATTCTTTCTGTCTTTACCGCGATGCATTTCGGCTATACGCAACAGACCGCGGCGGCACTGGCGTTTACCTGGATGATCATTCCGCTGTGCGTGATCGACTATGATGAACAATTGCTGCCAGACTGCATCACCCTGCCACTGCTGTGGGCCGGCCTCGCACTGAGTCTGGCGGATATTTTTATCGACAGCCAGACAAGCATCATTGGCGCCATGTCCGGATACCTGTGCCTCTGGGGGATCTATCACCTTTTCAAACTGGTCACCGGCAAGGAAGGCATGGGATACGGCGACTTCAAGCTGCTTGCCGCCATCGGCGCCTGGGTCGGCTGGCAGGCATTGCCCGTAGTGATCCTGTTTTCCTCGGTGGTCGGGGCGTTAACCGGCATTTTGCTCATCGCAATTAAAGGCCGCCAGCGCAGCCAGCCTATCCCTTTCGGACCGTTTCTGGCCAGTGCGGGCTGGATTACGCTCTTGTGGGGACAAGACATCCTCGATCTGTATCTGCATTGACGCCTGTTGCTCTGCCGTGGCACATACCGACATGCGCTCTTCACCTACCGGTAGCGATAATCACCGTCCACTGGTCATCGGACTGACGGGTGGCATCGGCAGCGGCAAATCCGCCGTTGCCGGTATTTTCCAGCAATTCGGCATCACGGTCATCGATGCCGATGTTATAGCCCACGACATGGTGGCGCCGGATCAGCCGGTGCTCAGGGAAATCATCAAGGCCTTCGGACCGGACAGTGTGGATGCCAGCGGCGTGCTTGATCGCAATCGCCTGCGAAAACTCGTTTTTTCAGACCCTGAGCAGCGGCGCCGGCTCGAGGCGATCCTGCACCCGAAAATACGCCGTGAAATCATTACCCTGACAACGAATATCCAGTCACCCTACTGTATTGTCGTGATTCCGCTTCTGCTGGAAACGGATCAGCGGGATCTCGTTGACCGGATCCTGGTTGTCGATACCGGGCTAGACAACCAGATTGCGCGCGTGACAATGAGAAACGGCCTGCCGAGACATGAGATTATCGCCATCATCGCAGCACAGGCCAGTCGCGACAGCCGGCGTGCTGCGGCGGACGAGGTCATTAATAATGACGGTTCATTGGAGGAACTGGTAAATCAGGTTCGCGCTCAACACGAAAAGTACCTGAAGATTGCCCTGCAACAGACCGCCTGAAGCCGGATTTGCACACAGGTCCTGCCTAAGAGAGAATAGGTCCCCGTGGAAGCAGTCCAAGACAAGCAGCAAGATCCAGTGGCGCGTCAAGTCCTCTACGAACACCCGCTTAATGAAAGAGTAAGGACATTTCTGCGACTGGAGTCCCTGTTCACACAGGCCGCCCACCACGTCAAGCGCGCTTCCGAGTGGGACAGTCGCGCTACGCTCACTTGTATACTCGAGATTCTTTCCATCTTCGGGAATGCCAACCTGAAATCGGAAGTCCTGAAGGAGCTGGAGCGTCACTCCTTCGGCCTGAAGCGATTGGAGCACAATCCTGATATCGATAACCGCCAGCTGAGCGAATTGCTGGATGTAATCGGCAAGCACATCGACAGTCTGCACGGAATCAATGGCCAGATCGGCAGCGAGTTGAAATCAAGCGAGTTTCTGATCAGCATTCGTCAACGCAGTGCGATCCCGGGCGGCACCTGTGACTTCGACCTGCCTGCATTCCATTACTGGCTGCAACAACCCGCCAAGGAACGCACCGATGATCTCTATCGATGGCTCAATAGTTTCGACGCTATCGGGCAGGCCATCCAGTTCATTCTCAGACTGACGCGGGAAAGCACCACCCTCAAGCCGACCATTGCCAATGACGGCATTTATCAGAAAACGCTGGACCCGAACCTGCCATACCAGCTGGTGCGCATCGCCCTTCCCTCGGGTTCACCCTACTTCGCGGAATTAAGCGGGGGTCGGCACCGCTTCACCGCACGCTTCCTGAATTTCTCGACCATAGAAAATCGGGCCAGACAAACCGATGAAAACGTTGAATTCGGACTCGCCTGCTGTGCCATCTGACCCTGCGCAATCGCCATATCGCGGGAAGAGATAGCATGACCGCCACATCCACTACAAAGACTGTTTCCTGCCCGACCTGTGGGAAACCGGTGGAATGGTCGCAATCACAGCGATGGAAACCGTTTTGCAGCGAACGCTGCAAAATGATCGATCTCGGCGACTGGATCGATGAACGCCATCGCATTCCCGGCGATGAAACGGATACTCCCAACGATGATCTCAGGGACTGAGCCACAGTCCGCGTATCGCCGCAATGCCCTGGGCACCCTGCTCAAATACCCTGGACAGGTCCGTTTCGGCCATCCCGCCCAGGGCGTAGATTGGCAGATCGGCCTGCTCAGTCAGATTCCACAACCCCGTGAACCCCAGCACCTTGGCGCCTGGATGGCTGGCTGTTTCCAGCACCGGCGACACAACGACAAAGTCCAGATTCATGGCGCAGGCATATTCGATCTCCTGCCGGTTGTGGCAGGAAGCGCCAACCAGGTAGCGAGAGCCCATCGGCCGCTCACGCAGCGCCAGCAGCCGTGCGCTGGTCAAATGCACACCATCTGCACCCAGCTCCCGCGCCAGTGACGGTTCCGTGTTAAGGAGCAGCCGGGCATTGCATGCATGACAAATCCCGAGGGCCTGCTTGACCAGAACCCGGTAGTTCGCGAGTAACCGCTGTTTTACCCGCAACTGGACCAGTGTCACACTGCGGCGGACTGCGGCATCCAGATGTACCAGGAAGTTATCGACATCAGTACCCGGCTCCGGTGTAATGAGATAACGATCCGGCAGACTGACCGCCTTGATGATGGGGGTATTGGCGGCGGGAAACCGGTAGCGACTCAGTTCCCCTGCTAACACCCATTTGATGGGTTGACCCTCATGACCGGCAGCCTCCCCCGAAAACTTCTCAACACGCCAGACATCGAGCAGCACTTTCCGATCCGGATAATCGTGATGCACGCGTATGAGCGGCCTTGTCGAGATCACATCGATCCCGACCTCCTCCTTCAGTTCACGCCGCAGTGCAGATTCTGTCGTCTCCCCGGCTTCCAGCTTCCCGCCGGGAAATTCCCACAAGCCGCCCTGGTGTGCCTGTGGCGGGCGCCGGCAGATCAACACCCGTTGCCGGTCATCGAATACCGCGGCCGTCGCCACATGGATGCGTTCCTGATTATCGGCTTTCATAACTGTTGGTCAGCATTGCAGACAGTGGTCAATTGTCACCGGAGCAGCATGACATGCATCCGTGGATGGGGTCCTGCCCGCCCGCACATACAGGAATGGCGCTTCCTTAAGCCTTGATTCTGGTAAATAGCCGCGGAAATACATGGAAAGAAACGGATGTCTCAGTGTACAGCCCGTGTTTTCCATGTGCTTCCCTGGCAAATTATTTGTCCAAAGCGTCGATATTCCTTGATTAAGGACCATTCCACACATATGCCAAACACGTGGAGTTTCGGCTCATTTTACCCCAAGGCATCCGGGCACATTCCAGAGTTTCCGGGGAAGCCCATGGGGCTTTTACCGCTCCGCCGGAAGGCCGGTCGCACAGAATCTGTGATATTGTCACGTTCATGCGATATCTCGATAAAGTGACCGGTATACCCTCGCGAACCGCGCCATCAGCCGGGCCGGGATACTTCCGTCAACTCGGGGTTGCCGGGCTCGCACTTGCCTTCTTCGTTGCGCTCCCTGTTGTTGTCTGGAGCAGCGATGATTCGACGAACGCGGATCTTGCAATGCCCACCCCGGCGGTCAATCAGGAGAGCATAACTGATCCTCGGAATAATGAGCGGCCCGTCACTCCGGCAGCATCACCGCCGGGAGAGAAAATCAGTCCTGCCGAAGTGGATGCCAGCAAGGCGTTGTCCGACGAATACGACCTGGCGCTGGGCAAGTCGGTCTTTAATCACACTTGCCTGACCTGCCATGGCAACAGCGTCCGCGACGCACCCCGTGTTGGTGACATGCACGTCTGGCAACCCCGGCTGGCCCAGGGACTGGATGTCCTGATCGAGCATGCACTTGATGGCCATGGGCGCATGCCTGCAAAGGGAGGCTACAGCACCCTGACTGACCACGAGGTGAGTTCCGCAGTCGCGTATGTTTACGTGGTGGGAACGGAAATTCTCGCGAAACAGAACAACCCGACACCGTATGAGGGCTGCGATCCGGTATCGAATCTAGATCAATGCAGTCCGGAGGAATTAAAAAGATTGCTGGTTTTGCAGATGCTCTGGCTACTGGGCGGCCCGCACCAGTAATGACACGGACAAGCCGTGAAAGCCAATCCCGCCGCCCGTTGCGGAAACTTTTGCATATCAATCTATGAGCTAGCTGCGGTACTCCGCATTGATCCGGACATAATCGTAGGAAAGATCGCAGGTCCAGACGTGTTCTGATCTATCACCGCGTCCGAGCGCCACCCGAATGGTGAATTCCTTGCGCCGCAAAACGTCCTGCCCCGCGGCCTCGGTATAGTCCGGGGCTCTTCCCCCATCCCGGACTATACATACAGCGTCAAGATAAATCGTGACGCCTTCGACGTCCAGGTCACGAAGGCCGGCACGACCTACCGCGGCCAGGATGCGGCCCCAGTTAGGGTCGCTGGCGAAAAGCGCCGTTTTTACCAGGGGGGAATGCGCAATCGTGTAAGCCACCTGCAGGCACTCTTCCGATGTCGCGCCCTGTTCCACAGCAATGGTGACGAACTTGGACGCCCCCTCCCCGTCGCGCACAATGGCCTTCGCCAGATCCCTGCAGACAGCGGCAACGCCGGCCGCGAGTCGTTCGTACTGTCCATCGGCCTGCGTCAGGCGCGGCAAGGTACTCCGGCCGGTGGCAACCAGGACGCAGGCATCATTGGTCGAGGTATCGCCATCGACGGTGATGCGGTTGAAGGAGCCCGCTACGGCGCGAACCAGACAGGCCTGTAAAAGATCCCCGTTCAGCGCGGCATCGGTGGCGACGAACGCCAGCATGGTTGCCATGTCGGGGCGGATCATGCCGGCCCCCTTGGCCATACCGGTGATGGTAATGGTGTGCCCGTCGATATTCAGCCGGCACGACGCCAGCTTGGGTACCGTGTCGGTCGTCATGATGCCATGCGCCGCGTCGGTCCAGCCGTCTTCCGAGAGGCGAGCGAGCGCCTCCGGCATACCGTCCACGATACGGGTGACTGGCAGCGGTTCGCCGATCACTCCGGTCGAGAACGGCACTACCGCCTGCGGTGAACATCCCATCAGATCCGCAAGCAGTGCGCAACAGTGTCCGGCATCGAGAATTCCCTGATTGCCGGTACCTGCGTTGGCATTACCGGTATTGACCAGCAGATACCCGGGCGAATGCGCCGCCAGATGGTCACGTGCTACCGTAACGGGAGCGGCGCAGAAAGCATTCCGCGTGAAAACAGCGGCACAGCCGGAATCTTCGGCGAGGGCCATGATGACCAGGTCCCGACGGCCCGGAGACTTGATGCCGGCACAGGCCGTTCCAAGCCGGAATCCCGGGACCGGATAAATTTCCATCAGGGTTGAAACATCATTGCTCATGAATTTCCATACCGCGGATCACACCGCAGGGATGCATGGCAGGTTGAGAGACGGCACGGAATAGTTGCTTCAGAGAATGTTTACGCTGCCTATATGGTTTCTGTCCATAGGAAATTAACCTGTCGCAAAGTCGCAAACACGTTAAGTCATTTCTGTTAGCAGACTTCTTCGCGTACTTTGCGCCTTTGCGGTAATGGCAGTTACGGATGAATACCAGATACTACTAATCTTAAATAACTACGGCGGTGATATTCACGTTACCCTGCATATGCGGCATCCTGGTGGAAAATGACGACTGCGGCGGGAGTATCAGGCCAGCCTGCCGTGGCATTGCTTGTACTTCTTTCCCGAGCCGCAGGGACACGGTTCGTTGCGGCCGATCTTCCTGCCCTGGCGCGTATACGGGGTATGGGATTCCTCCCCGGCTGGCGCCTGTTCCTCCTGCTGTCCTGCCATGGCGCTGGCCTCGGCATGCTGGTACTGCCTGGGGGTCTCGCTGCGCCGCTGCTGCTCCACCGCCTCGACATCCGATTCGGCGCGCACCTGCACCTTGGACACAATGGCGATGACATCATGCTTGATCCGGTCCAGCATGGTGGTAAACATCTCGAAGGCCTCGCGCTTGTATTCCTGTTTGGGATCCTTCTGTGCATAGCCGCGCAGCCCGATCCCCTGCCTGAGGTAGTCCATCGCCGCCAGATGCTCCTTCCATGCCACGTCAAGGATCTGCAGCATGACCGCCTTCTCGAAATGTCTGACCACCGGAGTCCCGGCCAGTTGCTCCTTCTCCGCATAGGCCGCTTCCATGCTCTCCATGATACGCTCGCGCAGTGTCTCCTCATGCAAGCTGTGGTCCTGCTCCAGCCATTCGCCTATCGGCATGTCGGCGCCGAATTCCTGTATGAGCGCCTCCTGCAAACCCGCCACATCCCATTGCTCGTCAAGGCTGCCAGGCGATATGTACGTATCGATGACGGAGGTGACAACGTCACGACGGATAGAGCGTATGGTGTCGGCGATATCCTCGGTCTCCATCAGCTCATTGCGCTGCTCGTAGATGACCTTGCGCTGATCATTGGCGACATCGTCATATTCCAGCAGTGTCTTGCGGATATTGAAGTTATGCGCCTCGACCTTGCGCTGGGCGTTCTCGATGGCCTTGGTCACCCAGGGGTGCTCGATGGCCTCGCCTTCCTGCATTCCCAGTTTCTGCATCATGGCGGCAACCCGGTCGGAGGCGAAGATGCGCATCAGATTGTCTTTCAGGGAAAGATAAAAACGGCTCGATCCCGGGTCACCCTGGCGTCCGGCGCGACCTCGCAGCTGATTGTCTACACGGCGTGACTCATGGCGCTCGGTGCCGATGATATGCAGCCCACCGGCCGCAATCACCTGGTCATGACGCTTCTGCCAGTCCTCCCTGATCTTTTGAATGATTGCCTCGTCCGGATTCTGCAGAGCCTCGATTTCCGAGTTCAGATTGCCGCCGAGCACAATATCCGTCCCGCGGCCGGCCATGTTGGTCGCGATGGTTACCGCCCCGGGTTGCCCCGCCTGTGCGATGATGTGCGCCTCCCGCTCGTGTTGCTTGGCGTTGAGTACCTCGTGGCTGATGCTTTCTTTCTTCAGCAGCTTCGACAGATATTCGGAAGTCTCGACCGAGGCCGTACCGACCAGTGCCGGCTGGCCGCGCTTGCGGCATTCAGCGATGTCCCCGAGTATGGCGTTGAACTTCTCTTCAATGGTGAGATAGACCAGATCACCCATGTCATTGCGGACCATCGGCCTGTGGGTCGGAATAACCACCACTTCAAGACCATAGATCTGCTGGAGTTCGAAGGCCTCGGTATCGGCCGTACCGGTCATACCCGAGAGCTTCTTGTACAGGCGGAAATAATTCTGGAAGGTGATCGACGCCAGGGTCTGGTTCTCGCTCTGAACCGTAACGCCTTCCTTCGCCTCCATGGCCTGGTGCAGACCCTCGGACCAGCGACGGCCCGGCATGGTCCGGCCGGTGAACTCGTCCACGATGACGATCTGCCCGTCCTGCACGATGTAATCGACGTCTTTCTGGAACAACAGGTGGGCGCGCAGCGCGGCATTGAGGTGATGCATGAGATTCAGGTTGGCCGCGTCGTACAGGCTCTCCCCCTCGCCCAGGAGGCCATTCCTGACCAGCAGCTTCTCGACATGCTCGTGACCTTCTTCCGTTAGGAAGACCTGTTTGTGTTTTTCCTCGAGCGTGTAATCACCCGGGCCGTCCTCGGTTTCCTGTGGTTTCAGATTGGGAATGAGGGCATTTATCCGGGTGTAGAGATCCGAGCGTTCGTCCACCGGCCCTGAAATGATCAGCGGGGTGCGCGCCTCGTCAATCAGGATGGAATCGACCTCATCCACGATTGCGAAGTTACGCTGGCCCTGCATCCTGTCCTGGGCGGTGAAGGCCATGTTGTCGCGCAGGTAGTCGAAGCCGAACTCGTTGTTCGTCCCGTAGGTGATATCTGCCTGATAGGCAGCCCGTTTCTGCTCCTGTGTCTGGCCTGCGACCACCACCCCGGTCGTCATACCGAGGAACTCGTAGATTTTCCCCATCCAGCCGGCATCGCGCCGCGCGAGGTAATCATTCACGGTTACCACGTGCACACCCTTACCGGGCAGCGCATTCAGATAGGCCGCCAGCGTGGCTACCAGGGTCTTGCCCTCGCCGGTGCGCATCTCGGCGATTCGACCCTCGTGCAGCACCATGCCGCCGATCAGCTGCACGTCGAAGTGGCGCATCCCCAGTGCTCGCAGGGAAGTCTCACGAACCGTGGCGAATGCTTCTGCCAGCAGATCATCCAGGACAGCACCGTCCGCCAGGCGCTGCCGGAACTCGGCTGTCCTGGCTTTTAATTGTTCGTCGGAGAGCGCCTGGATACCGGGTTCCAGTTCATTGATCCGGGCAATTGCCCGCGACATGCGTTTCAGTTGACGTTCGTTGCGACTGCCGAAGATCTTGCGGAAAATATCGAGTGCCATGAATACCTAATCTGTGGTTGCAGGAGGGGTCAGAACAAAGCTGCCATGATACCGCAACTACCTGCGGATTAGCAGGTTAGTACAGGATTTTTCGGGTGATCCGCCCCCGACGGCAGGAGGAGTTCAGGAAGAGGGAGGTCAGTCTGTTATGTATTTCGAAGGATTGACCTGCTGACCGTTGTGCACGACCTCGTAGTGGACATGCGGTCCGGTCGAACGACCGGTGGAGCCCATCACCGCAATCTGCTGTCCCTTTTTCACGATGTCACCGACCGCGACCAGCAGCTTCTTGTTGTGGCCATAACGCGTGACGTAGCCGTTGCCGTGTGTGATCTCCACCAGGTTCCCGTACCCGGTGCGGTTACCCACCCAGGTAACGATGCCGTCTCCCACGGATAACACACTGGAGCCTTCCTTGCCGGCCAGATCGACCCCCTTATGGAACTCCTTCTTGCCGGTGAACGGGTCAGTGCGTTTGCCGTAACCCGACGAAACCCATCCGTTTTCCACCGGACTGCCGGAAGGCATGACCCGATCATGCAGACTTCTATCCACGAGTAGCGCCTCCAGCACGGAAAACTTCTGCCCGCGGTCTTCCATTTCCACATTCAGTTCATCCAGCATCGAGAGGAAGTCGGGCAGTTCGATCGACTGCAGTCCGGCCACATCCTCCGGGCCGCCGACGGCTGGCGGGCTGTTGAAATTGAATTCGTCCTTGTCGAGACTTGCCTGCGCGACCAGCTGATTGCCCAGTGCATTGAGACGCAGCATCTGGGCCTGCATGCGACCGATCCTCAGCGTCAATGCATCAAGGTGAGTCCGGGCGGACTTGCGGGCCTCATCGATCTGCATCTGTTGTTCCTGAACCACCTTTTGCCACTGCCTCTGCCCGTCCTGGCCGAGTTGCAATCCACCGTAGAGACCCAGTACGCAGAGCAGCGCCATCCCCATGCCCGCCAGCAATGCGATGCGCAACGGATTGAATTCGAAACTCAGGACCCGACCGCCCTTGTTGGTAAACAGTATGATATTTATATTCATCGCCGAGGCGTCCCGTGGTATTTTCACCAACCCGTCATGCGTTCAAACAAACCCTTCCGGATTGGCAGCCTGCTGGAAAGAAGCGAGGTCTCCCGTCTTCTGTCCCGCGCCCGTGCACTCGGGGAACTGGATGCACTGGTGCATGAACTCATCCCGTCACCGCTGAACAAACATTGCCGTGTCCTGTCGGTGCGGGACGACATTCTGGTCGTGGCCGCCGATTCCCCTGTCTGGGCCGCCCGCCTGCGATACCAGTCCTCGCAATTAGTAAAGCAGCTATCCGGAATTTCATCCGTGAAACTGGGCACAGTCCAGGTGCGTGTACGCGCATCCGAACACCACTCCGGCGGCAGGATTACGCCCATCCGGCAACCCGTGTCGGGAACAAACTCCATGGCTTTGAAACAGGCCGCGCGAAGCGTTACGGACGCCGGTCTCAAGGCGGCATTGCTCAGGCTGGCCAGTCGCCACACGCTACCCGGACGACAACGACCGGAAAATGACGGCAACGGGTAGTGGAATCAGGTCAGATTACGGGAACCGGCTGGATAAAGGCCAGTGGTGAATGGCTGACGCCCTCAAAAGTCACCCGTTCCCAGGCCGTCACATCATCCATCAAGGTGCGCAACAACTTGTTGTTGAGCTCGTGTCCCGACTTGTAGCCACTGAATGCACCTATCATGCCGCTGCCGAGCAGGTAGAGATCACCGATCACGTCAAGGATCTTGTGCTTGACGAATTCGTCACGATAACGCAGGCCGTCTTCATTCAGCACCCGGTAGTCATCCAGTACGACGGCATTGTCGATACTGCCTCCAAGTGCCAGCTCGCGTTCGTGCAGCTGTTCGATCTCGGCGATGAAACCGAAGGTCCGCGCCCGACTGACTTCCTTAACGAAGGAGGTCGCTGAAAAGTCGATCTCGGAATGCTGAGTATTCGACTTGAAGACCGGATGATCGAACTCGATCGTAAAACCCACCTTGAAGCCGTCGAACGGTTCAAACCGGGCCGTCTTGTCGCCGTCCCTGACCTCCACGGCGCGCTTGATTCGGATGAATCTCTTCGATGCCTGCTGCTCTTCAATGCCGGCGGACTGTATCAGGAATACAAACGGTCCGGCACTGCCGTCCATAATAGGTACCTCCGGCGCACTCAGATCGACATAGGCATTATCGATACCCAGCCCCGACATGGCCGACAGCAGATGTTCGACCGTCGATATGCGCGTGCACCCCTTGACGAGGGTGGTGGAAAGACGCGTTTCACCCACGTTATCCAGGCTGGCCTTGATCTGCACCGGCGGGTCCAGATCAACCCGACAAAAAACGATACCGGTATTCGCCGGGGCCGGCCTCAGGGTGAGGTAGATTTTCTCACCCGTGTGCAGCCCCACACCGGTCGCACGTATGGCGTTCTTGAGTGTACGTTGCCGGATCATGGCATTATTATTCCTCTTAACGCTGCCATCCTGCTCTGGCAAGTACCATAAAAGCCGCAGCGATGTTATCACAGCTCTGCGAACAGGCCCAGTACAGCCAGATTCAGCCCCCCGAATCAGTCAATACATTGACGTTTCGTCCTTTATCCGGCGTTCCCATTCATCGCAGCCAACGACGCGACTCCCTGGCCAGCAGGCTGGCCAGGATTGCGGTAGTTACCGACCCGCGCCGGGCCCTTGAGAGGACCCGGAGCGTGTCCCTAGTCGGCTTGGCGACGCAGGAACGCGGGAATATCCAGATAATCGAGGTTTTCTGCATTGTTGCCGCCCGCCGGAATCTTCCGGGGATGCTGGCGCATCACGGTCGGTCGATCGAGTTTTCCATAATCCACTTCACCGGTTTTGGTCTTCTGCACCAGCGAGACCGGCTTTTCGGCCGACTGCTTCTTGGGTTCCTGGCCCAGGCCGGTCGCTACCACGGTCACGCGCAGTTCGTCGCGCATTTCCGGATCGATCACGGTCCCCACGACCACCGTTGCGTTCTCGGAAGCGAAGGCTTTCACGGTATTGCCAACTTCCTCGAATTCCCCGATACCCATGTCCATGCCGGCGGTCACGTTGACCAGGATGCCATGGGCGCCCATCAGGTTGACATCTTCCAGCAGTGGGCTGGCGATCGCCGCTTCGGCGGCCTCGCGGGCACGGTCCTCGCCCTTGGCGCAGCCGGAACCCATCATGGCCATGCCCATCTCGGACATCACCGTGCGCACATCCGCGAAATCGACATTGATGAGACCCGGTCGGGTGATCAGTTCGGCAATGCCCTGCACGGCACCGAGCAGCACATCGTTGGCGGCCCTGAAGGCATCCAGCAGGCTGATCTGCTTACCGAGTACCGCCAGCAGCTTCTCGTTCGGAATGGTGATGAGCGAATCGACATACTGGCTGAGTTCCTTGATGCCGTTATGGGCGACGTGCAGGCGCTTGCTACCCTCGAACGGAAACGGCTTGGTCACGACCGCTACGGTGAGGATGCCCAGTTCCCGGGCGACCTGCGCCACCACCGGCGCCGCGCCGGTGCCGGTCCCGCCGCCCATGCCGGCGGTGATGAACAGCATGTCGGCACCCTCGATGACCTCAATAATGCGCTCCCGGTCTTCATGCGCCGCCTGACGGCCGATGTCCGGATTGGCGCCGGCGCCGAGTCCCTTGGTGATGGTGCTGCCGATCTGCAGTGCGGTACGCGCCGAGATGCCCTTGAGCGCCTGGGCATCCGTGTTCAGGCAGATAAAATCCACGCCCTCGATATTTCCGTCAACCATGTGCTGCACGGCATTGCCGCCGCCGCCGCCGACGCCGATAACCTTGATGACTGCACTTTGTCCACATGAATCCAGCAATTCAAACATAATGTCTCCTCCCGGGAAAACAGTAAAAAAATAACATCCTCTACCCTCGATAAAACACACTTCACCCTGCACCCACGCCTTTCGCCAACCTTAGAAATTTCCCTGAAACCAGCTCTTCATCCTGTCCCACACGCTCCGCAGCCCTTTCCCCAGCCCCGCTTCCAGCGCCCGCTGGTCACGGTTGTGATGCCCGAACAACAGCAGACCCACACCGGTCGCGAAGATCGGATTGCGCACCACATCCACCAGGCCGGTGACGTACTGGGGAACTCCCAGACGCACCGGCATGTGAAATACTTCCTCTGCAAGCTCCACCAGACCCTCGATCTTGGAACTGCCGCCGGTCAGCACGACACCGGCGGCCACGAGATCCTCGAAACCGCTGCGGCGCAGCTCCGCCTGCACCAGCGTCAGCAGTTCCTCGTAACGCGGCTCCACCACCTCGGCGAGGGTGTGGCGCGCGAGCCGGCGCGGCGGCCGGTCGCCGATACTGGGCACCTCGATGTTTTCATCCGCCGTCGCCATCTGGGTCAGCGCACAGGCGTACTTGATTTTGATTTCCTCGGCGAACTGCGTTGGCGTGCGCAGAGCCACGGCAATGTCATTGGTGACCTGGTCGCCGGCGATCGGTATCACCGCGGTGTGCCGGATGGAGCCTTCGGTAAACACCGCGAGATCCGTCGTACCACCGCCGATATCGACGATGCACACCCCGAGCTCCTTTTCATCTTCGGTCAATACCGAGTAACTGGAAGCGAGTTGTTCGAGGATGATGTCGTCGACTTCGAGTCCGCAGCGGCGCACGCATTTGATGATGTTCTGCGCCGCGCTCACCGCACCCGTCACCATGTGCACCTTCGCTTCCAGGCGCACACCCGACATGCCGACCGGCTCCTTGATGCCCTCCTGATTGTCGATGAGAAACTCCTGCGGCAGGATGTGCAGGATCTTCTGGTCCGCCGGTATCGCCACGGCCCGGGCGGCATCGATCACCCGTTCTACATCGCCGGGCGCCACTTCCTTGTCCCGGATGGCGACGATGCCGTGTGAATTCAGGCTGCGAATATGGCTGCCGGCTATGCCGGCATAGACAGAATGAATCTGGCAGCCGGCCATCAACTCGGCTTCCTCCACGGCGCGCTGAATGGAATGCACCGTGGATTCGATATTCACCACGACGCCTTTCTTCAAACCCCGCGAGGGATGGGAACCGATGCCGATTACCTCGATCTTCCCCTCCGGCATGACCTCGCCGACGATGGCGACGACCTTGGACGTCCCGATATCGAGACCCACGATCAGATTCTTTTCAGTCTTCTTTGACATGCGTCCTCAGTTCCTGACTCGTTCTGCTGGCCAGCCCGGCTAACCCTTGCTGCTGCGCTCGCCGTTTTCCGCCTGTTGCCAGTACACGGAAAACCCGTTGCTGTAGCGCAGATCCACGCTTTTCAGCGCATCAAGATGTCCGGCGAACACCTCCGGAAAGGTGCGTACGAAACGCCGCAGGCGCAGCGCCGTGTCCACACGCCCAAGCTCCAGCTGCACGGCGTTTTCCAGCCCGATACGCCAGGCGCGGCGCTCATTGAGATCAATCCGGGCGATGTGCAGACCGAGCGGCGAGAGCGTCCGCGCGCACCGGCGATACTGCTCGAGCACCGTACGCTCATGGCCTTCCGGTCCGCTGAGAAGGGGCAGTGCGAGTTCGGCCGGCAACTTGCGCGGGACGAAAATCTCCCCGTAACGGTTCAGCAGCGCATTCTTGCCCCAGCGCGCCACCGGCTCCTGCTCCACGAAGCTGATGATCAGGCGGTCTGGCCAGTCCCGCCGCACCGTGGCCCGGTAGACCCAGGGCAGGGCCTCGACCACGTCATGGATGCCGGTCACGTCCACGGTAAAAAATCCACCGCGCACATAGGGAGCCAGCGCCTGCTGCAGCTCGTCCTTCTCCAGATGGTGCGGTTTGCTGGTGATCTTCACCATCCGCAACGGAAACCGGTACGGGTCCTGCAGCCATTGCACGCCCAGTGCCAGCGTCGCACCCATGAGCGCGAGCAACAGCAGGCCCGTAATGGAACGGAAATGATCCTGCAGGAACGCGCCTGCACTGTGCCAGCGAGAGGGACGTCGTGTTTCAGACCGGGGCATCGTGTTCTCTCTCACTGACGATGCGCGGCTCCAGCGTCGCATCCAGAATGCGGCACACCAGGCTGGTGAACTCCATGCCACTCGCCCGTGCCGCCATCGGCACCAGGCTGTGATCGGTCAGACCCGGTATGGTGTTGACCTCGATGAACCAGGGTTCACCGGCATCATCCAGCATGAAATCGACGCGTCCCCAGCCGCAGGCGCCGACGGCGCGGAACGCGGCCAGCGACTGCGTCTGCAGGACCTGCTCGCGCGCGGCATCCAGGCCGCAGGGAATCAGGTAGCACGTCGTATCGGCCTGGTATTTGGCGTCGTAGTCGTAGAAGGTGTTGGGCGTCTCCAGGAGAATCAGCGGTAACGCCTCGGAACCGAGGATTCCTGCCGTGAATTCCTGTCCCGCAATCCACTGTTCCGCGAACACCTCCTCGTCATAGCGGTGCGCCAGCTGCCAGGCCGCATGCAAGTCTTCAGCAGTTTCCACCTTGCTGATGCCGATGCTCGAACCCTCGTGCGCAGGCTTGACGATGACCGGGTAGCAGAGCGTGTCCTGCAGCGCCATCACCGCACCGGTATCCGGAAGCGGCGTGAACGGCGGCGTCGGGATGCCTGCGCTGCACCAAACCTGTTTGGTGCGCAGCTTGTCCATTGCCAGCGCCGAGGCCAGCACCCCGCTGCCGGTATACGGCAGCCCCAGCACCTCGAGCAGGCCCTGCACGACGCCGTCTTCACCACCGCGTCCGTGCAGGGCGATGAAAACCCGCGCATAACCCTCGTCGGTCAGCGCCCGGGCAAAACCCGCATCGGCCGCGTCCAGTGCATGGGCATCCACGCCGTCCGACTGCAGCGCCTGCAGGACGGCCATGCCGCTTTTCAGGGAGATGGCGCGCTCGGCCGAGCGACCGCCCATCAGCACCGCCACCTTGCCATAGCGGCTTTTCCTGCTGTTGCCGGTATCAGTCATGCTCGCCATCACGCCGTACTATCGCCCACGATGCGCACTTCGGTTTCCAGCCGGATGCCTTGCGTTTGCTCCACCCGTTCCTGAACCTGCACGATCAGCGCCTCGATATCCGCAGCCGTCGCGGTGCCGGTATTGATGATGAAATTGGCGTGTTTCTCTGACACGCGGGCCCCGCCCACCGCCATACCCTTGAGGCCGGCGGCCTCGATCAGGCGCGCGGCATAATCCCCCGGCGGGTTGCGGAAGGTGGATCCGCAGCTTGGTTCCCGGGTGGGCTGCGTCTCGCCGCGGCGCATGAGCAACTCCCGGATGCGGGCCTGCGCGGCCTGCGCATCGCCACGCTCGAGCCGGAAACGGGCGGCGACAAACCATTCATCAGACGGACCCTGCACGCTGCGATAACCGATGCGGTAGTCCGAAGGACGCCGCGTCTGCAGCCGTCCATTGCGCGTCACGGTTTCCACCGACTCGACATGCCGCCAGGTCTCGCCACCGAAGGCGCCTGCATTCATGGCCAGCGAGCCACCCAGAGTGCCGGGAATGCCGGCCAGAAATTCCGCTCCGACCAGGCCGGCCTGCGCCGTCAGCCGCGCCACCTTGCTGCAGGTTACGCCGCTGCCGGCCAGCAGGGTGCGTTCGTCCAGCCATTGCAGCAGGTTGAGGGCGCCCAGGGTCGCGATTACCGTGCCGGCAAAGCCACCGTCGCGTACCAGCAGATTGCTGCCCAGCCCCAGCCATAGCAGCGACTCCTGCGGTTCCAGGTCGCCCAGAAATCCGCACAGATCATCCAGGTCTGCGGGTCGGTAGTAACGCCGCGCCCGCCCGCCGGTACGCCACGAGCTGTGTTCGGCCATGGGCTCGTCGTAACGCAGCTCGCCCCGCCACCGTATCGTCTGTCGCGCCGCCATCATCCGTGCTGCCACCGCCTGAAAGTGGAACCGCTCATTGCCTCTCCCCCGTGACCCGCAGCACATCGGCCAGGCGCGCCGCCACGGCGCCGATGTCGCCAGCACCCATGGTCAGCAGCACGTCGCCATCCCGCAGAATGTCTTTCAGTACCACCGGCAGATCGGCAATGTTCTCGACGAACACCGGGTCGGCATGGCCGCGCGCCCGGATGCCGCGACACAGGGCACGGCCGTCCGCCCCGCTGATCGGCGTCTCACCCGCGGGATACACTTCGCCCAGGATCAGCGCATCCACACCGGAGAGTACCTGGACGAAATCATCGAAAAGGTCGTGGGTGCGCGTATAGCGGTGCGGCTGGAACGCCACCACCAGCCTCCGTTCCGGCCATCCCGCGCGCACCGCAGCCAGTGTCGGTGCGATCTCGCGTGGATGGTGGGCATAGTCATCGATCAGCAGCACCCGGCCGGCCGGGGTCTCCACCTCGCCGGTCATCTGGAAACGGCGGCCGATACCTTCGAAACCTGCCAGCACCTGCTGGATGACCGCATCGGACAGCCCCAGTTCGGTTGCCACTGCTATTGCCGCCAGTGCATTCAGTACGTTGTGGCGCCCCGGCAGATTCAGGATGATCGACAACTGCCCGTCGTGACCCGGACGCGTCACGGTGAAATGAGTCTGCATGCCGTCCTGACGCACTTTGGCGGCGCGCACATCGGCCGCCGTCTCGATGCCGTAGGTTGTGACCGGACGGGTCACCTCGGGCAATACGTTGCGCACCTCCGGGTCGTCCAGGCACAGCACCGCCAGACCGTAGAACGGCAGGTGGTGCAGGAATTCGATGAAGGTCTGGCGCAGCCGTTCGAAGTCGCCTTCGTACGTCGACAGATGGTCCGCATCGATATTGGTCACGACCGCCAGGGACGGCTGCAGATAGAGAAAGGAGGCGTCGCTCTCGTCGGCCTCGGCCACCAGATAGTGCCCGTCGCCGAGACGCGCGTGGCTGCCCGCACTGTTCAGCTGGCCGCCGATTACGAAGGTCGGGTCCAGCCCGCCCCCAGCCAGCAGGCTGGCGATCAGGCTGGTCGTCGTGGTCTTGCCATGCGTACCGGCCACGCCGATGCCGTAGCGGAAGCGCATCAGCTCGGCGAGCATCTCCGCGCGCGGCACTACCGGAATGCGCCGTTGCCGGGCGGCCACCACCTCGGGATTGTCGGCCGCGACCGCGGTGGAAACCACCACTGCATCGCTGGCTTCTACATGTCCGGCCTCGTGGCCGACCCAAACCTTAACTCCCATCTTATTCAGCCGGCGGGTGACGGCGTTCTCGCGCAGATCGGAACCACTCACCACGTAGCCGAGGTTGTGCAAAACCTCGGCGAGGCCGCTCATCCCGGCGCCACCGGCGCCGACAAAGTGTATCCGGCGCACCCGGCCCATGCCCTGCGGCTGGGAGGCGGCGGTAGGACGCAGCGACTGGCTCACTGTGGCAATCCCTCCACCGGTGCTGCCGGGGTGATGCCGGCGGCCTCGAGACACAACAGGGCGACGCGCCGCGCCGCATCCGGCCGGGCTAGTTCCCGCGCCCGGTGCGCCATGGCCAGCAGGGTTTCCCGGTGGCTGGTGAATCGACTCAGCGCACCGGAGAGCCACTCATCGCTCAGGGTAGCCTGCTGCATCAACAGCGCCGCCCCGGCATCAGCCAGATAGCGGGCATTGCCGGTCTGATGATCATCGGTGGCATGAGGGTAGGGCACCAGGATCGATGCCACGCCGGCGGCGGCCAGTTCTGCCACGGTCAGCGCCCCGGAACGGCATACCACCAGGTCGGCCCAGTCATAGGCCGCGGCCATGTCCTCGATGAAGGCTTCCACCCGGGCCTCGCACCCCAGCTCCTGGTAGCGCTGCTGTACGCCGGCCACTTGCGCCTGGCCGGTCTGGTGATGCACCTGCGGACGCATGGACTCGGGCAGGCGTGCGATCGCCTGCGGAACCACCCGGTTCAGCGCCTGGGCACCCAGACTGCCGCCGATCACCAGCAGGCGCAGTGCTCCGGAACGACCGGCAAACCGTGTTTCCGGCGCCGCCAGCGCGGCGATGCCGGCGCGCACCGGGTTGCCGGCGGCCACCGCGTGCCGTGACGCCGGCATGCTGCCGGGGAAGCCCTCGAGCACGACACGGGCGAACGGGGCGAGCAGACGATTAGTCAGCCCTGGGACGGAGTTCTGCTCGTGAATCAGCAAGGGACGGTGCAACAACCAGGCGATGAGGCCACCCGGCCCGGCGGCGAACCCACCCATGCCGAGCACCGCCAGCGGGCGCAGGCGCAGGAACACCACCAGCGCCTGCAGCAGGGCGATGCTCAGCATGAACGGCGCGAAGAAGACGCGCAGCAGTCCCTTGCCACGCAAACCCGATACCCGTATCGACGTCAATGAATAGCCGGCGGCGGGAACAACCCTGGCCTCAAGTCCCTGATCCGTACCCAGCCAGGCCACCGGCACACCCAGTCCGGTCAACTCGGCGGCGACCGCAAGGGCGGGAAACACGTGTCCGCCGGTACCGCCCGCCATGATGAGTACCGGTCTTGGAGCGCCCGCGCCGAAGGTCATACGCCCTGCCCCCGGCGTTTCGCGGCGGCCGCC
The DNA here is from genome assembly GCA_963763115.1 of uncultured Gammaproteobacteria bacterium. Lineage (GTDB taxonomy): Bacteria > Pseudomonadota > Gammaproteobacteria > UBA9214 > UBA9214 > CAVQCA01. The sequence continues at coordinate 19,922 of CAVXNM010000055.1, forward strand.
CCGCTCGCCGACAACCCCTGAACCGTGCAGCGGGTTTCATAATCGGCCCGTAACAGCAGGGCGATTGCGGCGCAGACCACTACCATGCTGGAGCCGCCGTAACTCATCAGCGGCAAGGTCAATCCCTTGGTGGGCAGCAATCCCATGTTGACGCCCATGTTGATGAAGGCCTGCAGGCCGATCCAGATACCAATACCATGGGCAAGCAGTGAAGCGAACCCGTTGCCCGCCTTCTCCGCCTGGATGGCGATGACGAAAGCACGCCATACCACCACCGCATAGAGGGCGATCACGACGCAAACGCCCAGCAACCCCAGCTCCTCCGCGAGCACGGCAAACACGAAGTCGGTGTGCGCCTCGGGCAAATAGAACAGTTTCTGAATGCTCGCGCCCAACCCCACACCGAACCACTCACCCCGGCCGATGGCAATCAGGGACTGGGTCAACTGGAACCCGCTGTCGAACGGGTCTGCCCAGGGGTTGAGAAACGTCGTCAGCCGCTCCATGCGATAGGGCGAGGACACGGCAAGACCCGCCAGCGACACGCCCCCCAGCCCGAGCATGCCGCCGAACTGCCACAGACGCGCGCCGGCGATGAAAATCATGCCCATGGCAGTGGCCAGCATCACCACGGTGGCGCCGAAGTCGGGTTCGAGCAGCAACAGGATGGCGGCCACGCCGAGCAGTGCGAGCGGCTTGATGAAACCGGATAACTGCGTGCGGACTTCCTCGCCATGGCGGTTCAGGTAACTCGCCAGGTAGATAAGGATCATCAGTTTGGCCGGCTCCGAGACCTGCAGCCGGAACAGTCCGGTATTGAGCCAGCGCACGCTGCCGTTCACCTGGGTACCGATGCCGGGCACCAGCACCGCGAACAGCAGGGCGAAGGCGCCCAGCAGCAGCAGCATGCCGGCCTGCTCCACCAGCGCGAGGCGCAGGCGATACACCCCCGTCCCGAGTAACACACCCGCGCCGATGTAAATGGCCTGGCGCAGGGCATAGTAGAACGGTTGCCCCAGTTCACGATCCGCGAGGGTGATACTGGCGGAGGCCACCATGACCAGACCCAGCGCCGCCAGCGCCAGCGCCGCGAACAGCAAGGGGTAATCCATGCGCGGCAGCCGGGCGCGACCGGCGCCACTCGGGCTTGCCTGACGGGCACTGGCCGCGCTCATGCCGTGAGCCCCCTCACCGCCTTGACGAAGAGTTCACCGCGTTCCTGGTAGTCGCGGTACATGTCCGTGCTCGCGCAGGCCGGTGAGAGCAGCACACTATCACCCGACTGTGCCATCCGGGCAGCGAGTTCCACCGCCTCCTGCATGTCGGCGGCCCGTTCCAGGGGAATTACGGACTGCAGGACTTCCTGCAACCGGGAAGCATCCCGGCCGATCAGGACGGCGCCGCGCCCTTTCTCGCGCATGGCGGGAGCAAGCGGCGCGAGGTCTGCACCCTTGGCATCACCGCCAGCGATCAGCACCACCCGCCCCTCCGCACTGTCGATGGCCGCGAGCGTGGCTCCGACGTTGGTGCCCTTGGAGTCGTTGTACCAGCGAATCCCCGCCTGGTGAGCGACCAGCTGCATGCGATGCGGCAGCCCCCGGAATTCATTGATGGACTCGATCATGGCATCGCGCGGGAGGCCTGCGGCTTCGCCCAGCGCCAGCGCGGCAAGGGCATTGCTCACGTTGTGGAGCCCGTCCATGCGGATTCCCGACACCGGCATGATGGGTTCATCACCCCGGGCAAGCCAGCTGGCGCCGTGGTAATCGCACCGGCCGTACTCGCCCGCCGCCGGCACGCCCATGGTATAGCGAATCTGCGGCTTGTCCGGGTAAGCCAGCCGGACGACCAGCGGGTCATCGGCGTTCACGACCTGAATGGCGGCGTTGCGGTAAATTGACCGCTTGGCGTTCGAATACGCATCGAGATCGGCATAGCGGTCCAGGTGGTCGGCGCTGATATTGAGCACGACCGCGGTCGCCGGTCTGAGCGAGAAGGTGGTCTCCAGCTGGAAACTGGAGAGTTCCAGCACGTAGAGGTCGGGTTCGCGTTCCGCGATCAGGTCCAGCGCCGGGGTGCCGATGTTGGCGCCCATGCGCACCTCCCTGCCGGCGCTTTGCGCCATGGCGTTCAGCAGGGTCGTCACCGTGCTCTTGCCGTTGGAGCCGGTGATGGCGACCACCGGCGCGGTGATCAGCTGCGCGAACAGCTCCACATCGCCAATGACCGGGACCCCGCGGGCGGCCGCTGCCGCGATCAGGGGTTCTTTCACCGAAACACCGGGACTGACGATCACCTGCTCGGCCCGCTCGAAGGCCTCCGCCTTGAAGCCGCCGAGAAACAGGGCGACGTCGGCCGGCAACTCGGAGCGCAGGGACTCAAGAGCCGGGGGATTCTCGCGGCTGTCCACGATGGCGACCGGTACACCGCGGTGCGACAGAAAGCGCGCAACCGACAGGCCGGTCTTGCCCAGTCCGACCACCAGTGTTCTGCGTGCCGTATTGAACATCTCCATCATCATGTAACCCGGAACCGCCATTACATCCCCGACACTCTCAACCAGGAAACCGCCACTGTCTCGTCACCGTCACATGCCACCCGTGAAACCGCTCCATTCTCAGCGAATCTTCAGCGTCGCCAGCCCGACCAGCACGAGTATCACCGTAATAATCCAGAAACGTACGATGACCCGCGGCTCCGGCCAGCCCTTGAGTTCGAAGTGGTGGTGCAGCGGCGCCATGCGGAATATCCGCCGGCCCGTCAGCTTGAAGGACGCCACTTGGAGGATGACCGACACGGTTTCCATCACGAAGACACCGGCCATGAGCAGAAACACGAATTCCTGCCGGACCAGAACCGCGACAATACCGAGCGCCGCGCCCAGCGCGAGCGCTCCCACATCCCCCATGAACACCATGGCCGGATAGGCGTTGAACCAGAGAAATCCCAGACCGGCGCCAACCAGTGCGCTACAGAAAACAACCACCTCCGCCGCGTCGCGGATATAGGGAATGCCGAGATAAACGGCAAACTTCACGTTGCCGGTGGTGTAGGCGAACACGCCGAGCGCGCCGGCAATCAGCACCGTCGGCAGGATGGCGAGTCCGTCCAGTCCGTCGGTCAGGTTCACCGCGTTGCTGGAACCAACGATAACGAACCAGGTCATCAGGACGTATACCCAGCCGAGATTGAGCGCGATGTCCTTGAAGAAAGGAACAATCAGCGTGGTTTCGGCAGGGGTCATGGAGGTAGCATAAAGAAACAGGGCGATGCCCAGCGCAATCAGCGACTGCCAGAACATTTTCATTCGCGGAGCCAGGCCGTCGGAGTTTTTCAGCACCAGTTTCTTGTAGTCATCGATCCAGCCGATGGCGCCGAACAGCAGCGTGACCAGCAGCACCACCCAGATATAGCGGTTGCGCAGATCGGCCCACAACAGGGTCGCGATCGCCACGGCAACCAGGATCAGCGCACCGCCCATGGTCGGCGTGCCTGCTTTCAGCAGATGCGTCTGCGGACCGTCATCGCGCACCGTCTGTCCGATCTGGTATCGGCCCAGGCGGCGGATCATCTCCGGACCGATGACAAAGGAAATCAGCAGCGCCGTCAGCACCCCCAGGATGGCGCGCAGGGTCAGGTACTGGAAGACGTTGAAGCCGCTGTAAAACCGGCTGAGATAGTCGGCGACGTAGACGAGCATGGCTAGTGACGCCCCTCCGGTCTGGCGGATACCTGACCCTGCGCGGCGACACCCAGGGCCTCCACGATACGCTCCATGTACATGCGCCGCGAACCCTTTACGAGCACGTGCAAACCGCCCCCGTGCACGGCCCCGCGCAGGGCCGTAACCAGTTCTTCCAGAGTGTCGAATGCCGCGGCATTGCCGCCAAAGGACTCGGCGGCGGCCCGGGACAGCTCCCCAAGGGAAAAGAGCCGGTCAACACCCGCGGCGCGCGCCCGGAATCCGGCCTCGCGGTGAAGATCCAGCGCCCCGTGACCCAGTTCGCCCATGTCGCCGAGCACCAGCCAGGTTTCGCCGCCGGCCGTGGCCAGTACATCGATCGCGGCCTGCAGTGACCCGGGATTTGCATTGTAGGTATCATCGATCACCGTGATGTCCTGCGGCAGTCGATGAATGGTGAAACGGCCGGTGACCGGGGACAGTGAAGCGAGCCCCTGGCTGACGGCATCCAGCCCGGCGCCGGCCGCCAGTGCAGCCGCGCTCGCGGCCAGGGCGTTCATGACATTGTGCCGTCCAGGCAGCGGCAGGTGGAATTCGGTATCGCCCCAGGGCGTGAAGAGCGAAACCCGGCTGCCGCTGACATCGCCCTGCCAGCGGGCGTGCACGGCGGCATCCGCCTGCAGACCGAAGTCCACGATGCTGCAATGGGCGGCGAGTTCACGCCAGAGCGGCGCGTAATGGTCATCGGCATTGATAATCGCCACGCCCTGCGGTCCCAGGCGTGCAAACACCTCGCCTTTCGAACGGGCCACGCCGGCGACATCGCCAAAACCTTCCAGATGAGCCGGCCCGGCATTGGTGACCACCGCGATGTCGGGCTGCGCGATGGCGGTGAGGTAATCGATTTCACCGGGATGATTCGCGCCCATCTCCAGCACGGCGTAGCGATCCTCCGGGGTCAGCCGGAACAGCGTCAGCGGCAGGCCGATGTCGTTGTTTAGATTGCCCTGAGTGGCCAGGCTCCGGCCGGCGCGGGAGAGAATGGCGTGCGTCATGCTGCGCACCGTGGTCTTGCCGTTGCTGCCCGTCACGGCCACCACCGGCAGCGTGAACTGCGTACGCCAGTAGGCGGCCAGCCGGCCGAGCGCAAGCCGGGTGTCGTCAACTTCCAGCAGGGGCAGCGAGGTATGGGTAATGCGGCTGACGGCCGCGGCCGCCGCGCCCCGCTCGCGCGCGGCATCCAGATAATCATGACCGTCGTGGTTCGGTCCCTGCAGCGCGACGTACAGACTGCCCTGCTGCAGCTGCCGGGTATCGGTACAGACGCCGTGGAACAGCACGTCGGCGGAAACACAACGCCCGGCCAGCACCTCAGCGGCTTCCGAGAGCTGCATCGTCATCATCCCGCCCATTCCCGCTGCAAGGCCATGACCCGTTCGCGGTCACTAAACGGCAGCGCCTTGTCGCCGATGAGCTGCACCGTTTCATGTCCCTTGCCGGCGATCAGCACGATGTCGTCCGGCCCGGCCTCCTGTAAAGCTATGGCAATGGCGTTGGCCCGGTTGTGCTCGATAGGCATGCTGCCGGGATGCTCAAAGCCGGCGCAGATGTCACGCATGATGCGTTCCGGGTCCTCGCTGCGGGGGTTGTCGTCAGTCAGCACGATCCGATCGGCATGGCGTTCCGCCGCGGCGGCCATCAGCGGACGCTTGCCGCGGTCACGGTCACCACCGGCGCCGAACACGCACCACAAGTGTCCCTTGCAGTGCAGGCGCAGCGAAGCCAGCACCTCATCCAGCGCGCCCGCAGTATGGGCGTAGTCAACCACGGCCAGTGGCCGCCCGGCGCCCAGATCAAAACGTTCCATGCGACCCGCCACGGTGCGTGTTCTCTCCAGACGGATCAGCGCCTCCTCGAAGGGCAGGCCGGAAACGCACAGGCCGGCGAGTGACGCCAACAGGTTGCTGGCATTGAAACGGCCGAGCAGTCGGCATTTCAACACACCGCCACCCCACGGCGTGCTCACCTCGAACTGCATCCCATCGAGGTCGAGGCGCAGATTGCGACCGACCACCCATTGCGCGGGGAAACGCGTCCTGCAGGGTTTGCCCTCGAGCGTGTACGCCACCGGGGCGATGCCGGGCGGGATGTCATCGAGCAGGCGACGGCCGAAATCGTCATCGGCGTTGATCACGGCATAACGCAAGCCCTTGCTATGGAAAAGCTTGCGCTTGGCATGCGCGTAGGACTCGATGTCGCCGTGGTAATCCAGATGATCGCGTGACAGGTTGGTCAGTACGGCGATGTCGAAATGCACGCCGTTTACGCGGCCCTGGTCCATGGCGTGTGAGGACACCTCGGAGACCACGCAGCGCGCACCCTGCTGCTGCAGGGTATACAGGGCCCGTTGCAGCGCGAGTCCATCCGGTGTCGTGTGAGTCCCGGGATTCAACTCGTTGTACAGTCCGTAACCCAGTGTGCCGATCACCCCGCAGCGGCGGTCATCGCTGTCGAGGGCCTGCGCGATGTAGTGACTGCAGGAGGTCTTGCCGTCGGTGCCGGTGATGCCGATCATGAACAGGCCGCGCGAGGGATGACCATAAAACCGGTCGGCAATCAGGCCCGCCTTCTGACTCAGGGCGGACACTGCCACCACCGGCACCGGCAACAACGCCGCCAGCTCCGCCAGACCACCCATCCCCGCGGTCGGTTCCCAGGCCACGGCGGCCGCGCCGAGCGCAAGCGCCTGCCGTGCGTGCTCCAGGCCATGGGTACGACTGCCGGCCACCGCCAGGAACAGGTCGCCCGGTTGCACCTTGCGGCTGTCCAGCGCAAGCCCCGCGATGGTCACCGGCTGCCGGATTTCAGCGATCCCCAGGCCGTGCAGCAAACCGCCGAGGGTATGCCCGGTTCTGTCGGCTCTTGCCGGCATCATGCGGAGTCTCCCGGCAGGTCGTGATGCGACTCCAGCAACGGCAGCTTGTCCGGTGGAACCGCCAGCAGGCGCAGCGCACCGGACATCACCCGGGAGAACACCGGCGCGGCCACCTGGCCGCCGTAGTACTTGCCCTTGGGTTCATCTACCATCACCACCATCACCAGGCGCGGATCGCTGGCCGGCGCCAGACCCGCGAACACGGACAGGTACTTGTCGTGGGAATAACCACCGGCCACCGACTTGTGTACCGTGCCGGTCTTGCCGGCGACACGGTAACCTGCCACCTGCGCCGCCGGGGCGGTGCCATGGGGTCCGGCGGCCTGCTCCAGCATGGCGATGATCTGCTGCGTGATGCGCTGCGGGATAACCCTCCGGCCCTGCGGCGCCGTATCCTGGTGGAGGAAGGTGACGGGTCGTCTGATCCCGCCTGCGGCCAGCGTGGCATACGCCTGGGCCAGCTGCAGCGGCGTCGCCGAGATGCCATAACCGAAGGCGATGGTTGCTGTTTCAATCTCTTTCCAGTTGCGGTAACTGGACAGCAGCCCGGATGCCTCGCCCGGAAAGCCGCTTGCCGTTGGCTCGCCGAAACCGACACTCGATAACATCGACCAGATACGCTCGGTCGGCAGCGACAGCGCAATCTTGGTGATGCCGACGTTGCTCGACTTGCGGATCACGCCGGCTACGTCCAGCAGGCCGTAATTGTGTACGTCCTTGATCGTGTTGCGGCCCACACGGAACCAGCCTGGTGAGGTCTCCACCTCGGTTTCCGGCGTATAACGTCCGTCCTCGAGCGCGCAGGCCACGATAAACGGCTTCATGGTGGATCCCGGTTCGAACACGTCGGTGACCGCACGGTTGCGCAGTGTCCGCCGCTGTAGTTTCTGACGATTGTTCGGGTTGTAAGACGGCTGGTTGACCATCGCCAGAATCTGGCCGGTCCTGACATCCAGCACGACGGCGGAGGCGGCGCGCGCACCGTGCTCCTTAACGGCCGCCATCAATTCACGGTACGCCAGGTACTGGATACGCCGGTCGATGCTCACCACCATGTCCTTGCCGGGACGTGAACGTCGGATGCTCTCGACATCCTCGACCGTATGGCGCTGGCCGTCCTTGATCACGCGCTTGGCGCCGGGTTCCCCGCGCAGCCAGTCGCCATAGGCCAGCTCCAGCCCTTCCTGCCCGACATCGTCGATATTGGTAAAGCCGATAACCTGCGCGGTCACTTCGCCGGCCGGGTAAAAGCGCTTGTACTCCTTCTGCAGATACACGCCCGGAATGTCCATTGCCCGCACCTGCTCGGCAAGCGCCGGGCTGATATGGCGATGCACGTAGACGAATTCCCGCCCCGCATGTTTCGCCACCAGTTGCTGCACGCGATTTCGATCGAGCGACAGCAGACGCGCCAGCGCAGTAATCCCTTCCTGCACGCCGACCAGCTCCTGTGGATTGACCCAGACCGATTCGACCTGCGTGCTGACTGCCAGCGGTTCCCCTTTCCGGTCCAGGATCATGCCGCGGTGCGCGGGTAATTCCTCGATGCGCAGGTGGCGCGCATCCCCCTGTATCTGCAGAAAATCCTTGTCCAGCACCTGCAGGCTGACCGCACGCCAGGTCAGCGTCGCCAGCGCCAGCACCATGCCGGCGATCAGGATAACGCGCCGGCTTGGCTGCACAGAAAATGTCCTGTTCCTGTTCATGGCTTCAGGATCACCATCTGGTCAGGCGCCGGACTGATCATGCCCAGCCGGCTGCGGGCGGCATGCTCGACCTGACCCTGCGTGGTCAAGGTGCTCTGCTCCAGCTGCAGCTGCCCCCACTCGACATCCATCCGGTCTCTCTCATAGCCAAGCGCCTGCAGCTCCACGAACTGCTTGCGGCCCTCATGCCGCGCATAAACAACGCCGATGCATGTCACGATAACACCCAGCACGAGCAAAAATACGGTGGTGGGTTTCGCACTCACTGCAGACGCTCCGCGATTCTCAGCACAGCACTGCGGGCCCGCGGGTTGGATGCAATCTCCTCCCGCCCCGGCCGAATGGCCTTGCCGACGGGTTGCAGGCGTGCGATGTGTTCCGTGCCGGTTACCGGCATCCCCGGCGGCGGCGGCTCTCCCCGGTGCTGGTGGCGGATGAAACGCTTCACGATCCGGTCCTCGAGCGAGTGAAAACTGATGACCGCCAGACGGCCCTGCCGGGCGAGAAAATCGGGCACCTGTTCAAGCACCGTTTGCAGCTCCTCGAGCTCGTGGTTGATGAAGACGCGGATTGCCTGAAAACTTCGCGTGGCGGGATGCTTGTGCTTTTCTCGCACCGGGATCGATGCTGCGACGAGTTCGGCGAGCTGGCGGGTGGTACACAGCGGCGCCTCGTCACGCGCCCGGACGATGGCGCGGGCGATCCGCCGCGCGTAGCGTTCTTCGCCGAAGGTGAACAGCACCTCGCTGATTTCCCGTTCACCGGCCTGCGCCAGCCACTGTGCGGCGCTGATGCCCGCGCCCGGATCCATGCGCATATCGAGCGGACCGTCGTCCGAGAAACTGAAGCCGCGCCGCGGATCGTCCAGTTGCGGGGAAGAAACCCCCAGATCCAGCAGCATGCCGTTGACCTGCCCTTCCAGCTGTCGTTGCGTAACCAGATGGCTCAGCATCGTGAACGTACCCTGTTCTATCTCGAAACGCGGATCGCCGCCGAATTGCCTTTCTGCCGACTGCACGGCCTCGGAATCCCTGTCCATCGCGAGCAGCCTGCCCTTTGGGCCCAGCTCCGCGAGTATGGCGCCTGTATGCCCGCCACGCCCGAAAGTGCCGTCCACGTAAATACCATCCGACCGTATACGGAGCCCTTCCAGCACCTCTGCGAGCAGTACCGGCTGGTGAATGTGATCCATTCCCATGGGTCAGAGCGTCAACGTTTCCAGGGAGTCGGGCAGCTCACCGCTGCCAGCCTCCGCCGAAACCCAATCAACACAATTGCGTTCCCAGGCTTCCTCATTCCAGATTTCAAATTTGTTGCCCAGTCCCGCCAGCACCACGCGTTTGTCGAGGCCGGCGAATTCACGCAGTCGCGGCGGAATCAGGATGCGACCGTTATTGTCGATCTCGAGTTCGGTGGCATGGCCCAGCAGCATGCGCTGCAACGTGCGCGTGCGCTTCTCCTGGTTGGGCAGGCGGACGAGTTTGCGTTCGATCTCGTCCCAGTCGGGAAAGGGGTAGAGCAGCAGGCAACGGTCATCGTGGACGGTCAATACGACCCGCCCCTGGCAGCGCTCGTCGAGTACCGTGCGGTAGCGGGTGGGAAAAGCCAGACGCCCCTTGGCGTCGAGATTGATGGTGCTGCCACCCCGAAACAAATTCGCCCCCTTCTTTCCCTGAATTCCCCATTTATTACCACTGCGTCCCACTTTGCGACACTATAGGTACGGAGAGCCAACCCTGTCAAGCAAAAAACCAAAAAATTCTCCTTTTTTAGCAGTCACTTAGGCCAGATCACCGGCTTGGCATCGGGCCGTAATGCATATATAAATTGAAAATCAAAAGCTTGCCAGATTTACCTTGAGTGAATTAACAAGACTAATGAGGTTTTGGTCTTTTCCGCACCAATTACGTGCACAGAGTGTAACCGACGGCGAATAAAATGTGGTAGAGAAATCGCAATATATTGTGATTTTTCTACCTAGACTCCCATATATAGGGGAATTATAAGCCGATCCAGATCAAGAGGTGGGGGGACGAAAGAGCAGCTTACAGCTCGTCGCATCCGCGCGATGAACACAGCTGCATGGAGAAGGGGAGACCGGGAATCGGTCGAGAGGATGGCCTGGGCCATGCACGACGACAAGGATGCAGGAGGTAGAGCACCAAAAGTAGGCGCTTCAGACGACGCAGGGAGCAGTTGTCGAGGAAGTGTGAGAACCAACGTACCTGCGATGCACATGTCTGTATGAGTGCCGCGCAAGGACAGGATGCCCGAATCCCTTACGGCGCGTCACTCCCGCGCATCCTTGCGCTCCGTGACGTACCTAACATCGATGTAGGCAAAAAAAAGCCTGTAGGGCAAGCCTTGACTATCGATGGGTATTGGTCCTAGAACGGAATGTCATCGTCAAAATCGGGTGCGGCGGACCCGGCGGATGAAGCCGACTGCTCTGCCATGGGGGGTTTCGCATCACCGGCGGCATATCCGGCACTGCCGCTCCGCCCACCAAGCATCTGCATCTCGCTGGCGATGATTTCGGTGGTGTAACGGTCATTACCGTTCTTGTCCTGCCATTTGCGGGTGCGCAGGCTGCCCTCGACATACACCTGGGAGCCTTTTTTCAGGTATTCGCCCGCAATCTCCGCAAGCCGGCTGTAAAACACCACGTTGTGCCATTCGGTGCGTTCCTGTTTCTCACCGGTTTGCTTGTCTTTCCAGGATTCCGTCGTTGCCAGCGTCACATTGGCAACGGCGTTGCCGCTCGGCATGTAGCGGACTTCCGGATCCCGGCCCAGATTGCCGACCAGTATTACCTTGTTGACTCCTCGCGCCATGATGGCCTCCTGTTGGTGTGTTGGTTCACTGTCCCTGTGGGTTCGCCCCCGTGCGGCAGGCGACCTCCGGACCGGTATTCTATGCGATGGGTCGATCCATGTCCCGTGTCACGGTAATGCCGTCTCGTCGAATACCCGCTTGTCCACCCGCAGATAGGCAACCCCTTCATCCGCGATCACCACCGCCTCCGCCACCCCGGCGATGCCGCTCAGTTCCCGCGACAGCCGCTCGGCATCCTCCGAATCCGTGACCGCCACTTTGTGTATATAACTGGCGAGCAGCCGCGGCGGCTTCATGGACGCGGCGACCAGCAGCCACAGCAGCGCGCCCAGCGCGGTGAACAGAAACACCCCGTGCAGGCCGAAACGGCCGTGGACCAGTCCGCCCAGGGTACCGCCCAGAAACGCACCGAGAAACTGGGAACTGGAATAGACGCCCATCGCCGTGCCGCGGCAGTCGACTGGAGCTACGCGCGAGATCAACGAAGGCAGCATGGCTTCCAGCAGGTTGAACGCGGTAAAGAACAGGAACAGCAGCAAGGCGACATCGACAACCGACACCGGCAACCCGTAAAGGCCCAGCTCGGCCAGACACAGGAGCGCGATCGCGCCCAGCATGACCGGTTTCACGCGCCCCTTGCGCTCCGCCAGGATGATGAACGGGATCATCGCCAGCACGGAACAGAACATCACCGGCAGATAGATTTCCCAGTGCCTGCTGGACGCGAAACCTACCTCGTCGCGCAATTCCAGGGGCATGACCACAAACGTGGCGGTGAGGATCATGTGCAGCACCAGGATACCCAGGTCGAGACGCAGCAGATTGCCATCCCGCAGCACCCGTCCGAACTGCGACGGCACCGCCTCGGCCTCGCGATGCATGCGGGTGACGGCGGGCGTGGGAACCACAAACACCACCACCCCGATGCCGACCACGGCGAGCACGGCCGTAATCCAGAAGATCCCCGGCACTCCGACCCATTTATTGATAACCGGCCCCGCGACCATCGCGACGGCAAACGACAGCCCGATGCTCATGCCGATCATGGCCATGGCCTTGATACGGTGCTCTTCCCGGGTGAGATCCGCGGTAAGCGCCATAATAGCGGCGGCGATGGCGCCGCTGCCCTGCAGTGCCCGGCCCAGAATCACCAGATGGATGCTCTGCGCCTCGGCGGCAATGGCGCTGCCCAGGGCAAACAGCAACAATCCGCCGATCATGACCGGCTTGCGGCCGATGCGGTCAGACAGCAGGCCGGCGGGAATCTGCAGCAGCGCCTGGGTGATGCCGTAGGCGCCGATGGCAAGTCCGACCAGCGCGGGGGTGCTCCCCTGGAGATTCCCCGCGGCATAGAGCGCGAATACCGGCAGGATCATGAACATGCCCAGCATGCGCAGGGCAAAGATGCTGGAGAGCGAAAATGCCGCCCGCAGCTCGAAACGACTCATCCCGAGCCGGGTTGTTGCTTCTGCATTCACCGTTGGGAAAACCTCTTTGCCTCTGACTTGCCAAGCGCCGTATATTAGCAGGTTGGCGCTTGAAGCGTCAGGCTCGCCGGAAGGAAGATGGACACCATAAAGATCAGGGGCGCACGCACCCATAACCTGCAGAATATCGACCTGGACCTGCCACGCGACCGGCTGATCGTGGTCACCGGGCTGTCCGGTTCAGGCAAGTCCTCGCTCGCCTTCGACACCCTCTATGCCGAGGGCCAGCGCCGCTACGTGGAATCCCTGTCGGCCTATGCGCGCCAGTTCCTCTCCATCATGGAAAAACCGGATGTGGATCACATCGAGGGGCTGTCCCCGGCGATTTCCATCGAACAGAAATCCACCTCCCACAACCCGCGCTCCACCGTCGGCACCATCACCGAGATCCATGACTACCTGCGACTGCTGTTCGCGCGGGTCGGCATCCCGCATTGCCCGGAGCACGGCACGGTGCTCGAGGCGCGCACCGTCAGCGAGATGGTCGATCAGGTGCTGGCATTGCCGCAGGGCAGCCGTCTGATGCTGCTGGCGCCGGTGGTCCAGGCGCGCAAGGGTGAACACCACCAGATAACGGAGGAACTGCGCGCGCAGGGGTTCGTTCGCGCCCGCATCGACGGCGTCGTGGCGGAGCTGGACCAGCCGCCGGCGCTCGATCCGCAGCGCAAGCACGTGATCGAGGCGGTAGTCGACCGTTTCCGCGTGCGCCCCGAGATCCAGCAACGCCTGGCGGAATCCTTCGAAACGGCATTGCGGCTCTCGGACGGACTCGCGCGGATCGCGGACATGGACAACCCCGATCAGTCCGAGCTGGTGTTCTCCGCCAAATTCGCCTGCCCGGAATGCGGCTATTCGTTGAGCGAACTGGAACCGCGGCTGTTTTCCTTCAACAACCCGGTCGGCGCCTGCCCGGAATGCGACGGACTGGGGGTGCGCCAGTTCTTCGACCACGAACGCGTGGTCGCCCATCCCGAACTGAGTCTCGCCGGCGGCGCGGTTCGCGGCTGGGACCGGCGCAACGCCTACTACTTCCAGATCATCAGCGCACTGGCCCGGCATTATCACTTCGACATCGAGACGCCCTTCGAGGAACTGCCGCAGGAAATACAGGACATCATTCTCAACGGCAGTGGCGACGAGATCATCAGCTTCCAGTATCTGAACGAGCGGCATGGCACGGTCAAGCGCCGCCATGCGTTCGAAGGCATCATCCCGAACATGCAGCGGCGCTACCGGGAAACCGAGTCGAATGTGGTACGGGAGGAACTGGCGCGCTACCAGGGCACCCGGCCCTGTCCCGCCTGCGAGGGTACGCGCCTCAACCCGGCGGCGCGCCATGTCACGGTGGCCGACCACTCGCTGCCGGAGATCGCCGCCCTGCCGGTCGGCGTCGGACGCGCGTTCTTCGGCGAACTGCGCCTCCCGGGGTGGCGCGGGGAAATCGCCGACAGGATCCTGAAGGAGATCAACCAGCGCCTGGAGTTTCTGGTCAACGTGGGGCTGGACTATCTGTCGCTCGACCGCAGCGCCGGAACCCTCTCCGGCGGCGAGGCCCAGCGCATCCGCCTGGCGAGCCAGATCGGCGCCGGACTGGTGGGCGTCATGTACGTGCTCGACGAACCGTCCATCGGACTGCATCAGCGTGACAACCAGCGCCTGCTGAACACCCTCACCCACCTGCGCGATCTCGGCAACACCGTGATCGTCATCGAGCACGACGAGGAAGCCATCCGCAGCGGCGACTACGTGGTCGATATCGGACCCGGCGCCGGCGTGCATGGCGGCAGAATCGTCTCACAGGGGACCCCGGCGGAAATCATCGCCGATGAAAACTCGCTCACCGGTCAGTACCTGTCCGGCCGGCAATCCATCCCTCTGCCGGAGTTTCGCCGCCGCGTCGATTCCGGGCGCCTGCTGGTCATCGAGGCGGCCAGCGGCAATAACCTGAAATCAGTCACGGTGGAAATCCCCGTCGGTCTGATGACCTGCGTCACCGGCGTCTCCGGGTCCGGCAAATCCACGCTGATCAACGACACGCTCTACCGGCGCGCCGCCCAGGTGCTGAACAAGGCCGCGGACAGCGGTGCGCCCTGCCGTGACATCCGGGGACTGGAGCACTTCGACAAGATCGTGGACATCGACCAGAGCCCGATAGGCCGCACGCCGCGTTCCAACCCGGCCACCTACACCGGCCTGTTCACGCCGCTGCGGGAACTGTTCGCCGCCACCCAGGAGGCGCGCTCACGCGGCTACCCGCCCGGGCGCTTCAGCTTCAACGTCAAGGGCGGGCGTTGCGAGGCCTGCCAGGGCGATGGCGTACTCAAGGTGGAAATGCACTTCCTGGCGGATATCTACGTACCCTGCGATGTATGCAAGGGACGGCGCTACAACCGGGAAACCCTGGAAGTGCGCTACAAGGGCAGGAACATTCACGAGGTCCTGGGTATGACCGTGGAAGCCGCCCTGCCCTTCTTCAGCGCCATCCCGGTCGTGGCGCGCAAGCTGCAGACGCTGATGGATGTCGGACTGTCCTACATCACCCTGGGCCAGAGCGCCACCACGCTCTCCGGAGGCGAGGCGCAGCGCGTCAAGCTGGCGCGCGAACTGTCCAAGCGCGACACCGGCAAGACGCTCTACATCCTCGACGAGCCCACCACCGGCCTGCACTTCCATGACATCGCCCAGTTGCTGGAGGTACTGCACCGCCTGCGCGACCACGGCAACACCATCATCGTCATCGAGCACAACCTGGATGTCATCAAGACCGCGGACTGGATCATCGACCTCGGGCCCGAAGGCGGCATCCGCGGCGGCGAGGTGGTGGCAAGCGGCACACCGCAGGCGATCGCCGGCTGCGCCGCCTCCTACACGGGACAGTTCCTGAAGCAGGTGCTGGAACCGTCCGCACGCCGAAACGTCGCCGAACCGCGGGTCGGTTGAAAACAGCCAGGTCCCGCAAGCTGAATGGCGATTACTCAGACCCTTACCCCGTGATTTATAGCCACGGAATCCACGGAAAACACGGAAGATTCACTAAATCTGTCAGTGTTTTTCCGTGGATTCCGTGGCCATTTGAGTAAGCGCTATTCGGTCTGGCCGGCAGATTCAGGACAAGTCGAACGGCGTGCCCACCGCGATATCGAGCTGACGGTCCGCCCGGCCGCGGTTGACGGCGATCTCCACCAGTCCACTGGAATTCGCGTACCAGAAGGCCGCGCCGGACGGCATGTCCGTGAACGTCCGGGCTCTGGATAAAGCATGGCCATTGATGTTCAGCGTGGCCGTGCCGGTCGTCGCCCCGGCGCGCGTTCCCGTGATGGCATTCCCGTAGCGGTCGATATAGACCACCCGTTGCAGTTCATCCGGCCATTCCGGCCGCGCGCAGGCCGCGGTCACCACCGCACCGTCACCGAAGGAACCGTCGCGCGCCAGGCGCGCCGCCAGCGGGGCGAACACATCGCGTGCGTGGAAACTGGGGGAGGCCGTGGCCGGGTGCGGCAATTCCCGGCATTCCACGTGTCGCGCCCGTCGTGCCAGGATCGCGAACAGACCTTCATCCGGCCCCACATACCAGCGCCCGTCGGCCCTGACCAGACCAGCTGGCCGCTCGCCGCCCACCCCCGGATCCACCACGCAGATAAAAACGCTGCCCGGCGGAAAACCGGCCGCATACGCCGGCAGCAGATAGGCCGCCGCCTGGATGTCGAAGGGGGGCAGATCGGCGAACAGGCTGATCACCGGAACACCCGGAGCCTGCTGTTGCAGCACGGCCTGCACCTGCCCCGTGTACGGCCCTTCCAGCCCGAAATCAGTGAATAGAATAATCATGTCCGTTTGAAAACCGGCAGATGGCTCGCCTGGCCCCTTACTCATTTAGCAGCGACGCCGGCGACCGAGCGCTTGCAGCGTTGCGCGGGTCCGTCGCTGATCCAGGCCGCGATGGCCTGACGCTGCCATCCACGGCTGCGCTCGTGGCAGCGGCACCGTTCCAAAGACCGTCGGCCGAGCGCTGGACGTTATGGGAGAGCGCCACGAACGACTGCGGCAGTATGCGGTTGCTGATCTCGCCGCGCAGCACATGTGTCTCGATGTCGAATCCGAGGAGAACGATGTGCAGTTCCAGTGGACGGCTCTCGGCCGGGAAGCGCGCATCAAGTTTGCCAGGCGAGAGCGTGACCTCCAGCCTGCCCGGCGAGCGGTCGCTCGCCCGCGGGGGGAGAGCGAACGTCCAGCCGCGCCATTCCCGTCCGTTGACGAACATGCCCGGGGTATAGACACCGCCGGCCCTGCCGGCGCGGGCATAGGCGCGCTGACGTTCGCCATATGCCGCCGTAGCGTAGCGGTCCTTCCATCCCAGTGAGTCCCAGTAATCGACGTGGAAAGCGATTGGAACGATGTCCGTCCACAGCTCCTTGCTATCCACATAGCGATTCAGCCAGCGTTCGGCCGGTGGACAGCTGCTGCAGCTCTGCGAGGTATAGATTTCGAGCAGGGTCACCTGTCCGGGACCGCTGGAGAACCGGGTCGTCTCCTCCGCACTGGCGCTGAAGGCCAGCGCCAGCAACAGGGCCGCCATGGCTGTTTGTGATTTCATTACCACCATTATCGTCCCATCCGGGTGTAGCGCCTGAACCGATGTCTGCCTGAAGTGAGACCATCCGACTTCCGGGATGTTTCAGGACACGAATTTTTCTTTTTGCTCTTCACCTGCTCGAGTGGCGCTTGCTAATGGGATATCGTCTTGACACTGGATAGTCACGCGCGCTTTCCAGGACCCATAAATAAAAAACCGGGCAATGCCCGGTTTTTGTCGTCGCTCCCGCACGAAGCGGGGCTGTGACGCCTCAGTCCTGGCCAGCGGCTTCCGGCTCGGGCCGGTCGACCAGCTCGACGTAGGCCATCGGTGCATTGTCGCCGGGGCGGTAACCCGATTTCAGGATGCGCAGATAGCCGCCGGGACGGTCCCGGTAGCGCGGGCCGAGTTCATTGAACAGCTTGGTGACGATGTCGCGGTCGCGCAGACGACTGAAGGCGATGCGGCGCCGGTGAACGGAATCGCTTTTCGCCATGGTGATCAGCGGTTCTGCGACGCGCCGCAGTTCCTTGGCCTTGGGCACCGTGGTCTTGATAATTTCATGCTGCAGCAGTGACACTGCCATGTTCTTCAGCATGGCGCTGCGGTGGCTGCTGTTGCGGCTCAATTGCCGCCCGGAGTTGCGATGACGCATGGTGTTGTCTACCTGTCGGGTTGGTTAGGCGCTGACCGCGGTCTTTTCCTTCAATCCGGATGGCGGCCAGTTCTCGAGACGCATACCCAGTGAAAGACCCTTGGTGGCCAGTACGTCCTTGATCTCGGTGAGCGACTTCTTTCCCAGATTCGGCGTTTTCAGCAACTCCACCTCGGTGCGCTGGATCAGGTCGCCGATGTAGAAGATGCTCTCGGCCTTCAGGCAGTTGGCCGAGCGGACCGTCAGTTCCAGATCGTCCACCGGGCGCAGCAGGATCGGGTCGATATCGCTTTCCGCCGTACTCGGCTGATCCTCGGAACGGGCCTGCAGGTCCACGAACGCGGAAAGCTGGTCCTGCAAAATGGTGGCGGCATGACGGATCGCCTCCTCGGGATCGACGGTGCCGTTGGTCTCGATGTCGATGATCAGCTTGTCGAGGTCGGTGCGCTGTTCGACGCGGGCGCGGTCCACCGTGTAGGAAACGCGGTTCACCGGGCTGTAGGAGGCATCGAGCTGCAGGCGACCAATGGTGACGCTTTCGGATTCTTCATCGAAGCGCACCGTAGCCGGCTGATAACCGCGCCCCTTGGCGATCCTGAGCCGCATGGACAACTCGCCTTCCTTGGTCAGATTGGCGATGAGGAACTCCGGGTTGACGATTTCGATATCGTGATCCACGGTGATGTCACCCGCCACGACCGGACCCGGACCCTTCTTGACCAGGGTCACCGTGGCTTCGTTGCGGTTGTGCATGCGCAGGGCGACCTTCTTCAGATTGAGCAGGATATCGATGACATCCTCCTGCACGCCTTCGATGGTCGAGTATTCGTGCAGCACGCCGTCGATCTCCGCCTCGGTGACCGCGGTTCCGGGCATCGACGAGAGCAGGATGCGCCGCAGCGCATTTCCCAGCGTATGACCAAAGCCGCGTTCCAGCGGTTCCAGCGTGACACGGGCGTGTTTGTCGCTGACGACCTGAACGTCCACGATGCGCGGCTTCAGGAATTCGTTGACTTTTCCAAGCATGGATGACCTCTCAGTGACTTACTTCGAGTACAGTTCGACAACGAGGTGTTCGTTGATATCGGCCGGCAGCTCGCTCCGCTCCGGGCGTGACTTGTACACGCCCTGCATTTTCTTGACGTCGACATCGATCCAGTCGGAGATGCCGCGCTGCTGCGCGAGATCGACGGCCGCCTGGATGCGCAGCTGGGCGCGCGATTTGTCGTTGATGCTGACAACGTCGTTCGGCTGCACCTGGTAGGACGGTATGTTCACCCGGCTGCCATTCACGCTGACGCCGTTGTGGCGCACCAGCTGGCGCGCCTCGCTGCGCGAGGAGGAAAATCCCATGCGGTAGACGACGTTGTCCAGACGTCCCTCGAGCAGCTGCAGCAGAACCTCGCCGGTCGAGCCCTTTTTACGCGAGGCTTCCTGGTAGTAGGTGTGGAACTGGCGTTCGAGTACCCCGTAGATGCGGCGCAGCTTCTGCTTTTCACGCAGCTGGGTGGCATAGTCGGAGAGCCGCTGGCGGCGCTGGCCATGCTGACCGGGCGGGAACGGACGGTTTTCCACCGCGCACTTGGCGGTGAAGCACTTCTCGCCCTTGAGAAACAGTTTGCCGCCTTCCCGGCGACACTGGCGACATTTGGATCCGGTGTACTTTGCCATGTTCTTTCCCTGCGCTAGACGCGACGTTTCTTCGGCGGACGACAGCCGTTATGGGGGATCGGTGTCACGTCGGTGATATTGGTGATCTGGAATCCGATATTGTTCAGTGCACGCACGGCGGACTCGCGTCCGGGCCCGGGCCCCTTGACCTCGATCTCGAGGTTCTTCATGCCGTATTCCTTGACCATCTCACCGGCGCGTTCAGCGGCGACCTGCGCGGCAAACGGCGTGCTCTTGCGCGAACCGCGGAAGCCCGAACCGCCCGAAGTCGTCCATGCCAGCGCATTGCCCTGGCGATCGGTGATGGTGATGATCGTATTGTTGAAGGACGCGTGAATATGGGCGATCCCGTCAGAGACGTCCTTCTTCACCTTCTTGCGTGTACGTGGTGCTGCCGCCTTAGCCATGCTTCGGTTACCTGGTTTCCGTTATGTCCGGTGTGTCGTGTCTACTTGCGAATCGCGCGCCGCGGACCCTTGCGGGTGCGTGCATTGGTGCGGGTGCGCTGGCCGCGCAACGGCAGGCCGCGCCGGTGCCGGATGCCGCGATAGGTGCCGAGATCCATGAGACGCTTGATGTTCATGGAAACGGTGCGGCGCAGGTCGCCCTCGATGGTGTATCGGGTGATTGCGTTGCGCACCTGCTCGATCTCGGCTTCGCTGAGATCCTTGATCTTCATGTTCGGCTGGATTCCGCTCGCCGCGCAGATCTTGCGCGCCGTATTCCGGCCGATACCGTAGATCGCCGTCAGGGCGACCTCGGCATGCTTGTGTGGTGGAATGTTGATTCCGGCTATACGGGCCATAGTGACACAGTCTCCAGGGCGCCGCCCTGCCCGGGCGTCGCGAAAAGGGCGTAATGATAGCTTCTGGGCAACATAAGATCAATGAGAAACAGCAGCTTGCACAAACCCACCCGGCCCGGGCACGCTCTGAATCTCAAGGCGTTATTTCCAGAATATTCAATGTGTTGCATAAATCGTCGAGCCGCTCAGCCCTGGCGCTGCTTGTGGCGGCCATCCTTGCAGATGACCCGCACCACACCCTTGCGCCGTATGACCTTGCAGTTACGACAGATACGCTTGACCGAAGCGCGTACTTTCATGTCAGTTCACCTTCCTTAAAACCCGTTAAACAGGCCGGCGCCTTCAGCGCAGCAGACCCGCACCGCCCTGGCCTTTCAGATTGGCCTTCTTCATCAGGCCGCCGTACTGGTGGGACACCAGATGCGCCTGGACCTGGGCCATAAAATCCATGACCACGACAACAATAATCAGCAGGGAGGTTCCGCCGAAATAAAACGGCACGTTCCAGTACAGGATCAGGAACTCGGGCATCAGACAGACCAGGGTGATGTAGGCGGCGCCGGCGGTCGTCAGCCGGGTCATGACGCCATCGATGTATTTCGCGGTCTGTTCACCCGGTCGGATGCCCGGAATGAAGGCGCCGGACTTTTTCAGATTATCCGCGGTCTCCCGGGCATTGAACACCAGCGCCGTGTAGAAAAAACAGAAAAACACGATCGCCAGGGAGTAGAAAATCACGTACAGCGGCTGCCCCGGCGAGAGGGTCGTCGAGATATCCTTCAACCAGCCCATGCCTTCGTGGCTTCCCATCCAGCTGGCCATGGTGGCCGGAAACAGGATGATACTGGAGGCGAAGATCGGCGGTATCACGCCCGACATGTTCAGCTTCAGGGGCAGATGCGTGCTCTGCGCGGCATAGACCTTGCGGCCCTGCTGGCGCTTGGCATAGTTCACCGTGATGCGCCGCTGACCGCGTTCGACGAACACCACGAACCCGGTCACGGCGATCGCCACCGCGAACAGCAGCAGAATCGTCATGACGTTCATCTCGCCGGTGCGCGCCAGTTCCAGCGTGGCGCCGATGGCGTGCGGCAGTCCGGCCACGATACCGGAGAAGATGATAATCGATATGCCGTTGCCCACCCCGCGTTCAGTAACCTGTTCGCCCAGCCACATCAGAAAGACCGTGCCCGTTACCAGCGTGACGACGGCGGTGACGATGAATCCGGGGCCCGGGTTCATGCACCAGGGCGCTGCCTCCGAGATTCTGCGCCTGCAGGGCCGAGGAGATACCGAAGGCCTGCATGGTCGCAAGCCCGACCGTACCATAACGGGTGTACTCGGTAATCTTGCGCCGACCCGCTTCCCCGCCTTCCTTTTTCAACTGCTCCAGTGACGGCACCGTCACGGTCAGCAGGTTCATGATGATTGAGGCCGAGATATAGGGCATGATCCCGAGCGCGAAGATGGACAGGCGCTTCAGCGATCCGCCCGAAAACATGTTGAACATCTCGAGGATGGTGCCGCGCTGCTGTTCGACCAGGGATGCCAGCACGTGCGGATCGATCCCCGGCAACGGGATAAAGGACCCGATGCGGAAAACGATGAGCGCGCCAATGACGAAAAAGAGCCGCTGGCGCAGCTCTTTCATCTGCCCGATATTCGAGGCAGTGTCCGCCATGGAGGGACCCAGAGCCATTTAGTCCTCGATGCTGCCCCCGGCAGCCTCGATCGCGGCGCGCGCGCCCCGCGTCACCAGGATTCCCTTCAGCGTCACGGCCCTGTCAATGGCGCCCGAGGCAATCACCTTCACCCGCGTGACATTGCGCGACACGATATTGGCGTCCTGCAACGCCTCAAGGTCTATGACGCCGGCTTCCAGCCGACCCAGTTCATGCAGACGGACTTCATCCGTCGTACGAGACTTGCGGGAGGTGAACCCGACCTTCGGCAGGCGGCGTTGCAACGGCATCTGGCCGCCTTCGAAGCCGACCTTGTGAAAACCGCCGGCGCGTTCCTTCTGGCCCTTGTGACCCCGGCCGGCCGTCTTGCCCAGACCGCATCCGATGCCGCGACCGACGCGCTTGCGGTCCTGCTTGCTGCCCTCCGCCGGCTTGAGTGTATTCAGACGCATGGTTCAGTCCTCGACCCTTAACATGTAGGCGACCTTGTTGATCATGCCGCGGACCTGCGGCGTGTCATCCAGCTCCACGCTGTGGCGCATCCGGCGCAGGCCCAGGCCGCGCACGGTATCCCGGTGGCTCTGCAGTCGACCGTTGGTGCTTTTCACCAGCGTGACCCTGATTTTCGCGTTT
>CAVXNM010000056.1:0-11220 GCA_963763115.1 uncultured Gammaproteobacteria bacterium
CCTGAACCCGGGCTTCCTTTTCCTGACGACACGGACATCTGGAGGACCGGCGGCAGCTCTCGAGGCGCGGTTGCCACCAGTCCTAGCGGGTTAACGCACGGCGAGTCCGTTGGCCGATGCCGGGACACCGATATGCGAGTTCAATGCGGCAAGCCCCTCTTGTTCTTTACCTCGAAGACTCCGATCGTGTGAGTTTGCCCATTGAGCGTGTCGAGGTTGCTTTCGTCGTTGCTCAGCGCCATGTCCAGCGCTCCGGTGTTCTTGCCTGTGTTGCCGGTTCGGCCATTGGCGCTGAGCAAGTCAAGCGAACCGTCGAAGCCGATGCTGTAGCCGGATATCGAACCGCTGCCGTCGTTGACGATAAACAGCCAGCGGGTTGGTCGGGTCGATGATAACCCCGCCCTGACCGGCAGCACTAGCCCGCCTCCCGCCATTCGAGTCCGTTATCCATGTTGTGACGTACTTCATGCGTTGCATCCGGGACTTTCAGGGTCACCAATTCCTCGGCGCTGGTTGGATGGATGGCAATGGTGTTGTCGAGGTCGGCTTTGGTCGCGCCCATTTTGACCGCTACGGCAAAACCCTGCAGCATCTCATCGGCGTTGTCGCCGATGATGTGGATGCCGACGACCTTTTCTTCCCTGCCCGCGCAGACCAGCTTCATCGCCGTGGTCGTACCGTGTGTCGACAGGGCATGGCGCATGGGCGTGAATTCGCTGGTGTAGATCGTGACATCCCGGCCGTGGCGATGCCGCGCCTCGTCTTCGGTGATTCCGACGGTACCGATCGGCGGATGGGAGAACACCACGCTGGGAATGTTGTCGTAATCCACCCGGCTGTCTGCCTTGTTATTGAACAGGCGTTCGGCCAGCCTGCGGCCGGCGGCGACAGCGACCGGCGTCAGCGGCATCTTGCCGGTGGTGTCGCCGATGGCATAAATCCCGGGCACGTTGGTGTTCTCATAGGCATCCACCGGTATGATGCCGCCCGGCGACACCGCAACGCCTGCCGCCTCAAGCCTGAGACCGCGCGTGTTGGGGCGGCGTCCGACCGCCCAGATAACTGTGTCGAATCCTGCGATGATTGCTTCATTCGCGGACATGACACTGATTCCCCCGGCGCTTCGGGACAATGCCATTACCTGAAAGCCAGTGTGCACACATATGCCCTGTCGCTGCATCTCATTTTCCAGTACCGCACTGATCATGGGATCGAAGCGCTCCATGATCCGATCCTCCAGGGCGAGCAGGGTCACGTTCGAGTCAAGCGCATTCAACACGCCGCTCAATTCCACGCCGATGTAACCGCCCCCGATAACCGCCACCTGTTCCGGTTGTCGCTGTAATTCAAAAAAACCATCCGAGGTAATGCCCAGCTCGGAGCCGGATACCGGCGGTACGATGGGTTGACTGCCCGTAGCCAGGACAATGTGATCCGCCGAATAACGCCCGCCATTGACCGCTACGGTGCGGGCATCGACAAACGTGGCATAACCCTGGATGTGAGTAATACCGCGATCCGATACGTAACCGTCCCAGTAGTTATTGATGTTGCTGACGTAGCGATCACGGCCGGCCAGCAGTGTTTGCCAGTCGGTCCTGTCGCGCCGGGCGGGGATGCCGAAGCCCTGTGCCTCGTCCACGGCGTGCGCCAGTTCAGCGGCATACCACATCACCTTCTTGGGCACGCACCCGTTGTTGACACAGGTGCCCCCGAGGCGACGCGGGTCGATAATGGCCACTTTTGCACCCAGCATGGCGGCCTTCTCGGCGACCGCCAGGCCGCCGCTGCCGCCACCAATACTGACAAGATCGTAATACTGCGTGTTCATATCCTTCTCCAGATGTTCGGCTGGTTGATGGCCGGGTTGTGGTTCTGACGGACCTCTCATTGCGAGGCGCCGAGTCCCGACCGTCGCCTGCGCAATGGCGATCAGGTTGTCATGCCGCGTTTTTCGCTGCTCTGGCGAGATACGCTTCCAGGTCTTCCGATCCGCCGATGTGATCACCGTTGATGAAAACCTGCGGTACGGTGGACATGCCAGAGACCGCGCGAATGGTGGATTCGCTGAAGTCGCGGTTCAGTACCAGTTCCTCGAACTTGATGCCCGCATCGTGCAACAGGCCCTTGGTGCGTACGCAGTACGGGCAGCCATCGCGGCTGAACACAGTCACATCCAGCGGCCTGGCGGCATGGGGGGCGGCATGGGCCAGCATGGTGTCCGCATCGGAAACTTCAAAGGGATCACCGGGTACATCCGGTTCGATGAACATTTTTTCGACGATACCATCCCTCACCAGCATGGAATAGCGCCAGGACCGCTCACCAAAGCCCAGGTCGCTCTTGGTTACCAGCATCCCCATGCCGCGGCTGAAATCACCATTGCCATCGGGCAGGAATGTGACATCGAATGCCTTCTGCTCATCGCGCCACTCGTTCATGACGAAGGCGTCGTTGACCGAGATACAGATAACCTCGTCCACACCGTGTTTTTTCAACACCGGCGTCAGCTGGTTGTAACGCGGCACGTGAGTGGACGAACATGTGGGGGTAAAGGCGCCCGGCAGGGCAAAGACAACGACAGTCCTGCCCTTGAAGACTTCGTCCGTTGTGACATCGATCCACTCGTGGTTTCGACGGGTGTGAAACGTGACCTGTGGTACCTTGCTGCCTTCGCGATTCTCAAACATGATTTGTCTCCTTTTGTCCAGGTGGAATACTCGGTACGGGGACAGTATCGGGTCTGGTGATTGATAGTAGAAATCGTTTGTATAAATTAAAACGATAGGCGACAACGATTGATGACGGCGGGCGAGCCGGCAGGGAAGGGACTGGCTATTTATGCCTGGCGGGTTTTTTCTTTGCGCGTTTGCGCTGACCGACGCGTTGGACAGTATTGGGCAGATTATCGAGGATAATGTCTGCGAAGGCCTGCAGGGCAGGGCGTCTCGGAAAGCTGTGACGGAACACCAGCGCAATGCGACGCGACGCGTCCGCGATCGCCAGGGGCTGGGCCACCACGCCGCTGTCGGTGGTCCAGGAGCCACGCATGGCAAGGGCCGGAACCAGGGTGATGCCGAACCCGGCCCCTACCAGCTGGATCAGGGTTTCCAGGCTGGAAGCGCGCAGATCGGCCATCTCACCCTGTGCCTGCCGCTCCCTGATGTGGCAGACCTCCATTGCCTGATCAGCCAGGCAATGGCCCTCGGCCAGCAGCAGAAGATGCTCGTTTTTCAGATCACGCAGCGTGATTTTGTCCTTGGTGTAAAAGGGATGCTTGCTTGGGTAGGCGATCCAGAACGGCTCATCGAACAGCGGCAGACGTTCAAAGTCCTGTTCCGCCACCGGGGTTGCCAGCAGGGCAGCATCGATTTCATGATTGCGCAACCGCTCCAGCAAGGGATCGGTCTGTTCTTCTGACAAGACCAGTTTGATTTGCGGGTAGCGTTTTTTCAGCGGCAGCAGGATCAGCGGGACCAGATAGGGACTGAGTGTCGGGATTGCGCCGATGCGCAGCGGACCAGCCAGCGGATCCCGCTGTGCGCGGGCCAGCTGCTGGATGAGATCGGCCTGTTCCATGATCACCCGTGCGTGGGTCAGTATGGCGGTCCCGATCGGGGTAATCGCCACCGAGCGATTGGTGCGCTCGAAGAGGGTGACTTGCAGTTCCTCCTCCAGCTTTTTGATCTGCCCGCTCAAGGTCGGCTGGCTGACAAAGCAACGCTCCGCCGCCTTGCCGAAGTGACGGGTCTCGGCCACGGCGATGATGTAGTTAAGGTCTCGCAGGTTCATGGATGGTCAGTCGTTG
This sequence comes from uncultured Gammaproteobacteria bacterium, assembly GCA_963763115.1. Lineage (GTDB taxonomy): Bacteria > Pseudomonadota > Gammaproteobacteria > UBA9214 > UBA9214 > CAVQCA01. Next base: position 3,809 of record CAVXNM010000056.1, read on the forward strand.
AAAATGATATTTCCGGACATTGGTCTTGCAGATGGTATCAGCCGGTCCGGAGTCAATGACATAAATCATCAGCCGGAACGCGTCCGGCTTTCCGGAAGCGAGGGCAGGTTTTCCAGGGAAGTGAATCTGGTAACGCCGGGCGGCAACTTGCGCAATCGGTGTACGCCTTCACCGCCTGTCCAGACATCAACCGCATCGGGTATCAGCTCTCGCAGTTCGACCAGATGCGGGCGAATGTTCCTGTACGGGTATGCCCCGCTGAAGGTGATGCCCACGACATCGACATGAAACTGTTGTACTGCCCGGACGATCTGGTCCATTGGAACCTCGCTGCCGAGATTAATGACTGGAATTCCACGGGATGAAAGCAGGGCGGCCACCATCAACAGGCCCAGCGTATGCTCCTCGCCGGGAAGGGTGGCCAGCAGCACCCGCGGTTTACCGGTGATTTTCCCGGTCCTGGCCATTTCCGCGTTCAGAAACCGGATCAGTTGTTCAGACAAGAAAGTGTTCCTGGAATACCTGCAGTTTGCCGCCGACCCAAAGTTCGCCCACGGTAATCAACAGTGGCGCGACTGTTTCGAGAATGAATCCCTTCATGCCCTGTTTTTCGTATGTCTTGCGCAACAGGGATTCAACACGCCCGGCATCGGCTGAACGAATGGCATCAAGCAGCGCACTGACTGCCTTCTCCGGCTGTTGCGGCGTCCCGGGCTGCAAGCCGGCTTCGAGTTTATCCAGGGCGCCTTCGCTGAGGGGCAACAGCTTGCCTGGCCGCATGCCCCGATCCAGCAGTCGCCGTATTCGCTGCAGGCGCCGCAACTGCCTTTCGGAGTAAGCGCGCTCGCCTTTTTCATTGCGTACGGGTTCGGGAAAGCCGTAGCGGCGCTCCCAGACCCGCAAGGTGTCACGACCGATACCGGTATCGCGCTCAACCACGCCTATGGAGTACAGCCCTTTGTTTTCAGTCATATGTCATTACCGTATGGATCATAGCCAAATAATAACGCAATTTGTCCTAGACAAATAGGACTGACTGTGTATACTGAACTCATGAGCAAACCGAGTGCTCATACAAGCCAGATTACCACCAGGAGAAATGTCATGAGCCATTACGAAATGCAACTGCTTGCTACCGCCCGAATGTATGACAATGCCATCAAGGCAGCCGAGCAGGAGAGTATTGAGATTCTCTCTTCCGTTGTTCCAGGCAGCCGCCTGCACGAAGTGATCCATAACCCGATCGACAGCGGCATCGACGAAGGCTGAAACACTGAGCCAAAACGGTCATTGTGGAAAACATTGCGTCTGCCAGCACAGATGAGTTGTTGATGTGGCGCCGGAGAGGACTGTCACCACTCTCTCCGGTGCCATTAATTAATGACATCAAGCACGATCCCGAGCGCCGGAAGATGACAGACGATCAATACGATCATGACCAGTGCTTTAGAGGTACGGCAGAAAACAGGGAACACGAGGACAATCAGACGTTACCTTGTCGTGGCTGTAGCCGCAACTGCAGCAGATATGGCCATTGTGACCACAAGCCCTGGCGAATCAATGAGCCGCCTTGAAATATGCAGTGGCAGCACTGTTACAGATGTCCGGCCTAAAAACGGCATGTATGCCAGTCGCACCCGTGATGGCTGATTCAACATGCTCTACGGATGAGACTGGCGGTGCATTCTGATCTAATGAAACCAGTCACTCCCTGACATAGATAATGAACAACACTAGCGACCACTACGAGACAGTTCCCTACACGCGGCTTAGCCGGCTGATGCGGCTCGGATCGCTGGCGGGTGGTGTCGCTGGCGGTATGATCGCCGAGGGTGTGCGTCAGTTCGCCCGCGGCGACCGCCTCAATCCGGCTGACATGATATTGACCCCGGCCAATGCGCGGCGGGTCGCGGAGCAGCTTGCCAGTTTGCGCGGTGCGGCAATGAAGGTCGGGCAGCTGCTGTCACTGGACGCCGGTGACCTGCTGCCGCGTGAGCTGGCTGACATCCTTTCCCGGCTGAGGGCCGAAGCCAGGCCCATGCCCATGAGTCAGGTGGCTGCGGTCCTCGACACCGGTTGGGGCGCTGGCTGGTACCGGAATTTCAGGCAGTTCAGTTTCACGCCGGTAGCGGCCGCTTCCATAGGACAGGTGCATTCCTGTGTTACCGCTGACGGCCGCCGCCTGGCAGTCAAAATACAGTATCCGGGAATACGGGAGAGCATCGACAGCGACGTCGGTAACGTGGCGACCCTGCTGCGCATGACGCGGCTGCTGCCGGCCGGGCTGGATATTGCCCCGTTGCTCGATGAGGCCAGGCGGCAGTTGCACGAGGAGGCGGATTATCTGCGCGAGGCCCGGCACCTGGTGAGTTTCCAGTCGCTGCTGCATGACACTCCAGAGCTGGTATTGCCCGATGTCGATGCCGGCCTGACGCAAGAAAATATTCTGGCGATGACTTACATGGACGGCGAGCCCATGGACTCACTGATCCGCGCCGGGCAGAAGGTGCGCAACCGTGTTATCGCCTTGCTGCTGGAGCTGCTGTTCCGCGAACTGTTCGAATTCCGGCTGATACAAACCGATCCGAATTTTGCCAATTTTTTCTACAACGCCACATCGCAGCAACTGGTTTTGCTGGATTACGGCGCGACTCGCGTCTACCCGGCCGATGTTACCGAAGCCTACCGGCAGCTGTTCGGTGCGGGCATGCGCGCGGACCGGCGGGCCATGTCGGCCGCCCTGCAGTCCCTCGGTTATTTCCGCAATGACATCCCTGTCTCTCACAGAAATGCCGTGATCACTCTTTTCCATGAAGCCATGGAGCCCGCGCGCCTCAACGGTTGTTATGATTTCGGCGGCAGTGATCTGAGTGCGCGTCTCTATGATTCCGGTCTCTCGCTCAGCCTGAAACAGGGATACTGGCACACGCCCCCGGCCGATGCGCTGTTTCTCCACCGCAAGCTGGGTGGTCTGTACCTGCTGGCCGCCCGGTTGGGTGCGCGCTTGGATGTAAAATCCATCCTTGAAAGGCATCTTTAGGGAAGGTCTGAACAAGCCTGTCGTTCCCACGCAAGCGGGAAACCAGGGACTTCAGGATCAGCGGGTTACTGGATCCCAGCTTTCGCGGTGATGACTTGTTAAGATGGCCCTTTGGGCGATTGAACGATTCCGTGCCGTCACACTGACCCCCCGTGAGAAACCCTGGAGGGCATCGATTACCTGGAACGCACCGATTGAACGAGACCCTATGCACGAAATGAGCTATTGATCGCGGCGTTACCAGCGTCAACCTTCCGAATGAAGACGCCGCCGGCAGTAAAGAACTATTCGCCTGTTATTGTCAGACGGGGGCATTTTGAATTCCTGTAGCCACTACAAGGAGGTGATTACTGATGCTTCGCGAGCATACGCTGACAGCTGTCGTGGCCGGATGCCTCATCGCCATGTTTCTGGCAGGGGGTTCGTTGATGGCCGATGATGCGACGCTGATCATTGACGACCGCAGTTCGGGGGATTATTCCACCGGCGCGGGCAGCGACTGGCGACTCGTGACCGACACGGTGATGGGGGGCGTTTCGAACGGGCAACTGACCGTGGACGAAATCGATGCTCGGCGCTGTCTGCGGTTGCGCGGCGAGGTTCGCACGGAAAACAATGGCGGCTTCATCCAGGCCGCACTGGATCTCGCAACGGTGCGGGTGCGCGATGCCAGCGCTTTTGACGGCGTGGTCATCGATGTGTATGGCAATGGCGAATCCTACAACCTGCATTTGCGGCAGGACGGTCTGTGGCTGCCCTGGCAGGCCTTCCGCGCCACGTTCACGGCGCCACCCGAATGGCAGACCCGCTATCTCCCGTTTGCGCAATTCCTGCCCCATAAGACCAGCGCCAGTCTGAAGCGCGACCGGCTGAAGCGTATCGGTGTGGTAGCGATTGGCCGCGCTTTTTCTGCCGACCTCTGTGTTGGCCGGATTGGCTATTACCGGGAGTAATGAGTGCTGTCTGACAGGCGGGGTGCCCCCGGCGACTGCCGGAGTCGGCGTATTGTCGAGGCGCGTGCCCGGCCGTTTCCCTGAGAGGTTATTCTCCGGGTTCTTCCTGCTACTTGCGGTTCTCAATCCGTAGATAGGACAGGTTGGCCGTGTTGAAAGGTGCAGGTACCCGACCGAACGTTTTGAATGCTTCCTGTCCCTCGCAGGTGTTGCCTTCCATCAGCATCGTCAGTTGATCGCGGGTGATCGGGAAAAATGCATACTGGTCGAGCATCGCGGCAATACCCTTGAGCAGCAGGACGGGTGCGGGCAGCATCCACTTGGTAGTCCCGGCAGCGCGCGCAATGGTCTGCAGGATGTCTTTCCATGTCAGGGCTTCGGGTCCACCCAGTGCGAAAATACCGCCCACCGTCTCGGGCATGTCCAGGGCCTTCACGAAAACCGACGCCACGTCTTTGACATGCACGGGCGACATCCGGAACATGCCGGCGTCCATCGGCAATACGCCGTCGTAAAACAGGGGCGCCGGCAGGGGAGAGCGCACCACGTCCCGATACAGCTGGGTGGCAAACTCCATCCGACCGCGCGGATCGCCGAACAGCAGGGACGGCCGGAAGACCGTCCAGTCCAGCCCGGTGGTGGCGAGATACTGTTCGGCCATGTACTTGGTTCGCTGGTATCCGGTGCCGTCCGCCTTGACCCCGTTGGCGCTCATCAGCAGAAAGCGGCGCACCCCGGCCTCTTCCGCCGCCTCCATGGCGCGCCTTGCCCCTTCAAAGTGCATCGCCTCGTAGGTCACCCCCCTCGCCGGGAACTCGCGCAGAATGCCGATGTTGTAAATCACCGCATCCGCACCGGTGACGGCTTTTCGTACCGCGCCCGGGTCGGCGATATCACCGTTCACCAGCGTACACTGTCCGGCCTGGGTCACCCTGGTTTCGCTGCCAGGACGAACCAGGAGGATGGGATGGTGTTCATGATCCAGCAGCGCGTCGATCAGGTAGCTGCCGACGAAGCCGGTGCCGCCGAAGACAGTGACTCTCATGCGATGTTCTCCTCTGTTGCCGGCGCACGTGCCGACGCTGGTGCGCCAGTGGTCACAACGCCGCCAAAGAGGCCGGCGAACATCCGCCGGCGATAAGCAAAGATCCGCTCGAGTGCCGGCCGCACATACAGCGTGTGAACGAGTTCCCTGGCGGGACCCATCAAGGCCAGGGGCAATGCGTAACTGAGCTCGTCCTGCAGGAGGGTGCCGCCGTGCCGTTGCTCGAATCGATGGGTGTGATGCCAGAATGAATAGGGTCCGGAGAGCTGCTCGTCCACAAAGCACGAGGGGGGATCGTAGCGGGTTATCAGCGTCCGCCACCGCGTTGGCAGCCCCAGGACGCGGATGGTGTAATCGATGACGCGGCCTTTCTCCATGTCCACCGGTTGCGGCGTGAGGAGCCGGAATCCGAGGTTCGGTGGCGTGATCAGCGCAAGATTCTCCGGTCGGGAAAAAAACGGGAACACCCGATCGGGTGGTTTGGCCACCCATTGTTCCAGCTGCATCCGGTAGACGTGCATCAGCGCCCTCGCGAACCAGGTGCTGCCGCGCAGCTGTTTGTGCCGCAGCGATTCCGGTAACGCCATGCCGCGAAGCGGCGGTAGACGTAACCCAGTGGAGTGTGCAACCCGAGGATTGATATAAGTCGCGCCAGCCACCGGTACGGCGGCAGATGGGACCAGATGACCAGGAAGGCGTCGACTCCCCGTTGCCAGCGCCCGTTGCCGTCCAGCACGTGCAGTTCAGCCATCGCGCGCTCCAGATCGAGGCCGTGTTCGGCCAGTGTTTGCGATTCCGTCGCCGCGTCCACCCAATGCAGCCGTGCCGCGCCGTCAACACGACGATAATGGGCAATCTCGCGGCTGCAGAGCGGGCAGGCCCCGTCGTAGAACACGATCGGGCGTGGGTTCAAATAGCCCGGCCCCACAGGGTTTTGTGTTCTCACTGCTTGTCTCCTGTATGGTCGCTGAAGTTTTCATGAACCTCCTGGTAGACGTCCAGGCTGTTCGTCACGACCTCGCGAATGAGGTCTTTCATCTGCGGTGAGCCGCCGATATGCGTGAGAATGGTCGTGGGAATACTGGGGTGCATTTTCCGGGCCTTGTCAACTTCGCCAGGGATGTCTTCATGGACATGCCGCCCTGCGGAAAGAAAGTACGGCACAATGCAAATGTCCGTGGCACCGCGAGTTACGCAATGGTCAAGTGCATCCGGTATCGATGGCTCCGCAAGTTCGAGGAAGCCGGCTTCCACGATCGGGTATTCATCCTTCATCTCGCGGGCGATCACCGCCGACAAGGCGATGACCTCCTCATTGGAAGCCTGGCGGCGACTGCCGTGCGCAATGAGTACCAGTGCTTTCATAATGATTATCCCTGAAACCTGACCATGTCGGCGGCATCCGGGTCAGGCGGCACGCTCTTCAGGCATTGGCAGCGCCGCCACCAGCGCCTCGCGCCGGTTCAATGGCTTGCCGAGCAACACTTGTACGGTACCGATGGCGCGTTCCCGGAATCCACCCTCGCAATAACAGAGATAATACTCCCACATGCGAATGAATTCTTCCGGGTAGCCGAGCGCCCTCACGGCATCCAGCCTGGCCATGAAACGCTCGCGCCAGCGCTTCAGGGTGGTGGCATAGTGCGGGCCGATGTCCTCGAGATGGACCATGCGCATGTCGGAGTTGCGGGCGACGGTATCGCCGAGCACCGCCACCGAGGGCAGGCAGCCGCCGGGGAAGATGTAACGCTGGATGAAATCCACCGAACGTTTGGCGGCGTCGTAACGCTGGTCGGCAATGGTGATCGACTGCAGCAGCATCAGCCCGTCGGGCTTCAGCAGGCAGCTGCATTTTCTGAAAAAAGTGTCGAAGTAGGCATGCCCTACGGCCTCGATCATTTCGATGGACACCAGCTTGTCATACTGGCCGTCGAGTTTGCGGTAATCCTCACACAGCACGGTGATGCGCTTGCCCAGCCCGGCCTGTTCGACGCGCTCCAGCGCCAGGTGGTACTGCTCGCGGGAAATCGTCGTGGTGGTGACGCGGCAGCCGTAGTGGCGCGCCGCGTGGATCGCGAGACCGCCCCAGCCGGTGCCGATCTCCAGCAGGTGGTCACCGGGACGCAGGTCGAGCTTGCGGCAAACACGCTCGAGTTTTTCTACCGAAGCCTGGTGCAGCGTCGCCTGCGGGTGGTCGAAGATGGCGCAGGAGTACATCATGGTATCATCGAGGAACAACGCAAACAGCTCGTTGCCGAGGTCGTAGTGTGCGGCGATGTTGCGGCGGCTGCCTTGCAGGGTGTTGCGCCGCAGTGCGTGCCATAGCTTGTGGATCAGGGGCATGAGTCGGCCTGGTCCGCGGTTGAGACCATAA
>CAVXNM010000057.1:0-31709 GCA_963763115.1 uncultured Gammaproteobacteria bacterium
GCACGAGTAGCACGGCGTGTAATCGCGTTCATTCAGAGATTCCCTTGGATTACGAGACAGCGTGAGGTCGCTATGACAAGCAAACCCGACAGTCAACAGATAAGCCGTGACTGGGCTGCGCGCGGTTTCAGCTGCGACATCTGGACCGATCCACCCGGTCAGGTATGGGCGGATTTCGTGCATGCCACTGACGAACTCGTCATGCTCATTGACGGCGATATCGAGCTGCGGTTTTCGGGCCGTGTGCTGCGGCCGCTGGCGGGTGAGGAGGTGCTGATTCCCGCCGGCGTTTCCCACACCGTGATCAATACGGGGTCAACGACCAATCACTGGTTCTACGGATACCGCATTTTGACACTATAAAAATAGGCATTTAATAACATCGAAATGTTTTCAAAAAGGCATTAGAAAGGTGAAACGGCAAAAGTCTATTTCGTATTTTTCCCCTAGCTAATCGCTAAATCTTTTCCCCCTCTCTTCCGGTAGCCTATCCCTTTGAGATGTTTTTTAAGGGAAAAAATGCCGTGAATATTGAATTTAATGATGACTCACTGCTGACAGAAAAACAGCTTGCAGAGTATCTGCAACTCAAACCCAAGACCATCGAGACAATGCGTCGCCGTGGCGATGGACCCAAGTTCATTAGGGTGGGTCGCAGTGTTCGCTATCGGGGTTATGACATAAACGAATTTCTGGATGAGAACACAAGAGAATCTACAACAGGCTGAGTGAGAAAACAACTTGTTTTATAGGAAAAAATGCATTTTCGATGACTAGTAATGCAAAAAATTTAGGGTAAAATAGTAAGGACTAGAGATAGCGACCTGCTCGTAACAGGTGTGCATGGGTTTGGTGGAGTGTAACAACCCCACCAATTTTTAACCCAAAATACGGGCAGTAAAAATATGGTCCTTCCGGAATTGCCGTGGGTAGATAGATTATGTATGAAGGGTTTTCAAGGAGGAAGCCTTCATGCGAGACATCGATCTGTACCGACAGGTATTGGGGCTGGCCAAGCCGTGGACAGTGGAGCGTGTTGACCTGGATGTAGTGGGTCATCGGGTGGACATCTGGGTGGAGCATGAGACTGGAGCGGAGTGGAGCTGCCCGCATTGTGGGCGCGAGCTGACTTGCCGGGACCATGCTGAAGAGCGGGTCTGGAGGCATCTGGACACCTGCCAGTTCCAGACGCATCTGCATGCACGCATACCGCGGGTGGATTGTCCGGAACACGGTGTAGTACAGGTTCGGGTGCCGTGGGCCGAGGCTCGTTCGCGGTTCACGCTGCTGATGGAGCGGCTGGTAATCGATGTATTGACCCAATGCGCCACGGTGAGCGGAGCGTGCCGGCTGCTGGGGTTGTCGTGGGACGAAGCCTGGGGCGTGATGGAACGCGCGGTGGCGCGAGGCCAGCGCCGCAAACAGGCGAAAGTGATACCGCGCTTTGGGGTGGACGAGAAAGCGTTCCGCAAGGGCCACAACTACATGACGGTGGTCTGTGATCTGGATGCGGCGAGCGTGGAGTATGTAGCGGAGGATCGCACCGCGGAAAGCCTGGAAGGGTACTGGAAGGGGCTGACCCAGGCGCAATTGGAGGGTATCGAGTCGGTGAGCATGGACATGTGGCCGGCCTATATCGGGGCGACGCTTTCGCAGGTGCCGGGCGCGCAGGACAAGATCGTGTTCGACCGGTTTCACATCATGCAGCACATGAACGCGGCGGTGGATACGGTGCGCAAGCAGGAACACAAGGAGTTGCTGGCCCGCAAAGATGACACCCTCAAGGGCACCCTGCATGTCTGGCGCTATGCACGCGAGAATCTGCCCGAGAGGCACCGGGCCACGTTCGCCTGGCTACGCAGTCTCAACCTCAAGGTGGGCCGCGCCTGGGCTATCAAGGAGAGCCTGCGCGCGTTATGGGACTACACCTCCCTGGGCTGGGCGAAGCGCTTCTTCGCGAAGTGGTTCTGGTGGGCGACCCATTCGCGGTTGGAGCCGGTACGCGAGGTAGCGCATCTGCTCAAGCGCCATCTGCACAACATTCTGACCTACTGCAAGCTGCGGGTTACCAACGCGGTGGCGGAGGGTCTTAACAGCAAGATCATGGCGATCAAACGCAGGGCCTGCGGCTACCGCAACAAGGAGCACTTCAAAATCGCCATCTATTTCTTCTGTGGAAAACTGGATTTATACCCATGCTGAAGCCGGAAGGACCGGTTTTATTAATTATTTGAAGGCAGGATTATTTCTCAGCTGCAGGCAGGAATTTAGTCATGAGCAGGATATGGACATCTGTTTGCATTCTCATCTGTGCCATTAGCATGCAAACGGCCATGTCCTTCGAGGGCTCTGGGAGCGGAAGTTTTACCGATAAAATCAAAGTAGAGGGCTGTGGCGCTTCCAGAGGCGATGATACGATTGGACAGTTCCGGATGGAATCCGGAGACTGGTCTATAACCACGCCTTCCGGGACCCTGGGCGGGACCTACGAATCGATCAAGGCAGAAGAAAAATTCACTCTCACACTAGACGAATCTAGCCAATCAGCGCTCATATCCTTGCTGGAGACCAGGTCTGACAAGTTGTGCGATTCGGCCCGGGTAAGCAATGCAATCAGCAGTCTGCACATCAAAAAGTTCAGCGCAAAGCTCAACAAAAAACAGACCAAGGCAAAACTGAAAATGAAAGTCAGCGCCATTCGCTCCGACGGAATGGAGAGTGGCGAGGTAACGTACAGTTTAAAGGCGGGCACAGACTTCAAGGCATTTGGCTGCGGAACCCATCAGCCATACAAGAGAAAATCATGGATGAAAGCCGTCACGGCATCAGACCTGAATGCTGACGGAGCCATTGATATTGTCTTCACGCAAACCAAGTGGCACTTCATATTTACACACATCGATCTGAATAACAGAAAAGCAGACACAAAGAGTCTTGTCAGCAGCCAGGTTGTCATTTACCTGCAGGATCCATTTACTGCGGGAGTCTTTCGGAGACAACCGGATATTCCTATCCTGCCCGATACAAAGGTCATGACTATCTTTCGGGGTCTACCGTCAATCGCGGTTGGTGACCTTGACGGTGACGATATTATCGATATCGCCATACCCCAACATTCCATTAACACGATCGGGGGGCTTCCTCAGGATCCGGGTAGTCCGGGGGCATTTCTGCAACTCAGAAATTTCCCAGTTCCGTTTGCCCCGCTGGATGTTGCCATCGGCGATCTGAATGGCGACGGGATTAACGACATGGCCGTGGCAGGTGACCACCTGTCACTGTTAATGAATGATCCCCGGTCATCGGGTACTGTGTTTGACGAACTGACCCTTGAAGTTGGAAATTTTTCGTCGGTTGCCATCTCGGATATTGATGGTGATAGCCGCAATGATTTGGCGGCAACCACGGGAAATTCGGTCATTGTACTGCTTCAGGAACCCGCACCCGCCTCTCCAGGGTCGTTCACAACCGGGATACCGTATTCGGCTGGTGTTGATGCTGCGGATGTCGCAATCGGAGACCTGAATGGTGACAGTCTTCCTGACCTTGCTGTTGCCAATCGTGGACTTACAGAAGGGAGTGTCTCGGTTCACATCCAGGATACGACGCGGATCGGTGAATTTCTGCCAGCAGTTAGTTACCTGACAGGTGAAAATTCGCAGAGGGTAAAAATTCACGATTTGAATAACGATGGCTTACCGGACCTTGCCATCGCAAACAATGACTCTGAGGGTGGCAGTGTTTCGGCCCTGCTGCAGAATGCCCTAATGCCTGGCATGTTTCTTGAGCCAAGTAATTATCCCGGGCTGAGCGGGCCCGATGATGTGGCAACTGAAGATGTCAATGGGGATGGTCTTGTCGACCTGGTTGTGGCCGACAAGTGCACGGATTATAGGGAACAACCGTATATCCGCTACCAGGATAGTGAAAATCCCGGTAGCTTCCTGTTACCTGCATACCTGCCATAAGCTGCATTTAGATGTTTGCTTGAGTTCAATTATTTTCAGCTAAGAACCTCTCGTTTGCGGGATTATTTGGTACTGGCAGGTGGCGGCATTATGCCCATCACGGTAGTACTGATTGCAATGCGGGAACGACCGCTTCTGCGGCATTTCGGTCATTATCCGGTTTTGTGCGCATGTCCGGTTTGGGGTATAGATGCGACATTTCCAGCTCTGTCTGACATGTCGTGTTTGTACTGAAAGAAGACGTTCCCTGACTGGATCCTGCGTGGCAAGTTCGATTCAGCCCCATCATCTGTCCCCCTTTGATTTTCGGCTATTCTTTGACAACAAACGTTCAAACACACGTCATTGTGCAACTACTGGATGACCGCGCCAGGAGCCGGGTCGATGCTGCATGCGCCTGTTGGCAAGCCCTCTACAACCGTTCTGTACTGCCTTACCATGGCCTTGTTCGTCTACGGGTGGCTTTCGGTCAACATCTACCTACCGATCCTCCCTGAACTGGACGTGCGGCTGCACGCCACGAGGCACCTTGCAAGCCTGACGGTCACCGTGTTTCTGATAGGCTTTTCCTTCACTCAACTGGTTTGGGGACCGATGTCCGACCGGTTCGGACGCCGGCCCGTCCTTCTGGCCGGCCTTGCGACAAGCACAGTCGGTGCGATGCTTTCGGGTTTGAGCCCCGATATCGGCATGTTCATGGCGGCCAGATTCCTGGAAGCCGTGGGTCTCGGCGTGGGTCCGGTTCTCGCTCGTTCGGTACTGACGGACTCTCTCGACAAGTCGCAGGTCGCCATCGCCATGGCCTATGTGGCCATCGTGGTAGCGGTCATTCCGGCCATCGCCCCCGTCTTGGGAGGTTATATCAATCTGCTGGTTTCGTGGCGCGGCATCTTCTTCTTTCTGGCGCTCGTCGGGACCTGTCTGCTTACCGTGGGTGCTATGCGCCTGCCGGAAACGCTGGCAGAGAAGAATCCCGATCTGACCCCTTCCGGGGTGCTTGGCGAGTATCTGGAATTGCTCGCCAACCGCCGTTACCTGGGATACATCTGCGTCTACGCGATCGCGTTCGGTACGACGATCGGCTATTACGCGGCAGCGCCCTATATTTTCATCCGTTTGCTGGACTACCCTCCGCACGAATACGGCTATCTGTTGTTCTTCAATGCCGTCTGCTATGTGCTGGGGGCCGCCGCAGCCAGGATGCTCGTCCCCGGGCTGGGAAGTGATCGCGTGATTCAGATGGCCATCATGGTGTTCACCGTCGCCTCCCTCCTGACCGTCGCCCTGGACTTTTATGCGCACATAAACGCCGCAAGCGTGCTGGTGCCGATGAGCATCTTCATCTTTGGGAGCGGCCTGGTCAGCCCGGCGGCGAATGCAGGCGCCATGACCATTTTCCGCGACCGGGCGGGCGCCTCCATGGCCGTGATCGGATTTTCGATCGCCATTGGGGGCGCCGTGTTCAGTGGCGCGCTCTCCGCCCACCATATTGCAAGCCTGGGCGAACTCGGCGCCTACCTCGGCGTCAGCACACTGGCCAGCGTCGCCTTGTATCTCGCCTTGCTCCGCAGGCGGCGGTTTGCCGGGGCCGTAGCAAGGTAGTAATCCGGAAAACAGACGCAACGGTGCGCGACGGGATCGCAGTCTCCCGGAAAAATCATCACCGCTGCACGCGGCACAGGGCGCTTCTACGCTTCTATCGGAAAAGGAGAAGAAGTGAGGAAAACCAGCAGAGAGTTCATGAAGTTTCAGAAGAGCAACTTACTATAATAATCGTCGATTGCTTATTTGGTGCTATTACACAGATCCGACATGACCTGCACAGCGAACAGTTTTGTAAGACGAGTCTTCGGGCCCGATTTCGTATGCAGATGAATGTCGTATTTCACGGCATTCCGGCCATAATCACCTTGCGTCCGCACGTCCGGTTTGGGGCATAGATGCGACATTTCCAGCTCTGTCTGACATGTCGTGTTTGTACTGAAAATGGACTTTCCTGGACCGGAGCCGTTCCCCGGCTTTCAAACCCGCCTAGGGCTTTCTATGCACCAGTTGAGCTTTCGTCAGATACGTATTCTTAACGTATTTGTTCTGTAGAGGAGATAATCTACAGTAGCGGTTTAGAATCTAAACGTAGTTCTATTTGGTACCGGGTACCACACAATTAGACTTGCGATTTTAGTCAAGGAACCGGGTTAATGGCCGCGACAAAATTTGGTAATAGCAGTACATTCATGGTTCAGTAGCGAAAAGGAACAGTCGATAACACTACAGGTCATCGTGGCCATTACTCAATACAACAAACCAACCACCGACCTAAAAGGGTATTTTTGGAAACGTTTACTCAGATGCGCGATAAGCCATTCGATAATTTGCGAGGCCTTGCAGCGATTGGGGTAGTCCTACTCCATGCAGATTACACAACGTGGTTTGAATGTATGTCGACATTCGTAGGTTTATTTTTCGTCCTGTCCGTCCTCTTAATGATGTGGTTCCCGCCCAAAGGACAGCTTTTCAGTGCCATTGTCGAAGGCTTCAACAACAAAGCAAAACTGGTTACCAAAAAAACCTTCGCTTCTTCCACCTATCATCCACTGGAAATCGCCTTGTATCACGCACTTGGTGTTCTACCTGAACCGGCATTCCCTCATAGATTCTGCTACCGAAGCAAAAGCTCCAATGAATATTTTCGACTCAACAGTAATTAATGGGTTCAATCACTTTTCCCGTGTTTCATGGACATTTGATTCTACGGTCAGTTACGTAGCGGAATGTAACTTATTAAAAGGAGGGATTTTAGTCGTTATATTCTGGTGGGGATGGTTTAAAACCACTGCCAATCTTGCGCATATTCGTATTCACTTGATTTCTACGCTGCTTGGCAGTCTTGTAGCAATAACTCTTGCAAGATTACTCGCATTGCAATTACCGTTCAGATACCGCCCTTTACAAGAGAACGGACTTGATTTTCTGCTTCCCTATGGAATGTGGCCTACCGCTCAGGAGGGGTGGTCTTCATTTCCCAGTGATCACGCCGTGTTATTTTTTGCTTTATCTGCAGGCATGTTTTACATTTCCAAGAGGGTAGGAGTATTTGCCCTTATTTATACGATCGTCGTTATTATGCTGCCGCGGATATATCTAGGCCTGCATTACCCCACAGATGTGATCGCAGGAGCCATCATTGGAATTGTGACAACCCTCCTATTCAACTCGACACTCTTTACCGAAAATATTTCTTCTCGGGCGTACAATTTTTCGATCAAAAAACCAGAAATCTTTTACCCGATATTCTTTTTCATTACATATCAGATTGCAATTCTCTTCGACGACAGCAGAAGCCTAATTGGCTTCATATATCGAATGAGCCGCACCATAATCCACCATATAACTTAGCTGAAAAATATTTTCATCGTCATTTCGTTAGTGGACAGCAGGTACTCTCGTTCGCCACAACGTCAGCTTTTGCGGCATTCCGGTCATAATCGCCTTGACTCGGCATGTCTTGTTTGGGGCTTAAACACGACATTACCGGCGATTCTGGGCAGGTCTTAAAAGTACTGAAATCGGACAATATACGTATTTCCCCTCCTTGCTTTTTTGCCTCCACAGGCATATGAATATATTACCTGTCCCACTCTCTAATTCCTTCAGCAAGAAGACCAGACTGGCGGGTGTAAGAAAGAAACCAGCTGTCAACGATTAACAAGCTTCTCATCAAGGTGATCGTTGGCGGCAGGAATAACAACTGCATTTTCTTTTGAGGCCCAAATTATTTGTCTCCATGTCTATCAGACGCTATGTTTCTAACGAAACATCAGTGTCTTGCATATGCACGACACCGCATGAGTGAACCTCAACGTCGTGAGAGGTTACATCTGATTCGTTTGGAGATTTAAACCTCATCAAACAGGCAAACCCATGATTCTTTGTTCCATTCGGAAGTTAGCTTATCGGTTAACCGCCGCTGTAGTGTTCACGAGTCTCTTTATCACCGCTTACAGCATTTCCGATGTATTTGCCGGTGATCTGGCTGCTGTACAGGGAGAGGAAAGAGCCTATCCACAAACCGTGGCTCAGCCAGCGGAACATACACATGACTTGCCAATCGTATCCCTCAAAGCTCCGAAGAAAGTAACCCTGTCCTCCAAGAAACCCACCGTTGTCACAACGGTTAAGGTGGCAATTCAGAACCGAAGTTCCAACATTGAGACCATTCCGGATCAGAATACACTGACAAATCTGGTGAGTCTGACTGTGGTAGCGCAAAATGCTGGAAGTAGTTGCTCCACTCCTGTTCCGGTTCTGCACACAGGAAAGCCACAGCCAGTGTTCCCAGTAACTTTAAAACCTAATAAGAAGCTGAAAATTGTTTTTGATGTGACCTTCACGTGCGCCCTAGACCCCCTGAAAGGGTCGGGTCATGAGGACTTTCGTTATGTCGCACAGGTGGATGCCAGCGCCCTTGATGGGCAAGAGGACGTGAACCCGGCCTCTGATATCTGCCCCAGGTCACCGATCACCCTTGTCGATGGTTCAAAGCCCGACAAAGGTTGTGGTGGAAAGCTTCCGAGTAAAACACTGGGCGGACCTGTGCTGAGCGATGTCGTGATAAAGAGCGGAGGCGGTGGTGGTTCTTCAAACAAAACTGGTCGCAGTGCGGAACCCGTGCATGTCGCAGACCTCTCGGGCGTGACTGCTGTTACCAGCGGCAGGTCGAACAGTTGCGCCATTGACCTCACTGGCCAGGCTTGGTGCTGGGGCGCAAACGACTACGGCCAGCTCGGCTGCAGCGCTGGCACTGTGGCTGTCACGGGTAACGGGACTCCCCATACCGCTACACCTTGCGCTGTGAACTCTGGTACACAGTCTATGCAGCTAACTAATGTTGCGGCTGGGTCGGTTTAGACCTGCGGCTTGGATTTGTCTGGTAGCGCTATCTGCTGGGGTTACGGGGTACCCCTCGACCCAGTTCGCGAACCGATCGGGCCCACGCCGGTCGATACCACAGAGCGTTTCACGCTGCTACGCGGGCCGATCGGGGGTTACGGCCTGTGTGGTCTCAACCAGAGTGGGGCACGTTACTGCTGGGGGGCGGGCGAAACAACCGCCGAGCGGCTAGTCCCACATCTGCAGGATGACAATGGACTGCAATTCGTGGATATCGCCCTCAGTCAGGGATGGGGCTGCGGCGTGACGGCAGAAGCCGAGGCTTGGTGTTGGGGTAGTAACTGGTTCGGACAGCTCGGCATCGGGACCGTTGGCCAGTTCGACAGTCCCTTGGAGTCTGCAGTGCCGGTCAAAGTCGCGGGCGATCGCTCCTACGTGGCAATCGCGGGGGGGCTGATGCACACCTGTGCACTGGACAGCAAGGGGGCGGCCTGGTGCTGGGGTCTGATTCCTGGCGCTGATACCGCCTACGGCACGCCGCAGCCGGTCCCCGGTGACCAGCGCTTCGATAAGCTATTTGCCGGCGGCCAGTTTACGTGCGGCCTTACAACTAACGGGCAGGCCTGGTGTTGGGGACTCGGGCCTTTTGGCGAACTTGGAAATGGGGGCTATGGCAACTCATTCAAGCCGTTACCGGTCGCCGGCGGTCTCTATTTCTCCACATTGGCACCTGGTGGAACTCACGTCTGCGGTATAACGACAGACGAGCAGCTGTACTGCTGGGGCAGTAACAAGTATGGCCAGATAGGTCGCTCCTTATGAACAACGCGCAGCAGCAGAGACTCGTAAGCGGAACAGACGCTCACGAGCAGCGCGTCAATAGAATACTGAATCGAAATCTCCATTTTTGTTCTGATTTGCTTCATGAACAGCATTGATCAGGGGCCGACATAGAGGTGATTCCATTGCCATCCGGGGTCGCAAGAATCTTTGCCATTACCACGCGTAATACTCATGCATAACCTTCAAGAAGAGAGGAAAACCCTATGAAAATTATACTGCGTTGGTTGTTCACTCCGGTATTTCTTGCCTGCCTGTTTTCCATGACGGTCACGTCGGTCGAGGGGAAGATCAAACCAAAAAAGTTGGCCACTGTATCGCAAAACTACTCTTCGATAGCCGTTGATCCTGCCGGTACTCCACATGTCGTTTATCAAAGCGCAGACTATCACCTGTATCACGCGTGGTTTGACGGGCGACGTTGGCAGCATGAAGTTGTCGATGCCAGCTCCGATTGTGGCTGGGGTAATTCGATTGCAATCGACGCACAGGGCAATCTGCACATCAGTTATGGCGCGTACTGCGGCCTTGGTGCGCAAAAGCTGATTTATGCGACTTTCAACGACAGTCAATGGCAGGTCACCGATCTCGGGGTCGATGGCTCTGACACCGTTCTGAGACTCGATCTATCCGGTCAGCCGCATATTGCATATGGGGGAGGCAGCACGATCCAATATGCCCGCTACGATGGTGCCGCTTGGCACTTCGAGGACACGGGCCTGTCGAGTGGCCCTTACCGGCATGATTTTGTGCTCGACAGTAACGATCACGCGCACCTTGCATTTTCACGCAACTCTGATGGCCATTATTACGGCACCAACGAATCCGGCAACTGGGAAAGCACGCTGCTCGATACCGGTAACTCCACGCCGGTGGCGATTGTTGTCGACAGCCAGGACCATCCGCATGTGGCAGCGGGCGTGCCAGGTTCGACGAAGTATCACACGTATGACGGTACGAACTGGACCAGCGAATTGATTTTAGATCCGGCGGACACCGACAACGCACCCGTCGATGGATTGGCGCTGACGCTTTATGGCGATGATCACGCGCATCTGCTCATGGCATTCTATGCGGGAATAGAAGTGAGCGTGTATGCCTTCGACAATGGTCTGGATTGGGTGGCAGGCGTGGTAGACAAGAAAAACGCCGGCTTTTACCCCAGCCTAACACTCGATCTCAACGGTATCGCGTATGGGAGTTATTGCACAGCGCAGAAAAAGGATAAGTCAAAGGCCAAATGGGTGCACATTGCCTTTCCGGATCTAGCGGGAACATGGGATGGTGTGAGTGTGACCGAGAATGGCAGCGCCTGGAAGGTCATCGGTACGCTCTCGGTTGGGAACAATGGCCTTGAAAAGGCGGTGAAGAACTCGGTGCAGCTGTACCTGAGCGACGATGCCCAATTCGATGAAGACGATACGCTCCTGCCGGGAGCTATTAAGGTCAAAAGTCTAAAAACGGACGCGACGATGGACGTGTCGGGCGACTTTTCGTATGACAGTCCGCTAGCCGGCAAGTATCTGATTGCTGTCATTGACCCCGAAATGCTCACGTACGACCGCAACATGGCAGACAACATCGTGACAACTTATCTGCAGCCATAGCTTGTTAGGTACACATATGGACTTAGAAATGCGTTGAAAAGAGCGAATCAAGGCAGATTCGAAATCGGATTGTGGTGTAGAAACGGCTAATTCTGCTGCAACCCGGTCATAAGCCAGCCGAGTGGAAATGTCCGTTTTCGGGAAAACCGGACATCCCGGACCTTCATGGGCATATCTCGGATGTACTCTTTTTTAAGACATTCTCACGTTCTGATAGGGCCTCTGAGGACGAAATTTCCCCTGTCGGCCTATCATCCTGTTGTTATAGTGAAAGATATCAAACAACTTAATGATTGATGTGTTGAATATCCCGGGTCTCTGGAAATTCGTATGTCCTATAAGGCGGACCCGGTGGTCTGCCTTATACCTGTCAGGCGCAAACATAAAAGGAAAAAACATGAGAAGAACAATCTTGCTACTAGGTCCAGTCATCATTATTGCCGGGTGCATGCCAACAACTTCGTCACATCTGGTCGAGACTGCCACAACCACGGAGAAGTTCTGCTATTCGCTTCCGCGCGAGGAAGTCGAACATCTGCTTGAGAGTATATTGCGTAAGTGCTTTCACCACCCATCCAGACCCGGTGGATCTGATGATATTTTTGAAGTCACCATTGAAGAACTGCCTAATGTGCATAGATATTCACTTAGTATCCCCGTTGGCATAGGATTTAGCGCGGATGTAACCAGTGGTGCAGACAGCTGTGAAACGGAGGTACAAATGTACGCAGCATACAGTACTTGGGAAAGGACAATTACGGATATTGGTGAGGCGATACATGATGAAGAAGTGAGGTGTCCATCGAAGCATCTGTGGTGATGGTCACGTCTTTGTTGATATTTAGCATCACCGGTACTGGACCTGGGTTACCCTGTTTATAGGAACTAATTGTTTGCAGAGTTCATATACCGAATTTTGCCCGCCGGTCTGACTGATGAAAAACTCGTTATGAAAACGGTAGCCCAGCTTGCATTGGAAAATCAGTAAGGAGAAATTCACAAGAAGATGCGAACATCCATACTGCTGCATTGCAGATATTCATGTGTACCTGGGGAGACCCGTTCTGGCTGATCCTGACCTTCGAGGAACCCCGCTTCGGGGGGGGTATGTCTGACGAATGACCGGTTTTGGCCGTTCTAGGAACTACATATCGCTAGACAGGAATGTCCGAAGTTGCGGCATTCCGGTCATAAGCTGATCAGCCCGGAGTGTCCGCTTTCGGGAAAATAGGACATTACCCGCGCGCTTGGGCATGTCTCGAAGGTACTGAAAGTTGCCGTTTATGGCTTGGGTGCGGATCGGCAACAATCGACCCACTGTTGCCATTCAGCCAAAAAGATTGGACGGCAACAATAGTACAGCGAGAGCGGACATTCAGATTCTGGTGCTGCATTGGTTATTGCTATAGCTATCCTGGTAATTCGATTTGGCCACACACGATTCCCCTACCAAGAGACAGATGGCAGCTAACATGACTGCTCCAGTCAACGAAAAAAATAGTGCGGCTGAGCTTAAACGCTATCTGGCCGGTTGTGTCGAGGTGTTTGCAAGCCGGCTGGCTACACTTGCCGCCGCTTTAAAATGTTTCAGAAC
The DNA here is from genome assembly GCA_963763115.1 of uncultured Gammaproteobacteria bacterium. GTDB lineage: Bacteria > Pseudomonadota > Gammaproteobacteria > UBA9214 > UBA9214 > CAVQCA01. The sequence continues at coordinate 12,900 of CAVXNM010000057.1, forward strand.
TTGTCTGTAGACTATAGTGAATCCCGGGCCGCCCCGGATCTAAAATATTCGCTTCACGAAGAGGAGTATGAAATGCCTGATCGCTGGCTTCAAATCAAGGGTGACCCAGCGGTGCGCGGGCAGCTGTTTCAGCAACAACGGGTGGAGAGCCTGTTCGATACAAACATTGACCGTGTGCATGAAATTGTCGTTGCACTCCTGGCGCACAAGGGGGTCTTTCATACCAAGATCCACTATTCATCGAGCCAGTTGACCAGCTGGTTTGCCCGTGACCCCTTTTGCTACGAGAAGTTCGTGCGGGAAGAGGTGCTGGAGAACGGCTTTCTCAACCGCTTTCCGGATGCGGACTATGCAGGTCGAACCCCCGTGATCGATGCCCAGGGTATCGTGCGCATCCTCTGGGAGTTCCGGCGCCTGCGACTGACAGACCAGACGATTTACCTGCGCAATGGCGCGATCAACCTGATTAACGGCATGATCAATATGACATTCTCCTGCGACGGCACCCATTACATTGACCATAAAACCTTTTTCGCCAAACTCGAGAAATTCGAGACACCCAGTTAGCCAATGTCGCAGGGATGCTCACCGCCAAGTTGGCCGCCTTGATTCCCAAGCCCCGGGTAAATCTGACCCACTATCACAAGTGTTTACTTCATCGTAATATTGATTCGGTTTGCTACGTATTAATAGCCGTGAATTGAATGACCGCTATGCTTTAAACGGACGTTCAAAAAAATTTGTTAAAGGACGTGTTTTGGCTGTTCTCAGAAGTACCGGCAGCATGATTGAAACGTCCGGTTTTGCGACATTTACGACATGCGCGGTGAACCCGGGCACGGCAGGTATGCAGCCCTTTCCGGTCGTTTAGTTAATCGAAATATAAGGAACCAGTGAATGGCGACTTCCGTATCCGGACGTCCGGCGCGCTACGGCGCATGTCGTGGTTGTACTGTTTTCATACAATTATCTCATGGAATAAGTAGGCTGCCTTTGTTGCGGACATTCAGGCTTGCCGATGGATCAACCTAGGCGTGCAGGAAGCGCAACGGATACGGAAAGCTCGGCACCCATTGCCCGTAGGGTCTGCTCTGGTAAGATTTCATCCACCAACAAGGCTGCGCATTCCGCTATACAAAGTTCATTACTACAGGGGGAGAATCTGCGACTATTGCAACTGAAGCTAATTAGATTTTCCTTATTGCAGCTATCTCAGCCCACTCGCAGGAACCCATGCTCAAGCCGCTCGCACTTGAGGTAATCCTCGAACTCCTGCTCGACATGGCCTGGCAATTCGCAGCTCCGGTCCGCCAGACGGCACATTGAACGTAGGGTAGTATTTTTGGACAAACTGAAAATGGAAGGTCCGTTCCGAGTGCTGGCGCTCGAACGAACCTCCCAGACATCCGAACTGGCCTCCCTGCCAAGACACTGCCCACCGGACGACTTTAGCTCCGATCGGCTTCTATGATCACGCTGTGCGCTTGGAAGGAATTAGCCACCTGTCGCGTCTTGGCGTTTGGACTCCTGGTAAAGTAATCCTGAGGCGTATGGATCCGGATGCCCGAGAACCCCGCCGACTGCAGCAGTTGTGTATATTCCGGCCCCGTCACCGCCCCGACGATGCATTCCGCCCACAGCCAAGTCATCTCCCGAGCCGCCTCTATGAGTTCCTCGTCCTTACCGATTACGACATCACATATCTGCAGCCGTCCGCCAGGGCGCAACACCCGGTGCAGTTGCGTGAACACTGCAGGCTTGTCGGGTATGAGATTGATCACGCCGTTGCTGATGATCACATCCACGCAGGCATCCGGTAGTGGAATCGACTCGGCATTGCCTTCCACTGGTACCACCGTATCCAGGCCAAGCCGTTCGGCGTTTTCCTCTAATCGGTCCAGCATGGCTTGGGTTAAGTCAAGACCATACACCCGTCCAGTCGGACCGACCTGTAGTGCCGCCAGCAGGGTATCGGTTCCTGACCCCGAGCCGATGTCCAGAACGTGCGCGCCAGGCGGCAGCATGCGTGCCGCCAAAGGATTACCGACGCCGGCGAAGGAGCCGACAGCCGCGGTGGGCAAGCGGTCCAGTTGCTCGGCGGGATAGCCCAGGTATTCGCAGGCAGAGCGCCCGGTGGGGAAGTGGAAGGTTTTATCCGGACAGCTGGCAACGTCCGTGTACATCGATTTCACTGCAGTGAAAATGGTCTCGCGCTGGGTAGGGGTCATGGTAGCCATAGGCTGTGCTCCTCGCGATGATTGGGGTGTTCCTTGACGGTGTTTAGTTTGTTAACTATAGACTCTGAAACGCTGTTTGAGACGCCGACTCAGTAAATTTGTCATGCTTGGAGGAGCCGGCAGCCCTGGAGGTCGAGGCGGGGTCGTGTCACGATTCGTGGTATGAGCAGTCATAGTATGTCTTATTTTGCCGCATTTAAGACATACGCCGTAAGCCATGGCACGACATGAATGCGGTTCTTTCCGGTCGTTTAGTCATTAAAAATATAAGCAACCAGTGAACGGCAGCTTCCGGACCCTAACCGGACGTCCGGCGCGTGGCGGGGCATGTCGTGCTTGTACTGAAAGCGGACAAGTATAAAATTGAGGGTATCCGAGCTCATTAAATCCTTTATCAATAACGCAATCGGTACCACACAAGACCTACCAATTCATGGAGTGCCATGTAAGAGCCATACATGGCCGATGCGCTCGGCATCCACGACATGATGGCGGGCTCATCACCATTGTGCTTCACACTCAATACAGTGGGAGCAGGAACCACCTTCACGCCGCTCTTTTCAAAGATCGCGACTGCACGCGGCATGTGGTAGGCGTGGGTCACCAGCAGCACTGTATCGATCCCCTTCGCCTTCAACAGCTGCGCGGTGAAGAGGGCGTTCTCAGCCGTGGTATGGCTATGCTCCTCAAGCCACACTTCCTTCACACCGAAATCTTGTTGCAAGCTCTCTGCCATCTCCGCCGCCACACTCTCGCCCGTGCTATCGAGCACATGGCCACCACTCACCACCACCGGCAGGCCGGTCTTGCGATAGAGATAGGCGCCATAACGGACACGCTCGAGCGTGGCGTCGCCCACTGTGTCGTGTCCATACTCAGGCGCATCTTTATAACTATTGGAGGAGAGCACCACAATCGCACCGGCGTGCGACTGTGCAACACGCTCAGCGATATGCGACGGAGTCAGCGCCGGGTAACTCTGCAACTGCCGCACCATCACACCCTCAACGTAGGGAGTGCTCAGCAGATATCCTGTCAGCAGCCCCAACCACAACAGCACCTTCGCCAATAGCGGCCGGAAATGGAGCAGCACCACCCCCAACAGCAGCAGCAACAAGACACCGCCCGGTGGAATGAAGAGCCTCTGCAGTATATTTGTAATCAACAACTCCATACGCCACCTGAAATACAGCTAAGCAAACGAGGGTCTTAGCATAACACCGCCCCGCAATCACAGCTTGACGTTGTAGACAACAAGAAGCTTGACCAGAATTCGTTTGGCCGTTGGTTTGCCTGCGCTAGCAGAATAGAAATGTCCGAAGTTGCGGCATTCCAGTCATAAACACATCCCCCTGGAATTTCTTCTTTAGAGCAGATACACGACATAAAGCGGCGGCCTACCCAACGCTGCCTACTCCACCAGTGTCACGGCCCCAGTGCCAAGATCGTAGTATCCCGCTACAACCTTCACACTGCCTGCCTTCACCAGCCCGGAAATTACGGTAGATGATTCCCGCAATAGCATGGCCTGGATCTTCGCATTGGCCTTAATGACCGCTTCGAGGTTCGATCCGGCCTGATCGACGGCCGGTTGAATGTGCGGAAAAAGTGAGCTGATCTGTCCATGCACATCCTTGCCTTCGATTGTCGCTTTCACAGCTCCACAATTGGAGTGACCCATCACCAGAATCACCATGGTGCCCAAGACTGCGGCGCCATATTCCAGACTGCCGATAATTTCAGGTGTGATCATATTTCCTGCAACCCGGGTCACAAATAGCTGCCCAATGCTCTGATCAAAAACGAGCTCGACTGGAACCCGCGAATCCGCACAGGAAAGTACAGCAGCGAACGGCTCCTGCTTTCCTTCTGTTTTTTGCTTGAGAATCGCGAGGTCCTGTTCGTGGGAAATCATGCGCCCGGAGGTAAACCGTTTATTACCCGCCATTAATTTGTCTAGTGCGGCGATCGGGCTGAGCGTGGACTTGGCTTGCGCCACCGACGGAGTAAGAATCTCCAGGCCACCTCCCAGGACGGTGGCAGCAGTGGCTGTCAGTCCCAACCCTAACACTTGTCGTCTCGACCATCCCAGCTCTGAAGATTTCTTCATATTCAGCCCCTCTCTATCGTTTCTCCATTAGTTTCTAAACGATGGTTTATGACCGAGCCAGGAACATTGGTAGACCGCTACCCCTGCAGCGTTTGATCGATAGGCTGGGGAACAACATTGCTACGGTTTTATTCAGATACCTCTCACGTCCTGGTTGGCAATTCGCCATTCACAATTATTGTAGGCTAACCTTCTTTGGAGGGTTGCTCTCGAGCTGCCTATTATTGTTTCCGGGAACGGTAATTATTGCATGGTTGCCCTTCGCTGGTCGCCCGTGCAGGACAGGAACCGGTTGATCAAGGAATTCGCTAAAGGGCGGGAGTCGGTAGAGTAAGGATGTGGCGCGGTGGTGTAAGGTGCAGCCTATCTGTTGCCGCCCCTTGCTCCGGCTCGATATTCCGCACAGGGCATAACCAGGCGTATCGAGCACGGAGAAGCTGCAACGCCACTCGATGCGGGCTGAAAGTTGAAGCTTTGACTTCCAACAATTCAGCCCTGTTATTGCGTCGGAGCTGGATTGTCTCCACTACGCTTTGTTCGGAAACAGCGGGCCTTTTCTGATCATTTGAGACCTCGACGGGAAAGCGGTTTCACCTTGGCAGGACCGCTTTAGGAAGTACTGATGGCGCAGCTGGAACGTCCGCTTCTGCGGCATCCCGGTCAGAAGTGGGCTGCATCGGCATGTCTTGTTTGGGGCCTAAACGCGACATCCCTCCCATTCCATGGCACGTCTCGAATGTTTCCGGGCCTCCGGTCATTGGAAGCCCACTCAAAACGATAAGGACAGCAGTTATTCGCTATCAGCACTTACGCTTTCTGATATCTTAACCGGGATACGACAATTTATTGTGTAACAGTGGAATACGTAGAAATACGTATCTGATATCGATTCCTGATATACGGGTCTTTTTGTCTGTTTGATAACTATTAACTTTACGTTTCTTCATCCCGCTGCTTTGCGTGGCAAATCGGGTCCAACGTTAGGGAGGCGACATTGTTTCAATCCATTGGTCAGGAAGCGCGGCTACGAATGCGTAAATCCGTTTACTATCTCTTGTTACCCGTGGTACTGCTCGGCTGTTCTGGTGGTGGGGGTAGTGGGGGTGGGGGTAGTGTGGGTGCGAATACTACGCCGCCATATATTGCTAGCTTTAGTCCTTCCAATAATGCAACGTTTATCGACCAGGCTGCGACGGTGTCTGTCAGTTTCAATGAACTAATCAATAATTCCTCAATAACAGCTGAGTCGTTTGTATTGCGAGATCAGAGCAACAGACCAGTTAGCGGGGAAATGGAGATCGCAAAGAGGTCGGCTGTCGATCAGATTATTGATTACAGCCATTCTACCTACCACTATTACACTCAGATTCGGTTTGTTCCGGATACGCGCTTGCAGGACAGTACTCAATATCATGTGCTGGTTGGTACCGGCACAAAGGATAAGGGCGGCAACCATTTGAGCAATGAAGCTACATGGACTTTCATCACCGCACCCGGTGGCAGCGGTACATGGGCGGCTACCTCATTAACCAGTGCGCCCGATAGAAGATCACGCCATACAGCCATCTGGACCGGCACTGAAATGATCATCTGGGGCGGATCGTTTGGTGTCGCTCGGAACGACGGTGCGCGCTATAACCCCATGACCGATACATGGTCCACTATTTCCACCCAGGGTGCGCCCTCCCCAAGATCGGACCACACGGCCATCTGGGCTGGCACTGAAATGATCATCTGGGACGGATGGGACGATAGCGCTAACTCCCTGGACGACGGTGCACGATATAACCCCGCTACCGATACGTGGCAGAGCATTTCGCCACAGGGTGCACCAAGTACCAGAGCCGAACACGGTGCAGTATGGACTGGTAGTGAAATGTTGATCTGGGGCGGACGTAGTCGTGGTCAGATATATCCACTCGCTGGTGGCCGATACAACCCCGCCTCGGACACGTGGCAATCGATGTCAACGGTAAATGTGCCCACAGGGCGGTATGGGCATGGCGCGGTATGGACCGGCACAGAAATGGTTGTGTGGGGTGGCAAAACATATTACGGAACGAATACGTCGTACTTGTCTAGCGGCGGAAGATATGACCCCAAACACTGATAGTTGGCTTCCGACCTCGAGTGATAATGCGCCCTCAAGCAGGGCTGGGCATTCCAGCATATGGACAGGTAACGAGATGATTGTGTGGGGAGGCTATGATGATGAAGAAATCTATGGTCCCACTCATTACCTTAATTCCGGTGGAAAATATAATCCTGTGAGTGATTCGTGGGTGATGACCAGCCTAAGCAACGCCCCGCTCGCACGTGGTGGTCACAGCGCAGTGTGGACAAGCGCTGAGATGATCGTCTGGGGCGGACAAACTAATAAACCAGATAGTCGATACCCACGAATTGGTGGACTATACGACCCAGTAAATGACGCGTGGTTCTACACAACGACTCTAGACTCACCCGAGGGACGTGACTCACATACTGCAATCTGGACGGGCAATCAGATGGTGGTATGGGGTGGTCTTGCGGATTTGGGTTCAAATACCGTCCCTGGCGGTCTCTATACACCGTAGTTTTTTTAAAAGAAATCGTGACGATGTAACCAAAGCATCATCCACATCGCCCACCATGCCATCCTTCCGGCATCGATATGTCCAAGTTGACCCCCAAGAGATTGAGGCACTGTTGCGGTAGTGCTGTGAATGAGCCGGGGTGTTCCAACCGACTCAAAACCAGCCCTTATTGTGGGCGACTTGTTTAACAGGCGATTCTGCGGCATCTCTACCATCTATTTAGTTGACCGGGAACGTCGTGTTTTGCGGCATTCCGGTCATAACCGCTCCCAGTAGGCATGTCTTATTTCGGGCGCATATAAGACTTCACCCGCGATTCTGGGCAGGCCTAAAAGTACTGAAAGCGGACGTTCCCGGACGTGCTTCTGTTCGGCAAGACCGGCCTTAAAAGAACCTCTGGTGACTATTTGTTAAATAACTTGAGCACGTGCGGGTGTAAGACCTTATTTGTCGCCAAACATTGCGTTCCGTTGGCACCTCCCTCTCCAGACCATATTGTAATTGCGCCTCCTGCTCCTTCTATAATGGGAATTAAAGGCATGAAATCCCATATAGCCATGGCAATGTCTAGCATAATATCCGCTTTTCCAGAAGCGACCAGAAGATACCCATAACAGTCACCCCAAGTGCGAAACAGACGTGTCTGCCCGACTAATGAATCAAACACGTTCTTTTTGTTATCTCTCCATATACTCATAATATCAGTAGTGAGAAGCACGGCATCAGATAAACGAGTGATGTTTCGACATTGGACTGGTCGTCCGTTAATGGTAGTTTTCCTACGGTCACCAATGCACAGGTGTTTCAGTATGGGCATGTTAATAGCGCCAATTATCGGTTTCTGCTCGTGTAGGAGGCAGATAAGAGTCCCAAATAATGGACTACCACTTGTGAACGATACCGTTCCGTCTATCGGATCCAGGGTCCAGACAAATTCTGCAGTGACATTTTCGCTGCCGAACTCTTCACCAATAATTCCATGGTCTGGATAGGCCTTTCTGATCAGATCCCGCATCAACTGTTCAGCATCGAGATCGGCACGGGTAACGGGGCTCATATCCTCTTTTATTTCAGTAATAATATTATCCATTGCGTAATAAGACCTGATTATATCTCCGCTTTTTTCGGCGAGCGTGCTGATGAAACTAGCGTACTTATTTGTCTCCATAGTGGGTCAGATCTTAGTCAAAGGAGAGTAACTTATGCAGGCTACAATCGTCGCGCTCTATGGCGAGAAATCTAGCGATCTGACTGCATTCTTAGTGACGTGCCAAAACGCCGTCGTGAAGGTGCTCGGCTCGCGCTTCCGAAAATATGACATCGACCAGGTTCACGCAACCGTAGTTGGACTAGAACGCGATGAAAGCCAACCGGACTGCTTTAACAACCGTAATTATTTAGTTTACCGAAAGGCTCAAGTCAACATGGACTCTCGGGGTCTGCTCGCGTATCTAAGAAGCAGTCCCAATATTCCCTTTCAAGTCCAACTCGGCGGATTCTATGACCACGATTACTCATTTGTTAGTCGGTGGGGCGCCCCTACAATCGAAGCTTCTCCGTTCAAGATGGGAATGTTGTAATCGTCGGTTGGCCCGTCCGGGGCATGTTTACCGAAAATCCGCATTCCATGCCATGGACACCGGTGCAACAAGCAAATTCCTATCCGAACATATTGGACAACCTACGTAAAGGTGTACAACGTTATGGGGTGCTGCACTCTTACCATCAGCGTCCAGATGATATTGACAATGACTTATTCTTTCGTATTAGGATGGTGGACAATCCAGTCTCCCTAGAGCCGGATAAGCGCGCTTACCTTCACAATATTATACGGGGCATGTTAAGCACATTTTCTCCCCTCGTGCTCAATATCGACATGTCTAGTCTTTTTGTTGCCTTTTATGACTCAGTGGAACTTCCTTTCACAAGGACAAATGCTTATGTTCTCACCGACGAACGACTAGATGCCGATTTTATTCATAAGCGATATAACGTATAGCAATTACCATAAAGTTGTGAATACCGTCCTCTGGATCTGGGATGTCGCATTCAATGTTCGCGTTTCCAGCCACGATGTGCGATTTAATTGGATGCTTGATCCGTCCGAAATTGCGTTCCGGTCATAAGCGGGCTAAATCTGTATATCTTGTTTTTTAGGGTATTCCGGACCGATTGCTGTTCGATAAATGCGGACACCACGAGGCGTGGATTTCTGTATCACTCACGCTCCCGATCCCCAGAAGTTCACATTTCACCATCAGTGCCGATAAGGCGATTACTTTCGACGGGCAACATGGCCGGTCGCCTCTGACCGCCGGAATTCTCAGGGAGCAAATTTATGAACCGACTCATATCCTCAGCTATTCTGACCGTCGCCTTAACTGGCTGCGGTGCCGACGTGGTAAGTACGGCGGTAACCGAGGCCCAGCTCAGCGCCCAACAGGCAAAGCAGGCTAAACAGTTGGAAGACCAAGTACAGAATAGGCTCGACGCAGCGATGCAAACCGAGCAAGATGGACTGCGGCGGGCCGAAGAGGAAGCTAACCAGTAAGCGCATATCGATGGCTGGCTGATCGCCATTTCGTAAATGTCGCGTTTTGCGGCAACCAAGACAAAAGCACTGATCTGGGGCACGGCAGGTTTGCGGCCCTTTCCGGTCGTTTAGTTAATCGAAATATAAGCAACCAGTGAATGGCGGGATCCGGACCCTTACCGGACGTCCGGTGCGCTACGGTGCATGTCGTGTTTGTACTGTAAACGGACCTTTAAGGCCGGAAGACGAGGCTACAACTTCCGACCCAACCCGGTCATTCCCCGTAAGTTACTGTACGCGAAAACTGTGTTCTGACCCCGGTTTTGCTTCTTGCTATTGACGGAATGTCGTACTTACGACTAATCAAAAATTGAATTCAGGCTCGCACGCAACTCGGTTTCGTCATCGATGTTGCTGACGACGCGTTGCCGCGTGCCGTCTGGCGCAAAAAATAGCAAGGAGCCGAGTTGGACTTGTTGTTGCTGGAGAAACGCTTGTCCTTGCGGTGTGTTCATATCAATTACTCGAAATTCAATTCGACTGGAATATTCAGAACGAACATTATTTAGTAAGTCCATGAGGGTCAGGCTTTGTACGGAATCCTTGTTGTGAGCAAGCACGACGACATGGGAACCCTGTCCGATAACGGAGGTGTCGCTGCTAAACCCTTTGGGCAACAACATGATTGCAACCACTAAGAAGGCCACAATAGCAACCAGTGTTATGAGAGTGGTACGTGCCGCTGAACCGGTTTGTGTATATTTCATGCTGTCACCTTGAGGTGAAGTGGTCTACTAAATCTGGACACCGAGTTAAGGCGGTAAAATGCCATAACGAGGTGAGAGATGGCAACAGAAACGAGAAAGAGACGGAACTACACGGAAGATTTTAAACGGGATGCAGTAGCGCAAAGAATCACTTCTCGCATTAAAAGGGAGTCGGAGCAGGTTTGCTGCACTAGGGAAGGGTAATCGAAATATAACGGACCAGTGAATGGCGACTTCCTGACCCTATCCGGACGTCCGGCGCGCGGCGGTGCATGTCTGGAACTTACTGTTTCCGGACCTTCCAGTCATTGGGAGACCTCTCAAAACAATCAAGCACTGCAGTTATGCGCTGTCAGCACTTGCGTTTTCTGATATCGTGACCGAAGCATACAAATTGACTATGCAATCAGCGCGATACGTAGAAATACGTATATAATCACGATTCCTGATATACGTGAACTTTTTGCCCGTTTAATACCTGCTGGGCGTCATAAAGATATTCTTGCTGAGTTATGAATTAATGACTCTGAAGCATAACGCCATGTTGCAGATCCGCACTCCGTGCAAGCGTAAAAAGTATCTTACTTTATTACTGTTTACGCTACTAATCGGAATTGGAGGCTGCACGCACCTTGCAGTTGAAGACTGTGGTGGAGAAGTTCTCGGTGACAACAAACCGAGAATCCGGTCATCACACTTCCGTATGTTCCTCGCAAATCTTCCCGCCGCATCGGAGCGCTTCGTTGAGTACGCGGCCATGTCATCGCTTGCGTACGCTGAAGATCAAGATTGCGGCACGGCATTGCCGGAGCGAAAAATTTCCCCTGAAGATAGAGAAGATTTAGAAGGGATACTAAGTACTAGGGGATGGAAGGAAATTAGTAACCCACTCTGGATTCCACCATGTGAGGATGATGTTGGCTTGTACTTTCGAGTTTGGGAGCGGAACAGTAAAGGTACGAAGGAAGTGACTATTTCGTTCCGTGGAACTTGGGGATTCCGAGATTGGGTGTACGGTAACATGCATTGGCTAACGCGGTTCCTACCAATACCCGCCTCCACTTTCTTCGCCAGTTCCGCGATGCGTTTTGGGCTTCGCGGAGGTGTTCTCAGTGCTCGTAGCCCCATGTGCGGGACTGGACAACGACCAGCGCATCACACCAGTTGAATAACCTGGAAAGCAGCACGAGCGAGATTCGGACGGGCGTGTCAGGCCGGTGAGACTTGGCCTTGCGTTCCCTGGAACATGGCCAATTGTTTGCGCAGGAAGAGATTATCGGCTGCGAGTGTGCCATTCGACCGTAGGGCGAGCCAGATGAACGTGGCCAAGTCACTCAGAAGCTCGATTATTGTTCGGGCACTATCCATGATGGGGAATATCATGCCATATCAGATGTAGTGGTGCGTTTCTATGGCGACCATGTCTTTAGAAATAATGGATTTCTATTTTTGCGGACCACAGCGAAGGCGAAGGCGAAGGATTGTCAAGTTAGTGTGGATTGGGGCGGGATTTCGGAGCGGTGGCAGGGCGCAGATCCCTTCATTGCCCGTGGATGATCAGTTGACGAGTGCTGAAAAGGGCGTTTATTTTCTATACACAATCCGGTCCATCGACTATCCTTTCCCCAGCACCACACCATCACGTTCAGCTCTTGGGGGAGGGATTATCGTGAATCTATTGCGCAATATACTAGCGATCATCGGTTTTATTACCCTGGTAATCGTGGTTGTGTTCGTGGCCCAGATCTGGAATGCAACCCGCGAATTCGATCCTGACGCTTTCGGGCTCTACCAGGAATTCGCCACCAAGTTGCTGGAAACCCGGGACATCGCCGATGCCTTCGTATGGGCCGTCCCCGTGGAGGAGGGAATCAGCGCGGAAGAGGTGGAGGAGTCGATGAAGAGCCTGGCAACGGCCAGGAACTTTCTCTTCGTCGGCGAGTCGCCGTTTTACAAGCAGGCGGAGGCCGTGACGGGAAAGCCCTTTCGTCACGTGAACCTGTTGAACTTCTGCGATGCGCGCGTTGGAATCAAGATGATCAATCACAACGAAGCCTATACCGCCTTCATGCCATGTACCATCAGCGTGGTGGAGGACAAGGAAGGCAAGCTCTGGCTGTATACACTCAACATGGATTTTCTGATCCATGGTGCCAGGGAACTGCCACCCGAACTCAAGGCGGACGCCCTGAAGGTCCGCCGCACGATGCGCGAGATCATGGAGGGGGCCGCGAAAGGGGAATTCTGACAGTTCCGCCACCGCAGTTCCGGCAGCGGAAGGATCACGCCAAATTTTTTCTGAGACTTTTTTTCGCTGGGCCTAGTCCAAAACCGATTTTATGGACTCGCTGACAGGGCAAAGGCACCTGCAGCTACTGTGCGCCGTGTTCTGAGGTCTTAGCGCTGAGGTCGTCGCGCAGGCACGTGGCTGTGGCGCCGGGGTGTAGAGTGGCAGGTCCTCAGACCTCGGACCTCAGCGCTAACCCTCCACCCTAAGAAGGGGCTCACGTGCTTACGACTCCCGGGGCATGCCACGAGCTGGCTGAGACCCGTTCCGTTTGCTAGTCTGACATTCAGGACAACCTCGCAAGGATGCGATCATGTTGCCCTTACCGGTTGACAGGGAAGCCAATTCGGGTGTCGGCGCGTCGGTGTACACGCGCCATCGTCCGGAGCGCACTCTCCTTTATCAGCTTGTCCAGGAATATTATCCCGCGTTCAAGGCCCACTTGGCGGCGCAGGGCACGGTCTTGCCGGGGTATGCTAAACAGAAGTTCGAGGATTACCTCGAGTGCGGCTGCCTCGAGCACGGCTTCCTGCGGGTGCGCTGCGACGTACAGTACCGGTGAGGCCGCCGACTTACCGACAGACGGGGTACTGGAACAGGCAGCCCGTACCGTGTTGTGCCGCCGCCGGCGTCCGGTTATCACGATGTGTTCATCCGCCGCAAGACCAGGCCCTTTCGGCAGGGAAAAGACGACAAATAACAGCAACAACCAGGAAGATGCCGGCGTGCGTCCTAATGTCCTGCGGATACTCTTGAAAAGACAGGGCCCGCACGGGCGGGCCCTGTATGTCAGAGGGGATGGTTAGCGGTCTTAGTCGAATATATCGTGCGTAATGTTGTCGAACCAGCTGTACGCGTACTGCACCTCGCGCTTGCGGTCCTCGGCTGAACTGTCTATCGGCGTTAACCCGCCCGCGCCCTCGATTTTGGCCACCTTGCCGTCGGCACCCAATTTATACACCATGGCAACAGAGACGGCGTCATCTGGTGCCACAATGCTGTAGCAGGTGTTGACCCAGGACGGTGTCCCCGGCTCGCGGTCGTTGACAAGGTCCACTACCGCAGCAGCCACGACCTTGGCTTCCGAGCTGGCCGCGTACGCCGATTTCGGCAACGGCGCCTGGTTTGCCGCGTCACCAACGACATGGATACCCTTATGGATGCTAGATTCGAAGGTCTTGCCCACGATAGGGCACCAGCCCGTGTCATCTGTCAGTCCTGCGACCTCGGCAATCGTGCCGGCCTTCTGTGCGGGTATGACGTTGACAACCGCCCCCTTGTACGTATCGAAGTCTGTCGAAACGGAATTTGCCTTGACATCGACGCTCTTGACGCCGCCCCCGGTGTCCGCGGCCTTGAGCCATTCCACCATGCCCTTGTAGTGGCGGTCCCACGCCTGGGTAAACAGGCCCTGCTTGGAAAAACTGTCCTTGGCATCGAGTATCAGGATCTTTGACTTCGGCTTGTTATTTTTCAGGTAGCTGGCAATCTGGCAGGAGCGTTCGTACGGTCCCGGCGGGCACCGGAACGGGTTGGGCGGTGCAACAATAATCACCGTTCCACCATCCTTCATGGCCATGACCTGTTTGCGCAGCAATTCGGTCTGCGGTCCGGCCTCCCACGCATGGGGCATCTTCTCGCTGGCTGCCATGTTATAGCCTTCGATGGCATTCCACCGGAACGAGATGCCGGGTGCGACAATGGCCCGGGCATAGCCGAAGCTCTGCCCGCCCTTGGTGGTGACCTTGCGGGCCGCTGCGTCGATGCCTGTGACCGTGTCATGCACCACCTTGACCCCGTGCTTGCGCAGACCATCATAGCCGAACCTGATCGTGTCCATACTGCGGTGGCCGCTGATCACCTCGTTGCTCAGAAAGCACGAGTAGTAGTGCTTGTTCGGCTCAATGAGCGTGACTTCGATCGTGGGATCGGCCATACGTATATACTTTGCCGCGGTGCCACCTCCGGCACCACCCCCGACAACCACTACCTTCTTGCTACCGCCCGCCGTGACGATGGCAGGGAAGCCCAGCGCACCGACGGCTGCCGTGCCACCCAGAAGCTTGACGAAATCTCTGCGTGTAAGCTGTTTCATGATTTTGATTCTCCCCTGTGAGCTATTGCTGGCTGGCAAAGAACTGCAACAACGCATCGATCTGTGCATCGTCCAGATCATCGACCTTCCTTTTCATCTTCTTGTCCATGGGTCTTGCGCCGGACCTGAAATTGGCCATTGTGTAGTTCAGATAAGGCAACCATTGGCCGGCGAGGATGCCTGCATCGTCACTGGCAAGCGAACCATTTTCCTCGTGGCACGTATCACAGTTGTCGGCGTAAAGTTTTTCACCCTTGGATACGGCAGCTGCGTCTGTCTCCTGCTTGGCGGGCACAAAGGGCTTCTCGGCAAACCATCCCGCCATGAGCTCAATTTCTTCGTCAGTGTAACCCTTGGCGAGACGGCCCATCACTGTACTCGCCCGGCTGCCATCCCTGAATGCCTTCATCGTATCGATGAAATAGGGTGCCGACATCCCGGAGATGGTTGGAGATGCGGGCCCGACACTTGCCCCGTCAGTTCCATGGCAGCCGGCACAGGTGTTGGACAACATGGTCGCGGTTGGTCCTGCGGCGGACACGGGTGCCGCGATCACCAGCAGGATTGCGCCAAGCAACGCAGCGGATGTGTTATTCATCGACATTGTTGTTCCTCCTAATGTATGTTGTGGGTGCGTCATTGTTTTTGACGATAGTAAAGGACGGCTGTCTTTAGTTATGTTCAGGCCAAGGCGGTTCTGGTGGTTTCTTGATGCCGGCCATTGTTCTTTCACCGGGTGCCAGCCTCTGGAGGTCCGCCGGTACTGGAAGCATGCGAGTGGCGAGCGGGCGGTGAGTAACAGGAAGTCTAGCATTAGTCTGGGCATATGCAATAAATGGCTGGCACAAGGCTGTGGCAGATGCTGAATGACGTATAAGGACGGCATTTCGCCCTTTCTTGATCGGTTACGCCGGACAATCATTGGCAGCCTGGGCTTCGCGAGAACGTGACATCAGTAGTTAAGTAATCAGCCATAAACTTAAGTACTGGCCCTTCCTTTGGGCAGGACCTTTTCAAACATGGCATCGCGGTCATGAATGTGTCCGGCACATCCTTGTAATCGTGCCCCCCGGGCACGCCGCCGCTTCGATCGAAGCACGCGCGCGTCTGGACGGCATCGATGGGCATCAGAGTGAATCGGCAAGCGATCGCATCGCCATCCGGCAGGAAGCGGAGAGCATTTAGTCGGAAGTCGAAGGCCTCAAGCGCATCAAGGCCCTACCTCATGTGATTCGTGCGGAACGGCTTGGGGCCGTTTTTCATTCTCTGCTGGATGTCTGCTTTTGCGGCAACCAAGACAAAAGCACTGCCCCAGGGCACGGCAGGTATGCAGCCCTTTCCGGTCATTTAGTTAATCGAAATATAAGAAACCAGTGAATGGCGGTTTCCGGACCCTAACCGGACGTCCGGCGTGCTACGGGGCATGTCTGGAACGTACTGAAACTTGCCATTCCCAAACCTGACTCTGGTAGGCAATTTTCGACCCAGCTCGGACATACGCAATAGTAGCGTATTAAAGCGCTTGTATACGTAGCTTCCACAATAGCGCTGATAACATGTGCGCTGTTAAATCATGATGTATCCAGTAATTATCGACCGATTCCAACGCTTCGCACCAGCTTTTCTAGGTGGTCGAAACAGTGGCTATTGGATGACGATGAGACAAGTCCATAGAACGCATTTCAAAGAAATGCTTACAATACCGAGAAGCCGTCGCTTGATGGCTGTACTTCTCGCCGCTTCTTTGGTGTTCAGCGGATGCGTCCCGATTCCTTGGAAGGCCGATGAACCGCGTGTCAGCGAGCAGGAACTCAAAACCTTTACCCTCGGAGTTAGCACACGTGAGGATGTGCAGGCGGCATTAGGAAAACCCGACCTCACGCGCCGTGACAATCGGCTGTGGATTTATGGCTGGCAACAGCACCATGGAAAGTTGGCAGGAGTTACGATCGTCGGTAACCCCCCATTGGTAGGGCCAGCACCTGTTTGGTTACCACTCTACAGCAGTTACCATGTGCTGTTTATTGCATTCGACGCCACCGGTGTACTTCTTGGGATTGACCTGAAAGGAGGTGAGATGGACTGGAAATACGTTAGTGAAGCCTGCCGGCAGGATGGCGTCTGTGCCCGGGACTGGAAATATTTTGCAGGGGAGGACGATTCTGTCCTTATTCCAACAGGTTCGATGCGATTGGACGACTCCGTGACAATCATTACCGCGTCACACCGCGAAGACGACCATGCCAAGCACTTCGTACCGGACAAAACTACCTGTGGCGTATACCTATATACAGAAGATTATCGGGTATTGTTAACATTCGCCAATCTAAAAGACAAGCCACTAGATGATGAAACGTATGTGTTATGTAAGTTAGACCCTGGGGTTAAATCGCTACAAGTATCTTCAGGCTATTCTATAAACCACGACAGGCAATATAAATTTGAGTGTCCAAAGGGAGAAAATATCTATATAAGCTTGCAAAGCAATCCGTACGGAATGATGAGTCTTGAAAAACATAATTTAGGAAAAAAAATAATCGCCAATAGACGCCTTCAACTATTAGATTGTGATGAGTAAGTATAAAAAATTGTTTTTCCCAAGCTATAGACGAAAAGTCACAATTTGCCTGACGTGATTTGCCCTGAAACGTTGGTAAGGTGTCTGCAAATGTTTCCACATGACTACGTCTTAGTTGTACAGCTGCATTAAGTCTATGATTTTTACTACCCGCTTATTACTCATTGCTTTTCTCGGCTTGACCCTCTATGGATGCGTAGAACTAGAGATTCCGAATGAAAGAGTATTGGATTCAGACATGCTCAATAACAATCAAATAAACAACATTATCATGACTAAACGCGTCGAATTAGCACATGATGAAAAAAAGACAAAATTCTATAGCATGGTTGAAACGACATCCGAAGTAACCGCGTCTTCGAATTTTGGTGAGGAGAACGAAATCGCAAATTTGGATTGTATTGCGGAGGGGATAAGACTTGTTCTTAGGAGTGTACATATTATTCCGCCAGCTGAGTTTTGGGAGGTCATAGGAACTGATAAAGATATGCTAAAATTAAGGGTTCTCTTTGAAGAACCGTATTCGCGTGCCTTAGAAACTCTTGATATGGATTTTATCGTTGTTGCATACCATCAGCTTATAGATGTAGAAAACGAAGCTATGGAATTATTTATTGTTGGGCTTATCGCTGATGATGACCTCGAAACTTCTTCTGCTGTAGTCATAGACATGAAGAATAAACGTTTAATCGATGCGGTGGAAGTTAATGGCTGGCACAAAAAAACATTTGCTCACTTGTATGTCGTGATACCAGTTGCAAAAATTGAACATCCTGCAGAGGATATATGCCAGATGGTAGGTAGGCAGGCCGCAGAGGTGATGTTGCAGTCACTAACGAGAAATAAAGTTCTACGAATTGGTGTCGTGGCCGCAGCGGAAAACCCATACCCCATTTTTTCACCAGATAAGGAAAGGGCATGTTCCGGCGCAGAATGTATTCGCGAGAGGGGTAATACGGTCGGGATTGCCAAGGAAGCTGGCACCTATTGCCCCAATGCCGATCTCGGTCATGCCGATGCGCAGCTTTACATCGGTGACATCTACAATTACGGCAAATACGCTAAAAAAGTCGATCCCGTACGCGCCTGGGTCTGGTACAGCCTCGCGTCTCAGAATGGCGATGAGAAGGCGAAGAAGCGAGTTTCACGTCTTACTGATGAACTCACCCCAGAACAACTGGAAGAGGCTAAAAGACAATTAACTGCCTGGATGCCAGGTCAGTGTATAGAGGAACTGACACGAAATGAGAAATAACAACAGGTGCGATAGATGTGCCGATATGTCCGGAGTTGCTGCATCTAAGACATATGCCGTGATCCATGGAACGGCAGGTTTGCGACCCTTTCCGGTCATTTAGTTAATCGAAATATAAACAACCAGTGAATGCCGCGTTCCGGACCCTTAACGGACGTCCGGTGCGCTTCGGTGCATGTCTTATATGTACTGAAAGTTGCCGTTTCGTAGCACGAACAAACAGGCTTTGTCGACACGGCTCTCAGACATTCGGGGATGTAACTTACTTTCCTGCAACCCATAAAAATCCCCGCCGAAGCGGGGTCGAGTTGTCCTGTCTGTCTTCTTAGTGCTTGAAGCGTTTCCTTCCCGTTACGAAAGCGTCTGTCGAAT
>CAVXNM010000058.1:0-81250 GCA_963763115.1 uncultured Gammaproteobacteria bacterium
GGCAGACCTACCGCCTGGCGCGTATGAATCTGGATCAGGCACTGGCGGATCCGCGGTGGAGCGCCGCCCTGGAGCAGACAGGGGATGCCACCGGTCTGCCGCCGGCGATCATCGCCGATCTCGATGAAACGATACTCGATGACACGAGCTATGAAGTACGGATCATACGGTGGCTGGGAAGCTACTCTCCCGAAAGTTTCGCAGACTGGTGCCGGGACGAGAACGCCCCTGCCATCCCGGGTGCCCGTGAGTTTCTCGACTATGCCGTCGCTCATGGTGTCACTGTTTTTTACTACAGCGCGCGCAGGGAGTCACTGCGTGAGTGCACGACAAGGAACCTTCGATATCTGCAGCTGCCATTTCCCGACGAAACGCGGCTGTTACTGGCTGACGGCAAAAGCAAGTCGGATTACCGTGCCGGGGTTGCGGAACACTATCGCATCCTGCTCCTGCTGGGCGACAACCTGGAGGATTTCGTGACCGGTTCGAGGGCCGATCCATCCGTCCGCAGTGAACTGGCGGATCGTTATATGCAACGCTGGGGCCGCGAATGGATTGTTTTCCCCAATCCCATGTACGGGCACTGGGAGGCGGCGCCCTACGGATTCGATTACCGGCTTCCGAGGACGGAGCAATTGCGGCGAAAGCTGCGCATGTTGCAGTAACAACGAGAGGAAAGCCGGCTGCTGTGTTAACGGCATTGTCCCATAATGACACCTATGCATCCAGGAGTCGTTCGATGATACGCATCAACGGGTATTTTATTGCAGCCGGCGCGGCCGTTCTGGGCGCACTTGCAGTCACACCGGCAGGCGCCGCCGCCCACACCGGAACAACTGGCCAACATAGCCTATACGGGTATCTTCGAGCACGCCATAACGTTGACGAATGGTCACTGGGTGGGTGAGCCCTTCGTGGCGGGAGGCAGTTCCCGCCCTGCCGTTGGGCTGGTTGATGATTTCATCCTGACCGGAGACCTCAACGCCGACGGCAACGATGAGGCCGTCGTCCTACTCTGGGAGAGTACCGGCGGATCGGGCACCTATAGCTACATCGCGGTAACCGGCCTGCGTGATGACAAACCCTATACTCTGGACACGGCACTGATCGGTGAGCGTGTACAGGTGCGGGCCGGGCGCATCGTCGGCAACAGGATCGAACTCTACGTGGTACAACAGGGTCCCAGCGATGCCGCCTGCTGTCCCTCGCAAAAAGCCACGCGTTCCTGGGTCCTCGATGCATCGGGTCTGCATGTCAATGCGTCACGAATCACCGGCACACTGTCACTCGCCGATCTCGCCGGCACGGAATGGGTGCTGAACCGCCTGGATGTGAACGGGCCGCTGGCGGCGCAACCCGAGATCACACTGGTCTTCGACGGCGATCGCATCTCGGGCAAGAGCGCCTGCAACCGTTATTTTGCCAGCGTGAAAGAAGGCAGCGAACTGCCCGGCGACCTGCGCATAAGCGGGATCGGCGGCACCCGCATGGCCTGTCAGGAAGAGATCATGGACCTGGAGAACCGGTACCTGGAGGCATTGGGGAGTGTTACGCACTACAGCTTCCTGGCAGGCAAACTCGCACTGACCTGGCGCAAGGATGACGAGTCCGGCACCCTGCTGTTTGTTCCGCGTGAGCCGCAACAGCCAATGCGTGTCGGGGAGCTACCTGTCACACACGATAATCAAACAGCGCCGATCGTCTCCAGCCCGCCCATGTAGCCCTGCAGTGCCTCGGGGATGCATATCGAACCATCGGCCTGCTGGTAATTCTCCATGACCGCGACCAGCGTGCGTCCGACGGCAAGACCGGAACCGTTCAGCGTGTGCACCAGTTCAGGTTTTCCGGTTTCCGGATTGCGCCAGCGAGCCTGCATGCGCCGCGCCTGGAAGGCCTCGAAGTTGCTGCAGGAGGAAATCTCGCGGTATTTCTGCTGACCCGGCAGCCATACCTCGAGATCGTAGGTCTTGGCGGAGGAGAAGCCGATGTCGCCGCTGCACAGTGCCACCACCCGGTAGGGAAGCTCCAGGCGCTGCAGGATGCTTTCCGCATGTCCGGTGAGCGTTTCCAGCGCTTCATAGGAGTCCTGGGAGCGGACCACCTGCACCAGCTCGACCTTCTCGAACTGGTGCTGGCGTATCATGCCGCGGGTGTCCTTGCCGTAGGAACCGGCCTCGGAACGGAAACACGGGGTGTGCGCCACAAAACGCAGGGGCATGGCATCGTCTTCGGTAATCGTTCCGCGCACCAGATTGGTGACCGGCACCTCGGCGGTCGGTATCAGGTAGTACGCCGGTTCACTGCAGGTCCGGAAGAGATCTTCCTCGAACTTGGGCAGCTGCCCGGTGCCACGTAGACTGTCGGTATTCACCAGATAGGGCACGTACACCTCGGTGTAGCCATGTTCCCGGGTGTGAGTATCGAGCATGAACTGGATCAACGCCCGGTGCAGGCGCGCCAGCGATCCCTGCATCACGCAGAAGCGGGCCCCTGAAATCCTGGCGGCGCTCTGGAAATCGAGAAGGCCGAGCCGTTCACCCAGGTCGACGTGATCCACGGGCTCGAAATCCGGTGCGCGCGGTTCGCCCCAGCGCCGGATTTCCAGGTTGTCCGCCTCACTGCGTCCTTCCGGCACGGATTCGTGCGGGATGTTCGGGATCCCCATCAGGACATCGCCGAGCACTTCCTGCAGCTGCGCCAGGTCGGCCTCGGCCGCTTTATGCTGGCTCCCCAGGCCTTCAATCTGCGCGAGCAGCGGGCCGATATCCACACCCGCGCCCTTGGCCATGCCGATTTCCTTCGACCGCCGGTTGCGTTGTGTCTGCAGCTCCTGGGCCTTCATCTGCAGGGCCTTGCGACGCTCCTCGAGTTCCTCCAGGCGCGCAGTGTCGAGAGCAAAGCCGCGCCGGGCAAGCGCGGCGGCGACCTGGTCGAGGTCGGTGCGGATCAGTTTGGAATCAAGCATTTTTTCTTCAGGTGTTGGAGAAGTGACTCAGGCGAGAGGTTTCATGCCCGGCCTCAAACATAGGCTGTGGCCGGCCAGCTCACGATATGCCCCGGGTCCAGTCGCGTATACAGGTACTCGATGATCGAGACGGTTTTTTCCGGGGTATCGAAGAATTCGATCACCAGCGGCAGGTTCAACGAGATATCCAGCAGTGAGGAGGAATGCATCTTGCCGTGCTTGCCGAAACCGCTGATACCGCGGTATACGGTCACGCCAAGTACTTTCTGGTCATCATGCAGGCACTCGAGCAGGTGTTCGAGCTTGCCCTCCGCCTCCGTCAGATAAACGCGTACACAAGTGACATCCAGTTCTTTCATAGTTGCCTCGCAATCAGCACGCCCAGTCCGGCGGCGGTAATACAGACCGTCATGCTGAGCAGGACGTTAACAAGGGCCTTCAGTAGCTGCCCGGCCTCGATCAGGTTCAGGGACTCGATGGAAAACGTCGAGAATGTCGTAAAGCCGCCCAGTAATCCGATCAGCAGAAAGGCGCGCACCACCGGTCCCGTGACAATGCGGTCAAGCAACCAGACATACAGAAAGCCCATCATCAGGCTGCCCAGGACATTGACGGTGAAAGTGCCGTAGGGGAATCCCCGACCCAGAACCGCGTGGGTGCCGGTCGACACCCAGTAACGCAGTAGCGCGCCGACGGCGCCGCCTGCCGCAATCGCCAGCAACTGCCTCATGCCGCCGTCTCAGGGTTCATGGCCGGTTATGGTACACGCTGGCCGCATCGTGTGCATCGTTCACAAGGACGATTCAACGCCGGTCGCATGCCAGACACCTTCCCTGCGGCGGTTCAACCCTTGTGCTTGCGGTCCAGTTCCCGCAGGTGGGCCAGTTTCTCGGCGATCCGGATTTCCAGGCCGCGCTCGACCGGCCGGTAATAGTGCACCGCCGCCATGCCCTCGGGGAAATACTGCTCGCCGGCGGCATAGGCCTCGGGTTCGTCATGGGCATAGCGGTACGCCCTGCCGTAGCCAAGTTCCTTCATGAGGCGCGTAGGGGCGTTGCGCAGATGCACGGGCACCTCCAGCGAGCCGCGTTTACCCACATCGGCACGGGCCTCATTGTAGGCGCTGTAGACGGCATTGCTTTTGGGCGCACAGGCGAGATAGAGCACGGCCTGGGCCAGTGCCAGTTCCCCTTCCGGGCTGCCGAGACGCTCCTGGACATCCCAGGCATCCAGAGCCAGGCCCAGTGCGCGCGGGTCGGCATTACCGATGTCCTCGGAGGCCATGCGCGCCAGTCGTCGCGCGATGTATAGCGGGTCGCAACCGCCGTCCAGCATGCGCACCAGCCAGTAGAGGGCGGCATCGGGTGAGGAACCGCGCACCGATTTGTGCAGCGCCGAGATCTGGTCGTAGAAAACGTCACCACCCTTGTCGAAGCGGCGCATCCCGCCGGCGATGACTTCATTCACTACCGCTTCGGGTATGAGGCCGTGATCCCCTTCCGTCTCTGCCAGGTCGGCGGCGATCTCGAGCAGGTTGAGCGCGCGCCGTGCATCGCCGTCCGCGGCCTGCGCGAGCCGGTCGCGCAAGTCCTTCGCCAGCGTCAGTCCACGCTCCCCGAGTCCGTGCTCGCGGTCCCCGAGGGCAACATCGACGATACGCCGCAACGCCTCGTGATCCAGGCGCTTCAGGGTATAGGTCCGGGCCCGGGACAGCAGGGCGCTGTTGAGTTCGAAAGACGGATTCTCGGTAGTGGCGCCAATAAAGATGATCGTGCCGTTTTCCACATAGGGCAGAAAGGCATCCTGCTGCGCCTTGTTGAAACGGTGTACCTCATCGATGAACAGGATAGTCAGGCGCGCTTCCAGATCGCGCAGGTGCATGGCGGCTTCGACGGCGGCGCGGATGTCCTTGACGCCGGCCATGACCGCCGAAAGAGTGAGGAATTCGGCCCTGGTCTGCTCGGCGAGCAGCCTCGCCAGCGTGGTCTTGCCGGTGCCCGGAGGACCCCACAGGATCATGGAATGCAGATGCCCCTCCTCGATGGCGCGGCGCAGGGGTTTCCCCGGTCCCAGGATGTGCGACTGACCGGTGAAGGCATCCAGGGTGTGTGGCCTCATCCGGTCGGCCAATGGACGCCAGGCGTCAGTGCTTTTTGGCGTTGTACTATTCATGACACGCGACCGTGTATCCACGCAAATGCCGCAATGGTCACGAAGTACAGGTTATTACAGTAAGGGGATGATTAAGTCTGTCATTCCCGCGAAAGCGGGACAAAAGCGCGTCGCGCGTTGAACGCCCAAAGGGCGGCCCGAAGGGTGAGCGAAGCGAATCATCCAGCCTGTGTAGAACCAATGAGATACTGGATCCCCGCATGCGCGGGGATGACGTACTCTGATGTTCCGTAATCAACATCCTTTTGTGTATTCCCGCGTGATTCACTGGCTATCCAGGCATATATCCGCCGTTCTTGTCCGCCATACGCCATTACTTGGCGTCGCCGACGACATCCACATCCGGCGGCGGCACGAAGTGAAAGATGTTCTCGTCCACGGCGCCATTCCGGACCACGTCGCTGAAGGTGAACGAGGTGGTATTCCCGAAGTTGTCCCTGGCTACAATGCGCGATAATTCACCTTTCACGAAAAAGAGATGAACCTCGATGACGCTGCTGTCATCGCTTTTCGGCGTAAGTAGAACCTGCTGCTGGCCATCGTCCGCAGGCTGTTCCTGCATGCGGAATACCTTTTCGAGCGGTTCATTTCCGCTCAGCAGCATGGCCGGCGTCGCGCTGAATACCTTATCCATCGGCTGAACGCTGACCTGCGCCAGATCCTCGTCATAGGACCACAGGCGCCGGCCATCCGCCACCAGCTGCTGCTTATAGGGTGTCTGGTAATTCCAGCGAAATCTTCCCGGGCGCAATATCCAGACATGGCCGTCGGACTCCTGTTGCAGCTTGCCCTCGCTGGTGAGAACCTGCTGATGAAAGTCCGCCTCCAGGGTATGCAGCTCCTTGAAGAAGGCATGAACGGTATCGAGGGCGCTGCCCGCGACGACCAGCGGACCCGTCAGCAGGCAAGCCATGCCGAATAGCAGACGCAGTGAATGCGGCAGGCGGCGCATCAGGCATCGACCGGCGGCGGCGCCAGCACCTCGCGGCTGCCGTTGGATTGCGCCGGACCGACGATGCCGGTTTCCTCCATGTGTTCAATCATGCGGGCGGCGCGGTTATAGCCGATCTTCAGGCGGCGCTGCACACCGGAAATGGAGGCACGCCGGGTTTCGGTAACGATGGCCACGGCCTGGTCATACAACGGATCCGACTCCGTGTCGTCGCTGTCCCCTTCCGCAGGCGAGAGCCCGGGAACCGACTCCGAGGAAGACTCCAGGATTTCCGTCATGTAATCCGGTTCGGACCGGCCCTTGAGGTGGCCGACCACCTTGTGCACTTCCTGATCGGAAACAAAGGCACCGTGTACGCGCACCGGCACGGAAGTCCCCGGCATCATGTAGAGCATGTCGCCGTGGCCGAGCAGGGCCTCGGCGCCCATTTGGTCGAGGATGGTGCGCGAATCCACCTTGGCCGAAACCTGGAAGGCGATGCGGGTCGGGATATTGGCCTTGATCAGGCCGGTGATGACATCCACCGAGGGACGCTGGGTCGCGAGGATCAGATGGACGCCGGAGGCACGCGCCTTCTGCGCCAGCCGGGCAATCAGTTCCTCCACCTTCTTGCCGACGACCAGCATCATGTCGGCCAGTTCGTCGATGATGATGACGATATAGGGCAGAGGCTGTAACACCGGGTGCTCGGCGTCCTCCAGCATTTCCTCGGGAATGAACAGCGGATCGGGGATCGGTTCACCCGCCTCCTCGGCTTCCTTCACCTTGCGGTTGTAATTGGCGATATTGCGCACCCCCAGCGCTGCCATCAGCTTGTAGCGCCGCTCCATCTCACTCACGCACCAGCGCAGCGCGTTGGCTGCCTCCTTCATGTCGGTTACCACCGGAGTAAGCAGATGGGGAATGCCTTCATAGATGGACAGTTCGAGCATTTTCGGATCGATCATGATGAGCCGGACATCTTTCGGCAGCGTCTTGTAGAGCAGGCTGAGGATCATGGCATTGATGGCGACGGACTTGCCGGAACCGGTTGTGCCGGCAACCAGCAGGTGCGGCATCCGCGCGAGATCGGCCACCACCGGCTGACCGCCGATATCCTTGCCCAGGGCAAGCGTCAGCGGCGAGTACGAGCTGTCGTATTCCTCCGAGTTCAGGATCTCGCTCAGGCTGATGATGTCACGGTGTTCATTGGGTATCTCGAGCCCGATGACCGATTTGCCGGGAATGACATCCACGATACGCACGCTGATCGCCGACAGGGCGCGCGCGATATCCTTGGCCAGATTGGACACCTGGCTGACTTTCACCCCGGCGCCCAGATCGAGTTCGAAGCGCGTGATGACCGGACCGGGATGAACCTCCACCACCTGCACCTCGATGTTGAAATCCAGCAACTTCATTTCCACGAGGCGCGACATGGCCTCCAGTGCCGCCGGCGAATAACCTTCCCCCGACGGGCGCGGCGGATCGAGCAATGACAGCGGAGGCAATTCGGTATTCGGAGGTGGATCGAACAGCGGTACCTGCCGCTCGCGCTCCTGGCGCTCACTTTTCTGGACCGGTTTGATCACCGGCTCGATGCGCGGCGGCTTGCGGTTGGCGGTTTTTTCCTGGAGGGTCTTTACATGCTCCTGGCGCTGGCGCTGTGCACGCCAGCCGATGATGTATTCCGGCACCCGCCCGGCCATGGCATAGGCGGCATCGGCCGCCACCAGCATGTATTTGCCGGTAAAGTCCATCACCGAGAGCCAGGACAGGCCGGTGAACAGCGTGACGCCGGTGAGAAACAGCGCCAGCAGGAACAGGTTTGCGCCAACCAGGCTGAACAGGTCCGACAGGCTGGACCCCACCACCCTGCCGAGTACGCCTCCGGCGCCGGCTGGCATTGTGCCGGTGGGCAGCCCAAATTCCAGCGTGGCCAGTCCGCAGCCGGCGCCGACCGTCAGCAGAAATCCCGACCAGCGAATCGCCAGAATATGCAGATCGATACCGCCGCTGGGGGTACGCCCCCTGAAGACCAGCCAGCCGCTGTAGGCGATCATGACAGGCAACAGATAGGCGAGGTAGCCGAACAGATACAGCAGGACGTCGGCCAGCCATGCCCCGACGACACCGCCGGCGTTGCGGATTTCTGCAACCGAACTGCTGTGCGACCAGCCCGGATCACCCGGAAAATAGCTGGCGAGGGATACCAGCAGGTAGATACCCAGCGTACCAAGTATGAGCAGGGCCCCCTCGCGCAAACCCCGCGTGACATGATGGGCCAGTTTAGCTTTCTCTTCCTTTTTGCGTCGTGCCTGAGCCAAAATCATCCTCTTTCGTAACTATGCGTGCCAATGCGCTAATTTAATTGCCTTTAGCAGCTCAGGCAAACGTTTCTTTCAGTGCCGGGTGTCGAATCTCGCCGGCCTCGATATTGATCCCCCGGGTCAAGGGTTTGCAGGATTTCCAGTCCGGACGGGCGAGCGCGAGAACATAGGGCAGCAGGGCGGCCGACAGAGCCTGTGAAGCGCTCCTGGGCACCGCCCCCGGCATATTGGTAACCGCAAAATGGATCACGCCTTCTTCCTTGTAGGTCGGATTCTCGTAGGTGGTCGGCCGGGTGGTCTCGACACAGCCGCCCTGATCGACCGAGATATCGATCACTACCCCGCCGTCCTGCATGGCGCTGATCATCTGTCGGGTAACGATATGCGGCGCGCGGGCGCCGGTCTTCAGCACGGCGCCGATCACAATATCGGCGCGACTCACTTCGCGCGCCACGGCGTCTTCGTAAGGGTAGAGACCGGTCACGTTGTTACCCAGGGCGCGCATTGCCGCCAGATGATCCCGGTTTATGTCGAACACCACCACCTCGGCACCGGCTGCGGCGGCAAGCACGGCGGCATTGCCGCCTGCCGTGCCGGCACCGAGAATGATCACGCGCCCGCGCTCGGCGGCCGGCAGGCCGCCGAGCAACAGGCCCTTGCCGCCATGGGTTTGATGCAGCAGACAGGTTCCGACCTGGGTGGCAATACGGCCGGCGATATCGCTCATCGGAGCGAGCAGCGGCAACCGGCCCGACGCCTCCTCGACCGT
This sequence comes from uncultured Gammaproteobacteria bacterium, assembly GCA_963763115.1. Classification (GTDB taxonomy): domain Bacteria; phylum Pseudomonadota; class Gammaproteobacteria; order UBA9214; family UBA9214; genus CAVQCA01. The sequence continues at coordinate 9,168 of CAVXNM010000058.1, forward strand.
TTCGAAGGCGACGCCGGTCAAGCCGATTTCCTGCAGACGCTGGCCCAGCGCCGGCTCCGCGGCGAGGTGCAGGAAGGAGAACAGCAGGTGGTCTCTGTTCAGCAGCGCCAGTTCACTGGCCTGGGGTTCCTTCACCTTGAGGATCAGTTGTGCGGCGGCGTAGAGCTCGGACGGTCCGTCTGCCAGTTCGACCCCGATCGCCGCATAATGCTCATCGCCGTATCCGGACAAGACGCCGGCGCCCCGCTCAAGGATGACGGTGTGGCCGGCGCCGATCAGTTGCTTGCAGGCCTCGGGTATCATGGCAACCCGCCCTTCCATGGCTTTAATTTCTCGCGGAATGCCTATACGCATGCTTGCTTTACCCATCCTGACAACTTACGTACCATTACCCGTGGTTTTTTCAGGCGAGCGTCGAGCCGCCCTGCAAGACCGGCCACACATCATCGGCTGATTGTAAACCCGGCCTGTCAGCTTCATATAACCCCAAGAGGGAGCAAGTATACATGAGTGAAGTCAAGCACTGCCGCCTTCTGATACTGGGCTCGGGCCCTGCCGGTTATACGGCGGCCATCTATGCGGCACGCGCCAACCTCAACCCGGTTCTGATTACCGGTCTGGAACAGGGTGGCCAGCTGATGACGACAACCGAAGTGGAAAACTGGCCCGGTGGTGATGAAGCGCTGCAGGGGCCGCCCCTGATGGAAAACATGCGACTGCACGCGGAACGCTTTCACACGGAGATCATCTTCGATCATATCCATACCTGCAACCTGAAGCAGCGGCCGTTTCGACTGGAGGGCGATGCCGGCGTCTATACCTGCGACGCGCTGATCATCGCTACCGGGGCCTCGGCGATGTATCTGGGGCTGCCTTCCGAGGAGACCTTCAAGGGCCGGGGAGTTTCCGGCTGCGCCACCTGCGACGGCTTTTTCTACCGGGATCAGCCAGTCGCTGTGATCGGTGGCGGCAACACGGCGGTCGAGGAAGCCTTGTATCTTGCCAATATCGCCTCCCATGTCACCCTGGTCCACCGGCGTGATGCGCTGCGCGCCGAGAAGATCCTGCAGGACCGCCTGTTCAGAAAAGAAACCGAAGGCAAGGTAACGATTGCGTGGAACCACGTGCTGGAGGAGGTGCTCGGTGATGACAGCGGCGTGACCGGCATGCGCATCAGGAATGTTACGGATGAATCGACCCGTGATATCCGGCTGCAGGGTGTGTTCATCGCCATCGGCCACAAACCCAATACCGGGATCTTCGAAGGGCAGCTCGACATGAAAAACGGCTACATCAACGTCAGGAGCGGGACGGATGGCGATGCCACGGCCACCAGCGTGGCGGGCGTATACGCCGCCGGCGATGTGAGCGATCATGTCTACCGGCAGGCCGTGACTTCCGCCGGCACCGGCTGCATGGCGGCACTGGATGCCGAGAGTTACCTGGATAATCTCGCTGCGGGCAATTAACCTGAAGTGCGATCCTGCGGGTAGCGGCCACCCGGTGAGCTTCGCTTCCGCAGTTTGCGCCCGGGCCGGAAGACGGGAATACTCCCGCCGGGAATAATGCATGCGCGCCGAGATTATTAACCGGCTGGAGGATATTCCCTGCGCACAGTGGAACCGGGTGGCGGGCAGCGCGAATCCGTTCCTGCGCCACGAGTTCCTGGCTGCCCTCGAGCGTTACAACTGCGTCGGCGAGGTCTATGGGTGGTATCCGCAGCATGTCGCGGTATTCGATGACACCGGCACCCTGGCGGGCGCCGCACCGCTCTATCTCAAGGATAATTCCTACGGTGAATTCGTCTTCGACTGGTCCTGGGCGGAAGCCTATCATCGCGCCGGTAAACCCTATTACCCCAAGCTGGTCTCCGCCATACCGTATACCCCTGCGACCGGACCGCGCCTGCTGGTCAGGGACGATGTCGATCGCACCTTGGTCAGGGACCTGCTCGTCGACAAGGCGCTTGGGCTGGCGGCGCAGATAGGCTGCTCATCGCTGCACTGGCTGTTTACCGACAGCGAGGACACGGACACCCTGCTCCGGCATGGCTTGATGCGTCGCACCGGCTGCCATTTTCACTGGCATGACGACGGCTACCGCTCATTCGAGGATTTCCTCTCCTGTCTGAGTTCACGCAAGCGCAAAAAGATCCGCCGCGAAAGGCGCTTCGTCGAGGAGGCCGGTATCCGTATGGAGATTGTCCACGGGCACGAAGCCAGCGAGGCGCAGTGGCTGATCATGCACGACTTCTACCGCTCCACGTTCGAGAAGAAATCAGGCATGCCAACCCTGTCGCTGGATTTCTTTCTCGATATCAGCCGCAGCATGGGCCGGCAGATCGTGCTGGTATTCGCCTGGCTGGATCAGCAGGCGGTCGCCGGCGCCATCAACCTGCGCAGTGACACGGCGCTCTTTGGACGGCACTGGGGCTGCACAGGACACTATCACAGCCTGCACTTCGAGACCTGTTATTACCAGGGCATCGAGTACTGCATCGGGAACCGGCTGATCCTTTTCGAACCGGGCGCACAGGGCGAACACAAGATCAGCCGCGGCTTCCTGCCGACGCTGACCTGGTCGGCTCACTGGGTAGCGGACCCGTTCTTTCGCGAAGCGATTGAGCGGTTTCTGAACCGGGAGCATGAACTGATGCTTGAATACCGGGATGATATGCGCCGATATTCACCCTACAGCGCATCCGGCGCGGAGTCTGATGCATGACGACGCTGCGTGGCACCGCGCCATTCTGGCTGGATCCCGAAAATCAGGATATCACCTTCCCGGCTGCGGAACTGGCACTGAAAGAACCGGATGGTCTACTCGCCATAGGCGGGGATCTTTCCATCGCGCGCCTGCTCAACGCCTATGTCAACGGGATCTTTCCCTGGTTTGGTCCTGGGCAGCCCATCCTGTGGTGGTCGCCGGATCCACGTGTCGTGCTGCGACCGGAGACCGTGCACATTTCCCGCAGCCTGCAAAAGACGTTGAGAAAACGCCTGTTCAGGGTAACGCTCGATGAGGCCTTCGAAGCGGTTATCGACAACTGCGCCGCACCTCGCGACAATGCGAGCGGCACCTGGATTACCCCGGAAATGACGACGGCTTACCTGGAACTGCATCGCCAGGGATACGCCCACTCGGTGGAATCCTGGCAGGACAAGCGGCTGGTCGGTGGCCTGTACGGTGTTTCGATCGGGCGGGTATTTTTCGGGGAATCGATGTTCGCGCACGCCAGCGACGCCTCGAAGGTCGCGCTGGCAACCCTGGCGCGGCAATTAAGTCACTGGGGCTTCCCCCTGATTGATTGCCAGGTTCATACCCTTCATCTCCAGAGCCTGGGTGCCATACCCCTGCCCCGAAAGGAGTTTATCGGTATCCTGGATACGGCATGCTCCCTGGCCCCGCCACCATCACCCTGGCGGTTCGGGCAGAATTTCGCGTTTTTCTAGCCCGTCCGTCCGGTGTTGTTCTCACCGGGAATAACGATTTTTTCCTCTCGGACCTTCCGTGTATAATGCAGCGCCAATTCGCCCATAATGAGTGCCAAGAAACGAATTCTATGTCTAAGGAAGAACATATCGAAATGGAGGGGACCGTGATCGAGACGCTTCCCAATACGATGTTCCGTGTCCAGCTGGAAAACGGACACGTGGTGACCGCACACATCTCGGGAAAGATGAGAAAGCACTATATCCGGATATTGCGGGGGGACAAGGTGACCGTCGAGATGACACCCTACGATCTGAGCAAGGCGCGTATTACCTATCGCGCACGCTGAAGTCTGGCATTACTTGCCGCACTCAGTGCACGCATTCCTTTTCCTCGATCTCGAAGCTCAAACTGCCGCCTTTCTCACGAATCAGCAGGTGGCCGCCGTGAGACAGACGCCCGAAGAGTAATTCCTCCGCCAGCGGCTTCTTGATGTGCTGCTGGATGATTCGCGCCATGGGTCGAGCGCCCATTTTCGGATCATAGCCGTGTTCGGCGAGCCACAACCGGGCGGACTCGTCGACCTCTATGGTCACCTGCTGTTCCTGCAGCTGCGCCTCGAGCTCGAATATGAACTTGTCGACTACCTGGGTGATGACGGTCGGGTCGAGGGCATTGAACTGAACGATGGCATCCAGGCGATTGCGGAATTCAGGGGTAAACAGGCGGCGGATGATTTCCATCCCGTCGGAGGAATGATCCTGCCGAGCGAACCCGATCGACGGACGGCTCATCTCCTGCGCCCCGGCGTTCGTCGTCATGACCAGCACGACATTCCTGAAATCGGCCTTGCGTCCGTTGTTGTCGGTCAGCGTACCGTGATCCATCACCTGGAGCAGCAGATTGAAGACATCCGGGTGCGCCTTTTCGATCTCGTCGAGGAGCAGCACGACATGGGGATTCTTGCTGATGGCTTCGGTAAGCAGACCACCCTGGTCATAACCGACATAACCGGGCGGGGCGCCAATCAGACGCGATACCGTGTGGCGTTCCATGTACTCCGACATATCGAAGCGCACCAGCTCCAGACCCATGATCCGTGACAGCTGCCGCGTCACCTCGGTTTTGCCGACGCCGGTCGGTCCGGCGAACAGGAACGAGCCGATCGGCTTGTGTTCCTCGCCCAGTCCGGAGCGCGACATCTTGATCGCCGAGGACAGGGTTTCGATGGCCGTGTCCTGACCATACACCACCATCTTCAGGTCGCGCTCCAGGTTGCGCAGGGTTTCCTTGTCGGAGACGGTCACCGTCTTGGCGGGTATGCGCGCCATCTGGGCGATGATGGTTTCAATTTCGGTAACGCCGATGGTCTTCCGGCGTCGGGATGGCGCATTCAGTCGCTGGCTCGCCCCCGCCTCATCGATGACGTCCAGGGCCTTGTCAGGCAAATGACGGTCGTTGATGTAACGATCGGACAATTCCGCCGCTGCGCGCAGGGCACGCGCTGAATACTTTACGTTATGGTGTTCTTCAAACCGTGCGCGCAGTCCTTTCAGGATCTCGACCGTTTCCTCAACACTGGGTTCGGTAATGTCGATTTTCTGAAAACGCCGTGACAACGCATGGTCCTTCTCGAAGATACCCCGGTATTCCTGGTAGGTCGTGGAACCGATGCATTTCAACTCACCGGATGCGAGCATGGGTTTGATCAGGTTGGAGGCGTCCATCACGCCGCCCGAAGCCGCACCGGCGCCGATGATGGTGTGGATCTCGTCGATAAACAGGATCGCTCCGGGCTCCCGCCGCAGCTGCGACAGTACCGCCTTCAGGCGTTTTTCGAAATCACCGCGATATTTCGTACCGGCGACCAGCGAACCGAGATCGAGTGAATAGATGGTGCTGCCAAGCAGCACATCAGGCACTTCACCCTCGACAATCATTTTCGCCAGTCCCTCGGCAATGGCCGTTTTCCCCACCCCGGCCTCGCCGACGAACAAGGGATTGTTCTTGCGTCGGCGGCAAAGTATCTGCACCGTTCGGCGAATCTCGGGACGGCGCCCGATCAGCGGGTCAATCTTTCCCTGGGCGGCGAGTTCATTGAGATTTGAGGCGAAATTCTCCAGCGGCTGTTTCTGCCCGCCCTCGGTAGCGGTTCCCGCCCCCGGGCTTTCGATGTTTTCGTCGCCCTGTTCATGCACCTTGGAAATCCCGTGCGAAATGAAATTAACAACATCCAGCCGGGTGATATTCATTCTGTTAAGAAAGTAGACCGCCTGGGATTCCTGTTCGCTGAACATGGCAACCAGCACATTGGCGCCGGTGACCTCGTTCTTGTCGGAAGTCTGAACATGAAATACGGCGCGCTGCAACACCCGTTGAAAGCCCAGTGTGGGTTGTGTTTCCCGGGTATCCTCCGCGTCCAGACGCGGGGTGGTTTCATCCAGAAACCTGGCCAGCTCCTGCTTCAATTGTTCCAGGTCTGCGCCGCAGGCGCGCAGGACCTCGACGGCGGAGGGATTGCCAAGCAGGGCAAAGAGCAGGTGCTCGACCGTCATGAACTCATGATGCTTTTCCCGGGCCTCCTTGAAGGCGAGATTGAGTGTGAATTCAAGCTCCTTGCTCAACATGGCGATACCCCGGCCATCTGGCTAGACCTCCTCCATGCTGCATAACAGGGGATGCTGGTGACGTCTTGCATATTCATTGGCCTGTGCAACCTTGGTTTCCGCAATTTCGTGCGTGTATATGCCGCAGACTCCCCTGCCCTGCGTATGCACGTGCAACATGACACGTGTCGCCTTTTCCCGGTCCATGCCGAAAAGCTTCTCCAGCAGCATGACGACGAATTCCATGGGCGTGAAGTCATCGTTCAGCAGAACCACCTTGTACATGGGTGGTTCCCTGAGTTCCGGCCGGACTTCCTTTAGCGCCAGGCCTTCCTCGTCACTGCTCCGGCGTTCGTCTGTCATGGCTGCAATACCAGTCTAACAGGTGTACGTGACGTCATGGGTTCCGGCCTGGTCTCCTTATGGTCAAGAATATCAGCGCAAACTCGCCGATACATATGACTGGATATATTATAGAACCGAAAGCGGCGCAATATAAACCACAGCCAGCCTGTGCAATGAATCGGCAAGGGAATTGCCTACTTGACTCAGGATAATGGACACAATTAACTTATTAACCGCGCGGTCGGGTTCCGGCCGGCGGGGGAGGATAATCCGGGGTGTTCTCGACCGGGAGCGGCCGGTGATGCCTGTAGACAGGAATGACGGATGACATACCGTCAGGGGCATGTTTCAGGAAGGGATAATATGGCAATTGGTACAGTGAAGTGGTTCAGCAATTCCAAGGGTTATGGCTTTATATCTCCGGACGAAGGTGGTGAAGATGTCTTTGCGCATTTCTCGGCCATTCAGATGGACGGGTACAAGACCCTGAACGAAGGCCAGAAGGTACAATTCGAAATCACCGAAGGGCCAAAGGGATTGCAGGCCGCAAACATCATGGCGGCCGAGCAATAACTTACCGGCGCGTTCCTTCGCGCCCGATCGCTGAGGTTATCCCACGCCGTTCAGGCGTGGGTTAATATGGCTTCACCAAACTGTGAACAACTGATTTTGGTGGCGCCTTCCATAAGGCGTGCCAAATCATAGGTCACCGTCCCGGCGGAGATCGCGCCCGACACGCCCTTGATGATCCTGTCGGCGGCCTCCTGCCATCCCAGGTGTCTCAACATCATCTCCGCGGACAAAACAAGTGAAGCCGGATTAACCATGTCCTTCCCGGCATACTTGGGTGCCGTCCCGTGCGTGGCTTCGAACAAACCGACACTGTCAGACAGGTTGGCGCCCGGCGCCATGCCAATACCCCCGACCTGCGCGGCCAGTGCATCGGAAATATAGTCCCCGTTCAGATTAAGCGTCGCAATAACGCTGTAATCCTCCGGGCGAAGCAGAATCTGCTGCAGGAAAGCATCGGCGATCACATCCTTGATAATGATCTCCCGGCCGGTCCCGGGGTTCTCAAAACGACACCAGGGACCGTCGTCAAGGTCGGTCGCACCGAATTCTTCCCTGGCGAGTTCATATCCCCAGTTCTTGAAGGCGCCTTCGGTGAATTTCATGATGTTGCCCTTGTGAACCAGGGTAACCGACGGGCGGTCCTGATCGATGGCGTACTGTATCGCCTTGCGCACCAGACGCCTGGTGCCTTCTTCCGATACCGGTTTGATGCCGATTGCGGAACTTGTCGGGAAGCGGATCTTTTTCACGCCCATCTCGTTCTGCAGGAAATCGATGACCTTCCTGACTTCTTCACTGCCGGCTTCCCACTCGATGCCAGCGTAGATGTCCTCGGAATTTTCGCGGAAAATCACCATATCGGTTTTTTCAGGCTCCCTGAGCGGGCTGGGCGTGCCTTCAAAATAGCGCACCGGTCGTTGACAGACGTAAAGATCGAGTTCCTGCCGCATCGAGACATTCAGGGAGCGGATGCCGCCGCCGACCGGCGTCGTCAGCGGACCCTTGATCGCGATCGAGAAGTCGCGAATGGCATCCAGGGTTTCTTCCGGCAACCAGGTATTCTCGCCGTAGACCTCGTTGGCTTTCTCTCCGGCATAGATCTCCAACCAGGCAATGGATCGCTCCCCTGCATAGGCGCGCTCAACGACGGCATCCACCACCTGTCTCATGACCGGTGTAATGTCCACCCCGATGCCATCTCCCTCGATAAAAGGGATGATCGGGCAGTTTGGCACCATCAATGTGCCTCCAGGCCTGACCTGTATCCTCTCCCCGCTTGCCGGGACCGCAATATGTTTGTACGTCATGAAACCGTCCTTCAGTTGTGTAGTAGTGATGAATCCATTCTGCCGGCTGGAAAGTGTACAGGAGGTTGTCAAAAAAAAGACCCCTACCGATGGCAGGGGTCTCTGTATTCACGCCTGCCGCCGCATACGCGCCGGCATCAGGTTCGGTGGCTTGTTATTCCTCGCCGCCGGAGGCATTAATGAGTGCTTCCTCGATAGCGTTCGGTGAGCACATGATGCTGAAAAAGGTCCCACCGTTACTGCTGGCCACCATGGGCAGATGCGGCCAGTCGATGGCGATACGGAAACGTCCGTAGAGAGCCTCGGCCTCGTTGCCGTTGACCAGTATCTCATAGGGCAGGTGGGCGGTATGACGTGGCGTGCTCTTGTCGATACGGCTCATGATGAACTCGTCACCGCTGCAGTCCTCGGCGTTGACGCCCTTCAGGGCGACACCGAACACGGTCATCTCCTTGCCCTCCGGGGACTTGCCGGGAACGTCGATGCGGTAAACCTTGGCAGTCCCGCCCTTGCCGGCCGCAAGAGCAGCCTCGACAGCCTTGACGGCCTCGGCATGGTTGTCGTACTCGGCCAGATCACTGGGATCGTCGAAATATTCCATCATGACCGTATAGTGGTATTTACGCAGGTCTTCGGCCGTCAGATTCTTTTCGGACCCGAAATCCGATTCGGCACCGAGGGCGCCTTCCAGCTGGGCGCGAACATCAGCCAGATCGCTTGCCATACGGTAAACAGCCGCCATGTACACCGGGTTGGTATAAGTGACCTCAACGTCATCGCCGTTCTTGGTAACGGCAACGCGCTGTGCCGCTCCGTAGCCGCCGCGATCGGATTTGGCGGCGTTAGCCTTCAGGGAATCGTTGGTGACCACGATGATGTCGGCGCCTGCATAGGGTGAATATTCACCGGCAATTTCGAATCCGGCACCGGTGAGCTTGCCCTTGACGTCGGAAGCTACGGTAGAGACATCACCGGTTGTCTTGTAAGCCAGCACGAAAGGCTGCAGCACATCCGCCGCCATGGCACTGCCGACAGACAAGGCACAGAAGATTCCTACCAGAATTGCTTTTTTCAGCATGGTCATCATTACCCACTCCTCCTCAACAGGCTTATTTGACGTTTAGTATTTGTATGTCTTTAACATTTTATGCAGCAGCGCAAGCCCGCACGGGGCGCCGCGATGCGGAAATGAAGTCCGGATTATAGGTGAATCGCCGGTGTTGTGCGAGTGCCATTTAGCACACCGGCAGATCTTGACTGATTATGGTCCCTGCGTTCACCTGTGAACCTGCCCAGGTCATGCCAAACCAGCTCAGAATTTGTCATAAGGATCCGTATGCCTGCAATCGCCTCGTCAAATAGCGCCCGCTCTTCTTCTCTAATCTGCGCACCCTGCTCCCGCCCTGCAACTCCTTGCATTATTCATCATGATTCGGACAAACTCATCACGCGGCGTGAATTGGTCATTTTCCTTGCCTGCATGCCACAATGTAATCATAACTAATTGTAAATAAAATAAATGATCTGGACGCCACATGTAACCGTCGCCGCCGTAATTGAACAGGACGGGCGTTTTCTCCTGGTTCAGGAACGGGAGTCCGGACGCACCGTGTTCAATCAACCCGCAGGACACCTTGAGGATAGAGAGAGCCTGGTCGCGGCCGTTATCAGGGAAACCCTCGAAGAGACTGGCTGGCACTTCCAGCCTGACGCAGTCATCGGGATGTACCGATGGCGCCACCCGGCAAAGAGCATAACCTACCTGCGTGTGACCTTTGCCGGCTCGGGCCTTAGCCACGATGTCGACCGGCCGCTTGACGAGGCGATTGAAGACACCCTCTGGTTGAGTCTCGGCGAGATTCGCCGGCAGGCTGAAATGCTGCGCAGTCCGCTGGTGTTGAGATCGATAGAGGACTACCTGGCGGGAACACGTTACCCGCTGTCGTTACTCGCGGACATTGAATAAGCTCCTGCGCATGATTCTGCCATTGACATTCCTGCCGTCAGGACCGCAGGCAGCGCCGTATTTCATGCCTCTCGACAGGATCACGGTACCGACCCTGGAACACTACAGCGTCTGCTACGACCACAGCTGCACAACGGTCGTTACCGACGCCCTCTCGCAGGCTGAATGGGACATGGCCACTCAAGCACTGAAAAACCCGTTGACGACAGCGGCGGAAGAACGCCTGGCCATTGCCCGGGCCATTGCCCTCTTCGAGGAGATCGTCGGCCGGCATACCGGGACCTACCGCGACAAGGGAAGAAATCTGCGCGGTTTCGGTCAACCCGGGCAACTCGACTGTATCGATGAATCCACCAACACCACCACCTATCTGCGCCTGCTGGAGCGCGCCGGTCTGCTGCGCCATCATCGGGTTCTCAAACGCTCGACCCGCTTCGGGCTGTTTATCGGCATGCCGCACACAACCGCGGTCATCGAGGATACCGGAACCGGAGACCGGTACGCCGTTGACTCCTGGTTCCTGGACAACGGCCAGCCGCCCTACATCGCAAGGCTCGAGATCTGGAAGGACGGCGGCGAACCCGACAATGAATGAAAGACGTTTGCGTCAGTACCGGGTCATAGGGAAATGAGCCAGGTCGTCGTTGGATTATCCGGGGGCGTGGATTCCGCAGTCGCCGCGCTGCTGCTCAAGCAGGCAGGCCACCGGCTGACTGCCGTCTTCATGAAAAACTGGGATGACGATGACGATCAAGTCTATTGTCCGGCCAAACAGGACCTGCAGGACGCCCGCAGTGTCTGCGAACGCCTGGACATTGGATTGCAGACGGTCAGCTTCTCGGCGGACTACTGGAATCGCGTCTTCAGGCACTTCCTGGATGAATACCAGGCCGGGCGCACGCCGAATCCTGATATCCTGTGCAATCAGGAAATCAAATTCCGCGCCTTTCTCGATTACGCGCTGGATCACGGCGCCGACGCCATCGCGACCGGCCACTATACCCGGCTTGAAAATAACGGCACGACACGCATGTTAAGGGCAGTGGACGACAGAAAGGACCAGACCTACTTCCTGCACACCCTGAACCAGTCGCAGCTCGAACGCAGTCTTTTTCCGATTGGTCATCTGAAGAAGGCGGTGGTGCGCGAACTGGCCGCACAGGCCGGGTTTCAGAATCACGACAAGAAGGACAGCACCGGAATCTGTTTCATCGGCGAGCGAAAATTCCGTGATTTCCTGGAGCGCTACCTGCCGCGACGGCCGGGTGAAATCAGGACGCTGGATGACGAGATCATCGGCCGTCACCATGGGCTGATGTTTTATACCATCGGTCAGCGGGAGGGACTGGGGATCGGCGGGAGAAAAGGGACGAACGGCGACCCGTGGTATGTCGCAAGCAAGGATCCGGGACGCAATATCCTGTACGTCGTTCAGGGCGTAAATCACCCGGCGCTTTTCAACCGGCGCCTGCGCACCGGGAGGTTGCACTGGATCGCCGGATCCTCCCCGACGCTGCCACTCGCCTGCACCGCCCGTATCCGCTACCGGCAGCCGGACGTACCCTGTCTTGTTACCCGCGGCCCGGAGGACACCGGCATTGTCGAATTTCGTGATCCGCAACGCGCGGTCACACCGGGACAATCGGTGGTGTTCTACGATGGCGAGGTCTGCCTGGGCGGAGGTGTTATCGAGGTCGCCTTGTAGCGGTGAATAACAGGACGTCAGGGATGAACTCCAGATCATGAATGCGAATCCGCGACATCTTGCCATCGCCCTGGCCGGACTGTTTCAGGCGGTCAGGCTGGTACAGCAGACCGCGACCGGCAGGTACCGCGACAACGCCGCCCTGGACGCCTGCCTCGCAGGGCTGTTCAACACGGCCCCGGCATCGGCGGATACCGTGTTCGATGGTCTTGACGGGATCCAGGCTGGGCTGGAAACTGCCCTCGACCAGATCGGCAGCCAGCGGGGGCGGCGTGATCTCGAACTGACGCGCTACGCTATCACCATACTTTACCTGGAACGCAAACTCGCCAGGCAGCCGGCCATGCTTGAGCACATTCGTGCCGTTATCGATAAAACGCGCGGGCAGGCGGAATCGCAGGGCATGACGCACCCCGGCGTGCTCGCCAGCCTGGCTGATGCCTACAAGCACACCGTGAGCACGCTGCGCCCACAGGTGCTGGTCAACGGCAATCCGGGCATCCTCGGCAATCAGGACAACCAGAACCTGATTCGCACCCTGCTGCTGGCGGCCATTCGCGCCGCGGTATTGTGGCGCCAGTGCGGCGGCCGGCGCCTGACGCTGTTACTGCGCCGAAAAGCCCTGCAGGAGACGCTCGAATCCTTGCTGAACGAGGCAAGAACAGGGCGCTGAGCCCTCGCGGTCATCTGTTTGCATGTATAATCACCGCCTCCTGGCGGGGGGAGCCCATCGGGATGGATCACCGGATTAACGGGCGACGCCCTGACCAGCCATGTCATGTTCCCAGGAGACTCTATGAACGACAGTTTTTCAACCCACCGCGCTTTTGGTGTCGGTGAACGGGACTATGAAATCTTCAGTTTGCGCACCCTGGACAAGCACTACCGCGTGGCGCGCCTGCCCTGGTCCCTGAAGGTGCTGCTGGAAAACCTGCTGCGTCACGAGGACGGCATGACGGTCAGCCGCAAGGACATCGAGGCGCTGGCGAACTGGAACCCTCAGGCCGAACCGGCCGACGAAATCGCTTTCCGCCCCGCCCGGGTCCTGATGCAGGACTTCACCGGCGTGCCGGCCGTGGTGGATCTGGCCGCGATGCGCGATGCCATGGAGCACCTAGGCGGTAATCCGGACAAAATCAACCCGCTGCAGCCGGCGGAGCTGGTCATCGACCACTCTGTGCAGGTCGACAGTTTCGGTTCCGATGCCGCCCTGGATCTGAACAGCGAACTCGAATACCGCCGCAACCAGGAACGCTACAGCTTCCTCAAGTGGGGACAAACGTCCTTCTCGAATTTCCGGGTGGTGCCGCCGGACACCGGGATCGTGCACCAGGTGAACCTCGAGTATCTGGCGCGTGTTGTTTTCAGTGCCGGTAACGAGACTTCGCGCCAGGCCTATCCCGACACCCTGGTCGGCACGGATTCGCACACCACCATGATCAACGGCCTCGGCGTGCTCGGCTGGGGCGTCGGCGGCATCGAGGCCGAGGCCGCCATGCTGGGGCAGCCCATCTCCATGCTGATCCCGCAGGTGGTGGGTTTCAGGCTGAGCGGACAGCTGCCGGAGGGCACGACGGCGACCGACCTGGTGCTGACCGTAGTGGAAATGCTGCGCCGCCAGGGCGTGGTCGGCAAGTTCGTCGAATTCTTCGGCGACGGGCTCGACCACCTCCCGCTCGCCGACCGCGCCACTATTGCCAACATGGCGCCGGAATACGGCGCCACCTGCGGCTACTTCCCGGTTGACGATGAAACACTGGAATACCTCCGGCTCAGCGGTCGCAGCGAAGACCAGATCGCCCTGGTCGAGGCCTATGCACGGGAGCAGCTGATGTTCCGTGAAACAGGCGACGGACCCGCGGACTACAGCGCCGTGATCGAACTGGACCTCGGCAGTGTGGTGCCCAGCCTGGCCGGACCCAAACGGCCCCAGGACCGCGTCGCGCTCACCGAGGTGAAGGAAAAATTCCGGGAGGCGCTGGCAGGGCTCAAGCTGGAGCGTAACCTGGTCAGCCACGCGGTCAGCCTGCATATCGGCGATGAAGCGGCTGATCTCGACGACGGCGCCGTGGTGATCGCCGCCATCACCTCCTGCACAAACACCTCCAATCCGTCCGTCATGGTCGGCGCCGGTCTGGTCGCAAAGAAGGCGGTCGAACTCGGGCTCAGGGTAAAACCCTGGGTCAAGACCTCACTGGCACCGGGGTCACGCGTCGTCACGGATTACCTCGATAGAGGCGGCCTGATGGAACCCTTGCGCACGCTTGGCTTTCACGTTGTGGGATACGGTTGCACCACCTGCATCGGCAACTCCGGCCCCCTGCCGGAGATGGTTTCCGCCGCCATCAGGGACGGCAACCTGTCCGTGTGTTCCGTCCTCTCCGGCAACCGCAATTTCGAAGGACGCGTGCATGCCGAAGTGCGCATGAACTATCTCGCCTCCCCGCCCCTGGTGGTCGCCTACGCACTGGCGGGACGCATGGATATCGACCTCATGAATGAACCGCTGGGGACCGGCACGGGCGGCAAACCGGTCTATCTGAAAGATATCTGGCCAAGCCAGCGCGAGGTCCAGTCCGTGGTCGGCACCAGCGTCAATAACGCGGGATACCGTCAAGCCTACCGGGATGTCTATGCGGGCGGGACGCACTGGACGGCGCTGGACTCACCCGAAGGGCGGCTCTATGCATGGCAGGATGATTCGACCTACATCCGCAAGCCGCCTTACTTCGAAAACATGGCAAAACAGCCGGGCGAGATCACCGATATTGTCGGGGCGCGGGTCCTCGCCCTGCTGGGCGACTCGGTCACCACCGATCACATATCACCCGCCGGCGCCATCAAGGCGGATACCCCTGCCGGACGCTACCTGACGGAGAAAGGCGTCGCGCCGGGTGACTTCAATTCGCTCGGCTCCCGGCGCGGCAATCACGAGGTGATGATGCGCGGAACGTTCGCCAATATCCGCCTGCGCAACCTGCTCGCCCCCGGCACGGAGGGCGGCATCACCCGGCACCAGCCCGGCGAAGAGCAGATGACCATTTTCGACGCCGCGGAACGCTACCGCCAGGAGGGCGTGCCTTTGCTGGTGATCGCCGGCAAGGAGTACGGTTCCGGCTCCTCGCGTGACTGGGCCGCCAAGGGACCGCGCCTGCTGGGCGTGCGGGCGGTGATCGCCGAGAGCTACGAGCGCATCCATCGTTCCAACCTGATCGGCATGGGCATACTTCCCCTGCAGTTCCTGCCGGGAGATTCCCCCGAGAGCCTCGGTCTGAGCGGCCGGGAACGCTTCGACATCACCGGCCTGCGCCCGGAACCCGTGGAAACCCTGCAGGTAGCCGCAACCGCGCCGGACGGGCAAATAACCACTTTCCAGGCCCGGGTGCGTATCGACACCCCGCAGGAATTCGAGTATTACCGGCACGGCGGCATTCTCCAGTATGTGCTGCGCCAGCTTGCCGCCTGACCCTGAACCACAAACGGAACCCACGCCATGGAACTCACGCAGCTGACCGCCCTGTCACCCGTCGACGGCCGCTATGGAACGAAAACCGAATCCCTGCGACCCATCTTCAGCGAGTACGGCCTGATCCGCCACCGCGTGCAGGTCGAGATCCGGTGGCTGCAGGCACTGGCCAATCATGAAGACATCCGTGAAGTACCGGCGCTCAGCGGCCATGCCACTCATGTGCTCGACGACATTATCGAGAAATTCAGCGAAGCGGATGCGCAGCGCGTCAAGAATATCGAGCGTACGACCAACCACGACGTCAAGGCCGTGGAATATTTCCTCAAGGAGAAAATTGCCGGCAACCTGGAACTGGAGGCGGTAAGCGAGTTCATTCACTTCGCCTGCACCTCCGAGGACATCAATAATCTCGCCTATGCCCTCATGTTGCGCGAGGCGCGCAATCAGTCCCTGCTACCGCTGATGGACGACGTCATCAAGGCCATCGTGGACATGGCACATCGCCATGCGGGCATGCCAATGCTCTCTCGCACCCACGGGCAGACCGCCTCGCCCACCACCATCGGCAAGGAAATGGCGAATGTCGCCGCCCGCCTGCTCCGCCAGCGCGAGCAGTTCGCCGTGCTGCCGGTACTCGGCAAGATGAACGGCGCCGTCGGCAACTACAATGCCCACCTCATCGCCTACCCCGAAGTGGACTGGCCGGCGCTGTCCCGGCTGTTCATCATCGGGCTCGGGCTGGAAATGAATCCGTACACGACCCAGATCGAACCGCATGATTACCTCGCGGAGCAGTTCGACTGCCTGGCGCGCTTCAACACCGTGCTGATCGATTTCTGTCGCGATGTCTGGGCCTATATCTCGCTGGGATATTTCAAGCAGAAAACCATGGCCGACGAGGTGGGCTCCTCGACCATGCCCCACAAGGTCAATCCCATCGATTTCGAAAACGCCGAGGGCAACCTCGGCATCGCCAATGCGTTGCTTGGTCATTTCTCGGCCAAGCTTCCCGTCTCGCGCTGGCAACGCGATCTGAGCGATTCCACGGTGCTGCGCAATATCGGCGTCGCCATCGCGCACGTCGTCATCGCCGGTGAATCCTGCCTCAAGGGCATCTGCAAACTGGAAGTCAACGAACCCCGCACCGCCGGGGATCTCGGCGAAAGCTGGGAAGTGCTGGCCGAGGCACTGCAGACGGTAATGCGCCGCTACGGGATCGAGAAACCCTACGAAAAGCTCAAGACACTGACCCGCGACCGCGCGGTTGACCGGGAAACGCTGGCGGAATTCCTCAAGGATCTGGCGATACCGGATGCTGCGAGGACCGCTCTGGCGGAACTTACCCCGGGTAGCTATACCGGCAATGCCGAGCAGCAGGCACGTTCGATCTGACGGTCCCGGCCGGACCATGAACTGATGCCGGTTGAATGGCGGTATAGCGTCGCCGTCGGACGGCTGCCCGGGGATTTGCCCGCCATTCAGGACGTACGTCGTCAGGTGTTCATCGTAGAACAGGGCATACCCGCATACCTTGAATGGGACGGGCAGGATACTGCCTGCCATCACGTGCTGGCGACCGATCCCCGACAGGCGGCCATCGGCACGGGACGCCTGGATCCCCGTGGCCGCATCGGTCGCATGGCGGTGCTGCCATCCTGGCGTTCACACGGCGTCGGTCGTGCCCTGCTCGATGTCCTGCCGCACTCGCCCGCGTCCAGGGTCACCGTGAGGTGGTGGTGCATGCCCAGTGTGCCGTGGCCGGTTTTTACCGCAAGGCGGGCTTCCGGGAACAGGGCCAACCCTTCACGGAGGCCGGAATCGAGCACCAGAAAATGGTAAAAATGCTCGCCAGCGGTAATAATGAAAAAAACCGGTGAATCAGGGGGTACCGAAAAATGGCCAAGTCAGAACACCGCAAGGCCGGCAAGAGGGCCGCGCAACTCAGGATCGATGATCTGCGACTGGGAGAAACCAGTCTGGTGTTCGAGGTTGAAAGACTCACCGAGGCCAGTGCGGTGGCACACGCGCTCGCCGCCCAGGCTCAGCGCACCTTGCTGTTGCACACCGAGGATCTCGAACCCGCTATCTACGATGAAAGCGCCTTTCTGGATGCAGTCAGCCGGCTCGCTCGCGCCCACAGCCAGTCACGCATCTGGATCCTGATCCACGATGCCCGCAAGGTGATACAGCATGGCCACCGCCTGATCGAGACCGCGCGGCGCCTGAGTTCCGCTATCCAGCTGCGTCGCCCTGCACCGCAATACCGCAACTATCACGAGTCTTTACTCCTGGCGGATGGCTGCGGCTACCTGCACCGGCCGATAGCCGCACGCTACGAAGGCACCGCCAACTTCCATGATCCAGGCAAGGTGGCGGATTTTGAGAAATACTTCATGGAGGTCTGGGAACGCAGTGAGCCCGATGAAGAAATAAAGCGCCTGTATCTGTAGATACTACGCGCTTGTCATTCGACAACCAGGGCTCCTGGAAGGGATGGCGCTTACAGAAGCCGAAAGCGTGGTAAATTGCCACGGAAGACACGGACATTATTCACTGAATCATCCGTGTTTTTTCCGTGTGTTTCCGTGGCCATAGGGATGCCATCAGGGATGACGCGTGTTAAACGAGTACCATTATGCTATCAGGGGAAGGCCGGGATGACCGGCTCGGTACCCTCGATTTCAGCTTCCGGATGATGCGACTTGACCAGATCCGAGATTTCCTGCACGCGGACTTTGGGCACATCCACCATCATCATCAGGTTACCCTTCTCGATCGCCGCCTCGAATTCCTTAAGCCGTGAACTCGGCGCCGAGACGCCGATCATGCCGGAGATCCAGGCGCCGACGCCCGCACCCGCCAGACCGATGCCGAGTATCGCACCGCCCGCCAGGGCCACCCCGCCGAGGGTAATCGCCGCGATGCCTGCCACGACGCCGGTCGCTCCGCCGATGGCAAGCCCCCGCTCAACCGCCGGAACAAAATCGCTTTCCTGCAACAGATTCGCTTCCGGTAAATGGGCCTCCGACAAGGCATGGTGGTCGGAGGCGGCAATATGGATATGGCGTTCCTCGATTCGGGCGAGCAGCAGTTCATCCACGATGGTCTTCGCGCTCTCGACGCTGGGCAGCAGAAAATAAAGTCTCCTCATTTACCTCACTCCTTCTCATATGGGTTCAAAGTAAATTCACAAAAGTCCTTGATATTATTGGCTGATCATTACACTTTTATAGAACAGGACGCGCTATTTTGCCAGACACCACGAACAATGTGACCCACCGGACAACAAATTATTTTTTAATTGCCGCTCGGTGCCGGACCGCACTGGCCCTCACGGCCGGATTGCCCGAACCGGCGGCCAGTCTGATGGCTTCGTGGAGCCGCCGGTAATCATCCGGCGTATCCACGTCCGCGCGCTCGCGCAGGCGCAACCAATCCATGTCAAGCTGCTGCAGACGAGCGAGCGTTTCCTGAAAGACCATTGAAGTTCCCCAGCTTATCCCCTCAAACAACCGCCAGTTGGGTTGTTTCAATCCGATCAGGTAATAGCCGCCATCCCGGGCCGGGCCCATGACGGCATCCTTGCCCTGTTGCAGCGCCTGTAATGCCGCATCGAGATCCGCCGCCTCGATCGAGGGTATATCGGTTCCGATAAGGACGGCCGATTCGGCACGGGCAAGGGCCGAACCCAGGGCCTTGTGCATGCGTTCCCCCAGTCCGCCCGGCGCCTGATCATACAACTTGACGCCATAACGTTCACGACAATCCTGGAAAAACGGGTCATGACACGACGGTGCACACCATAGCTCGACCGGACACAGACCGGCTCGCGTCACCGTCTGCAGACAGTGGTGAATCAGGCAAGCGTGAAAAACGGCCGCGCCCTGCGCGCCAAGCTGCGGTATCAGCCGGGTCTTGACCTGTCCCGCGCGGGGCGTCCGGGTGAAGACGAGTAATCGTGAGACCGGATGATTCATGCCCGGTGGGGCTTGTAGAACTGTGCCAGCCGTGCCGGCGATGCCCCGAGGAAATATGCCAGACGCAGCGACCACATGACCAGGATGGTGCGCAGGGTGCCCTGCACCTGCCAGCGTCGTGCGGAGGTGATGAGCTTGTCATGAAGGCAGGCCGGCCGTGAATGGTGCTTCAACCGGCGGCTGAGCGCGATGTCCTCCATCAGCGGTATTTGCGGATATCCGTTGACGCGCTCAAACAGCTCACGGGTAACGAAAATACCCTGGTCGCCGGTGGCGATCCCGGTCAGGCGTGAACGCAGGTTCATGAGGGTCGCCACCACCCTGAGCAACAGGCCGGCTTGCGGGAAGCGCACATCGAATCGCCCCCAGTGGTGGTCGCCAAAGCCCAGCGCCGTGGCGATGGCTAGATCCGCGTCCCGGGGTGCCAGCGAGTCGGCATGCAGGAACCACAAAACCGATCCGCGCGCCAGTGCCGCACCGGCCTGCATCTGCCGGGCACGACCGGTGGCGGCAACGATGACCCGGTCAGCCAGCGGCGTACACACCGCCACGGTACCGTCGGCGCTACCGCCATCGGCAACGATGATCTCGAGGCCTCGCCCGCGCATGTCCTGCAGCGCTCGCAGCGTGGCCGCAATGCCGTCGGCCTCATTGAGCGCCGGCAGGATGAGTGAGATCTCTATCGGATCAGCAGCAGCCTTCATGACCGGTTTTCCGCTCGCCGTGCGGCGTGACATCGACCGCCTGTATCGCAGGCGCACAACAGGACGTAGAGGCCGCGGGCAGTTCAGCCTGCGGATCGATAAACGCGCCCTGATAGGCGGTGCCCATCAGGCCCGCGTGCTGAACCGCGGTCACACGGCTGCGTTCACCGCGCACGTGGCGTTGACCGGCATCATCGATGACTGCGGCAAAGGGTCCACGGTAGATTAGCGACCGATGTTCCGGGTGCGCCTCCTCCGTCATACCCTTGCAGGCAGTCAAGGTCACCGCGTGGAACTCGATCCCCTCCACCACCCGCCAGGGCTGCACCTCCCATTTGTCATAGCACACGGCATGAAAATCGTTGTCGGCGAATGTGCGCAGGAATTCGCTGTCCTGGAAGGCGCCGGCGATACAGCCGCTCCATAATTCGGCATCCTGTTTCAGCGCTGCCGGGATCGGCCGGTCGCTGACAATATCGGAAACCGCGATGCGCCCACCGGGCTTGAGCACACGGAAGATTTCCCGAACCATCTGCTCCTTCTCCTCATCGGAAACCAGGTTCAGTACGCAGTTCGAAATAACCAGATCGACAGAGGCATCCGCTATCAGGGGATGCTCCCGCCGCTGGCGGGCCTCCCATGCCCTGAGTCCGGTATAGCCCTGCCGGTCGACGACCGGATGTTCCCGCAGATACCAATCGAGGGATTCGACGTCCAGCGCGAGGTCCTGGATATAGCCCTTCAGAAAGCGGACGCGATCCCCTCCGAGCTTCCTCGCCATGTCGGCCTGGTACTTGCGCGCCAGCGCCAGCATGTCGTCATTCATGTCCACCCCGATAACCTGTCCCTGCGGCCCAACCAACTGCGCCGCCATGTAACAGTTCTTGCCGCCGCCACTGCCGAGGTCGAGCACAACATCACCCGTCCGCACGTAACGCGACGGGTCGCCGCAGCCGTAATCCCTGGCGATGATCTCCTCCGGCAACGCCGCCAGCAGGCCGGGGTCATAGTCTACCGGGCAGCATAGCGCCTCCTGCCGAGCCAGGGCACCCTGCGTATAACGCTCCCTCACCGTGCTTTCAATGTTCATTGCGATACCTCACCCATGTCTGAAGCTTGCATCTGTGATCGAATGGCCACGGAGACGCACGAAATCATCACCATTAAATTTTTCCATGTGCTTCCGAGACCATACTGACGAGTTAATCAAGGCCTCCTGGATAATCAACCGGTCAGGGCGCCGCCGCAGCTTGAGCCCTGACCCGCGGTGCAGGCGTAACAGTGATCAGCCACCCGGATACGATTACCGGTCAGATTCTTGCCACCCAAACAGGAGATGTGGGTTTTCGGGGCGCCGTCGATCGGCGCGGCCAGACCGAGCATCTGGTTGAAATCGCAGTCGTAGGCGTAGCCTTCCCAGTCGATGCTGAGCAGCGTGCGACACATGACGCCGGCGAGATTCTCGTCACGGTGCGCGTCACGCAGCAGGTCCATGTAGCCGGCAAATTCTCCCCGGGTCACCAGCGTGCTGCCGAAGCGATTGATCGGCATATTGGCCAGGGTCAACAGGTGATTGAACACGATGTGGTAATGATCATCCAGGTAGCGACGGTAGTCGCGCTCGAGGTCCTGCTGGGGGGGAGGCAGAACGGGGCCCTGTGGATTGTAGACCAGGTTGAGGATCAGAGCGGAGTCGGATAGTCCGTACCCCAGCCGATTCAGCAGGCGCAGGGCTTCAAGGCTGTGTTCATAGACACCTTCGCCGCGCTGATTGTCTACATTTTCTTTTAAATAACATGGCAATGAGGCAACTACTTCGACCTTGTTATCAGCCAGGAATCCGGCGGTATCTTCCTGCCCGGGTTCCAGCAGTACGGTCAGATTACAGCGATCGATCACCCGGATGCCCTGACTGCGCGCAGCACGCACCAGCCGACGGAAACCGGGATTGAGTTCCGGGGCACCGCCGGTCAGATCGAGGCTGCGGATATCGGAGTCAGCCAGGTAGCGGATGACCTCATCCACGGTTGCCGCACTCATCATCTCCCTGCGTGTGGGGCCTGCATTGACGTGGCAATGCAAACAGGATTGGTTGCAGCGATAACCCAGGTTGACCTGCAGCGTTTCCAGCCGGTCGCGACGAATGTCGGGGAAGTCGCTGTGCAGCAGCAATTGCAATGTGGCATGCATGAGAAGTGGCTCCGTCAGTTTTGTTGTTTGCCGGTCCGCGTGAGTATCACGGCAGCAGGCGGTTGATCAGCCGTGCCAGCAGGCGTGCCTTGCCGGAATAGAGCCGCGGCGAGTAGCGCGCATTGATAGCGCGCCGGTGGATCTGTGAAAGCGTCGGATAGGCATGGATCAGGCGGCTGATGTCCCCTGCTTTCGCTTTGACCTTCATGGCCAGCGCCAGTTCATGTATCAATTCACCGGCATGCGCGCCGACGAGACTCGCCCCCGCCACCCGGCCGCGGGCAATCAGGATCTTGATAAATCCCTCACCGACGCCATCCGTGATGGCGCGGTCGATTTCATTGATCGGGAAACGGGCGACTTCATAGTGAAGTCCCTGCGCCTGCGCCTGCTGCTCGGTCAGGCCAACCTGGGCAGCCTCGGGATCGGTGTAGGTGACGCTCGGAATTACCCGGTAGTCGACCTTGCGCGGCACCCTGAACAACAGGCTGGCGAGAACGATGCCGGCCTGGTATTCCGCCATGTGGGTGAACTGGTAAGGCCCGCACACATCCCCGACGGCATAAATATGCGGCTGGCTGGTGCGCAGTCGCGCATCGACCACCACCGCTTTGGCGTTGTGTTCCACCCCGGCCTCGTCGAGTCCCAGTCCGAAAACGGCCGGGCGCCGTCCGGCGGCCACGAGTATTCGTTCGCATTCGACGCTCGCGCCGTTGGTGAGAAACAACTGGCGGCTGTCACCGTCCCGCCTGGCATTCTCCACCTGGCAGGACAGGTGCAGGGTGATGCCCTCGTCTTCCAGCACCTGGCGAAGCACGGCAGAGACCTCGCCGTCGGCCATGGGCAGGACCCGATCGGCAGACTCGATGATCGTCACCCGGCTGCCGAGCCGGGCAAATGCCTGCGCCAGTTCGACGCCGACCGGTCCGCCGCCGATGACGGCCAGTCGGAGAGGCAGTTCCCGGCGCTTGAAGATGGTTTCGTTGGTGTCGTAGCCAACTTCGGCGATTCCCGGGATCGGCGGAACAACCGGCTGCGAACCGGTCGCGATCACGAAACGTTTGCTCCGGATGACTTCCTCGTTGACGCTGATCTCATGGGAATTGAGGAAGCGGGCCGCACCGAAGCGCACATCGCAACCGTAGCCGCGAAAGCGCTCGGGATCATCGTGCTGCTGGATATGGGCGATGACGCTGTCGACCCGGTCCAGCACCCGGTTGATGTCGATTTCCGGATCGCAGGCGGTCAGACCAACCTGGGCGGCCTGGCGCATCCGGTGCGCCAGCTTTGCGGTATTGATTAGCGTCTTGCTGGGCACGCAGCCGCTGTGCAGGCAGTCTCCGCCGAGATGTTCAGATTTCTCGATCAGCGTTACCCGCAGGCCCAGCTGTCCGGTCACGCTCGCGATGACCAAACCGCCCGGACCACCGCCGATTACTGCCACGTCCTGTTTCCTGCTCACCGGTCTTTCCTGTTTTCGTTCCGGTCCCAATGCCGGCGATTGATGGCGTAATTGCCCAGTTTGCCGATCAACGGCATACCCAGCATACCGCGCAGGGTGATGCAGTGCGCGGCATCGCGAAAGGTATCGATGCCGATCACCATGGCTTCGTGTCCCTCCTGCGGCTGGTTTTGGTAGGTTCCAAACAGCCGGTCCCAGAGCGAGAGGTTGAAACCGAAATTGCTGTTGGTTTCATGGTCGAGGTGTGAGTGGTGCACACGGTGCATGTCGGGCGTCACGATCAGCCACCGCAGCACGGCATCGAGGGCGGCGGGCAGGCGCACATTACTGTGATTGAACATGGCGGTGGCGTTCAGCAACACCTCGAACACCACGACGGCGACGATCGGCGGCCCCAGCAGCACGATGACGGCGAACTTTATGAGCATGGAAAGCAGGATTTCAACCGGGTGAAACCGCGAACCGGTAGTGACATCGAAATCGAGATCGGCGTGGTGCACGCGGTGCAGGCGCCAGAACAGGGGCACGGCATGGAACATGACATGCTGCAGGTAAATGGCCCCGTCGAGGATGACCACCGAGGCGAGCAGCGCCAGCCAGTCGGGAGTCTCGATCCGGTTGAATAATCCCCAGCCGTTGAGTTTGGCAGTCGTCGCCATGCCCACTGCCGCCAGCGGAAACAACAACCGCAGCAGCGCCGTATTGAATACCACAAGTCCGAGGTTGTTGAACCAGCGTTGTGCTTTCGGTTGCGACAGCCGGCGGCGCGGCGCCAGCAGTTCCCAGACGGCCATGACGGCGAATACCCCCAGGAAGCAGGCCAGTCGGATGACCGGTTCGTGATTCAGGATGACGTCATTCATGCGCAAATTCTTTCAGCTCTCGCCGTTTCCTCTTCCGCACCGACGGCGCCCGCCGCCGCAAGCGCATGGAGGACGACATCGGGGCCCGCGCCCGCCCGAAGAGCGTGTTCACTCAGGTGCCGCCGCCACACGCGCGCACCGGGCACGCCCTGGAACAGCCCCAGCATGTGGCGGGTGATATGTTTGAGTTCGGTGCCCGCACTCAGTTCACGCTCGATATAGGGCAGCATGCGTTCCACAATGAGGGCACGATCCGGTACCGTACGCGGGTCAGCGAAGAAGCGGGCATCGACGCGTGAAAGCACATAGGGGTTATGGTAGGCTTCACGGCCCAGCATGACCCCATCCACGTGTCCGAGATGCACGGCCGCCTCATCCAGTTGCCGGATGCCGCCGTTCAGGACGATTGTCAGCCCGGGGAACTCGTTTTTCAGACGGTAGACAACATCGTATCTCAGCGGCGGAATACTGCGGTTCTCCTTCGGGCTCAGCCCCTTCAGGATGGCCTTGCGTGCATGCACGATGAACGTGCGGCAGCCGGCCCCGGCCAGACGTTCCACGAAGGCGGCCAACGCCACGTAACTGTCCTGATCGTCGATGCCGATGCGGGTCTTGACTGTAACCGGGACGGCCACCGAGGTGGTCATGGCCGCCACGCAGTCGGCCACCTGTTCGGGTTCCGCCATCAGGCAGGCGCCGAAACGCCCGGAGCGCACCCGGTCACTGGGACAGCCCAGGTTCAGATTGATCTCGTCGTACCCGTACGCCTCGCCCAAACGGGCCGCCTGCGCCAGTTCGACCGGATCGCTGCCGCCAAGCTGCAAGGCCAGCGGGTGCTCCGCGGGATGAAAACCCAGCAACCGTTCGGAATCGCCACGCAGCAGCGCGGCACTGGTCAGCATTTCACAGTAAAGCCGGCAATGACAGGAAATCTGGCGCAGAAAATACCGGCAGTGGCGGTCGGTCCACTCCATCATCGGCGCCACTGAAAAACATCGTTCGGTTGTGCTGTTAATGTTTCCTGCTCCGCAGCCGAGACCCGTATCACACGTATGCGTCACGATACCGGTTACTCATTGCAATGAACAGGTGACCTGTGTCACGCATTTCAAAATTGCGCTTTTGTATTTTTACCTGTGGTGATATAGTCATGACGAGTGCCGGAATTCAGAAAATTATCCTGTTTACCAAGGAGTTAGCTATGGATAGTACCCGCTCTGCGCTGTTTGCATTTTCGCTGGCCATCCTGTTTGCGGGACCTGCCTCCGCCGATACGCTGCTGATGGACAACGTCCAGTCCGTGCCGCAGGTGGTCATGCCGCAAAGGGGCATGTCGATGGACGCCGTGCGTGCCGAATTCGGCAACCCGATGACGGAACACGCCCCGGTGCCAACCAACGACGGCCCGCTGCACCCGCCAATTACCCGCTGGGACTATGACGGCTACTCGGTGTTCTTCGAAAATAGCACGGTGTTGCACTCAGTCGTGACGCACGCGCAAGCAGAGTAAGCCTCTCAACCCGCAAGCGGTTCCTGCCCACGCTGCCTGGCGCATGCCATGCACCCGCATTGTCTTGTTCCTGAAACCGCGGAACAGTGCGCTATCCTGCTGACATGGCCGCATAGGAACAGTGCCTGGGCCGACAGCATGGAGGCTGTCACCGCGGTGTATCTCGAAATCGCCCGGACGGTCGTGGCGCACGAGAAGCTGCTCGTCGTATGCTACGACCCGGACCATGCCGGGGAGGTCAGGCAGGCATGCGCCCGGACCGGCATACCGCTCGACGCCATTAACTTTTTACCCGCCCGGACAAACGACACCTGGATCCGTGACTACGGACCCCTCGCAGTTTCGGACGGCACCGGATTACGCCTGCTCGACTTCGTCTTCGACGGCTGGGGCAGGAAATATCCCGCCGAGCTGGATAATGCAGTCACCCGGAAACTGGAAACAGAAGGTGTGTTCAAGCCCTCCTGCCGGCGCTTCCGGCTGGTTCTCGAGGGCGGCAGCATCGATACCGACGGCCAGGGCAGCCTGCTGACCACCTCGAACTGTCTGATCACGAACAGCCGCAACCCGGGTTACGACAAAGCGGCATTTGAACGGCTTTTTGCCGAGGAAATGGGCATACAACGAGTGCTCTGGCTCGATCACGGGGAACTCGAGGGGGACGACACCGACGCACATATCGACATGCTGGCCCGTTTCTGTTCGCCGCACACCATCGCCTACACACAATTCACCGACCGCAGCGACAGTCAATTCGCGGGACTGAACGCGATGGAAAGGCAGCTCGGCACCTTCACCACCCTCGAGGGCCGTCCCTATCAACTGCTTCCCCTGCCGCTGCCGGCGCCGCTCCACTCCGTCACCGGCAAACGGCTGCCCGCCAGCTACGCCAACTTCCTCATTATCAACGGCGCAGTGCTCGTGCCGGTCTACGATGACCCGGCCGATACCATCGCGCTTGAGCGTCTTGCCGGGGTCTTTCCCGAACGGCACGTCATTCCGGTCAACTGCCTGCCGCTCATCCAGCAGTACGGCAGCCTGCATTGCGCGACCATGCAGCTCCCGGCCGGCGTCCTTTGAATTAATTTCATCATCGCAAAGACGTAATGTTCGCAAAGAAGCTGATTTGCGATAAGCACAACAAACGGCTTTGAGTTCTTCGCACCTTTGCGGTGAGAGAATTTCCTTATCCGTGTACACTGGTTAAACTTGCTGCGCATATGAATACCCAAACGCTCACCGTCGGATTGATACAGCAGCGCTGTTCCGCCGATGCCGCATGTAATCTGGCCGCGAGCATCGAGGGCATAAGGAAAGCGGCGGCCCGGGGCGCCCAGTTGGTGCTGCTGCCGGAGCTGCATACCAGCCTGTATTTCTGCCAGACGGAAGACACGGACCTGTTCGACCTGGCGGAAACCATTCCGGGTCCCACCACCGAACGGCTCGGCACGCTGGCCGCCGAACTCGGCATCGTCATCGTCGCATCGATCTTCGAGAAGCGGGCTGCCGGTCTCTACCACAATACGGCGGTAGCGATCGAATGTGACGGCCGCATCGCCGGCTGCTACCGCAAGATGCACATTCCCGACGATCCCGGCTATTACGAAAAATTCTATTTCACTCCGGGTGATCTTGGCTTCAACCCGGTACGAACCTCCGTGGGCATGCTGGGTTTGCTGGTCTGCTGGGATCAGTGGTATCCGGAGGCGGCCCGCCTGATGGCCCTCGGCGGCGCGCAGCTCCTGCTCTATCCGACGGCGATCGGCTGGAACCCGGCCGACGACGCCGAGGAACAGGCGCGCCAGCGCGACGCCTGGCTGACGATCCAGCGCGGACACGCCATCGCCAACGGCCTGCCCGTACTGACCTGCAACCGCTCGGGGTTCGAAGCCGACGACTCCGGACAAACGGACGGGATTCAGTTCTGGGGCAGCAGTGCGGTGTTCGGCCCCCAGGGCGAGATCCTCGAGCAGGCGACCGAAAACGAAGCCGGTATCGTCGTCGCCGCGATCGACCTGAACCGCACGGAGCAGGTCCGACGGCTCTGGCCCTATCTGCGCGACCGGCGCATCGACGCCTACCAGGATCTGCTGCGCCGCTATCGCGACTGAGCCCGTGAACCGGGGGAAGCGCGGGCGAGCCGGTAGTAAGGGCCGGGCATTCCGTGGATAATGTTCGGATCGGCTCTGGCTGTTTTTCTGGTATGACATCATGATTCTGATTCTGCATGCGGACACCGACAAAAACGGGACCGCTTACCGGCATTTGCTGGAGCATCTGGCCAACCTGCGGAACATCACGGTCCGCGTGCATGACGAGGTCGGCGCACAGCAAACGCTGACCGAACTCTATCTGGTGGGTGACACGGCCGCGCTGCAGATTGAGGATATGGCGAGCCTGCCCTGCGTGGAGCGGGTGGTGCGCGTCTCCGAGGAATACCGCATCCTCGGTCGCCATCACGATGACAATCGTTCGACCTTCTTCGAATACAATGGCGTGCGCTTCGGACAGGACAACCTGAATGTCTTCGCCGGCCTGTGCGCCGTCGACACCTCCGAGCATGTCGAAATCATGATGAAGGCCTTGCAGGAACGCAGCCTGCCCTGCACTCGCATGGGTGCCTACAAGCCGCGCACCAATCCCTATTCGTTCCAGGGACATGGCAAGAGCTGTCTGCCCTATGTGTTCGAACTGGCGGGCAAATACGACATCAAGGTCATCGCCATGGAGGTGACCCATGACATGCACCTGCGGGAAATCCGGGAAGCGCTCGATCTGACGGGAAATCCGACCGGGGTGTTGCTGCAGATCGGCACCCGCAATACCCAGAACTTCGAACTGCTTAAGGCGGTAGGTCGCCAGCGTGAATTCCCGGTACTTCTGAAACGCGGCTTCGGCATCACGCTGGAGGAATCACTCAACGCGGCCGAATACCTGGCCAGCGAAGGTAACCGGCGTGTCGTGTTCGGATTGCGCGGCATGAAGACCAACATGGGCGACCCGCATCGCAATTTCGTCGACTTCTCCCACGTGCCAGCCGTCAAGCGTTTGACCCGTATGCCCGTGTGCATCGATCCCTCACATTCCGTGGGCAGCCGGGATGCCTCACCGGAGGGTATTATGGATGTATTTCACGTGACCGCCCAAGGGGTTATCGCCGGGGCGAATATGATACTCGTCGATTTTCACCCGGTACCGAGCAAGGCGCTGGTGGATGGTCCGCAGGCGCTGCATATGGATGAACTCGACTATTTTCTCGAGGATGTCAGGCTGGCGCGGGAGGCATACGAAAACCGTGTGGTCCTGGCCACGAAATACCGCAACCAGCAGGAGGCATCGGCCGCCTGATCCCGGGTGGCGCACGCTATTCCGTCCAAGATGACGAGTACCGAGATGCATTAAATCATCAAATCAGGACGTGAGAACAACCATGATGACACCGTTAAAGCGACTTTTCATAATGACCGTAATTTCCGTGGCTGTATTTTTCTCAGTCGGAACGCTGTTCTGCAACGGCATGTGGGCGGCCAGTCGCCGAACAACATCCAGACCCTCCTCAGGTTCGGTTATCCCGCCGGGAAGATCAAATAGTACCGCGGTGGCATGCAGGACTGGGAAATTCTCGGCCTGACCACGGTGGCGGGAGAGTAATGCCGTCGTGAGCACGTAACTGGTCATGGAACCACATCCGAAACCCTCTGTCGCTGCTGCACTGATGTTTGTGCTGATACTCACAGTTGGTTCGAGCGCCGGCGAGGAGGTTTCCCGGGAGGTACAGACCCCCTATACCGAGCAGAAGGTGGTGTTCGATTTCTATTTCGACAATCCGGAAAAAATCAATGCCGCCCTGTACTGGATCCGTTCGCTCATGAACCCGCTCATGGATGCACCGTACGATATGGCGCCCGAATTTCTGGATATCAAGGTCGTTATCCACGGCACGGAGATCGTGACGCTGGCGCGCAAGAACTTAGAGAAATACCGGGACGCCGTCGAGCGCATGCGCTACTACGCCAGCCTGGGCGTACAGTTCAAGGTGTGCGCTCTGGCGGCGCAGGACTACGGCTACCAGCCGGATGCATTCTATGATTTCGTCGAGGTCGTACCCTCGGCGATCACGGAACTCGCCCACTGGCAATTGCAGGGCTATGCCCTGATCACCCCCGTGGTGATGGAGAAACGCTTCTCTATCGAGGAAATCCGTTGAAACCTGTGACTATTTCGCCCGTTTCAGGCTGTTCTGGTCGAAATCCCGGTCCGTGAGGCCGGTGCGGAAACGGTAGTCACTCCAGGACAGCGTGGTACTTTTTCCGGTCTGGTGGTTGGCCATCTCCATGCGCAGGGCGCGCCAGAATTTGTCCATATACCGCCGGTACTCGTGGAAGGTGAGGGTCTTTAACAGCGCGTCCTTGCGGTCGTAGTAGATTACCTGCTGCGGCCGGTACTCCTGCTTGTCGATCCAGACCTCCTGGCGCGTATAGCCCGAGTTCGGATCGACCGGCCGACGTTCGATCACGAAGCAATCCATGCCATCATAAGTCTCGTCCCGGAGATACACATAGGTGTATTTCTCGACTTCATCGGAAGCGATGTCCTCATAGGCGAACTCGCTGCCCATGAACGGGCCCGACTTGTTTTTCGAGGAAATACGTTTCACCCGCTTGAGAGACGGCAGATAGAGCCACTGGTCATCGAGACCGGTGACATGCGAGAACGTCAGGAAGGCCGTGCCCTTGACGTCGGCCGGTGCGTCGAAGATGGACAGGCTCTTGTCACCGTCGCCTTCGATCTCAAGGGTACGCACCCGTACCGCGCGCCGGCTTTCATCCCCCTGCCGGTTACGCAGGACCATTTCCATGCCAGCCGTCGAATCGCCGAACCCCTTGTCCCTCGCGTCCGCCTCGACGGCAATGGCCAGGCCCTTCTCCGCGGGCGTTTCGGCCGGGGCGATCACCGGCATCAGCACAAGCAAACAAACCAGCAATGTTTTCTTCATATTCATTTGTCAACCTTCATCAACAAGGGTGGTAGAAACAGGAAATCGGCGGCGAGCGCGAAGGCGATGGTGACGGCCGTCAGCAATCCCATATCCGCGTTCATCCGGAATGGCGAGAGGGTCAGGACCAGGAAGCCGGCTATCAGGACCAGCGAGGTCACCCCCAGCGCCATACCGACAGTGGAGAAGGCATAGCGTACCGCATCGGGCGAATCGAGGTGCTGCTCGCGACGGGCGCGCAGGTACTTGCTGAGAAAATGCACGGTATCGTCGACCACGATGCCCAGCGTCATGCCCGTCACCACGGAAAGCGCAAGTCCGACCTCCCCCACCAGCACGCCCCACAATCCGAATGCCATGGCGGCCGGCGCAAGATTCGGAATCAGGCTGACCAGGCCGATTTTCAGGGATCGCAGGGCGATTACCAGCACCAAGGAAATCAGCACCAGCGCCACCGTCGTGCCGGTCAGCATGTTACGGATATTGCGCTGTCCGATGTGCGCGAACATGACCGCGGGACTCGCCCCGTCGGACCGCATGTAGCGCGCATTCTGTTTCAGCCAGTTCTGCGCGGCGTCCTCGAGCGTCAGCAACTCATTGGAGGAGATATTCCCTACCGTCACCACGAGACGGGTCGCTGACTTACCAACGTCGATCTGATTGTTGAGATCCAGTCCGTATGGCAGCGACATCTCATAGAGCAGCAGGTATTGTGCAGACATGTCGCGCCGGTCAGGCAGCCGGTACCAGGCCGGGTCATCACCGTGCAGGTTTTTGTTCAGCCGTTTCATGATGTCGGTCAGCGAGTTGACGTGCAGCACTGCAGGCTGTGCCTGGTACCAGTCGGCAAAGCGCTCCACGTCGCGAAGAAACGCCGGGTCGCTGATGCCCCCGCTTTCCCCGGTTCCCAGGGAATACTCGATGGTGTAAAGGCCGGTGAGGTTTTTGCTCGCGAAGTCGGTCGCATTCCGAAAGGCGATTGTGTTGTCGAAGTATTTGATGTATTCGTCATTAAGCTGGTTGCGCGGAATGAATATCACCAGGCCCATGACCAGAAGCCCCATACCCCAGAAGAGCTGAACGCGCCGCCTGACGACATAATCGGCAAAACGGTCCATTATCAGGGACCGGCGTGTGACGCCCGGCTGGACACGCACCGGCATGAACGTCATCAGGGCCGGGAGGAAACCCACCGAATAAACAAAGGCCGCCGCCACACCCATCGCCACGATATTGCCAAGGTCCCGGAACGGCGGCGCATCGCTGAAGTTCATGCTCATGAATCCGATCACCGTGGTCAGGGAGGTGAGGAACACAGGCTGCAGGTTGATTCGCAGGCTGTCGACCATGGCGCTCGCCTTGTCCATGCCGCGGCGCATGGCGTGCAGAAAACTCACCAGGATGTGCACACAATCGGCGACCGCCAGGGTAAGAATAATCGTAGGTGCAGTGGCGGAAGGCGGTGTCAGCGCAATACCGAGCCAACCTGTCAGTCCCATGGCGGTCATCACGGAGATCACGATGACCAGGAATGTCGCCAGGGTCGCGGTAGCGGAGCGCAGCAGCAGGATGAGAGTCAGGATGACGACGCCGAACATCATCGGCACGAGTGTTTTCTGGTCATGCAGGATCACTTCCGGAAAGGAATTGTTCATAATCACCATTCCGGTGAGATAGACATCCAGGTCGGGATTGTCGGCCTCGATTTCGGCGACCAGACGCCGCGCATGGGTGGTGATTTCAGGCACTTCCCCGCCGGAACCCGCCTCCGGCAGCTGGATGGTGACATTGACGCCGGTGACACGTCCATCCGGCGAGATCAGTCGATCGACCAGCAAGGGCTCGTGTACGGCGATGTCGTGTATCCTCTGCAGGGCGGCTTCATCCAGTCCCTCGACGTCCGGCACCAGATCGTCGACCACCAGGTCATCGCCATCAGCCTCGGTATGCTGGAAATTGGTGATTGAATCAACCCGAATCGACCAGGGGATCTGCCAGGCGGCCTGCGTGAGTTTCACCACACTGGCCAGCGTTTCCTGAGTAAACACCTTACCGTTCCGGGGTGCCAGTACGAACAGTACGTTATCCGATTTGGTATAGGTATTCTGCAGTTGTTCGAAAGCCCGCAGCTGGGGATTGTCGGCGCTGAAAAAAACGCGGTAGTCAGTCTTGAACTCGAGGAAGCGCATCCCGCTGGCAGCCCCCGCGACCAGTACGATTGTCATCACCAGCACCAGGTAACGCCAGCGCAGCAACCATTCTCCGTAGATCTTGCCCATTATTGTTCCTTATTTCTTTTCTGGAACCGGCCCCGGCTGCCCTGATTTGGATACCGTTGGTTCACCAGTCTGCAGACACACCGGACATATGGCCGAACTTGCAGACAAAACGCTATACTCATGCCACATGAGCGTCAACCAACAGGAGTAATGAACATGTCCGCTATGAGAATGGTGTTTCTGGCGATGGCCGCACTGATACTTCTGGGTATCTGGCTGACCGGATTCAACACGGTTCATTGGGTGCTGTATCTGCCAGTTGCAGGACTGGTCTTTGCCGGCGTCACCGGGATCTGTCCGAGCTACCTGCTGTTCCACAAGATCGGGTTCAAGGGACAAATGCCCGGTAACAAACTGTGATTCTGACGCAGGGCACGTCATCAGTCCATTAGCTGCTGCAAATCCGCTGAATGCATGACCCATCCCCTGCTCACAGCAGATGGATTATTTGGCTGGACTCGAACAGCACGTGCCTTGGGTCTGTGTGATAATACCCGACCGTAAACTGCGTTGTACCGTCCAGAATCTGATCCAGATTGAATGCACCGCTCGGCACCACACCACCAGGCGCCCGCGCTGGTCAGCCTGCTTAAACCGGTGCTGCCAGGTCAGCGTCGCGTCGTCACCTGGACCCGGCTGGCCGGCGACAGTCTGCCGC
Source organism: uncultured Gammaproteobacteria bacterium (assembly GCA_963763115.1). Taxonomy (GTDB): domain Bacteria; phylum Pseudomonadota; class Gammaproteobacteria; order UBA9214; family UBA9214; genus CAVQCA01. Next base: position 43,210 of record CAVXNM010000058.1, read on the forward strand.
TGGCGCTGGCGCATGCCGCCAGTCGTGCCGGCGGACCCCTTGCCGTCATCACGCCGGACATGCAAGGCGCTGAGGTGCTGCAGGAACAGCTGGAATTCTTTCTCACGGGAAGCGCCATCGGCGTCAGCATCTTCCCCGACTGGGAGACCCTGCCCTACGACACCTTCTCACCGCATCAGGACATCATTTCGGAGCGTCTCGCCACGCTGAACCATCTGGCCGGGATGCGCCGGGGCGTGCTGATCATCGCCGTCACCACACTGCTGCAGCGCCTGCCGCCGCGCAGCTTTCTCTACCAGCACAGCCTGATCCTGCGCCACGGTCAGCGGCTGGACCTTGATGCGATGCGCACCCGACTCGACAGCGCCGGCTACCGATGCGTCTCCCAGGTCATGGAGCACGGGGAATTCGCGGTGCGCGGGTCGCTGCTTGATCTCTACCCGATGGGCAGCCCGCTGCCCCTGCGCATCGACCTGTTTGATGCGGAGATCGATTCCATCAGGACCTTCGACCCCGAAAACCAGCGCTCCCTGATGGAACAGAAGGCCGTCAACCTCCTGCCCGCCAGGGAATTTCCCCTTGACGAGGAGGGCATCCGGGGTTTCCGCCAGCGTTTTCGCGCGAGCTTCGAGGGCAACCCGCAGGACTGCTCCATCTATCGCGAGATCAGCCAGGGCATCACCCCCGGCGGAATCGAATACTATCTGCCCTTGTTCTTCGAGGAAACGGAGACCCTCTTCGACTACCTGCCCGGGGACACCTGCCTGGCCTTCCTGGATGCCACCGAAGCGGCCGGCGATGACTTCCAGAGACAACTCGCGGAACGCTTTGAATCGCGCCGGCATGATCGGGAACGGCCGATCCTGCCACCGGAAAAGCTCTATCTCGGCATGGCAGAGCTGCGGGACTTCCAGAACCGGTATCCGCTGATCCGGGTGATTGCTTCCGGTGCGGCGGACCCGCCAGGCGATTGCACCTCTTACACCACGCGCCCGCTCGGCGATCTTAAAATCCGCCCGCGCCATGAGACGCCCGCCGGTGCTTTGCAGGCATTTGTCGCCGAATTTCCAGGGCGCATCCTGCTGACGGCGGAATCGAGCGGCCGGCGCGAAACCCTGCACGACCAGCTGCAGGGCTTCGCGATCCGGCCGGTCGTGGTCAGGTCATGGGCTGACTTTATCGCCACGACCGATCCCGTGTGCCTGACGGTCGCGCCTCTGGAACAAGGGATGGTGATGGATGTCCCGGCCATCGCCGTCATCACGGAGACCAGCCTGTTCGGGGAACGCGCCCGGCAAATGCGCCGGAGAAAACCGGAACGCGACCCCGCAGCAATCATCCGTGACCTCACCGATCTCAATCTCGGGGCACCGGTGGTACACGAAAACCACGGGGTCGGACGCTACCGCGGACTGGAGACGCTGACCGTCAACGACATCCCGGCCGAGTACCTCTGCATCGAATACGACGGCGGGGACAAGCTCTACGTCCCGGTCGCCTCCCTGCAACTGGTCAGCCGCTATACCGGCGCCTCGCCCGAAGAGGCGCCGCTGCACAAGCTCGGCGGCGACCAGTGGCAGCGCGCCCGGAAGAAGGCCGCTAAGCGCGTACATGACGTGGCGGTCGAATTGCTGGATATCTATGCGCGGCGGGCCGCCCACCAGGGCCATGCCTATGCATCGCCCCAGGACGAATATGCGGCATTCACCGCCGCCTTCCCCTTTGAGGAGACGCCCGATCAGGAGAACACCATCGACAGTGTGCTCGCCGATATGCAGTCGCCGCTGCCGATGGACCGGGTGGTGTGCGGCGACGTCGGCTTCGGCAAAACGGAGGTGGCCATGCGGGCGGCCTTCCTGGCGATCCAGGACGGCAGGCAGGTGGCCGTACTGGTCCCGACTACGCTGCTCGCACAGCAGCACTATCAGAACTTCCGCGACCGGTTCTCCGACTGGCCGGTGCGCATCGAGGCGCTGTCGCGCTTCCGCAGCGGCAAACAGCAGGAAGCGATCATGGCCGGGCTCGCGGAGGGTTCGGTCGACCTCGTCATCGGCACGCACAAACTGCTGCAGGAGCAGGTCAGGTTCAGGCGCCTCGGACTGCTCATCATCGACGAGGAACACCGCTTCGGGGTCACCCAGAAAGAACGGCTTAAGAAACTGCGCGCCGAAATCGATATCCTGACGCTGACGGCAACCCCGATACCCCGAACCCTGAACATGTCGCTTTCCGGACTGCGCGATCTGTCCATCATCAGCACCCCGCCCGCTCATCGCCTTGCCGTCAAGACCTTTATCTGCGAATGGAACGACGCAGCCATTCGCGAGTCCTGCCTGCGCGAGATCAAACGCGGCGGCCAGATCTATTTCCTGCACAACCAGGTGGAGTCGATTGACCGCATCGCCGGGGAGATTGCACGCATCGTTCCCGAGGCGGGTATCGGGGTCGCCCACGGCCAGATGCGCGAGCGAGAGCTCGAGCGGGTCATGCTGGATTTCTACCACCGTCGCTTCAATCTGCTGGTGTGCAGCACCATCATCGAAAGCGGCATCGACATACCCACGGCCAATACCATTATCATCAACCGCGCGGACAAGCTCGGACTTGCCCAGCTGCACCAGCTGCGCGGGCGAGTCGGGCGCTCGCACCACCGGGCCTACGCCTACCTGCTGACGCCACCGCGAAAGACGATGACGGCAGACGCCGTCAAGCGACTGGAGGCGATCGCCTCGATGGAGGACCTTGGCGCCGGCTTTACCCTGGCCACGCATGACCTGGAAATACGCGGTGCCGGCGAACTGCTGGGCGACGAGCAGAGTGGCCAGATCCACGAAATCGGCTATACGCTGTATTCCGACCTCCTTGCCCGCGCCGTCAAGGCGCTGAAGGAAGGCCGCCGGCCGGAACTGGAGAAACCGCTGCACCAGGGTCCGGAAATCGACCTGTCGCTGCCCGCTCTTATAACCGATGACTATGTCCCCGACGTTCACACCCGGCTGGTCATGTACAAGCGCATCGCCGGCGCCGGATCTGTCGAAGACCTGCGCGAGCTGCAGGTGGAGATGATCGACCGATTCGGCCTGCTGCCGGAACCGCTCAAGAACCTGTTCCAGGTGACCGGGCTGAAACTGACGGCCGCCCCGATGGGCATCACGAAGATCGAGCTTGGCCGGCAGGAAGGACGCATCCTGTTCGGACAGGAGGCCGCCATCGATACCCAAAAACTGGTAGAGTTGCTCCAGCGCCAGCCGGGACGCTATCGCTTCGAGGACGGCAACAAATTGCGCTTCAGCGGCGACTTCGAGCAGGAGGAACAACGGTTTGCCACAGTGGCGGAACTGCTCTCCACTCTGGCACCCCAGGACGAGGCTCAGGATGACCATACCACACGCACTACCTAGACCCGCCCGCGGGCATATGACCCTTTCGGGACTGTTATGTGTCCTGGCCGCTCTGTGCTGCCTCGGCACCCGGGCCGTGGCAGCCACCCGGTACGATGTCGAGGTGATCGTCTTCCGCAACCTTGCCGCCCGCGATGACGGCGAGCAGTGGCCGGCGAATACCACCGGCGCTGACGCCGGATTCGCCCGCAGCCCCCTCCAGCAGGGGCTGGAGAATCTGCCGGACAGCCAGTTCACCCTCAATGGTGTGGCGGGCGCACTGCAACGCTCCGGCGCCTATCAGGTACTGGCACATCGGCTCTGGCGCCAGGGTGCCGATGACAGGCACAGCGCCGTTCCCTACGTGCTGCACACCACCCAGGGCAGCGCAAACTATGAAGTCAATGGTTCGATCACGCTCATCCGTGAACGCTACCTGCACCTGGCCATCGACCTGGCGCTGACGTCCCCGGACTCGCTGTACCGGCTGGATGAGACACGGCGAATGCGCAGCGGTGAACTGCATTATTTCGACAACCCCCGCTTCGGCGTCATCGCCAGAGTGACACCCTATGAGTCGGACGAATCGGCGCCGGAGGATGAAACAGGTGCCGGCGAATTCACCGCGGTGCCCGACGAGGAAGGCGACAGCGCGGCGGGACCGCCGGGTGAGCCCCGTTGAACAAGCACTATCCTGTGTCCATCCATACAAAAATTAACTCACCGCAAAGGCGCAAAGCCATTTAATCGTTTTCGTTACCAAGTTTCTTCGCGAACTTTGCGTCTTTGCGGTGAGAATGGTGAGTTTGGCTGGACTCTATCTAGAAATCGGTATCCGAATTTTACTGTGTGCCGGCCGCGCGCCTGCCTGCGCAGTCTCGATATCGTCATACTCAATCATCGCCGCCGTCGAACCATTTTAATTTATCCCGCAACTTCACTACCTCGCCCACGATAATGAGCGTCGGCGGCTTGATCTCCTCTCGCTCCACCAGGGTTGGAAGCGTGGCGAGCGTCTCGACGAATACCCGTTGATTTCGGGTGGTACCCTGCTGGACCAGTGCCGCGGGGGTATCATGCGGCAATCCATGGGCAAGCAGTTCTCTGGAGAGTATTTCGATGCTGTGCAGGCCCATGTAGAAAACGATGGTCTGAGCTGTTCTGGCGAGCCTTCCCCAGTCAAGATTGACGCTGCCGTCTTTCAGATGTCCGGTTACGAACACACACGACTGGGCGTAATCGCGATGTGTCAGGGGGATACCCGCATAGGATGCACACCCCGAAGCGGCGGTGATACCGGGAACCACCTGAAAGGGTATGCCCTGCTCCGCAAGCGTTTCGATTTCCTCACCGCCGCGGCCGAAAATGAACGGATCACCACCTTTCAGGCGCAGCACGCGATTGCCCTCCCTGGCCAGGCGAACGAGCAGTTCATTGATGCTTTCCTGAGACAGCGTATGTTTATCCCTTTCCTTGCCGGCATAAATCAATTCCGCATCACGCCTGACCATGTCCAGAATCGGCCGTGACACCAGCCGGTCATAGACCACCACGTCAGCCTGCTGCATGAGTCGCAGCGCCCTGAAGGTGATCAGGTCCGGATCGCCCGGACCCGCGCCCACAAGATATACTTCCCCGGTTGTGTCAAAAGTCTGGTCGGTATCCGCGATCGCCTCCTCCAGCGCCACCCGCGCCTCGTTCTCTCGGCCCGCAAACAGCAATTCGGCAACCCGCCCCTGCAGCACGTTCTCCCAGAAATAGCGACGCTGTGTGGAATCGGAGAATCGCTGCTTTACCTTGTGCCTGAATTCATCAACCAGAACGGCAAGACGACCATAGGCAGAGGGTATGAAACTTTCCAGGCGGGCACGCAACAGGCGGGCGAGCACCGGTGAGGCCCCGCCAGTCGAGACAGCCACCTGTACCGGGGACCTGTCAACCAGTGAGGGGACAATGAAACTGCATAACGTCGGCGTATCCACAACATTGACAGGTATCCGGTGGCTGTCCGCGACAACCGAGACCTGCCGGTTGACCGATTCGTTATCGGTTGCGGCAATCACGAGCACCATGCCGTCGATATCTTCATCGCGGAACTCCCTGCCTGTGTGCTGGATCCGACCTGATTCGCGCAGCTTCTCCAGTTCATCGCACAGGGCGGGCGCCACGAGCAAAATCCTCGCGCCGGCCCTGAGCAGCATGGCGACCTTGCGCGCCGCCACCTTGCCGCCGCCCACCACGAGGCAGGAGCGGCCTTCCAGCTTCAGAAAAACAGGGAGATACTTCATAAATGTATGTCTATGGATGAGCAGCGCAGCCCGGCCGGCTACCGGGTCATCAGTAGGGGATCCAGCTTACCCGAGTACTCCAGATCCGCCAGGTTATCGTAACCAGCCACATGCCGGTCACCGATGAAAATCTGGGGCACGGTGCGCCGGCCCGTGAGTCTGGCCAGTTCCCCGAAACCGTCAGACATTGTGTCAATAAATATCTTTTGTATATCGACGCCCTTTGATTTCAGCAAGCGTTCCGCCTGAAAACAATACGGACAGATAGCGGTACAGTACATTCGAACCTCGATCACGAAACATTCCCCCTGCGATAACGGCTTCCTAACGGTTTCCTAACGGTTTCTCAGCGTGTCGATACACTGCTGCAGCGGTTCGGACACCGGCCTCAGCTTCCTGCGCATCACGGTGCCGATGGCATCGGTGCGTGAGAAAATCGGATTCACCAGCGGCTCGTCCACCATCGACAATACCAGCATGGCATGCACCTCTTTTTCCATCCCGGGCGACCTGGCCAGTAGTTCACCCAGGGCCTGTCCAGGGGCAGATACGCTGAACATCAGGTCATCCACTGCCGCCAGAATATCGTCCATGGTCTGAAGCCCGGTATCGTTCGTGCGGATGGTGTGAAAATAAGCGGCAATCGCATGCAGCAATGAAACCACCACATCCTGATTGGACGGTTTCTCGAGTACGCTTTCCACCGCGTCAAGAAAACTCTGACCTTCGCTGCCGAGCAATCGGCATAATTGTACCGCAAATGGATTCCCCGTCTCCGTCAGCCCTTCGAGCTTTCCGCAGACCTCGTCCCGTAGCGGATGCGGTCCCACCGCGGCGGGGAGTTCATCTGGAACGGCCTGCAAGAAGCCGACATAGTACGCATTCTTGTGCTTGCCCCTGCCCCAGAGTTCGTTCCTGGTCTCGTTGCTGACCAGGCCGGATTGCAGGACCAGACGAACCGAGGCGATCATATCCCTCGCTTCCGTCTCGAAGGGAAGAAATTCGATCAGGAAATCCGCCAGCACCGGGCCCATATCACCCTGGAGGACCGATTGCTGAGCGAGCATGCACCTTGCATTCTCCGCCGTCTGGGATGCCCACCACGCCCTTCTGGCGATTTCGTTGGTAATACCCGGGGCGTTGACCACCGCCACCACCGCCTCGGGTTCTCCCAGCAGGAGCAGAGACTCGAGAATCCCGTCACGCGTCTGGCCCATGCGCGTCCAGCGTTTCAGATAAACCGGGTAGCCGCCCGGTGAGCCCAGCACATGGCTCGATAACGCCTCACGTACACGACGCAGGTATGTCTCATCACGGCAATTGGGATTCAGCCTGACCCGCGCCTCTCCTTTCTCGGAGAGCGCATACAGCGTCATGCTGGATTCATCGATACGGACAGCCTTTACGGGACCTGCCAGCAGGACATTGATCCGCAGTGCGTCTTCCGACGATAAGTCCATTGCGTGTTGCCCGGCAGGAAACTGGATTGACGGCTATCAGAAGTCGAACCCCGCCTTGGCATAGAGTTTCTTTGCCATCTCGGGATCCTTTTCCACGCCATTACCTTCCTCGTACATCCTCGCCAGGGTTGTCTGTGACCCTGCAAGTCCCTGCTCCGCCGCCTTGCGAAACCATTCAACGGCTTCGGCACTGTTCTGGTCAACACAGTCACCTTCGAGATACATGAAGCCGAGACCGTGCTGGGCCAGTGCATAGCCCTGCTCTGCAGAGGCGCGCATCATCTGTTCGGCCATTTTTTCATTGCGCACCACACCGAGGCCGTTCTGGCACATAATGGCGACACGATGCTGTGCATCCGGGTTGCCGGCATCGGCCAGCGGGTAGAGGAATTTCATTGCCTGGGAGAAATTCTTGGCTTCGAACGAAGCTACGCCGCTGGAAAAATTCTCATCAAAGTCATTGGACATAGTGCGCCTCACAAGTTAACGAACACGAGGCCGGGAACACCCAGACCTGATGGACATGAGTCTCTGTTGGAGAGGTTGCTATGCTATAGAGTCAGCAACCGGCTTCGAATACCCCGAAAGAGAGAATGTCACTGATTTATCTATGGAAACCACAATTTCACGCAGGGTTGATTTGCCCCCCCGATGGGGATATTCGGAGGTCTAAGGGGCTCCTGTATACTTCTCCGGTCTCAGGTAACCCTAATTGAAACAACACGGTAGACGAGCCGCATCGCGTGCAGGCGATATCGGCTGCGCTTCCATGCAGCCCGGCAATCGGGCGGACGGTGCACTCCAGTCAGCGACGGAGCACCGGGAACACGGGGAATATGACCTGATACTGCCTCCGAATAACATGCCCTGACAGGCAAGTGGGATCGGGGCAGCAACGCATTGAATCCTGCGGCAAGCCTCGGCCGCTGACACCGCCAGCGATACGCGGGATCCATTGCAAAGATTCAAGGCCCCGGCGCAGGACTTGCCGGTGCCGGCATTCGCTTTGCTTGTTTACTAATCAGACAATACGAGGAGTTGAAGATGAATCAGCAATACTATGATGCAGTCACCAAAATGGAGAAAATGGGCGTTGACCCGGAATACATTCAGGGCTGGCAGGGCGGCTATCTGCTCAACCCGGAGCGTGAAGAACAGCGGGTGACTGAGGCCTACTCCGCGGGTTATGAAGACGGGAAGGAAAAAAATACCGACAACTTTTCCAACTGGGTCAAGTAAACAGGCCTCTGCTGAGTATACAAGGCGGGGCAACCCGCCTTTTTTATTCGTCCACGCTTTCTGCCGGCGGCAACAGGTCACGCAGGGCCTTTCTCAATGGTTTCAATGCTTCCGGTACTTCAATATCCATAACCTGGTCGGTGATCCATTTATTGTCCCGCTCACCCATGACCGCCCTGACGTTTTCCCCGAAATAACGCCGGAAAGCGAATCCGGGTTCATTGCCCGAGAAGGTAAATTCTGCATAGTCGCCCGCTCGTTCATTAAGCCGCTCGATCAGCGGCTGCCGGTATTCGCCCTTGCCCTGTGCATCCGTGCGGTTTTCCTGCATGGTATCCGCGAGATGCTGCGCCAGTGAGGAGATAAATTCCTGACGCTGTTCCCGGGTAAGCTGCTCCGCTGTCATACGATCCACGAGATGCACCAGAAAGGCCAGGAACTCCGTGATGATATCCAGCCGCTGGGCATTGGTATCGGTCTGGAAACCTTCATTTTCAAGATTCAGGGTGCCTTGCTGGGCAATGCGCCACAGAATAAATGCCAGGGCGCCGCCGGTTTCCGAGAGGGAACGTTTGCGATCCCTGAGGTTCCATTTGGACTTAACTCGCACGTTTAACTCCTGATAATGCCGAGTCGGTTTGGATACTCGACAGTTCGGCAACGCCCACAACTGGCGGTTGCCATGGTTGCATGCTAGCATGAATTACCTAGGTTTTCAGTCAGGTATTAGCCATGTCAAGCACCCATACCGCAACGCCACCCGATCCGCCGGCAATTATCGATGAACTGGCGCAGATCCTGCCGGTCGTGCGCACAAACTGCCATATCAGTGACGCCCTGCATGCGACCGATTACACCCTCTGCGTTTATCTCCTGAAGATGCGCGAATACTTCCGCTGGGAACATGAAATGCCGTTCAATGCCCCGATCCCGCAAGAGGCGCTCAGCGGCTGGCTGACCGGACGCGAGGCGCTCTGGACTACCCTCGAGGGAAAGCCCTTTGAAAGCATACCCCTGTCGAGGCAGTTGCTCGATCCGTTTGATGCAGTTTCCATCAACAAAGCTCTGAACAGCATGGGCTATGTCTACAGCAGCGGTCTGGGTCGCAACATGAAACCGCATTTCTTCCTGGGTGCGCTCGAGCAAAGGCGCGAACACGATGGCTACACACTGTATATCTCCGGCAAGGAGTACGCACGTGATCTCACCGCCCCGCCGGCAATGAGTCTGGGCAGGACAATCTTTATCCGGCGAGAATCGCTGCGCCGCATGTTGTGGGAAAAAATCGAGGAGTGGCGCTGGAACCGGCCCGTGAACGCAATGCGGAGGGCAATCGATTGCTATGACTTCGACACCGCGCCCGAGGACGCGCTGGAGCAAATGACCGAACGCGAAGCCCGGTCGCTGCTGCTGCACGAAATCGGCGAGGTCATGGCGGGAGAGGAACTCGGCAGCGGCTGGGAAAATCTGCTCTCGGAAATGCCGCATTGCAAGGCGGAACTGATGATGCGGGCGGCGCGCGATCACCTGGCGGATGCGCTCTCGACCCTGCCCGGGCTGCTGGACGAAGCGGAACCCGCTTCGCTACACTTCTATTTTGCCAACCTGACCAGCCTGCGCAAGATGCTGGTTCCCAGTCTGCTTGATGCCTATGATCACTGGGAGCAAACCGGCAAGCTGGACAGACTGGTGCAACTGAGCGAGGCAGGCAGGAGCCACTGGATGTCGCTTGCACAGGAGATCCTCGCCCTGAACGGCACCCGCGAAGACGATCTGCAGCACGAAATCACTGCCCTGGTGGAACGCAATACCTTCTGAGACATCAACCGGACGCACGAGGCGGCATGCATCACCAGGAAATGAGTAGCGGTATCGCCAGACCCCGCCCCAATCTCAAGACTCTTACGGAAATCGGGAAAAACACCTTCATCTTCGAGAAACGACTGGCGTTGCCGGTCGATCTCTGCAAGGAAATGATTCGCCGTTTCGAGCAGTATGCAGAAGAGCAGTACGAAGGTCGTATCGGCCAGATGGTCTACCAGGACCAGAGCATCAAGAAATCAACCGACCTGGTCGTAAGCGGCAAACCGCACTGGAAGGACATCGACCGCGCCCTGTTTCGTTCCCTGGGCGCGTCCATGCTGGAACTGCGTGAAACCTACCCGTATTTCAAGGGGCCCTTCAAGGATGTCGGCTACGCGATCCAGCGCACCAGTCCGGGCGGGTACTATCACTGGCACATCGATGGCGGCAGCCATGAGTTCAGCCAGCGCCAGCTGGTCGCCGTCTGGTATCTCAATGATGTCGAGGGACCGGGCGGCGAGACCGAGTTTTCCTGCCAGAATATCCGCATCAGGCCGGAAGCCGGCAAGCTGCTGCTGTTTCCACCGTTCTGGACACATGAACACCGCGGCGCAACCCTGCAGAAAGGGGTGAAATACATCGCCACGACCTGGGTGGTGTTTGCCTGAAGGCGCCGTTACAGATCAGGCTAATCGAGCCGGCGACTCCCGCTGAATTCCAGCAATACTACGAGCTACGCTGGAAGACGCTGCGCGCCCCCTGGAACCAGCCCCGCGGCAGCGAAACAGACCCCCTCGACGCCGCCGGCACTCACCTCATGGCCGTCGATCCCGGACAATGCGTTCTGGGTGTCGGGCGGCTGCATTTCAGCACCATAGGCGAGGCCCGGATCCGCTACATGGGCGTGGCTACGGAACACCGGCGCAGGGGTATCGGCACGCTGATACTGCGCGGTCTGGAAGAGAAAGCCCTCAGGCTGGGTGCCACGCGTATCGTACTCGATGCCCGTGAGGTGGCGCTCGGCTTCTACCGAAAACACGACTACGTGGCGACCGGACCCGGTCCCATGCTATTCAAGCGCATCGCCCACGTAAGAATGGAAAAGCAGGTTAACCGGTAACCCACTCAGCCCCGTCAGCAGAACCTCCGGACCGGAGGACTCAGTCCGTGATCAACTCGGATTCCAGCATTTCACCGTTCGTGTCGATGCGGATTCCCTGCACACCCGGAATGCGTGCGAGGATGTAGGCGGACAGCAGCACCATCATGCGTTCATTGTTGTTATGCATGGCGGTCAGCATCCTGTCTCCGATAATCTGGCAGCGTTGCAACTGGTCGGGGTTGTCCACCCAGTCCCGGCTCATCTGCCAACCCTTGTCCATGTCCTTGTCGATCGTGCTGAAAAAGTCCTCGCCATCCCTCACGATGTCATCCGGGACCCTGACGGGATAGGTTTGATCATCAACGACAACTTTCAATATCATGCGTCCGGCCTTATGCTCTGGTTTTCAAATGGATTGACCATTCATCTTACCCCATCCGCCTGTTGACTTGCAGGGGTACCGACATGCTTACCCGACTGAGCAATGTGCTTGACCCCGACCGGATCGAGGACGCCAGGAAACTCGTGGCCGGCGGGCAGTTCGTAAAAGGCGTCCTGTCCGCCGGCATGGCGGCACGGCGCGTCAAGCACAACCAGGAACTCGCCGTCGATGAACGGGTGCTGCGGCAGCTGAACAATCTGGTCATGGGCAGTCTGGTGAGGCATCCGGTCTATCGCAGCGCCACACTGCCCCTGAAGGTGGCCGCACCCTATTACGCCCGCTACTCGGCCGGGATGTCCTACGGAAATCATGTCGATGACCCGATCATGGGAGAGGGTAACCTCTACCGTTCTGATATCTCCGTCACGATCTTTCTCTCCGGTCCGGACGACTACGACGGCGGCGAACTTGTCATCCAGACCCCGTTCGGCGAACAGTTCGTCAAACTTCCCGCCGGTGACGCGGTAATCTATCCCTCGTCCAGCGTTCACCGCGTGGCCGAGGTCACCCGTGGCGAGCGCATCGTCGCCGTCAGCTGGATCCAGAGCATGATACGGGACCCCGACAAACGCGCCCTGCTGCACGAACTCAACCAGGCACGGGAAAAGCTGCTGCACGACAATCCGGATGCCGAGGAAACCAGCCGGGTCAACCACGCCTACATCAATCTGGTGCGCATGTGGTCGGAGATTTGAGCGATTGACATAAAAAAGCCGCGAGCCCAGGCGCGCGGCTTTTTCTATTTTTCTTATAGAGAAGCAGGTCGGTTAACGGTGCGAACCCTTCTCCGCATGAGCCATGTCGACCAGCTTCATAGCCATTTCCATGTACTGCTGGCGAAAATGATACAAAGGATGACCTTCCTTGCCGACAAAATAGTCTTCCATATCGACACCGTTCTGGTGTTCATAGTCGATGAACTTTTTCTGCATTTCCATCATCTTCTTGATGAGTTCCTGCTTCTCACTCATGACCTATTCTCCAGGATACGTATGAATTCACGAAATTATTCTTGAGATGCGGGGAAATATAACCCTTGAGATATGCCGAGTGTATATCCCGAATGGGTTGCCTGCCGGATCAATATCCGCCCTTGCGCATGCTTTCCGGCAACCCGCCGATGCGGCCGGCCTGCTTGCTCGGATTTCCCGGGAACAGGTCAAACAACATCTTTGAGGTCACCTTCTTGCCCCATTTTTCGCCCATATCCTTGAGCATGGTCCGGTTGTTGGGTTGATTCCCGTTATGGTTGATATATTCATCACGCAAATAGTTGATAACGTCCCAGTGTTCCTTGGTGAGGGAAATCCCTTCCTGTCCGGCGATCACTTCGGCAACCGCTTCATTCCAGTCATCCAGGCTGATCAGAAATCCGGTTTCGGTTACATTAATCTGTTTTCCATCAACGACGACTTCCATCGGGTCCTCCTAACAGTTATCTCGATAAGAAAAATCTGGCAACCCATTAATTCCCGCGGGAGCGAAAACCGCAAATTTTGCCGTCATGGGGTGAAAAGACAACCCCCCGGTCGGGATAAATGCCCTAATCAACATCCTGTTTTACCGGCTTGATGCCCTTGTGTGGGATAAACAGGCCCTAGGGTTTCTGTGCCGTGGAAAACGCCGCTTCCAGGCGGTCCTCCCAGTCTTCCGGTGTGTCCGGGAAGGGCGGACGGACATCCATGCGGAAAAACACTTCGCCGTCGCGCGCGCGCGCCTTGACGGCTTCCGTCAAGGCCACGAAGGAATCGAGGTCGTAGCCTTGTATCAACATTTCACTCAACCAGAGCATGGCCGGACTCCTGACCAGATCGTGTTCAATTCGGTGCCGCGTATCCGATCATAGTAACGGGCACGGTAGAGCAGTCGGGTGCGCCGGTTCGCCGGGTCATCCGCAAACGCCTCCCGCTTGTGAAGGACATTATTGCAGATTATGCCCTCCCCCGGTTGCAGGCGGTATCGAAACAGAAAGTCCGATTCACCCGCGAGCAGTTCGGCCAGAAACCCAACCGCCATGCGGGTATTGCGATCATCTTTCCAGGCAATACTGCGGGTACGCGCCGTATAGCGCATATGGAGTGATCCGGTACCAGGTTCCACGGAAAACACCGGACCGCTCTGCGCCGGGCGTATTTCCACACCGGCCTCGGTATTGGCGGGAATGGTCATGGCATCCAGCTGCATCAGTGCGGCCAGATAGTCCGGATTCTCGTCGCGCAGCAGCAGGTAGGCCATTTCATGGTCCAGGTAAACATTCTCGCCGCCTTCCGCCGCATCGGATACACAGTGCAGCACCACACCCCTGACCTGCTCGTCGGGTGTGTTGTAATAGCCGTCGGTATGCCAGTTGAGGGGCCGGTTGGTATAGGGTATGTAGTACGTGCCGCTCGTCTCCGGCACTACTGTGAGCGAGGTGATGCTGTCCTCATCCGCACGCAGGTTTCTGTCCAGTCGCACCAGACCGAACTGGCGACCCAGCGTACCCACCAGTTCCTTGTCGGCGAAATCACCGGCGGAAATCCGGTATATGGCAGTATTCGCCTTCTGGCAGCGGCTCAGTAGGGCCAGCTTCTCCGCCGGGCTGAGCCGGAAGGGATTCGTGACGCTGACGACCAGGTCTTCGGCCGCGTTTGGATAGTCAGAAAGTTTCCACTCGCGCCAGCACTGATAGGCCCGTTCATCGGTGAGATCGAAAGGGCGAGTGGTCGCGGGAGACTGCAAGTTGGTGATGGAATCAGACATCGGGCGCTTCGAGCCTGTAAGCAGGCTGCACAGTTATAACACGATTACAATCGATTTATTACACAGGGATACGGGCAAGCGGCAGACAGATACATTGATGCGAAACATTCTCACTGGCAGGGTATAAGAACGACTCAGAGAACCATGGAGGATACACAAAGTCAGCTCAAGTGCCCGTCTTCATGAGAAAAAGTTATGGACGCATCAGAACTGAGGGGTATTTTGATAACTGCTAGAATTTGAATAGTATTTTTTCCAATATCCATTTCGGGATACGACGTTATGTCCCTGCCATCCCATGGGTAAGATATGCTCGTTCATGGGTCACATCTAGAATTTCGGTACTGAACGGAAGGGCGTTTTCAATCCAGCCCTTAAGTTCCTGATTTCCAGCTGCCTGAAGGATATGCAGGCAAGCACTCGCGAGAAGCACGTATCCATTTCAATCACGGTGTATGCAGAAAACAACCCAGGAGATCTCCATGGCTAAAGACACCCACCCCACACCAATGCTCGATGACCTGGAAAACGGCCCCTGGCCCAGTTTCATTTCAGGCATCAAGCGGCTGCGTGACAAGCACCCCGACAAGCGCATCAACGAAATGACCAACAGTCTCCTCGGGCAGCTTGAACATTCCTATGAAACCCGCAAGGGTTACTGGAAAGGCGGCACCGTGAGCGTGTACGGCTATGGCGGCGGCATCATCCCGCGCTTCTCCGAGGTCGGCAAGGCCTTCCCCGAGTCCAAGGAATTCCACACCCTGCGCGTGCAACCGCCGGCGGGCAATTTCTACAGCACCGCCATGCTGCGCCAGCTCGGCGACAGCTGGGAAAAATACGGTTCCGGCCTGGTGACCTTCCACGGGCAAACAGGCAACATTATGTTCATCGGCGCCACCACCGAAAACACCCAGCATTTCTTCGACGAGATCAATGAATACGGCTGGGACCTGGGTGGTGCCGGCCCGTGTGTGCGCACCGCCATGTCCTGCGTGGGCGGTGCGCGTTGCGAGATGTCCTGCGCGCATGAGCACGGAATCCATCGTCACCTGGTCAACAACTTTACCGATGACGTGCACCGTCCGGCCCTGCCCTACAAGTTCAAGTTCAAGGTATCCGGGTGTCCGAACGACTGCCAGAATGCCATCGAGCGCTCCGACTTTGCCGTGATCGGCACCTGGCGTGACGACATGAAGGTCAATCAGGACGAGATCAAGAACTACATCAAAAAGAAGGGCCGCCAATACATCCTTGAAAATGTCATCGCGCGCTGCCCGACCCAGGCCATCTCGCTCACCGACAAGGACGAATTCGTCGTCGACAACCACAACTGCGTGCGTTGCATGCACTGCCTGAACGTCATGCCCAAGGCGCTGCACCCGGGAGACGACAAGGGTGTCACCATCCTCATCGGTGGCAAGCGCACCCTGAAGATCGGCGACCTCATGGGTACCGTCGTGGTGCCTTTCATGAAACTCGAAACCGAGGAAGACTACGAACGGATAACAGAAATGGCCGAAGAGATCATCGATTTCTGGGCCGAGAACGGCCTGGAGCATGAGCGTACCGGCGAGATGATCGAGCGCATCGGTCTGGTGAATTTCCTCGAAGGCATCGGCATCGATGTCGATCCGCACATGGTCAATTACCCGCGCCAGTCCTCCTATATCCGCATGGATGGCTGGGACGAAGAGGCCGAAAAATGGTTCGATAGAAAGCGCGAAGAAAAACAGGCGGCTTCCGCATAACGACCCGGTAACAACATGACGGATCCCGGTATTCGAGTCACCGGGACCCGTTCACTAACGACAGAATTTCAGGAGAGTCACATGGCACAAGAAATGCGATCGCCGATCGAATCGGGATGTCCTGACGGTTTTCAGTACATGCATCCGGTGATGCGTAGGAATTACGGTCAGTGGGCTTATCACGAGGACCCGCGCCCGGGCGTGCTGGTGCATGTCGCCCACAGCGGTGAGAAGATCTGGACGGTCCGCGCCGGCACCCAGCGCATTCTGGATATTTTCACATTGCGCGAACTGTGCGACATCGGCGACAAGTTCGGCGAGGGTTATGTCCACTTCACCATCCGCAGCAATATCGAATACCTGGTGTCGGACGAAGCCAAGGTAGCGCCGCTGATCAAGGCACTGGAAGATGCCGGCTACGTGGTCGGCGGCACCCGCAATTCGGTCGCCATGATTTCCCATACCCAGGGCTGGCTGCACTGCGACATCCCCGGCACCGACGCTTCCGGCGTTGTGAAGTCCATGATGGACGAACTGATCGATGAGTTCAAAGGCTGGAATATGCCGAACCGTGTGCACATGACCACCTCCTGCTGTCAGATCAACTGCGGCGGCCAGGGCGACATCGCCATCAATGTGCAGCACACCAAGCCGCCCAAGATCAACCACGACCTGGTAGCCAATGTATGTGAGCGGCCCTCGGTGGTCGCGCGCTGCCCGGTCGCGGCCATCCGTCCGGCGCTGGTCAACGGCAAGCCTTCACTGGAAGTGGATGAGAAGAAATGTATCTGCTGCGGCGCCTGTTACCCGCCCTGCCCGCCCATGCAGATCAACGATGCCGAACATTCGAAGCTTTCGATCTGGGTTGGCGGCAACCACTCCAATGCCCGTGGCAAGCCGACGTTCCAGAAGCTGGTGGCCTCCGGCATCCCGAACAATCCGCCTCGCTGGCCGGAAGCCACCGCTGTGGTGAAAGGTATCCTCAAGGCCTACAAGGAAAACGCCAAGGACTGGGAACGCATGAACGACTGGATCGAGCGCATCGGCTGGCCGCGGTTCTTCGAGGTGACCGGACTGCCGTTCACCAAGTACCACATCGACAACTGGCGTGGCGCCCGTGCGAGTCTGAACGCGTCCACCCATATCCGCTTCTGATTGCAACCGTATTACAAGGAGTCAACCGCATGAAGCTAGCAGTTATGGTCAACGAAGGGCCGTATCAGCACCAGTCGGCCGACAGTGCCTACCAGTTCACCAAGGCCGCACTGGACAAGGGCCATGAGATCTCACGGGTGTTTTTCTACCATGACGGCGTCAACAACGGCACGCGCTATGCTGTGCCGCCACAGGATGACCGCAATATCACCCAGCTGTGGTCAGAACTGTCCAAGAAACACAGCCTTGATCTGGTGGTCTGTGTTGCTGCCGCCCAGCGTCGCGGCATCCTGGATGCCGATGAAGCCAAGCGGCATGGCAAGTCGGGAGATAACATCGCAGACGGATTTCGAATCTCCGGTCTCGGACAATTGATCGAGGCAGGTATTCAGGCAGACCGTCTGGTCGTCTTCGGCGATTAGGGGATAAAAAACCATGTCAGAGATAAAGAAGTTTCTCTATGTAAACCGAAAGGCGCCGTATGGCACGATCTACGCGCTGGAGTCGCTCGAAGTGGTTCTGATCGGCGCCGCCTTCGACCAGGATGTCAGCCTGGCATTCGTCGATGACGGTGTCTTCCAGATTGCCAAGGGTCAGAAGACAACCGAAATAGGCATGAAGAATTTTTCGCCCACCTATTCGGCGCTGGGCGATTACGAAGTTACGAAGATCTACGTCGAAAAGGAGTCGCTGGAAGAGCGCGGTCTCACGCCGGACAATCTTCTTCACCTCACCTATGAGGACGAAGACGATGACTACGCGGAGAAGGATTCCATCCGTTTCGTCACCCGCGCTGAACTCAGCGACATCATGGAACAACAAGACGTTGTATTGAGTTTTTGAGGAAGCATCGACCATGGCTATGCTGCACACCGTCAATAAATCACCCTCCGAACGGAATACCCTTGATTCCTGCCTCAGTCATGCCAAAGCCGGCAGTTCCGTGTTGCTGTTCGAGGACGGCATATACGCCGTCGTCAAGGGAAGCGCCGCATCCGGCAGGTTACAGAAGGCATCCGGCATTTCCGTTTATGCCCTGGGCCCTGATCTCAAGGCGCGCGGCATAGGCGAGGACCAGATCATCGAGGGCGTCGCCATCGTTGATTATGGCGGCTTCGTCGATCTCGTCACCCGCCACGAAACCGTACAGTCCTGGCTCTGATTTTTTTACGTTAACTAGCGTCATCCACGAGGAGACCAAACATGACCATCGAAGTAAACGGTAAAACCTATGAAACCGATGAGGAAGGCTACCTGGCCGACCTGAACCAGTGGGAACCTGAAGTTGCGACCGTCATGGCCAAGGCTGACGATACCGAGCTGTCGGACGCCCACTGGGAAGTGATCAACTTCCTGCGCGAGTATTACGAGGAATACCAGATCGCACCGGCGGTGCGCGTTCTGACCAAGGCCATCGGCAAGAAGCTGGGCAAGGACAAGGGCAACAGCAAGTATCTCTACGAACTGTTCCCCTACGGTCCGGCCAAGCAGGCCTGTAAATACGCCGGCCTGCCGAAACCGACCGGATGCGTCTAAGCACAGGTGATTCTTGCAGAGGGGCAACCCTCTGCAGGTAGCCTGCCCCGTTACAACACTATCGTAAGGGAGTTCAGAAACATGCCGTTTCTGACGATCGTTTATGCCTTGCTGTTCTATACAGCCACGGCCCTGCTGGTCGGCGGCCTGGCCTACAAGATACGGCAGTATGCAAAAACACCGGCGCCGCTGAAGATACCGACCACCCCCGCACCGGTAACACGCACGGGTGTGGCAATGCGTATGTTCCGGGAACTGGTTTTTTTCGAAAGTCTGTTCAAGTCAAACAAGTGGATCTGGATCTTCGGATACCTGTTCCACTTTGGCATGTTTCTGGTGCTGGCGCGCCACTTGAGATATTTTACCAACCCGGTCTGGACCTGGGTGGACCTGATTCAGCCTTTCGGTCTGTATGCAGCGTTTGCCATGGTCGCCGGACTGCTGGGATTGTGGGCGCGTCGCTTTCTCGTCGACCGCGTACGCTATATATCCGCGCTCTCTGATCACCTGATGCTGGCATTGCTGCTCGGCATCGCCCTGACCGGCATGTCCATGGATTACCTCTCGCATACCGATATCGTGTCAGTCAAGGCCTTCTTTCTGGGTTTGATGTACTTCAGCTGGCAACCCCTGCCCGAGGATCCGTTGTTGCTCGTCCATCTGGCGCTGGTGGCCACCCTGATGATTATCTTTCCGATCAGCAAGCTGCTGCATGCACCGGGCGTCTTTTTCAGCCCCACCCGAAACCAGGTGGACAATCCACGCGAGCAGCGACATCTCGCGCCGTGGGCTGCCAAACTGGAAAACAGATAAGTTGTGAATAACAGAATCAGGAGTTAACCGTGGCTGATTTCGAAACACCGGAACTGAAGGAATATCCCGTCATCCCGCTCCTTCATGAAGGGACGATGGCGCACAGCAAACCCTTCGTGGCCAAACCGGATTTCCAGCAGCAGCTGGGGTTTCCCGGTGAACTGGTCGAGAACTGGGAACAGGTCGCACTCGACAAGATGCAGGAACTGACCGGCAAGTACCGTTCATTCCAGGTCTTTCTAGACTCCTGCGTCAAATGCGGCGCCTGTACGGACAAGTGCCACTATTACCTCGGCACCAGCGACCCGAAGAATATGCCGGTTGCCCGCCAGGACCTCTTGCGCAAGGTCTACCGCCGTTATTTCACCTTTGCCGGCAAATACTTCCCGAAGCTCGTCGGCGCAGTCGATCTCACCAAAGAAGTGCTGGACGACTGGTACAGCTATTTCCACCAGTGCTCGCAGTGCCGCCGCTGCTCGGTATTCTGTCCCTACGGCATCGATACCGCAGAGATCTCCATGGCCGCCCGCGAGATCATGGACAGCGTCGGCGTCGGGCAGAAATACTGCAACGAGATCATCGGCAAGGTCTTCAAGATCGGCAACAATCTCGGACTGCCCCAGCCGGCGCTAAAGGATACCCTGGAAGGAATCGAGGAAGATGTCGAGGACGACACCGGCGTCAAGGTGCGCTATCCGCTGGATGAAAAGGGCGCCGAGGTGCTGCTGGTCACCCCGTCCGCGGATTTCTTCGCCGAACCCCATGTCGACGGCCTGATCGGCTATGGGAAGGTCTTCCACGAGTCCGGAATCAGCTGGACGATGAGTTCATATGCCAGCGAGGCCGCCAATTTCGGGATGTTCATCGGCAGCTATGAAAACATGCGCCGTGTTTCACTGCGAATCCGCGAGGCGGCCCTGGACCTCGGCGTCAAGCGCATCATTATGGGCGAGTGCGGACACGCCTGGCGCGTCGCCTACAGCTTCCTCAACACCCTGGCGGGACCGTTTGACTTCCTGGACCCGAAATACCCGGTACCGCAGCATATACTCGAATTCACTCACGACCTGATCCAGCGCGGTGCGTTGACCCTGGATAAATCGGCCAACGACGACATGGTGCTGACCTACCACGATTCCTGCAACGTGGCGCGCGCCTCGCGCATGGGGCCGAAACCCGGCGGTCAGTTCACCATTCCCCGCGATGTCATCAGGGCCAGTTGCAACCACTTTTTTGACATGCCTCAAGATACGATTCACGAATCCACGTATTGTTGTGGCGGCGGCGGCGGACTGCTGACCGACGACCTGATGGAACTGCGCGTCAAGGGCGCCCTCCCGCGCATGGAAGCCCTGAAGCAGGTCGTGGAGCAACACGGCGTCACCCATATGGCGGCGATCTGTGCGATCTGCAAGAGCCAGTTCGCCAAGGTCTTGCCGTATTACGGCTTTACCATGGACAGCATCGTGAGTGTGCACCAACTGGTGAGCAACGCAATTGTTCTGGGAAGCAAACAATAGTTTCGATAACGAATCCGGCCCAGGTAACTGCGCCAGAACAGATCACAGGAGAATACGCATGGCTACTTCTCGAGATGACATGGAAAACACCAAACTCACCTTCCGCCGCTTCGAAGAGGGCGATTACGAGTGGACGCGTTTCACGGATCAGATCTTCGAGGGCGACCATTCGCACAAGTGTCCGACCTACGTGCACCGTACGCCTCCCTGCCAGGGCAGCTGCCCCTCGGGCGAAGACATACGCGGCTGGCTGCAGGTCGTGCGCGGCATTGAGAAACCCACCGGCGGCATGAGCATGGAAGAATACGCCTTCCGCCGTTCTACCGACGCCAACCCCTTCCCGTCGATGATGGGCCGCGTGTGCCCGGCGCCGTGCGAAGACGGCTGCAACCGAAACAATGTCGATGACTTCGTCGGAATCAATTCCGTCGAGCAGTTCATCGGCGACTCCGCCTTCGAGAAAAAATTCACTTTTGAGGCCACCGAACAGATGAGCGGCAAGAAAATCGCCATCATCGGCGGCGGCCCGGCCGGCATGGCGGCGGCCTACCAGCTGCGCCGCATGGGCCATGCCAGCGTGATTTTTGACGACCATGACGAACTCGGCGGCATGATGCGCTACGGCATCCCGGGATACCGCACCCCGCGCGATGTGCTCAACCATGAAATCCAGCGCATCCTGGACATGGGTTATGTCGAAACGCGTCTCGGCACCCGCGTCGGCAAGGATGTCTCCA
This sequence comes from uncultured Gammaproteobacteria bacterium, assembly GCA_963763115.1. Classification (GTDB taxonomy): domain Bacteria; phylum Pseudomonadota; class Gammaproteobacteria; order UBA9214; family UBA9214; genus CAVQCA01. Next base: position 65,175 of record CAVXNM010000058.1, read on the forward strand.
TTGCCGAACTGGAAAAGGAATTCGACGCAATACTCTGGGCGCTAGGCTGCAAGTCCGGACGCAAGCTGCCGGTTCCCAACAGCGATGCGCCCAACTGCGTCACCGGCGTCGAGTTCCTCGAGGCCTTCAACAAGGGCGTGCTGCAGGTGACGACCGACCGGGTGGTATGCGTGGGTGGCGGCGACACCTCCATTGACGTGGTTTCCGTCGCCCGGCGACTGGGCAAGATAACCAATCTCAACAAAGAAGTCCGTCCGGAACAGGTCATCGGCGGCTATGTCGCGCACGATTCGGCCTTTGCCGCCGCGCGTGAAGGCGCCGACGTCACCCTGACCTCGCTGTTCGCGCGCGAGGAAATGACCGCAACCGAACACGAAGTCGAGGATGCCCTGCGTGAAGGTGTCAAGATCCTGAACGGCGTCATGCCAATCGAGGTGGTCGTCAACGCCGAAGGTCGCGCGACCGCGTTGAGAATGGCGAAGTGCCAGATGGTCGACGGCCGGCCCAAGCCTGTTGAGGGCACCGAGTTCGCTATCGAATGCGATCTCATCGTCTCGGCCATCGGGCAGGGTGGCGATCTTTCCGAGGGTCTGGAGGAGCTGAATAACGGACGCGGCCTGATCGATGCCGATGCCTATTACCAGCTGCCGAAGCGTGCCGGTCATTTCGCCGCGGGCGACATCATTCGTCCCCATCTGCTGACCACCGCCATCGGGCAGGCCTCCATTGCCGCGGAAAGCATCAACCACTACCTGAAACATGAACAGCAGTCCAAGCGTCCCAAGGTGGATGTCCACCATTTCAAGCTGTTGAACAAGCTCCACGAGACCAATCTCGATCCGGATATTTTCAGCCCCGGGGAACGCGGCGACATGCGCGGCACCGACGATGGCAACTGGGCCGTGCACAATTACGAGGACCGCTCCATGGCGGAGATCATCTCCGCAGACAAGCTGTTCCTCGGGCATTTTCCCTATGTGCCACGCAACAAGCGCTCCTCCTTCGGCCCCTCGGCGGATGAAGTGCTGGGTCATTTTACCGAACGTGGCATCGGCTTGACGACGGAACAGGCGGTTAACGAAGCCGAACGCTGCATGAGCTGCGGCATGTGCTTCGAATGCGACAACTGCGTCATCTACTGTCCGCAGGACGCCATATTCCGCGTCAAGAAGGACAAGTCGACGACCGGCCGCTATGTCGACACGGACTACAACAAGTGCATTGGCTGCCATATCTGTTCCGATGTCTGCCCCACCGGCTACATCGACATGGCGCTGGGTCACTAAGACGGGAAGCCCATGTCAAACATGTTGATAAATCGCGGGTTACTCCCCCTCCTGGCGCTGGCGGTTCTCTGGGTTCCTGCCCTGGTCAGGGCCGGTGACTCGCTGCTGCCGGTTGTCCCTGAAGCACAGCGCCGGGTGAGTGAAGCACAGGGCTGCGTCGAACCCACGGAGGACATGCGCAGAAACCACATGAAGTATATCCTGCACCAGCGCGATGAAACCGTACACGAGGGTATCCGCACCAAACGGTACAGCCTGGAGGAATGCGTCGACTGCCATGTGAGCAGCGCACCCGATGCGCCGCGGGTAAGCAGCGAGCAACACTTCTGCAACAGCTGCCACACCTATGCGGCGGTCAATATCGACTGCTTCGAGTGCCATGCGGACCGGCCCTTACCGAATTCGGGAAAACTCTCCATGGCCCCGGTTACGACACCTGCCCGTCTGCAAACGGATGAAAATCCAGTTGCCTTGTCACACGGACATGACCAGCAGCAGCTGGCAACCGAGGGCATTAACCATGACTGACAACTCACAAACGGATACTTCACGACGCCGCTTTCTCGGTGGTGCGGCGACCGCGGTAGCCGGCCTGGTCGCACCCGGTGTGCTCTTGCATGAGGTTGCGCAGGCACGTCCCGCCGAGGTGCCCGTCAGCAGCGCCGTTCGCTGGGGCATGCTGGTCGATACCAGCAAATGTGCAAAGGGCTGCACAGAGTGCGTCGATGCCTGCGCCAAGGAACATGGCCTGACCAGTCACGGCCGTCCCGAGACCGATGCACAATGGATCCGCAAGGTCGAACTGCGTGACAAGCAGACCGGCTATACCCAGACCCTGCCCCTGCTCTGCCAGCACTGCGAGCATCCGCCGTGCGTGGATGTCTGCCCGACCGGCGCCTCGTTCAGGCGGGCTGACGGAATCGTTCTGGTCGACAAGCATATCTGTATCGGATGCCGCTACTGCATGATGGCCTGTCCCTACAAGGCGCGTTCCTTCGTGCACGAAACGCTTGATGATCAGTTGCCGCATTCACCGCGCGGCAAGGGCACTGTGGAAAGCTGCACCTTCTGCGTGCACCGGGTCGATGAAGGGGAGACACCCGCCTGTGTCGAGGCCTGCACGGGGGAGAATCACAACGCCCTGGTATTCGGCGACATGAATGACCCGGCGAGCGAGATTTCCAGGCAGCTGCGGAATTACAACAGCCGTCAGATACGTGCCGATCTCGAACTCAACACCGGCGTACGCTACCGGGGAATCTAATGAAACAGCAGATACAATTCAGTGAAATCGACGGTGGCCCGCGCTTTTACTCCTTGCTCGGTTTTATCGGACTGTTCGTGCTCGCGGGGCTGGCCGCCGCCTTCTATATGGAGCACAACGGACACTACGTCACCGGGATGACCAACCAGATCGTATGGGGCACGCCGCATGTGTTCGCGGTGTTTCTGATCGTCGCCGCTTCCGGCGCGCTTAATGTCGCCTCGATCAGTTCGGTCTTCGGCAAGGTACCGTACAAACCGCTCGCCCGGCTCTCCGGCCTGCTGGCCATCGCCCTGCTGGTCGGCGGCCTGGCGGTGCTGGTGCTGGACCTCGGACGTCCGGACCGGCTGATCGTGGCCATGACCAAGTACAACTTCAAGTCGATATTCGCCTGGAATATCTTCCTGTATACCGGCTTCATGGTCATCGTCGGCGTCTATATCTGGATGATGATGGAACGGCGCATGAACCGTTTCACCAAAGTGTCCGGTTTTTTTGCCTTCGTCTGGCGCCTCATCCTGACCACCGGTACCGGTTCCATCTTCGGCTTCCTGGTCGCCCGACAGGCCTATGATTCCGCTGTGATGGCGCCGATGTTCGTCATTATGTCGTTCTCCTTCGGCCTCGCCATCTTCATACTCGTCCTGATGGCGGCCTGCAAATGGTCGGAGCGCCCGCTGGGTGATGCCATCCTGTACCGTCTCAAAAACCTGCTGGGCGTGTTCATCGCCTCGGTTCTGTACTTCGTGATGGTCTATCATCTCACCAACCTCTACATTACCGAGAATCATGGGATTGAGCGGTTTATCCTGCTGGACGGCGGCATCTATACCCAGCTGTTCTGGATCGTGCAGGTGCTGATCGGCAGCCTGCTGCCGCTCGCCCTGCTCTACCTGCCATCCATGGGAAAATCGCGCGGCTGGATCGGCATTGCCTGCGCACTCGTCATTATCGGCGGTCTGGCCCAGATGTATATCATCATCATAGGAGGACAGGCCTACCCGCTGGAAATGTTCCCCGGCAAGGAAGTCACCAGCTCGTTCTTCGACGGCGTGGTGAACAGCTACTCGCCGAGCCTGCCGGAAGTGGTGCTCGGCATCGGCGGCGTGGCCATCGCGCTTGCCGCCGTGGTGGTGGGTATCCGGGTGTTGCGCTTCCTGCCGTCAAGCCTGGCGGATGAACTGGTTGACCCGCATTATTCGACCGACAAGGCCATGGCCTGATGTCGTACCGCAGCGACCCTCTGGCTACGGGTCGCTGCCTCTTGAAACCGGTGTAACGACGGCCAGTCGGAATCCGTAACGTTCATCCGGTCCGTCGAGGCAATCATGTCACGTCTGCTGATCTCGGCGGCCCATAAATCCTCCGGAAAGACCACTATTTCCCTGGGCCTGTGCGCCGCCCTGGCGGAACGCGGCCTCGCGGTGCAGCCTTTCAAGAAAGGCCCGGATTACATCGATCCCATGTGGCTGGGCAAGGCTGCCGGGCGTCCCTGCTTCAACCTGGATTTCTACTGCATGTCACAACCGGAAATCCTGACGACCGTCGGATACCGTTCCATGACGGCGGATGTCTCCCTCATCGAGGGCAACAAGGGGCTCTATGACGGCCTCGATCTGGACGGCAGCAACAGCAACGCGGCGCTGGCCAAACTCACGAACACCCCCGTCGTGCTGGTGCTTGATGCCAGGGGAATGACGCGCGGCATCGCGCCGCTGATCCTCGGCAACCAGGCCTTCGACCCCGATGTCCGGATTGCCGGCATAATTCTCAATCAACTCGGTGGCAGCAGGCACGAAGCCAAATTGCGCGCCGTGATCGAACATTACACCGATGTACCGGTACTGGGTGGCGTACACCGCAACCGGGAGATGGAGATCACCGAACGCCACCTTGGGCTCATCCCGAGCAACGAAGAAACCTCATCGATGCTCCGTATCGGTCAGATCAGAAACATCATCAATGACCATGTGGACATTGACGGCCTGCTGTCCGTCTGCGGCAAGGCGCCGCTTGATTTCGAACCGCCGCCTGACCGACAGGCGGTTTCAGGAATACGGGTGCGAATCGGCATTGCCCGTGATGCGGCCTTCGGTTTCTATTATCCGGATGATCTGGAGGCGCTGGAACAATCGGGCGCGGAGCTGGTGACGATCAATACCCTGAAGGACCGGGATCTGCCCGAGATTGAGGGTCTTTTCATCGGCGGTGGTTTCCCTGAAACCCATATGCAAGCCCTGCAAGCCAATAAAGCGCTTCGACACCGAATCAGGGACGCCATCGGCAAGGGCCTCCCCGCCTATGCGGAATGTGGCGGTCTCATGTACCTCGCGCGCAGCCTCAGCTGGAAGGACACGCGCTGCGAGATGGTCGGGGTGATTCCCGGTGATATCATCATGCATGAGCGGCCACAGGGTCGCGGTTACGTCCGCCTGTGCGAGACACCCCGGCTGCCTTGGCCGGAGGTGAGTCCGCAGGTCGAATTCGCCGCCCACGAGTTTCATTACTCCAGCATCGAGAACATTACCGGGCCACTCACCTGCGCCCTCGATGTCCGGCGCGGCACCGGGATCGACGGAAAGCACGACGGGATAGTCATCAATAACCTGGTCGCCAGCTACAGCCATCTGCGCGATACCCGTCAGCATCGCTGGGCACATCGGTTCGTGAACTTTGTGCGGCGGTATGGGCGATGAGACAGCGCTGTCGCTCCGGCCCTATAATGTGTGAACATTACCAGAGAGGAACTGCAGATGATTACCGTCACACCCTCCGCCGCTGGGCAGATCCGGCTATCGGCTAAACAGGGCCAGATGGACGGTCTCGCCATGCGTATTGCGGCGACGCGCAATCCGGACGGGTCCATTCATTACGGAATGGGTTTTGATGATAACCGGCTGGAGGGTGATATCCATATCACCTCGCAGGGTATCGACGTGGTGGTCTCCGGGTCGAGCATGCTGCTGCTGAGCGGGACGACCCTGGATTATGTCGAGATCGAGCCGGGTTTGTTCCAGTTTATTTTCATGAACCCGAATGATCCGAATTTTACGCCGCCGGATGAAACCTGATCCCGGCCATCCCGTATCCGGGTTCTGATTAAACCCGCTGATGTCCAGGAACGCCATAAACGGTTCACGGCTCGCGGAACCGCGCAAGTCAACCCTGCGCAGCCGCCTGCTTGTCAGACTGGCCGGCCTCCTGCTGATTCTGTTCATCCTGGGACTCGTCGCACTCGCCGGGCAGCCGGAGACGGTTCCGGCAGCAACAGGGGCGGTCCTGACCATCCTGTTGCTGATCATCGGAACGGTACTCGCCTATTCGATCCTGTCACTGGTGCAGCACAATCTGCTGGATCCGCTCAGCAGCATCAGGTCATGGGCCAGCACAATCCGCCAGGGGACGTATACCGACCCCATCCCCACACCCCATTACGGTCCCTTTGCTGACCTCGCCGATGATTTGAACAGCCTGGGGATGAAATTGCAGTCACTGCGCAAGTCCCGGCCGGGCGGCCTGTCCGACAGGCAGGATTCCGAGCAGAAGGCCCTGCAAATCCTCTATGAAGTCGTGTCAAGCATCAATACCGCCCACGGTCTGGATGACTTGATGAACCGCTTCCTGTTTACCCTGAAGCGCATCACCAAGGCGCAGGCGGCCGCCATCTGGGTAACGCACCTGCCGAACCAGGTTGAACTGGCCACCAGCAGCGGCATCGATGAGTCCCTCATCCAGCCGGACCGGCCGGAAATCCGGCGCTGCCTTTATGAACGCGCGCTGACGGAAGGAAAGATCTGGGTCGAAAAAAACCTCGATAAATGCGAAAAAATCGCCGGCAGACGCTTCTTCGAGAACAGGAACATTGGCCTGGTCTCGATTCCCATGCGGTACCAGGGCCGGATCATCGGTATCATCAACCTCTTTCTGGAAGGCGGACTGATCGAGCAACTGGACAGCATGAAGCCACTGCTGACCAGCATCGGGCACCATTTGAGTGTCGCTATCGAACGGGCGCGCAGTGACGAGCAAACTCACCAGCACCTGATCAATGACGAACGCACCCGCATTGCGCACGAACTCCACGACTCACTGGCGCAGAACCTGGCGAGTCTGCGCTACCAGGTGCGCGTGCTGGACGAAACCCTGCACCAGGACGATGAATCAACTACCTGGCAACAGTTGGAACGCATAGAAAACAGCCTGGATGAGGCCAATACCGAGTTACGTGAACTGATCTCGAATTTCCGCGCGCCGGTCTCCAACCGCGGCCTGATCGGCGCCATCGAGCAGACCGTCAACCATTTCCGTAGCGAAACCCGGATCAAGACCTTCCTGCAAAAGGAATGGACGGGAGACACGCTCTCCAAGGACGTGGAGGTGCAGATTCTGCGCATCATTCAGGAAGCCTTGTGGAATATTCGCAAGCACAGTCGGGCCAAGACGGTTCGTATCATGTTGCGACACCGTAGCAACGAAAACCACTATATCCTGATAGAGGATGATGGCATCGGCTTCGACGGAAAGGTTTACGGCTCACCCGGTGAACATGTAGGGTTATCGATCATGCGTGAGCGCTCCCTGCGTATCGGCGGCAGACTGCGCGTGGACAGTGAACCGGGGGAAGGAACCCGGGTCGTTCTGGAACTCGACGAAACAAAACCGGAAGGCGGCAAGACATGAGCCTGAATATCATCCTGATCGATGACCATACGCTGTTTCGCGAGGGGCTCGTCGGATTGTTGAGCCGGCGCCATATCAATGTTCTGGCTGCCGTCGGCACCGGCCATGAAGGCCTGAGACTGGCGACTGAGCTCAATCCGGATGTGATATTGCTGGACATGCGCATGCCGGAAATGGATGGCATGGATGTACTGCGCCAGCTGCGCCAGCGCGGGTTCACAAACCCCGTCGCCATGCTGACCACCAGCAGCGATGAACGCGACCTCGTGGAATCCCTGCGCAGCGGCGCCCAGGGGTATTTGCTGAAGGACATGGAGCCCGACCAGCTGGTCGTGGCGCTGCGCGACATCGTGGCGGGCAAAACCGTGGTGGCGCCGGACCTTGCCCCGGTGCTGGCCCGCGTCGTGCAGGGCGAGAGCATAACTCCCGTACAGGGGAGTCCATTCGCCAAGCTGACACCCAGGGAAAACGAGATTCTGGTGCTGCTGGCCGAGGGACAGAGCAACAAGGTCATCGCGCGCAACCTCGGGATTTCCGATGGCACTGTGAAGCTGCACGTCAAGTCCATCCTGCGCAAACTTGGCGTCCACTCACGCGTCGAGGCGGCCGTCATCGCCGTTGAACATGGATTGCGCGCCGGCCGCGGCGACCAGAGCGGTACCGTCTGAGCACAGAAAAAAAGCTCATGAAACGCTTCACAGACCTGATTTCCGATTGCCTCCCGCATATTCGTGAGGAATTTCCCTGGGATGTAGAGGCGAAGCTGGATGGACCGAATCCACCGTTGATACTCGATATCCGGGAACCCGGGGAATTCAGCGCCATGCACATCAGTGACTCGCTGAATGTACCACGCGGGGTCCTCGAGTCTGCCTGCGAATACGGTTACGAGGAAACCGTCAGGGAACTCGTCGAGGCCCGTCCCCGTGACATCGTGGTTGTATGCCGCTCCGGCAACCGCAGCGCGCTGGCCGCCTTCACCATGCAGCTCATGGGGTACCGGCGGGTTGTCTCGATGAAGACGGGATTGCGCGGCTGGAACGACTATGAACTGCCGCTGGTGAACACCGCGGGAATGACGGTGCCCGTTGATAAGGCCGACGATTTCTTTACTACCCGCCTGCGTCCCGACCAGGTGAACCCCGGGCGATAAGCCGGGCAACGGCTCTCAGAGGTAGTGCTTGCGTTCGGCGCGCCTGCGTCCCGCCTGCTGGACAATAACGCCAGCCACCGGTGTCAGGTCCTGAATCTCGATAATCTCATGCCCTTCCTGCAGCGCCTTCAGCAGGTACCTGTTGCCGATATAGATCAGTTGCCTGAAGATATATCCATCTTCATGACGCGCCAGCACGTAACAGCCGTCGGAAATAACACCTTCCGGGTCGATGATAATGATACAGCCGTCCTTGAACTCCGGCTCCATGCTGTCACCGGTCACCCGCAAGGCAAACGGTTCGGCGCCGCAACTACCTTCCTGCATGTGTGATACACCTTCCGTCCCGATCGATGAGGCACACTATAACGCCCGGTATCAGATAATTCCAGGCGGGAAAACGGGAGTTATCCTTGTGGTTTATTCTAAAATACAATAAGTTATTAACTTAGTCTTGTTCCTGAAGGAAACCTGCCCTACCTTTCGTTGCCATTAAGGATCTGCCGGTACTCCTCGCACATCTTTTGACCACAGTCGCAACACTCCCTAAACCCGTTGGCTCGAGAAGCGTCGTCACTGACGTCCTGCATATGAAGCAGCAGCTCCTCGTCATCAATCGCTCCCGTCGACGCCCACCCGATCTTTCGCCACTTGATAGATTCCTGCTCGGCTTCTGATTGCTGTTTCTCAATCGTCGCGGCGGCTAACCCTGAATCGGCGGGTTTAATTTGAAGCGGCAGCCCTGCGTGTTGTCGGATGGAGTCACTCGCTAAGGCTTGTAGTCGCTGGTCCGGGAGCAGTCTTATTCTGATCGTCAGTTACCCTACCACTCGAGCGAGCGTCGATGTGGATTCCCGTAGTAAGGCCATGGATGAAATCTACCATCTGGTCATCGATCTCAGTGTCGAGAGATGCAACCAGTCCCAAAGCAGCCAGCAGGCCGAAAACGGCCATCCACACCCAGCGCGTCGCGTTATTTGATTTCGTGCCTGACGATTCCGCCGGACTTCGATCCTGGGAGGCGTCCTGCTGTTGGTAGACCATGTCGAGGAACTGCGCCTTCTGGAAGGCGAGGCGCTGGCGATCGAGGGAGACCGATGTCTTTGTGTCCATCCTGTTATCCAACTTTGCCGGCTTATCCGTGTCATCGATCGTCACATCGCTCAACGCATCCTGACCTACAGGCGCCATCCTCAGGTCCTCACCCCTCGGCACATCCTGACCCACAGGCGCCATCCTCAGGTCCTCATCCCTCGGCTCATCCGCTGACGGCGTGTTACCCTTATCTTCTGGCACTATGGGTACAAATTGAGTGCGGGTAGAGACGTCAGCCGCTGACTCTTGAAAATCATCCGTCATTGACGGACTCTGACGGGTCTGTTCGACATGCACACAGCTTTGCCCACGGGGAAGACTGCGAACTGGAGACGTCACGTCATCGGTCTGTGCCTCAAAATCCTTGTAAACCGCAACGTCCACGGGTACGAGCGGGCCAAGCAAACGTTCCTCGAGCAACTCCTCGATCACCTGCTTCGCATCCTCCGCAACCAGCTCGCGTTTCTTCTCCAGCCCACCCAGGATGAGTAAACGGTTACAGATGAGATTGATCGAGCGCGGGACTCCACCACTGAAGTCATGAACTGCCCGCAACACGCCTTCACTGATTGTCGGAGTCCCCTTCCAACCCACCTGACACAGTCGGTGCTCGACATAGCTGACTGTCTCATCGAGATCCAGTGGGTCAAGACGCGAGGCGGCAACGAGGCGCTGACGAAGATGCTCCATGCCTGGCGCATGGATTACTTCGAGCAATCCCTCCTGTCCTACCAGAAACACCTGCAACAACAATCGATTTTTAAATTGAATATTAGATATAAGACGCAATTCTTCTAACGAACTTGCAGACAAGCCTTGCGCTTCGTCCACAATCAAAACAGTCTGCCGACCACGTTGGCTCTGCTCAAACAAGAACTGCTGCAGCCGCAACAGCGGGCTTGCGTCAGTCCCTTTTTCCAAAGGAAGACCGAATTCGTTGAGCACCATTCTCAAAAAATTGCGAGGATCCAGTTGAACAGTAGTAAGCATCCCGACCTGGAAACGTGCGTCATCAAGCTCTGAAAACGCCTCGCGAATCAGGGTAGTCTTGCCTGTCCCGGGGGCACCGGTGATAGCAATCAACCCCTCGCCCTGGGAGATAGCATATGTGAGGTACGCCATGGCATGCGCATAACTGCGATGGGAAAATGAAAAAGCGTAGTCAGGGCTCAACCGGAACGGCTCGGCCCCAAGATTATAATAAGTCTTGTAAATATCCAGCATGAGCTGGTAATCCCCGGTCAATGCCCAAGACTGTGCCTGTGCGGTTATTCTTGATTATATACGCGATTGTATACGTATATTACTGGCTTGTTATTCTATCGGGTCTACACTGCCATTAGCCAGGCGAGAGATGTATTGGACGATGGCAAACTGGCTGCGCATACGAGCCCGGTCGAGAATAATCTGCATGAATCAATCAGAGATGAGAAAGCGCGCTTTTAGGTGTCACCTTTCTTAGGAAGGCCATGATGCTCTGGCTAGTGATATCGTCAGTTGTCAATTTATGGCTATTTTTGCTTCGTTGGAGTATACGCTCTCGCTACCAGAGGCGTCGTACGCCGTAACGACGAAATAGTAATTGCCAGGTAGAAGATTTTCCACCACATAGTCAGCAACACCCGGGTTGGGCACGTCGATACTGTTGGGGTAACTCCCGGATGAGGTGCCATAGTAAACCCTGTACCCAGCCATGTCGGATAGCACGGAGCCATCTGCCCTGGTCATTGGGGGTATCCACGACAGACTCGCCGTACCAGCACCGGACTGAACCGTCACCATGGCAGAATCGGATGCAGTGCCTTCCGGCCCCGTGCAATCCAAGACAAAGGTGGTATCGAAACCAAGCGCGCCGGTGGTTTGGCTGCCGGAGACTGCCTTGCTGCCTGACCAGCCGCCCGAGGCCGTACAGCTGTCAATCTTGGTTGATGTCCAGCTAAGTGTGGTCGAATTGTTGAAGGCCACCAGGGATGGTGTGGCTGTCAAGGTAACCGTTGGCGCTGATGTGGAGTCGGATAAAATCTCCGAAGCAGACGGAAGCTGTGTTGTTGGGTCGTTGCTGCCGCCTCCACCGCCTCCACCACCACATCCCGCAACGGCCGAAATGACGGCCATTACAGCAATGGCTGTTCTCACGGATGACCCATTGAAAACACGAAATAACATACTTTTTCTCCGTTAATACTAACATCATGAATCGCGTACCGGATCAAATCATAAAGACCCATATTTCCCCTCCGGCAGGTAACGTGCAAGCCTGATAAGCAATTGAAACAACCAAGATAATCTACTCGCCGTGATGAACTCTTATGTCGGGTTCAAGCAGTATTCCTTTAACGCTGTCCTCGGGAATTGATAAGTCTGTCTGATTCCCTGGCATAACGCGCTCGCGGGCTTCGGGCAAGCTGAACGTGGCACTGCGGCACGTAGATTGCCTTGCCAGACAAAGGTGAGCCGATACTCATGCTTTTGTGTCGGCAGAAATAGACATTCTGTCCTTCGCGTGGCTGCCTCGTCCTCGCCCTTGGATAAAACGCGGTTACTCTCCCCCTACTCCACCATATCAAGCGTTGAACCCACTTATGGTGCGCAGAATGAACTTTGTTTTGTAGCCGGCCTCGATCCGGCTTCTTTAGGATCGGCTTTCGAGATGCATGTGATGGACCCACTTCACCGTGGAACACAATACTCACCCATCTGGGCACTCTAGTAATTCACCATCGGGTGCTTCAAGACCGAGTTGCTGACACTGACGGGCATGCAGCAAGGGCTTTTCCCCGTTAACCATCGCATTCCGTCGGGACTGTGAATCCTTTTCGCGTTGTTGTTTGATGTCGTCGCAATATAGCGACGACATATTTGCAAGCGTGTCAATCAGTTTACGATATTCAGGAAGAAGCTGTCGCTAATCATCCACCCTGTCGTGCATACAACGCCCAATTGGAGAATCGTTGACGGTTGCATTTTCTCCTGTAATTTCCGTCTGTTATTTCAAAAAACAGCAGCTTGGCACAGTGATTGCTGGTTAGCCATTAATGATTGTTTTCCTGTTTGCTGCGTGGATACAACGCCTGCAGTGCGCGGGCCGGCACGGCTAGTTCTGAGGATCGGTCATTATGCCTGAAGCTATCGCAACTACCGATTCCCGGGGACGCAGATTACTTTTTTAGAACCCGGTCAGGGCTTATGTCAAACGTCGACATGAAGCGCATTGAGAACACTCTTGTCGCAGAGAACGAAAGCCTGCCATCACAGCTTCATGCGCATGACGCCCTCTATCCTGCCGTCCCTTCGTCTGAATCACCGGTCCTGCTACACGCTATGTGCGGATTTACGAATTGCAATGCGATCAAAAAGATCCATGTTGAGCGCATTCCTGAAACTGTGAAGCAACACTCGGACAGACGGACGCGTAGTCATTAGTTTACTTGATATGGAGCTACGCGCAGCCATCTGAAAAACGATTTCTGACGGTTTAGATTGCATGGGTGAGCCGGAAACATTTCTAGCATCTGATGGAGACATGATATGTTATTTAGGATATTCAGTAATTCGTTATTCAGGGCGTGCATAACCGTAGCGGGGATCATGCTGTTTCCTGCAAGTAGCGTCTTGGGTTCCGAATCATTCGCGATCACCAATACCCAGCCGGATTCCTATGTCTGGGATAAGCTGGCAGTCGACGCCCCTGTGTATCTAGACAGTTCCAAGCTCACATTCACGGATATCCCTGAACCGTATGTCGGGCTGGACTACCTGCGCACTTCGAATTGGAACACACGCAAATCCAGATGGAAAAGACTCAGCACCAGTAACCCTCTTATCTCGTTTGCCGTCAACGAGAATGTCAGCGTGTACGTCGCGATGGATTCGCGGGCAAGCATTCCCTCCTGGTTGCAAGACTGGAGTGATACTGGTGATAAGGTGCTCGCCCGAGCCAGGCGTACCCGAGTCAAGTATGAAATCTATCGCAAGGATTTTTCTGTCGGAAATATCACGTTAGGTGGTAATGAGGGATATAGTTCCTCTTATATGTACTTTGTTGTAGTTAAAGGCCAGACTGAAGGCAGTACACCAGTTTCTGATCCGGTTGTTCCTGATCCGGTTGTTCCTGATCCGGTTGTTTCTGATCCGGTTGTTCCTGATCCGGTTGTTCCTGATCCGGTTGTTCCTGATCCGGTTGTTTCTGATCCGGTTGTTTCTGATCCGGTTGTTCCTGATCCGGTTGTTCCTGATCCGGTTGTTCCTGATCCGGTTCCTGCACCTGCACCAGTTCCCACGGTAAGTCTGACTTCCACTGCGTCTACGATAACTGACAATGATTCGACTACGCTGAACTGGACCGCCAGCAATGCAGACAGCTGTACGGCCTCGGGCGGTTGGTTCGGCAGCAAAGAAACATCCGGCACAGAGTCCACCGCCCCCTTGACCCAGGACACCACTTTTACCCTGGGCTGTACCGGTCCGGGCGGTAGTGCATCACAGTCAATCACAGTGAATGTCCAGTCGCCCACTGGCGTAGCCACACTTAGCTGGACACCGCCCACGACCACGCGGGATGGTTCCGCATTGGCTAATTTGGCGGGTTATAAAGTGTATTACGGTACCTCCCCTGGCAGCTATTCCAGCACGATCGTTATAACCAACCCGGGCATTTCGACCTATACGATTGAAAACCTGCTACCTGCAACATACTACTTCGTGGTAACGGCATACGATAGTACTGCTCTTGAGAGCAGTTACTCAAACGAAGCGAGTACGACAATCTACCAGTAGCTTAGGAAAGCTGGTATAACCTATTCGAGCTTTATACAGTGCATGGGCAAGCCACAGACACGTTCTGTTCCAAGATCAATAGACATAACGATCCTTGCTTTTTGTGTGATCTATGCAATCGTCGTTACGTGCTGCCGTCACCGTCGCGATACTGAGCGGACAACCAAGCAGCCAAGGAGGTAGCATGGCCAGTCATATAGCGAGGCCATTTTCTTACTCCGCACGCCGTATCGGCAGAGCCCTGTCACGTCTCACCGCCAGAGGCGGTGGTTTACCTAGATTCAATTATGCCCCTGCCCGGGGCAGTCTCCAGAAACTATTGAATAAGCACAAAATTGGCGCAATGACTATCCGTATATTTACTTAGTTGGGTGCAAATTCTGAAATCATGCCTCAACTCAATACAGATTGCCCTGAACCGAACCCGTAGACGAGATTCGCAGTTCCCTGGTACTCGCTGTATTCCTCGCTGTTAACGTTACTGTCTCTCTGGTTGCTCTAACTCTCAGACTCGCTGTAAGTGTCTTCGACAAGCGGTAACCCAGGGCAGACCCACCAAGACCGCCCAATCTGACCGTAGCGACAGCGAATGTGTCGCCGGCCACAGGTTTGTAGTGACGCCGGTCGCACAAACACAAAATGATCGCTCTTCCCTGCTTCGATCTTCCCCATTTGCCAAATGGTGCACATTCTTACGATGAAGGCTGGCGATACAGTAGCAAATATTGCTAATTGAGGTTTCTGCGTCATGCGTGCTTACCGAGCAAACTATTACTGCATCTTTTTAACGTTACTGTCTAGTCTATTGCTTTCCGGGTGCGGCGGCGGGGGCTCCAATGCCGACTCCGGCGGTGCGGATCTGGTTGCTCAGATGAATGGAAGTATTGGAGATGGTCCGGTTCTCGGCGCAACAGTCGTCATCAGCGATCGCGAAGGCAACGTCATCCAGTCCGAGGACATTGCATCGACGAACTACAGCATCACGCTGCATGTGCCCGGAGGAACTGAGTCCTACCCTCTCACCATTCAGGCACAGGGCGGAACGGACCTTGTTTCAAACGCCTTCCCCGATCTACCGTTGCTATCGGTTGCACTGAGCCCGTCTACAACGACAGTCAACATCAACCCATTCTCGACACTTATCGTCAAGACGGCGCTGGCCATGACGGACGGTGCATCCGAAGAGAATATCGCCGCTGCCCGATCAGCAGTTCTCAACGAACTGAACTTTGGATTTGATACCACGCTGCTTGACGATCCCATCACGCTGGTTGTAACCGATTCCAACGCGGCCATGATCACCAAGGCCAGCGAAGCGCTGGCGGAGATGGTCCGCCGCACCCGGGATACCCTCCTGGCTCAAGGAAGCAGTCTCACGGCAGACGATGTCATGACCTCGCTGGCTGCGGACCTTAGCGATGGCTCGTTAGATGGTTCTGGTGCAAACAATGCCGATCCCCGGCTATCCGCCACGGCGAAGGTGGTGAGTGCGCAGGTCCTTGTCGAGGCGCTCACCAATAGCCTAAAGGTCGGAGGCGCTGACGCTACGACTACCCTGGACAACGCCATCCTGTTTTCTTTCCCGGATGCTCCGCCTGCCGTTACCGAACTGGTGCCAATTGGCGCCGAAATGATTGATCAGGCCATGGGTGCTGTCAATGCTGCGCTATCGATTGCGCCCAGTGTCGCCTTGTCAGACATCCAGGCAAAACTGACTCAGCTCACTCCGGGAAGCCTTGCGTCCGAAATACGGAGCATTTTGCCACCGGAAAGCGCGGCCGAACTGGATGTTGCGATTGCGCAGATGCCTACAGCATCTGAG
>CAVXNM010000059.1:0-42644 GCA_963763115.1 uncultured Gammaproteobacteria bacterium
TCAGGGAAAGAATGCCCAGTAACATCTGCAACGAGAGATAAATACCCAATATTATCAATGTGTCCCAGTACATTTCTCACCTTCCTAAAGAAAACAAAAAAACCATTAGCGAGTTAATATGTTAAAAAATTCGCAATTGCTTATATTTCGTCAATGCTGATGCTTTTCTTGAGGCTTTTTCACTCAAATACCGGTCAGGCGGCAGTTTATTCGCGAAATAGTGATCGGATGCACAGTTAGGCAAACGACAGTTGACCTGTGCCGCTATGGCTGTCTTGATGGTGGTGGAACCAGGGTCCCTGGGAACTGAACGTTTCGTTACTGGATTGTGACACCCGCCGTCCGGGATATCAGGACCAGATAACCCTTGCAAAGCAGATCCGTTATCGAGGCAGGGCAGGTGAGCAGTACCCGCCGTAACTCACCAGTTGTGCCGGTCGGCACACACTGTCGTGCAGACCGCCTTGCCTGCCTGATTTCAGACAGCAACGCGGTGATCTACAAGTGTTAACAGGCCCTAGCACAGGGGTCCCTGTGGCACCCAACAGTGCCACGAACGCAGTCGCAGCAACCTGTTTCAAACGACGCTTTTCTCTCTCAACGCAGGTTCGCCGCTGGTTTCGTATCAAGGTACAATCACCACACTTTATCCGGGAAACAATGGAACGATGCATGAAGTCCGGCATCGAACCGGTACAGGAAGATCACGTTCGATGGCCAGACGAAGCCGTACGGCTTCCCGGCATTCCCGATATCAACCATTACGGAGGCGACCTGATGATAGCGACCCGACTGCTGCACGACCTTGGCCAGAGTCTTTGGCTCGACAACATCACGCGCGACCTGCTCGACAGCGGTACACTCAAGCGCTACATCGACGAGCTATCGGTGACGGGGCTCACCTCCAATCCCACGATCTTCGACCATGCCATCAAGAACAGCGCGGCCTATGATGACGCCATTCGCCGGCAGGCGGAGGAGGGCGTTACGGACGAGGCGCTCTTCTTCGATCTGGCGCTGGAGGACATCACCCGGGCCGCCGATCTATTCCTGCCCGTCCATGAGAAGACCAACGGCGTTGACGGCTGGGTGTCGCTGGAGGTCTCTCCCGTGCTGGCCTACGACACGGCGAAAACGATAACCGCGGCGCGGGAACTGCACGCGCGTGCGGCGCGCCCCAATGTCCTGATCAAGATTCCCGGCACCCGGGAGGGATTGCCCGCCATCGAGGAGGCGATCTTTTCCGGGGTGCCGGTCAATGTGACACTCCTGTTCTCCCGCGAGCACTATGTCGCGGCGGCCGAGGCCTGGCTGCGCGGAATCGAGCGGCGCATCGAGGCCGGGCTCAATCCCGTTGTCGGCTCCGTTGCCTCGCTGTTCATCAGCCGCTGGGACGTCGCGGTGACGGGCAAGGCGCCCGAGGCGCTGCGCGCGAAGCTCGGCATCGCCATCGCCGGGCACACCTACAAGGCCTTCCGTGAACTGCTCGGCTCGGCGCGCTGGCTGCGCGTCTGCAACGCCGGCGCCCGCCCGCAGCGCCTGCTGTGGGGGAGCACGGGAACCAAGGACCCGGACGCCTCGGATATCCTCTATGTCAAGGCACTGGCCGCGCCGTTTACCGTAAACACCATGCCAGAGGGCACCCTGAAGGCGCTTGCCGATCACGGGGGACTCGGCGATATCATGCCCGCGGACGGTGGCGATTCCGAGGAGGTCCTGGCGCAGTTCGGTAAGGCGGGCATCGACGTCGACGCCCTGGCGGCCCGGCTCCAGGAGGAAGGAGCCGCCTCCTTCGTCAAATCCTGGAACGAGCTGATGGAAGTGATCGCCTCCCGGCGCGCGGCCCTGGCGAAGGCGGGTTAGGACGGGATAGCCCTTTACTTGCGAGCTTACAAACTAACGACGTTCCCATTGGCCACGGAATCCACAGAATCCACGGAAATTGTCAGTGACTTCGTGTCTTCCGTGGCTATTTTCCTGGCATAGGAAACCACCCGTGGCAGGCACTTGCCGGGTCGGTGATCTATCAAGTCGCCAGTGACCTGTTTATCATCCCCACACCAACGACCATGAAAAACCCTGTAGCACCTGACAAGGAGACAGGCATGACAGCAGACAGTCAGGCGGCCACCGCATGCCCGGCCTGGAAGGCCCTCGAAACCCACTACCAGCAGATCAGGGACGTGCACCTGCGCACGTTGTTCGCGCAGGATCCTGGGCGCGGCGAGCGCATGACGCTGGAAGCGGCGGGGATCTACCTCGATTACTCGAAACACCGGATTAACGACGAGACCCTCCGCCATCTGGTGCAGCTGGCCGGAGAAGTCGGGCTGCGCGCGCGCATCGACGCCATGTTCCGGGGGGAGAAGATCAACGTCACGGAGGGCCGTGCGGTGCTGCATGTGGCCCTGCGCGCACCGGAAGGGGCCTCCATCACCGTGGACGGCGTGAATGTCGTTCCCTTGGTCCACGCCGTGCTCGAGCGGATGGCGGAGTTTTGCAACCGCGTACGCAGCGGCGAGTGGAAGGGGCATACGGGGAAACGCATCCGCAATGTCATCAACATCGGCATCGGCGGTTCCGACCTCGGGCCGGTGATGGCCTACGAGGCGCTCAAGTCCTACAGCGACCGCGGTCTGGACTTCCGGTTCGTTTCCAACGTCGACGGCACCGATTTCGCAGAAGCCGTCCTGGGACTCGACCCGGAGGAGACGCTGTTCATCGTCTCCTCGAAAACCTTCACGACGCTGGAGACCATGACCAATGCACACTCCGCGCGCGCCTGGTCGCTCGCGGGGCTCGAAGGCGACGAGCGTTCGATCGCCCGGCACTTCGTCGCCGTCTCGACCAACGCGCAAGAGGTGGCGGCATTCGGTATCGACACCGACAACATGTTCGGATTCTGGGACTGGGTTGGCGGGCGTTACTCCATGGATTCGGCCATCGGACTCTCCACCATGCTCGCTATCGGACCGGAGCATTACCACGCGCTGCTCGCGGGTTTTCACGCGATGGACGAGCATTTCCGAAACGCGCCCTTCGAGCGCAACCTGCCGGTTCTGATGGGCTTGCTCTCCGTCTGGGATACCAACTTCTTCGACGCGCCGACGGTCGCGGTGCTGCCCTACGAGCAGTACCTGAAACGCTTCCCGGCCTACCTGCAGCAGTTAACCATGGAGAGCAACGGCAAGCAGGTGACGCTCGCGGGCGAGCCGGTCGGCTGCGACACCAGTCCGATCTACTGGGGCGAGCCCGGCACCAACGGCCAGCACTCCTTCTACCAGTTGATCCACCAGGGGACGCGGCTCATCCCCTGCGACTTCATCGCCTTCGGCCAGTCGCTCAACCCGCTTGGTCGCCACCACGATCTGCTGCTCGCGAATGTATTCGCCCAGGGCGAGGCGCTCGCCTTCGGCAAGACCGCGGAGGAGGTCAGGGCCGAGGGCGCGCCCGAGTGGCTGGTGCCGCATCGGAGTTTTCCGGGCAACCGGCCTTCCAGCACCCTGCTGCTCGAGCGGCTGACGCCGGCGGCGCTCGGCAAGCTGGTCGCGCTCTACGAGCACAGCGTCTTCACCCAGGGTGCGATCTGGAACATCAACTCCTTCGACCAGTGGGGTGTCGAGCTGGGCAAGGTGCTGGCGCAGCGCATCATTCCCGAACTCGAGAGCGATGAAGCGCCCGCGCTCAACCACGACAGTTCGACCAATGCACTTCTCCGCCGCTATCGCCGGCTCAGGCAGGAAAGCGTATGAATTATGTATGCACAACATTGCCTCTGACGGGTGAGGCCTAACCAACACAGTTCTTGGTAACAGGAGGAACACCACATGCAACTCGGAATGATCGGACTCGGCCGGATGGGGGCCAACATGGTGCGGCGGCTCATCGGGGACGGACACAACTGCACGGTCTACGACAGGTCGGCTGAAGCGGTGCAGGCGCTGGTCCAGGAACAGGTGGTGGGGGGCGATTCGCTCGCCGATTTCGCGAGCAAACTCGATAAACCCCGGGCCATCTGGCTGATGGTGCCGGCGGCGGCGGTGGATGCGACCATTACCGATCTCCTGCCGCATCTCGATGAGGGGGACATCCTTATCGACGGCGGCAATTCCTGTTACGTGGACGACATCCGCCGGGCGCAGGAACTCACGCCGCGGGGCATCCATTACGTGGACGTGGGAACGAGCGGCGGCGTCTGGGGTCTGGAGCGCGGCTACTGCATGATGATCGGCGGGGAACCGGGGATCGTGGGACATCTCGATCCGCTGTTCGCCACGCTTGCGCCCGGCGCGGGCGACATCGCACGCACCCCGGGGCGCGCGCAGGCCGGCGGCACCGCCGAGCAGGGCTATCTGCACTGCGGGCCGAGCGGCGCCGGGCATTTCGTCAAGATGGTCCATAACGGCATAGAGTACGGCATCATGGCCGCCTATGCCGAGGGCTTCGGCATCCTCGGTGCGGCCAATATCGGCAAACAGGAACATGAACTCGATGCCGAGACCACGCCGCTGCGCGATCCCGAACACTACCAGTACGACCTCAAGCTGGCCGACATCGCCGAGGTATGGCGTCGCGGCAGCGTGATCGCCTCCTGGCTTCTCGACCTGACGGCGACCGCCCTGATGGAGGACCCGGCGCTTTCGAAGTTTACGGGACGGGTGTCCGATTCCGGCGAGGGACGCTGGACCATCAAGGCCGCCATCGACGAGGCGGTGCCGGCGCCGGTACTCACCACGGCGCTGTATTCGCGCTTCAGCTCGCGCGGCGAGGCGGATTTCCAGAACCGGCTGCTTTCGGCGATGCGCTTTCAGTTCGGCGGGCACGTGGAAAAATCCGGGAACTGAGGAGGTAGTTATGGACACTGCACCTGCAGATGCCCTGGTGTTCTTCGGGGCGACCGGCGATCTCGCTTACAAAAAGATCTTTCCGTCATTGCAGGCGATGCTGAAACACGGGCACCTCAACGTGCCCGTCATCGGTGTGGCCAAGTCCGACTGGAACCTCGATCAGTTAAAGGCCCGTGCGCGCGACAGCCTGGAGAAACACGGCGGTCTCGACCCCGCTGCGTTCGAGAAACTGTCCGGACTGCTGCGCTATGTCGACGGCGATTACCAGGACCCGGCAACCTTTCAATTGATCCGGAAGGAACTCGGCGCCGCGCAGCGGCCGGCGCACTATCTAGCCATTCCCCCCGCGTTGTTCGGTCTGGTCGTGGAACAGTTGACCCGGGCGGGTTGCACTGAGGGCGCGCGCGTTATTGTTGAAAAACCCTTCGGCCGAAATCTTGGCTCGGCGCAGGCGCTCAACCGGATCCTGCTTGACACCTTCGACGAATGCGCGATCTTCCGCATCGATCACTTTCTGGGCAAACGGCCGGTGCACAATATGCTCTTCTTCCGTTTCACGAATGCACTGCTGGAATCGATCTGGAATCGTACGCATGTCGAGAGCGTGCAGATCACCATGGCAGAAGACTTCGGCGTCCAGGGCCGGGGAGCTTTCTACGATCAGGTCGGCGCCGTTCGCGATGTGATCCAGAATCATCTGTTCCAGGTCCTGGCCAACCTCGCGATGGAACCGCCGGTGAGAACGGACAGTGAATCGATCCGGGACGAGAAGGTCAAGGTGTTGAAAGCCATACCCTCGCTGGAAGCGAAGGACATTATTCGCGGCCAGTTCCGCGGCTACCACGAGGAGCCGGGAGTGGCGCCCGATTCGCAGGTGGAGACTTTCGCTGCGTTGCGACTCGAGGTCAATTCCTGGCGCTGGCAGGGGGTTCCGTTCTATATCCGTGCCGGAAAGTCGCTGCCCGTGACCTGCACCGAAATCCTCGTGCGCCTGCGCCGGCCGCCGGTCGTGTTCCCGGCCTGCTCGCCAGCGCCGAACTATTTCCGTTTCCGCATCAGCCCCGAGGTCACGGGCGCATTTGGTGTGACGGTGATGGACCAGGCGGAGAAGATGATCGGCCAGCCGGTGGAACTCCTGGCAAGCCACCACCCCGGAGCGGAGGAGATGAATGCCTACGAGCGGGTGCTGGGGGACGCCATGGCCGGGGACGTCACGCTGTTTGCACGCGAGGATTACGTCGAAGAGGCGTGGCGCATCGTCGATCCCGTGCTGAAGGCGAACACCCCCGTCTATGAATACGAGCCCGGCACCTGGGGACCGGATGACGTCGAACCTGAGGTTGCGCCGCCCGGTGGCTGGCAGAACCCGGTGGTGACGAGCTAACCTCAATCCCTGAATAACCGTTTCACCCCCGGCAAGTGATGAACGATGGCCGGTTTGACAGGCGGGTTTCCGACAGGCAGACTGCGACGCAGTTGAAATCCAACCACCGATCGTTGTCTGAATTCAAGTCATGGCCAACGCGATAGTGAAAGAGGCTTGGACCAGCCGTATCGGGGTCATCCTCGCGGTCGCCGGCAGCGCCGTCGGGCTGGGCAATTTCCTGCGCTTTCCCGGCCTTGCCGCCAAGTACGGCAGCGGCGCCTTCATGATCGCCTATTTCACCTCGCTGCTGGTGCTCGGCCTTTCAATCTGCTGGGCTGAATGGACGCTGGGCCGTTATGCCGGGCAGAAGGGCTTTCATTCAAGTCCAGGGATCTTCCATACGCTGATCCGCCATCCCATGGGAAAATTCGCCGGCGTGCTGGGCGTGATCATCCCGGTGCTCATCTACATGTACTACGTTTATATTGAGGCCTGGGTGGCCGGGTATGCGTATTACTTTCTGTTTACCGACAGACTGAGCCTCGGCGGCAATGTGGACGCCTACAAGGATTTCTGGATCAGCTTCATCGGGGGGCATGAAAACGGCTTCCTGCTCTCCGAAGGCGGCGAGGTGATCTGGTTCCTGCTGACGGTCTTCGTGGTGAACTTCATTATCATTTTCCGTGGTCTGGCCAGGGGAATCGAACTGTTCTGCCGCTGGGCGATGCCTGCACTGATCCTGCTGGCGCTGGTGGTACTGGTGCGCGTGCTGACGCTGGGTACACCCAATCCCGACCTCCCGGAGCAGAGCCTGATCAACGGCCTCGGATTCATGTGGAACCCGGGAAACGTGAGCGAACAGCTGCTGAATCCGGAGCTCTGGCTGGCGGCCGCAGGTCAGATCTTCTTCTCCTTGTCCGTGGGCTTCGGCATCATCATTACCTACTCCAGCTACCTGACGGAGAAAGACGATGTGGTGCTGAGCGGACTGACGGCGTCCTCGGCCAATGAATTCTGCGAGGTGGCGCTGGGCGGAATGATTACCGTGCCGGCGGCGTTCATTTTCCTGGGCGCGGCGGGAATCGCGGGGCAGGGCACATTCGGACTGGGCTTCCAGGTGCTGCCGCTGGTGTTCTCCCAGATGCCGGTCGGCTGGCTGTTCGGAGGCATCTTCTTTTTCCTGCTGTTCCTGGCGGCGATCACCAGTTCCCTGTCCATGCTTCAGCCCGGCATCGCCTTCATGGAGGAGGGACTGGGCCTGACCCGCAAGCAGGCTGTCACCCTGCTCGGCCTGCTGACATCGATCGGATGCCTTTTCGTGGTGTATTTCAGCAAGGACATCAAGGCGCTCGATACGATCGATTTCTGGGTGGGCACGGTCTTCATCTTCCTGATGGCTACCTTCATCATCGTCTATTTTGGCTGGGTCATGGGCATCGAACGCGGCTGGCAAGAGGCGCATAAGGGAGCCGAACTCCGCATCCCGGGAATTTTCAAAATCATCATGCGTTATCTTTCCCCGGTGTACCTCATTACCATCTTCGCCTTGTTTCTGCTCTTCAACGTGTTTGGCTGGAATCCCCAGACGGGCGTGTTTACGCCCACGGGCTACGCCAGCGACCTGGTGGGCGAGCATCCCAACGATGTGGCCCGCATGAGCGTTGCCCTGATACTGATGATCATCGTGTTTTTCATGATACTCATTGCGCAGGCGGGCAAACGCTGGGACGGGCAGGCCGCAGACCAGGCTAAAGGGGACGGTTCATGAGCACAGGCGGCTGGATTACCATGATTCTTTCCGTGGGTTTTGTCGTCACGATGTTCGGCTGGAGCATGGGCAAGGTGCTCTTCGGCAAGGAACCCTCCGAGAAACTGCACAGCCTGGACAGCATCGACACCCATGATACCAACGGGGACTGAGCGCCCTGCCGCATCATCTCCTCAGCGCAGCATGACCGACGCTACTGCACGGGTAGTCAACTTCACCGCATCATCTGATCGCTCCGCCGACCTGGGGAGAGCGGCGCGACACACCGAGAGACACTCCATGCGCCATGCCCCCGGTATCCCCTGCAGGCGGTACCCCGTTTATTGGCTTGCCATCGTGATGTCCCTGCTGCTGCCGGGATGTATGCAACCGGTGGTAACGCCCGAGAAACCGTTTGTCCGGCCGATCTCGCCGACGCAGGCCTGGTCCTACCACAGCGATATCAAACCCATCCTGGAAGAAAAATGCATCGCATGCCACGCCTGTTATGACGCTCCTTGCCAGCTGAAACTGACATCCAGCGAAGGTCTGCTCCGGGGGGCGAACAAAAAGGCGGTTTACGATGCCACGCGGTTGACCGCGGCGGCGCCGACGCGACTGTTCATCGACGCCACGACGCCGGCTCAATGGCGTGAAAAGGGATTCACTTCGGTATTCAACGAACAGGGAAGCCGGCTCGAGGACAATCTCGAGTATTCATTGCTCTACAAAATGATCACCCTGGGAAAAGAACATCCGCTCAGATCTAACACACCGGTACCGGAGAACATCGAACTCGGTTTACGGCGCAAGAACGAGTGCCCGCTTCCCGACAAATTCCAGGATTACGCACGCAGGAAGCCGGAGCAGGGGATGCCGCTCGCCATCACCGGGCTGAGCGATCGCGAGTACGCGACGCTGCGGGAATGGATTCGGGAGGGGGCGATCATCGACGAGCGGCCCGTCGTTCCCACGGCAGAGGAGCAGCGACGGATCGATGAATGGGAACGCTTTTTCAACCGGACCCCGTTGCGGAACCAGTTGGTGTCCCGCTACCTGTATGAGCATTATTTCCTCGCGCATTTCTATTTCGAGGGCCTGGAGGGCGGGAATTTCTTCGAACTGGTACGCTCCAGCACCGCACCGGGCGAACCCGTGCGTATCATTCCAACGCGACGACCCGACGATGATCCCGGAGAGCCATTCTATTACCGGCTGCGCCCGATACAGGGCACGATCGTCGAGAAGACCCATATCACCTATGCCCTGAGTCCGGCGAGAATGCGCCGGCTCGAGGCGCTGTTTCTTGCGCCGAAATGGGATATCGAGACGCTGCCCGGGTATTCACGCGCGAACGACTTCAACCCCTTTAAAACCTTCGCCGCCATACCGGCGCGTGGACGTTACCAGTTCCTGCTCGACACGGCACAATACACCGTCATGACTTTTATCCGCGGACCGGTGTGCCGCGGCCAGGCCGCCACCAATGTCATCGACGACCAGTTCTACGTCCTGTTCCAGGACCCGGATTCCGATCTGTCCGTTACTGATCCGGGCTATATGTCCCATATTACGCCATACCTGGCACTGACCGGTGCATCGGACGGAGCGATTGCCACGCTAAAAAACTGGGTAGACCATAAGGATGACCGAAATAAATATATCCGCCTCCGGGGTGAATATTACCGGAAGCGGCAACCCGGTGGCCCCGGTCTGGAAGACATCTGGGACGGCGACGGTACGAATACCAATGCGGCGCTGACCGTATTCCGGAATTTCGACAATGCCATGGTGGTAAAAGGGTTTGTCGGCGCCGTTTCGAAAACCATCTGGGTGATGGACTACCCGATGCTCGAGCGGACCTACTATGAACTGGTGGTGAATTACGATGTCTTCGGCAGTGCCGGACATCAGGCCGAGACCCGGCTGTATTTCGACCTCATCCGCAGCGGCGCGGAAAATAATCTCCTGCACTTTATGCCGCCCGGCGTGCGCACGGCAATGCGCAAGTCCTGGTACCAGGGAACCCTGGCGCAATTGAAGATCAACTCCATCTACGAAATCGTCAATGAGAAGCTGCCGGTTCAGATCGCCTATCGAACAGCAGATCCGAAAACCGAGTTTGTCGATCTTGTCAGCGCACGCCTCAAGTCACTGGCCGGTCCTGACGACGTGCTGAATCGCTGCGCACATCCGCCCTGTTACCGGGAAAAGGCAAGCGCGGCGGAACGGCAGGCAGACGCGGCGCTGCAAACCCTGACCTCGACGCCGGCATCGCGCAAGTCCATGCGCTTCGTCGATTTCATGCCGGATGTCGCCTTCCTGCGGATATCAACCGGCCGCCCGTCGGAGGATCTGGCGTATACCCTGATCCGCAACAAGGCGCACACGAACGTGGCCTTCATGTTCGACGAGGAGAAACGGCGTGAACCGGGCAAGGACACGCTCAGCGCCTATCACGGGCTGCTGGGCAGCTACCCCAACTTCCTGTTCAACATCCCCCTGAACGAGATTGACGCCTTTGCCGGTGCCTTGCATGCCGCGCACACGCGCGAATGAGTTCCTCGCCGTGGTCGACACCTATGGCCTGTCCCGGACCCATCCGCAGGTCTGGGATAATTTCCACTGGTTCGTCGATTTCATGCGGCGGCGCCACCCGATCCAGGCGGGGGTGTACGATCTCAACCGTTTCAGGAAGGTGAGCGATCTGCTGTCCGATGAAAACGGCTAGGTTGTTCCTTAACAATACCGAATACCATTATCACTTCTATAATACGTTGTGTGCTTATAAAACGGAAAACACCAACCGACCTACATTAGGAGATTACGCGACATGAAGAACGTGGTTTACGGAATAATCCTGGCGGCCGTTTTCGGCGTCGCGCAGGCGGATTTCGTTCCCGATAAATACAAAATGGAGCAGGCCTCGGACCTGCTGGACATCTGTACCGTCGACACATCCAATCCCGTCAACGCGGAGGCCTATGGCTTTTGCGTCGGCTACTTCACGGGCGCCATGCACTATCACCGCGCGCTGGCGAAAGGGCCGGATCACAAGGCGATTGCCTGCCCTGAACATACGGTCACGCGTGCCGAGGCCATTTCGGTATTCGTCGCATGGGCGCACAACAACCCGCAATACCTTACCGAGGAACCCATCGAGGCCCTCATGAGAGCTGCCGTGGCCAAGTGGCCGTGCAAACCCGGCAATCAGGCGGCAACCGAGGGTATGCGGAACTAAACCATCGCAGCATTTGAGGAGATGACGACATGAAGAAGTGGATACTGGCGGGTGTGAGTGCCTTGATGCTCACGACAAGCGGCTGCGCCGACATGAGTACCACCCAACAGCGCACTCTGAGCGGGGCCGCAATCGGCACGGCGGCCGGTTACGCCCTGGGCGCCATGACGGGTATGTCGAAGGGAACCGGTTTGGCGGTAGGCGCGGCGGCGGGTGCGGCCAGCGGATACATCTATGACAAGTACAAGGAGAATGAGTAGACACAGCAACCTGCAAGCGTTCCGATCATGACAGCCATTTATGTATAATAATATAAAACAATAAGTTACGTAACATACTTAATGTTATCTGCTGGCATTGTCTTGCGTAATGCCGCATACTCGACAGCCCGCAGTGCTTCTGTATCAAGGGCTTGCGTGCCAGCTAGGGCTGGTTCTCAAACGGCGTATTCTGAAAACCGGGGAAATTCCCGTCCGTTATGGTCAACACCACGCCATCACCGAAGGTGACGATTTTGGACAGCGAATCATTCAGCTGATAGGTCCACTGATCACCGTTGCGGGAGGTTGGCTCGCCGCAGTTTTCCAGTACCGTTTCCTGGCTGTCGCCGGAGGAAACCAGGTTGCCATTGCATTCCATGGAGTCGGCGCTTGCGGGTGTTGCTGCCGTCAGTAATAGCGTAAAGCCGATAACTGTCCACAGTTCTGAATATTTCATGCGATTTCTCCCATTGAATCTCTTGAAAGCAAGTGTAGCCGAAGCTTCGTATGGAAACGGCTAAAACAAGGAGGTTCATGAATGGATCTGTCAGACAGGGATCAGGGATAGCCGGGAATCGCCCAACCGGAAGGGCTACTTCAGTCGTTCCGGGTTAATCTTATAGTTCGTATAATGTATATTATGTTAAATTGTAACCAGCCCGTAAATCATCGGATTCAGAATTCTGCCGTGACCCGCATTCCGTAGATGAAACCAGCCGGATTTTCCTGATTCTGCAGAACGTCTTTCATGTACTGGATATCGGCTGACAGGGCCAGATAGCTGTTGATGACAAACCGGTAATAGGCTTCGGCGACTTGTGACTGCTTGATATTCATATTGCCGCCATCGAGATAAGCATAGCCCAGGCCAATATTATCGTCGGCCCGCTTCCAGGGGCTCCCGTTGATGTCAATGCCTCCCGACCAGATTGCATCGTAGTTCACGGCGGCACTGTCGTCCTGCCAGCCGATGCGGAGAAAAGCGCCCACCACATCGCCCAGCTGCTGGTCGAAGGAAAACACGATCGACTCGCGCTTGTGTTCGGATTCGCCATCGCCATCGAGAAAGTCCTCGCTGGTGCGGTCGACCAGTATCCGATAGTTACCCTCGCCGAGTTCTGATTGCAGGGTATACCCCAGTTGTGCGCCGTAAAAGTTGTAGCCATTTCCATCATCGTTCTCGTTGACCTTCATTACCACCCCGCGTAGCGACCAGGGTCCGGTGTCCCACACCAGCGCCCCGCCCCCATCATACGAAGGCAAAAAGGCATTGGGGCCATTCACCAGCGCCTCGTTCATGAACTGGGTGTATTCATCGTTGGAATAGGCATTTTCATCGAGATAATCGGTGGCGTCGATGATCCCGATTGTGGCGTTCAGGGTGGAGTCCTGACGCAGGGCGAACGTGTGCCGGTACCAGGCGGTTAACAGGTAGTCCCGACTGGAGCCGTTGATGTCCTTGACGTCATCATGCAAGTAGGCAGCCCACGGGGCGAGTACGAACGGTGATTTGTCATTGAGTCCGTTGCCATTGGCGAATCCTGCTTTGACAAAGAGTTCATCTCTATCAGTGGGCCGAAAACTGAACTCCGGTTGCAGCGGCAGGGCACCGTCGCATTCGTTGTCTGCGCCGGCCTTTTCGGATAGCCTCTGGCACTGCATGCTTCCGGCAATAACTCCGCCGATGGAAAACTCTTCGTTCACATCGTAGGCATGGGCCGGTGCGCCCAGCGCCATCAACACAGCTCCTGACCCCAGGATTCTGAATGTGTGCATCGAGAATTACTCCTTATTGTATTTAGCGTCACCCGGATCGGGCACGAACGGCTGCTGCATCAGGATGATGCAGTCTCTCAATAACCGCCTTTCTTGCCGGCGCCTGCGTAAGTGAAGTCCCACTCCAGGTCGAAGGGCGCCCACCATTGCCCCACTCCGGTCTCCTTGTCGGTATGGCGGTAAAAGCCGTTGATGGGCGGGGGAACGATGTGAAAGCGGACCAGGTACTTGCCGGGACCGTCGAGCTTGATGTTCTCACCGTAGTGGGGGCCGTCGGATGCCACCATGGGCATGAAGGCACCTCCCGTGGACCAGTCAGATCCGACCTTGCTGATCTGGTAGGTGATGCCGAGATAAGGGACCCACTCACCTGCGCCGAAGCCGTTCTGGTTACCCTTGGCTGCGTGGATATCCGCCTCCAGATGGATGTCACTGGGTTCCATCATGCCGGGCAGCATGGGTTCCATCATGACCGGTTGCAGATACACGGCGGCAATCTCCATGCCGTTCTTCTCCACAGGATCGCCGATGGGGTGTTCACCGGCTTGAAGACTGCCGGCTACGGTCATCAACAAGGCAGCGACGATACGGTTTGTTTTCATAGATGCATGAAGCATTGAAACTTCCTCCTGTGATTATCAAATGCGAATGACAATGAGACGTATTTACATTTTATGAGAAATTTTTTTTGCCCTCCCGGAGCTACCCCGCGCGAAGACTCGCGGCGCATGAATCATGCCGGAGCACGCAGCTGGAACCGTCCGCAAGAGTACTATGCGGTGCATCACCAGGAATCATGATGTGGCGAATCTTCCAGACTGAACTAGCGCACAAACCGCACAACCTGTGTATTTTTGCCAGGCACCCGTCAGTAATACCGTCAAGTTGACCACACTGCCCGGCTACGGCACAGGACGTTACCGGATTAACTGCTCTGATCGACAGAACAGTCGTCATACCCCGAATATTCCCGGCCACCAGGCCGCACCGACGAACAGACTGCCGGCCAGACCGGGCAAGAGTGGCAACCAGCGGCGGCCGGCCGGAACCCCCTGTATGCCGAGAATCCGGTAACCCAGCCAGATACTCCAGGCAAGCCCGGTCAGGAACAGCGCCGCCTTGACCCGGGCAATGTCCGGGGTATCGAGTCCGACAGCCCGCAGCGATTCGAACAGTGTCGCACCCAGACCGATCACCAGCGACACCATGGCGACCGGGGTGTATTGATAGCCCAGTTCGACGAATCGGCTCTGCATATCCCGGTCGCCTGCATTCCTGCCCGACAACCAGGCCGCGAGCCAGGTGGTGAACCCCAGCACGGCCGCGAACAGCAGCATGCAGGCGGTCATGAAACCGGTGATCATGAAAAAATCCAGCCAGGCGAAGACTTCCCGGCGATCGGGATGAACACTCATCAGCCAGCCGGGTCCGGATTCGCCGATCCAGAACCAGCCATGGCCGAAAAACCATCCCGCCACCGCTTCCCGCAATTCCCAATAGAACGGCAGCACCAGCCACAGAAACCCGCCGAGTGACACACCCGTACCCAAAAACAGGAACCACACCTCGTAGGGATTGGGATTATGGCTGCGTATCTGCTCGATCTCCTCTCCCGGTTTTCGCAGTTTCAGGAACAGCCCGCCTCGCGCGCGCGGATTCACGCAGCGGAAGCACTCAATGCAGTGACGCGATTCCTCCTTGCGCGGTATGTCGATCATCGTGGGACAAACCGTCTTTTCCGTGTAGTGATCACCGCCCGGCCGGTTCAGCTTGGGGGCGAATTGCCAGGCGCCGATGCGGGAGAAAACGCCCAGCAGAAGTCCGATGGGGCACATATGCCGGCACCAGGCACGCTTGTTGCGGCCATAGATGAAGCCGAGCAGGATAGCTGCAAACAGGGTGCCGCCAAAGACCTCGGCAATGGCCTCCGGATGATCGCGCACACCCACCGTTTGCCCCAGGATGGTGATGATAAGGAAGCTCACAATCGGCGTTCCCTCCCACCGTACCCAGGCGGGTATCGGACGCTTGAATCCTTTCTTGTTGGCCCATTCCGACGCCGCACCCATGGGACACAGGATTCCGCACCAGGAGCGGCCGGTGAAAATCACTGACAGGAAAACCAGAGGGAACCACAAACCCCACATGACATAGTTTGACAACGCGGTGAAGTTGTTCAGTGGCGTCGCATCTTGCGGCGGCTCCGGCAGCCACAGCGGCAGAAAGATGAGTACCAGGAAAAACACAAAGAAAACGGCGTGCAACCAGACCAGACGATCCCGGTGACGCACAAACAGGTCTTCGATAAAGGCGGCGAGCCGCGGCAGCCGCCCGGGGCGGATCCGGCCATTCACGGTGATGGGGATTTCCTGAAAAGTGCCTGTTTCCCGCTTTACCGGTGACTCCATTGTCTGGGCTCCCGGCGACGATTTCATGAAGGAATTTTCTCCGCGACGCCGGCGTGCTGGTGGCGTTGCCACGTCCAGTAACCCAATGCCACCGGCAGTGGCATGAGCAGGACGAGCTGGGCAAATACAGTTTCCATACTGGGATAGAGTCCGAGCCAGGGAATCCGGGGCACCCAGTCGAGCGGTGTGATGCCCACCCAGTTGGCCGCCTGCAACTCCAGCATGCCGCTGCCGGCAAATGAAATCGCCAGATAGTACAAGAGGCCCGCGGTGAGCGTGAAAAACAGTCCGATGGGCAGCCGGAACGAGGCCGCACGCATCAACCAATAGACGCTGCCCAGTCCCAGCAACGCGAGAACAAAACCGATGGCAATCGCTCCGTATTGGCCATCTGCCTGACCAGCCATCGCCTGATAGAAGAGAACGGTTTCCGCGCCTTCACGGTAGACTGCCAGAAATGCTGCGAAGCCCAGCGCCAGGGTACTGCCATGGGACAACGCCTTGTTCATCTTTGTCCGGATATAGGCCTGCCAGCGCGCCGCTTCACGCTTGGAGATGAGCCAGTAACTGACGTAGAACAGCACGCCGGCGGCGATCAGCATGGTCACCCCTTCCAGCGCCTCCTGCACGGTACCTGAAACTTCGAAGATGACGGACAACAGGACGGCGGTCAGCACGCTAGCCGCCACGGCCCACGCCGCGCCGTGATAGATATACGTCAACTTGTCATCCTCACCCTGGCGCTTCAGATAGGTGATAAGGGCCGTGATCACCAGGATGGCTTCGAAACCCTCGCGTAGCAGAATGAGGAATGACTGCATCAAGGTAGACCAGAATCCCTCCGATTCCTTTCCTGCCACGTTGACCGCCACACTCCCGATCCGGCTTCGCAGTTTCTCCCAGGCCTGCGAGACTTCAGCGTGGGGTCGTGATTTGGATGCCAGTCCGATAACGCTGCTGAAAAGCGATTCCAGTTCGCTTTTTGACCCGGGATCATTGAGCCCAATGACCGCTTCCATGCCGCTGTCCTCGAAAACATCGAAATAGATGTCCGAAAAGGCATCGGCGGTATCCATACCCCTGTCCGGATCATAGCGAGTCATGGCGGCATCTCCCTGCCGGGCGATGTCTGCCGCCACCGCGAGAAGATCCACGTCTTTATCCGGCGTCGATGCCTGAACCGAACCCGCCGTCGTCAACGCGGCCAACAACCCGAATACAGCAAATATGCGTCCCGCTATCATGGGTTTACCTCGAATACTTCCATGGGTATCTTCGCCTGATCGAGGGCCCTGGCATCACGCACAACCGACTCGCGAATACCCTGAGCCAGTTCCTCGATCGTTTCTTTGTCCGCCTCACGGCGGATTGCCTTGCGCAGCGCGCCAAATTGCTTTTCCACCTGATAGGTGTGTTTGGCACCGAGTTCGATGCGCATTGCGGCCTCCATTTTCCTGTCCTCGAAAATGCCAAAATAGGCTTGGGTGACTGCCTGGCCAGCCTCGGTCGGCTTGCCGTCCTGGTACAACGACTCGGCATTATCAATATGAACGACGATCTCCCCGGCCACCTGCGTCCAGGCGGCAGATTCGGCTGCAGATGCGCTTCCACAGAGCACAAACAGACACATCAACCCGCTCTGGATCGTCACCGCTCGTCGCTGTTTCATCTGACGAATTACTCCTCATTTCTGGCCATACCATAAGCTGCAATGGCAGCCGGGTTTGTCGAGCCTGAGTTCTTCTTCCTGTAATAGAGTCATAGCTCATTCTATGCAAACGATAATGCTTCGTATTCGTCTTATCAAGTCTTTTTTTGGGTTGAGTGAATTCGCACGCTGCCAGACCTGCGGGTGGGCAGGCAGCTGAGAACACTCAACAAGCGTGGAAGATCAGGTTTTGCAGCAAACTGATTACAGGCGGGTAACCCCACACGCATAGCTATGCGCCAGGGCACGCAACAGCACACTTCCGGCTTCATCCGCCGTGCGTCCGAAGGCAATCACCCCGTCTTCGTGACCGCCCATTACGAAGACACCGGTTTCCATGTGATCCACATCTTCGAACAGACGCTCGACTTCCTGCGCCATGGCCGGGGTGCCATACGGCACGTGTGCATCGATGGACGGGAAATCAAGTATCGATGCGCATCGCCAGATCGCGGGAGAATGAACATGAAGTATGACCCGTATAGCATTGTTTGCGTTGTAGACGGAACCATGAGTCAGTGATTCCGACGAGGGTTTGATCGGCCCGACCGCAACCACCCGGTTGAGACTGGCGTCATAGTCACTGACGGTTGCAAATCCTGCGGCTGTTAATTCCGTAAGATGGCCGGTTTGGGAACCGCTGATAACAAACGGGCGATGGTTCTCCGGCGCATCAAATGGCGGCAACCGCCGGCTGATATTTCCGAAGCAGTAACCGCCGTAGCGTTCGGAATCCTGTCCGATCAGTCCAAGTTGCCGGAGAATGCGGCGCCAGGCGTTGAGTTCATCGAGGCCGGGAATCGTGACGGGCGCCGTGGCGGTGAACTGCAGATTGAACCGGATGACGCCCTCTTCCCGCATGGCTAGACCGCATTTCTCACCGTATCAGAAACAATCCTAATATCCACTGTCGTTCTGCGATTGGACCCGAATGAGCTTAATAAACGCCAAATCAAGATAACGAGCCACGGAATCACACGGAGGACACGGATATGTATAACTGACTGTTCCACATTTTTCCGTGTGCTTCCGTGGCCATCGTTATATCAAAAGGGCAATGCCCGTTAGTAATATGCGGTCTACGGTTGACTGCTGAAAACCTCGCGGATGCGTTCCACGCGGCGCCGGTTGACACCGAAATCACTGTATCCCACGCGTGAGGCCGATCGCACCTGAATTACGCCCGCCTTGGGATCGAGGACGAACTCGATGTCATCGACAAACCGGAATATCAGGCTGCGCACTTCGGCATGCAGGTAACTGCCCGTGTCTTCGACGATCGACAGCCGGGGCTCCGTACCAAGCGCGGATTTCAGGCGCCCCCATGCCAGCGTGGCGTCACCGGTGAAGCGCAGTGGTTCGGTGGAATGCTCCGTATCGGTTGCCTGGCTGCTGACACAGTTGCGACTCGCAGGACACGGCGCCAGGGTGTGCATGGCTTCGCCAGCCGGCAGGGTTGCGCTCATGAGCGAGAGTATAGCGGCCAGCAGTACGAGGGGAATTATCCCCGGATGGAAATCAGTCATATCTTCCTGCAGCCACCAGACGTTTCCTCCAGTAAGGATCATTCAGGCTGTCGTAGGATACCACTCGCCCTCTCGAAGGTGCGTGAATAAAACGGGCATTGTCCGCATAGATGCCGACATGGGAAACCGAACGGTGGACGAACCTGAAGAACACCAGGTCTCCCGGTTGCAGATTCTTCAGCGTGACAGGTCTTGCATGGCGATACTGGGCCATCGTCGAGCGTGGTACCCGTATGCCTGCCTTGTAGTAGGCGTAATACATCAGTCCGCTGCAATCGAAACCCCGCGGTGTCGATCCGCCATAGCGATAGGGTGTGCCGAGTTCCGATACGGCGATATCCAGCACCGGCTGGATGATTCGCTGCACACACCCTTCGGGTCGCCCTCCGGGCGTTCAACGTGCTACGCGCTTTTGTCCCGCTTTCACGGGAATGACGGACTTAATCAGATCATCCTTAATAAATAAACAATTAAAAACTTTGTGTACTTTGCGGTTTTGCGGTGAATTTATTTCAGTGTTCAGGCCGGCAGGAAGTCGATCGGGTAGGTGATCGTGACGGCCTCGACGTTTTTTGCGCCGAAGTCGAACAGCTTCACGCGTTGCGCGATCTTCTCACCCAGCGCGGCATCATGCAGTTCACTGGTTACGAGTTCGCAGCGGGTTACCTGGCCGCTGGGTGCGATAGTCAGACGCAGCACGACCTTGCCTTGCAGGGACGGATCGCTGCGCAAGGCGCGGTTGTAGACGCTGTAGATGGCGCCCTTGTTCCGGTCGAACACCATCTGGATCTCCTCGATGCTGCGGCCGGCCAGACGTGAGCCCCTCCCCGCGACGCCGGCCCCGCCCTGGTATCCGCTGCCGCCACTGCCCCCGCCCGCGCCAGCCGTGCCGGAAGGGCTGGACACCCGCAGGGTGCTGCGCCCTGCCAGCGCAGTGCCGCCGGTGTTGCGACTCAACCTTGCCGTGTTGATACCATCGCTGCCGCTGGTGGTGCCGTAGGTGAGGATCGCGCGTTCCGTCCTGCTTACCTGCCCGCCGGACTGCGAGAGCGCATGCGTCTGTTTCAGGCTGGTTGCCACGGTGTTTTGCCGCAAATCCTGCAGGCTGTCCCTGAGGGCGAGCAGGCCTGCCTGTTGGGCCTGCTGGCGCGCGGAAACGGTTTTCTCCGTACTCGACGGCCGGACGAGACGCTGTTTCTGCGGTTGTGGTTTTGCTTTCTGGGGCGCAGGCGCTTTAGTTTTTTTCGGCAGCGGCTTCGCTTCGGTGACCGGCTGCTGCACTTGCGGCGGTGGCGGGACCGGTTTCTGCTCCAGAATCAGCCGAGCAAGGCGCGGCGGCAACGACTCTACCGCGTGACGTTCGATCTTCGACAGCGGCAGGTACGGTATGGCCAGTCCCGGCAGCAGGAAAACCAGCAGCGTTATTTGCAGTATCCGCCGGAAGCGGCGGTCATCCTCCGTCGGCAACGACCAGGGCGTATACAGGGGTTGACTAACCGCCGTCATGCGCTCACCCCTCCTCCGGTTGCCGTTGCATAACCGCCAGCGAAATTCTGCCGTAACCAGCCCGGGTGCAGGTGGCCATGATTTTCTTCAACACGCGATACGGGATGGTCTTGTCGCCCATGATGGTAGCCTCCCGTCCGACTGCGGGGTCAACCGGCGTATCAGCCGCGGCGCGACGGTTCTGATCCTCGAGGGCGGCTTTCAATCCGGCCGAGATTTCCGCCGGTTCCCTGAGCAGTTGCGCCACGCCGGTCACCACCTGGCCCTGCACCGAGACGTCGGTTCCCGAAACAGTGATTACGACGGTCTCGCGCGGCTTTGCCTCAGCCACCGATTCGGGCAGCCTGACGGATTTGAGGGCCGGCAGCACCTCCCCGTCGGAGGAGTTGACCAGCAGGAAGAACACCAGGATGGTGAAGATGTCCATCATCGACACCAGGTTGATGCCGGGCATGCGTCTGCCGCGCTTGTGGTGGCTCTCCATGCGTTTGGCGCGTCGTGACATGATCATGGCGATTTCACCCGGCTGTTGTCCGCCATCTTCACGCTGTCCACGGGCGCATCGCCGATGGCGATCTCCGGAAACAGTTCCGCCGATTGCAGGGTGCCTGACTGGAGCACCCTGGCGATGCGGACCTTGTCCATCACCTGCACGACGGTGTCATAATCGATCTGTGGCTCCAGCAGCAGCGTGGCATCCAGTTTGTCGGGGAAACGCGCCTTGATCTGCTGGAGCAGTTCGGACAGCTGTGCAAGATCCTGGCCGGATGCCGTCGGCGGGATACGCCGGATCAGCCCACCCTGGCGGTCGCCCACCTCGATGCCACTGGCGCGCACCGTGATCTCCAGGTCGAAGTGCTGCTTCGCCTGCGGTTCCTGCGCGGTGCCGGCCGGCAGATTCAGTTCCAGGATAGTGATGCGTGAGAAAACCGCGGTCATGAGCAGGAACGGCACCAGGATCACCATCAGGTTCATGAAGGCGGTGATGTTGATGTCCTCCGGTTCATGCCGCCCGGCACGGTGAAGCAGCCGCCGCTTCATGATCTACTGACTCCCCTCAATGGGCTTTTCAGTCAGGATGTTGAGGAATTTCACCGACGCCATCTCCAGGCTGTCGACCAGCTGGGTAGTCTTGGTTTGCAGTACCGTGTAGATCAGCAGCAGGGGGATAGCCACCATCAGCCCGAAGGCCGTGGTGTTCATTGCCACGGAAATACTGGCCGAGAGCATGTTCGCCTTTTCCGCCGGGTCGGCGGCGGCGACGGCGGTGAAGGCCTGGATCAGACCGATGATGGTACCGAGCAGTCCGAGCAGCGTAGCGATATTGGCAAAGGTTGCGAGATAGGGTGTGCGTTTCTCCAGGTTGGGCACGGTCTCCATCAGTCCCTCCTCCATGGCGATTTCGACGTCATCACGCCGCCGCGAGGTGCGCGCGCGGCTGAGACCGTAATTGAAGATATGGCTGATGGCAGATCTGGATTTGGCGATATCCGCCGCCACCTGCCGGTACTTGCCCTCCTTCAACAGCGGCATGAGTTTGTTCCAGAGCCGTTGATTGGTGGTTTTTGCCAGGCTGAGATAGACATAGCGTTCGATGGCAATGGCCAGCCCCAGGGCCAGCACCACCATGATCGGATACATGAACAGTCCGCCGGACTGGAAGAACCCGACGACGGAATTATAGAGTTCCATGGACTACCCCCTTGTGAAATGCTAGTGATTGCTACCGTTTGACTCTACCGGTGCGTTTTGTTCAAAAACGTGAACTGTTTCATAAAATTCAAGCTCGCGCCTCATGACGTCACGGTCAACTGGCGCCATGATTTCATCCACCAGGCTCTGCATCGGACGGCCGGCAAGTTCTCCCGGTACGGCGGCCTTCCAGGGCACGATATGCAGGGCTTTGGGCAGTTCGCGATTGCCTGTGATGGTGGTTCCTTCCAGTTCCAGATTTTCATCGGCCGTGACCGGCAGCCACGACGTTGCGAGAATAACGGTAAAAACCATGCACTGACGGCAGTGTTTCATGGCTGTCTCACCCTGACGGTCAACTGTTGGGTGGCGGTATTCTGCTGCATACCGGCTACGTCCTGCTGCAACTGGCGCTCATCCGAACCGGTGAGTTGCCGGTAGCGTTCGTAATGCTGTTGCGCCTCGGCGGGCTGCTGCAGATAGAGGTCATGGAGTACTCCCAGGTTCCACTGGGCATCGGCACAGGCGGGGTCGGCCTGTAGCGCATTTTCGTACATTTTTCCGGCCTGTTCGAACTCGCCGGACTGACGATAGAGGATGCCGAGCTGGTTGTAGGCGATCGGGTTGACGGGGTTGCGCTCGATGGACGCCTGCAATGCCGACATGGCCTTTTCCTTGTCGCCGGTGTGCGCATAGGCGATGCCGAGATTGAGATAGGGACCCGAGAGCCGGTCGTTTTCCCGGGTAATGGACTCGAGACGTGTAATGGCGGCATCCCACTGCCCTGCTTTCATGGCCTCGATGGCCTGACGGTAGTGCTCACGGAGCGCCGGCGTGACGTCAACAGGTTTCTGCCCTGTGAACCTGTCGGGTGCAGTTGCGCAACCACCGCTCAGCAGCAGCGCCAGGATCAGGGCAGCCCAGGCGGGCTTACTGAATCGCTTCCACATACAAGGGACTCCTTTCGGACTTGCTATAGCGGGCCGGCACCAGTTCGGCAAGCTGCTCGAGGCTTTTCCCGACCCAGGGGTCATACACGCCGGCGGCGATACGCGCGAGATTGGCCTCATGCAGTTCAATGGCCTTCTCCTCGAAGGGATAAGCCTGTTCTTCCAGCAGAATGTCGTACTGTGCCAGGGCGTCGCCGGAAAGACCGGGCGGACGCGCCGAATCAAGCAGCGACTGGCTGAGATGATAATAAATGGCGGCGGACCGGTAAGTGGCGGCCGTGGTGAACTCGGCGACCTGGTAGTCGGCGACCCGGGCGTATTCCTGCAAGGCCTGTTCCATCAGGCGCTTCTTCGTTGCCAGGCTGGCCCTGAGCGGCAGGTCCAGTTGCACGGCCTGATACTGGTCAAAAGTGAATTCCGCCAGTGCAAATGCCGCCTGCGCCGCCAGGAAACGCGTTCGCTCGGTGCGCTCCGCCCCGGCCTGCCGGTCCGCCGTGATGATCTCCTCCAGCCCCTGGCGATACCGGCCGGTGTCACCGGTATTCCGGTAATGCTCTGCGATCCGGTGACGCGCCTCGATCGCGGCCTCGGGCGGTTCGGGATACCGTTCGACATAGTAGCGATCGACGGCGAACGCCTGTTCCGGCCGCCTGGCCTGTGCATAGAGTTCGGCGGCCTGGGACAAGGCCTCGCGACACAACTCGGGATCGCCTTCACCATGC
This sequence comes from uncultured Gammaproteobacteria bacterium, assembly GCA_963763115.1. Classification (GTDB taxonomy): domain Bacteria; phylum Pseudomonadota; class Gammaproteobacteria; order UBA9214; family UBA9214; genus CAVQCA01. The sequence continues at coordinate 23,750 of CAVXNM010000059.1, forward strand.
CCGATGCGCTCGAATTCCGCGGCTGCCTGCAGCGGCTGTGCCCCGGCCTGGTAGGACGCCGCCAATCGGCGTGTGACCTCGACCTGCCGGGGATCCTGCGGGTAACGGCTCCGGAAACGCTCGAGTACACCCGTGGCACGCTTCCAGTCCTTGAGCGACATCAAACCCGCCGCGGCGTCGTATTCGGCCGTGGCCGCAATACTCGCACCCGGCGTGATCGCCGGCACACGCAGGAAATGTTCGACCGCCTGCGCGGTCTCGCCGCGTGCGCGCGCCGCTTCGCCCTGTTTATATATTGAAGCGGCCAGTCGCTCGCTGATATCCCGGTAGTCATTTGACTGCTGCGGCGTCAGACGGAGGACTTCCTGGTAGGCGCGTTCGGCCTGCAGATAATCCTCGAGGTCGAAGCGCGCCTGAGCCAGCACGGTCCAGGCTACGCGCCGCTGCGCCGGGGTGGAGCCGTTGCCATCGATGACCCGCTGCGCCACCTGTGCGGCACGTTCGCGGTCACCGCTTGCCAGCAAATCCTCACCGGCCCGGGTCAGCACCGCCGTTGCCTGCGGGTGTGCGGGAAAGGTGGTGGCGAAACGCAGGGCGTTTTCGATCGACTCCTGGTGCCAGGCGGCCTGCTGCGCGTCATCCGGCTGCTGTTCCACCCGCGCGTAGGCGAGCACGGCGGCATAACCCGCCTCAGCGGCCTTGTCATGGTCGCCATAGTCGTAGGCGGTATGCACGTACTCGCGTGTGGCGAGGCGCAGTTCGCCGGATTCGAACAGCAGTTCCGCCAGCAGGAAATTCATCTGCGGCGCTTCGCTTGAGTCGGGGAACGAGGCCAGGTAGCTGCGATACCAGCGCGCCGCCTGCGTGTAATCATCCGGCTTGCGACTGGCCTGAGCCTGTGCGTGATAGTAGTGCGCCAAATCGATCATAGTCGTCTTGAGGTAAGCGACCACCTGTTTTGCTTCCTGCGGTCGGTGATGCCGCCAGTAGCCGGCTTTCAGGTTATAGCGGTCGACGAATTCCTGCTTGCCCTGCAGAACCAGTGTCGGAAAGCCGCCCTTCTCATAGGTCTCGATAACGCGCATCTGGAATACCGGCGCCTGGCGGTGGTCGGGGTTGTGCTCCACAAAAGCCCGGAACGTCTGCGCGGCATCCGTATAACGCTCCTTCTGCAGATACCATTGTCCCAGACGCTCGTACACCACATCCTCGTAGTGCCGGCTACCACGGCGGGAAAAATAATCGGCGACCGACTGCGGCCCGTCCTGGTAGGAAAAACTCAGGCTGACCACCCGCAGGGTGTCCTCCAGCAGTTCGCGCTCGGCGCGACCCAGGCCGGAAAACCGTGCATCACCTGGTGAAGTGTTTTCCAGCTGCAGATCCAGCAGCGCGACAAAGGCATCCAGACCCTCGTCGAAGCGGTTCTGTTTGAACTCGCACCAGCCGAGCTTGTAGAGCGACTGCTGATGGAACGGGCTGGTCCTGCCGTAGGCGACCACTGCCCGGTAGGCCTGCGCGGCCTGCCGGTAGTCCTTGCGCACGAAGAGAATCTCGCCGCGGCGGAATTGCGCCTCCTGCAGGTGGTTGCTTTGGGGGTAGCGGGCGATCAGCTGACCCAGGGTGTCCAGGGAACGCTGCGGTTGACCGCTGCGTTCATAAGCGCGCGCCAGCTGATAGAGCACCAGGTCATTGTCAGGACGATCGGGATAGTGCCCGAGTATGTCCTCGTAGAGCCGGACGGAATCGGCAAGCTGTTCCGGATACAGGACCTCCGGGTTGCCGGAGGCCGCGTTCGCCTCCCCTGCCTGCGGCAGTTCCTCGGCTTCCAGCTTGAGATCGGCGAGGCGGCGCATCGCCTCCGGCCGTGCCGCCGAGTCGGCACCGGTGTCGAGAAAGCCCTGATAGGCCTGTATTGCCCGCGATTCGCTGGCATCGATCGGCGTGTCCGACAATTCCAGCGGGCGCTCGCCGAGGCTCGCGATGGTGGGTGGATCGTCGGTATGCAAGAAGGAACAACCGCCCAGTAGCAGGACAGGGAGCAGCAGAGGCAGTCGCATCGGGTTCATTGCGATGTTCCGGTTTCCACTGTCGGTCGTGTGTTCAGCGCACTGTCATAGGTTTGCGCAAGCGCAAAGCGGGCTTGTACCAGATAGGAATCCAGACGCTTCTTCTGGTCTTCGAGTTCGCCGATGGCCAGCCGCTCGATTTCGCTCCCCTGCGCCAGTCGCGTGCGGGCGGTACGTTCCTGCAGGCGCCCGATTTCGGTCTTGTGCGCGGCGATGCGCTCGTCAAACGCCCCGAAGCCGGCGGTCACGCCGACGCCGGTTTGCTGCAAGTCCTCACGGGACTGCCGCGCCCCGGCTAGCAGCGTGTCCAGTTCCACCAGTTGCCGCTTGGCCTGCCACAGCCTGGCCTTGTAATCGGTATTCAACTGCCAGTAAAGAACGCCCTGCAGGCGACGCTGCTGCTCATGCAGCGCCCTGGTTTCGTCGGTGGACGGCAATCGGTCGATGCGTGCGCCGATTTCGGTCAACCGGTTCCATTGCCCGGCTTCCTCCACTGTGGCCAGCCCGACAGGATCGCTGCTGACCTCGATACCCCGGACTTTCTCCGAGAGAGCTGACTGCCGCTGCACCAGGGATTCCAGCGCTTCACTGTGCAGTGCCCTGGCCGCATCCGGTTCATGCAGCGCATAGCGCGCCTTGCGGGCGGCAAGCATTTCATCATAGGCCGCGATGCTCGTGGCCCAGGCATCCAGATTGCCCTCCAGTGCCACCAGGTCACGGTAGTTTCTGATCCCCTCCTGGAATTCGTTTGTGGCCAGCAGTTCCGGGAGGTAACGCAGCGCCGGTGTCTCCGACACACCATCCAGGGTTTGCACCAGGTCGCCGGCATCCTCATCCCGGCGCAGGGCCGCCAGCAGTTCACCGTTGCCGATGGCCGCGATGGACGCGTCCAGACGCTCGCGTTCGTGCTGAAAGACCGTGATTGCCGTCTCGTAGTGCTGAACCGCGCGGCCGTGCAGGTTCATGCGGTTCATCGCATAGGGAACCGCCAGCAGGGATTCCTGTACGGCTGGATCGGTGGGAGCGCGTTTGCCGAGCTCGGTCCAGGGCACCAGGGCGAGCGCGTAGTCACCGGCCTCGGCGTCGGCCCAGCCGGTGCCAAGCAGGGCCTTGTTCGACAGCGGTCCTTGCAGGCGCACCCGCTCCAGCACTCGACGGGATTGTTCCGCCATGCCGTTTTGCAAATAGCCGTAACCCAGGGCGAGATTGGCCTTGTCACGCAGCAGACGGGCTTCCTCGTCGCCTGCCTGCTGCGTCCCCACGGCATCCAGTTGGGCCTCCCCTTCCCCGCCGCGCCCGGCACGGACCAGCGCGACGCCCAGGTTGTAGCGCAGGTACGGCGACCAGTCCTTTGCGGCCCTCGACTGCTGCAGAACGGCGATCGCCTCGTCGTCGCGTCCGGTCGAGAGCAGCACCAGGCTGTGCAGATTCACCGCGTCCGCCGAGATCGCGGCGGGCACTTTTCCATCGATCTTTTCCAGCGCCTGCAGCGCGTGGCCCGGCTCGCCGCGCTGCCAGGATACTTTGGCCAGATAGTACCAGGCCCGGTTGCGAACCTCCTCCCGGGTACTGTCCGCGTCCAGCAGGCGGGTGAAAATGCGTTCGGCCTCGTCGCGCATACCGTAGGAGAGGTCGAGTCCGCCGAGCAGGAGTTCCGCCTCGTCCGCGTGATGCGGCAGTCTCGACTGCGCGCGCGCCGTGAGCAGACGGATGATGCTGGTGAAGTAGTCCTGCTGGTAATAGTGGTATAGCACCTCACCATACTGCAGGTCCTGCACCGTCGATGGCGCCTGTTTTCCGGGGAAGGCTGCCTGGCAGAAACCGAGACAGACGAGTGTCAGCCACAGCATACGGCCTCGCAAGGCGAGGTACGCCGCTCCCGGAAGGGCAGCCGTCATGGGTTATTCCCACTCCTTGATCTCGAAATCCGGCTGCTCCTTGCTTTCCAGGTCAACGATTTTCAGCTCGACGAAACTGGGACCCAGGCTCTTGGTGATGACATGGTTCGCACCGCGCCGGTAATCGCGGCCATTGGGACCCTTGCCGGTGAAGATCGCAACCAGTTCGTGCTCCCCGGATTTGATGTTTCCCATGTACAGACGCTGTACGCCGCCGCGGTGCAGCGCATGAACCTCGCGTTCGGTATAGAGGTAATTGGTGACGACCTTGTCATCCACCTTGAGCTGTACGGAATCGAGCGCGAAGAACTCGCCCACGTCCAGCGAGAGGAACACCGCGAGCTGGGTGCTGGAGGGAAACAGCAGTTCTTCCTCGAGCAGAAACAGGTCGCGGTTCAGTGCGAGCACCTCCTGCTTGAGCGACTGGACTTCCTGATCGAGGCTGGCGGCGGTTGGATTCCCCTCCTTGCCGGTGTCGCCCTCGTCCGCCTGAACCGGCAGGCCGGACAGGGCTACCATCAGCAGGAACATGGCGCCGGAGAAGAACTGAACTGCAGAGCGGGTATGTCGGGTCATTGCAGGTCGCATCCTGAAACTGATTGAACTCACCATATCGCCGCCCATCCTTTGTCTGTTGTTGCTCAACAGGCGCGGCACGTCTAACCGAACCGGCTACGGGGTCGATTCAAGTGTGCGGGAGCCGCACCGTCGTCACTGCGATACCGTTCACAGTTCACAAACCGGTCTGCAGACCCTGAGTACGTGGTTCAGCGCAGCTGATCCAGTCCCTTCGAGTAAAACATCTTCCCCTGATTGTCGATGATCACAGCCTCAATATCGGACAGCGAATCCACAAGCTTGAGACCCGGTTCCGTCCCCATCACGAAAACACTGGTCGAGAGGGCATCGGTGGTAGTGGCCTCCGCGCCGATGATGCTGACACTGCGCACGCCGGAGCTGGAGGTACCGGTTCGGGGATTCAGGATATGGTGAAAGCGCACACCGTCCTTCTCGAAATAACGCTCGTAATCGCCCGAGGTCGAAATGGCGGTATCCTCCAGGGGAATCATGGTGACCAGACCGTCCTTGTTGCGGGGATCACGGATACCCACCATCCACGGCTGTTTCCAGTGTTTTCCCAGGACACGGGTATCGCCGCCCGCGTTGACCATGGCACTTTTGACGCCGGCGGCCTGCAGGATCGCGATGCAGCGATCGACCGCATAGCCCTTGGCGATGCCGCCGAGGTCGATGCGTACGCCGGGATGCGTAAAGCGGATGGTCGCGTTTTGCGGATCGATGCGCACATGGTGGTAGTCAATGGCCGGCAGGGCCGTCGCCAGTTGTTCGGAGCTTGGTTTAATACCCTTGCGGTAATCGTAATACTGCCCGGCGCTGGCGTAGGTGATATCGAAGGCGCCGTTGGTCAGCCGGGAGAAATCCAGCGCCCGCTGGATCAGCGCCAGCAGTTCCGCACCCACCGGCACCGCTTCACCGGCTGCCCGTGCGTTGATGCGGGAAAGCTCGCTCTCGGGTTTGTAGGTGCTCATCAGGTCGTCGATGCGTTGCATCTCGTCGATGACCGCCTGTGTCAACGCCCTGCCCCGGGCTTCGTCCTCATTCCAGAGATCCACCGCGATGGCGGTCCCCATGATGGCCGCATCCTGGCGGTACCATTCGGCGGTGACACTGCCGGGCGAAAGGAGCAGCAACCAGAGCAATAACAAGAGGAAGAGCAGGTGTTTGCTTGTCACCATTACACCTTAACCGGGTATCCATCCATAAATAATGAACTCACCGCAAAAACGCAAAGAACGCAGAGTAGTTTAATTGTTTTCGTTAAAGAATTTCTCTGTGTTCTTTCGGTAACTGCTCCATGCGTTGCTCTAACTCCTGCATCCATGCAGTCGTGCGTTTCTGCGGTGAAAACGGTGTTAATCGACGGACACAACTAAATGGTTCCCGAAACAATGGGCTGGAATGCCGTCAAACTGTCCATAAGCGTGGCGTTGCCGAGCCCGTGTCCCGGGAACAGGCCGGCGAACTGGCCCTGTTCGCCGTGCAGCGCCATGTAGTTCAGGATCACGGTCTGTACCAGCAGGTTGACCTGGTTGGCGGCCGGGGTGGCGCTTGACTCCACCGAGCCATCTGCGCGGAAATAGCCCAGCTGCTGATGACGCGCCTGTTCCACGGCATCCGCGCCCAGCAGCTGCGGCCGGCCCCCGGGATTGTAAACCAGGAAGAACGAGGCGGCGGTGGAGGAGTTGTCGCCGGTCCACACGCCCTTGCCGCGCCCGTCCGGGCTGTTGTCGGTCATGCCGTTGCTGGCCACGGAACCATCGCTGAAGACGTAAACCATCAGGGGAACGCCACTGCCGTTGTTGGCGCGGGCGGCATATTCCAGGCAGGCGCCGATGCAACGCCCGGCGCGCAGGTCGCGCAGTTCGCCGGTGGAACGGTCACCGGTATGGTAGTCATAGCCGCCCAGGGTGATGGTGCCGGCGCCAGCGAAACCGTTGACCACCATCTTCATGACCGAGGCGGTCTTGCGGAATTCGGCGTCAGCGTCGAACTCCGCCTGGCTGAAAATGCCGCCCGCACCGACGATGTCGGGGTCACGCGCCGGATCGAGGGTGCTGGGGTCGCCGAACCGGTCGGCGATATCCGCCGCCTTGACGTAGCCGCAGGTCACCAGGTCCTTGATCACGGCATCGGAGCTGACGCGGGTATTGACGCGATTCAGTTTCATGGCGCTGATGCGCTCGATCGACTCCATCACCGCCACGGCATCGGCCTGATTCAGTACGCCGATCAACTGGCCGGTGTCGACCATGCCGGTGACATCCGACGGCCGGTCGACCTTGGTCGGCCGCAGGGCCGGGTCGAACATGGAGGCCGGGGCCATGGAATTGCCGCCGGAATCGGAGCTGCGCGAGCCGATCAGTGCCAGCAGGCTGCCATTGGCGCCGGCGCGCGCGATACCGAACATGGGATTGTGCGGGTTGTTACCGGTGTCGTTGTCCGAAAGCGCCGGGATGACCGCGCCGTTGATCATGGCCGCACGGGCGCCGGCCTTCTCCTGGATGCCGCGCAGCATCGCACTGTCGGAGTGGAAGGCGAGTCCGAGTCCGATGTTGATGAAATCACTGGTGCCGGTGGCCGGGTTGATCACCATCGGCGTCATGTCGCCCGGCAGGCCGAGCTTGCTGTAGCCGGAGGTCGAGAGAAAATCGAGCTGCCCACCCTGCTTGCCGACCAGGACATTGGAACCGGCGATATTGGCGCCGCCAGCAAGGTCGAAGCAGATGAACGGGATCTTGCCAGCCCCCAGCGACTTGATGCCGCAGGCCGACTTGAGCGCCTCGAGGTCAGTTGACAGCGATGCCCAGGCCGCGCGCGGGTTGGCGAAAAGGCTGAATATCGAGGGCGCCGCGAGCAGTCCGAGTCCGCGGATGAATCCCTGCGCGAGGAACTCGCGCCGGGTGACCGGACGCCGGTGACCGGCGAGACGCAACGGTTCATCCGGTGTCAGAGCTGTATGTTTTCTGGACATGATAGTCTCCTTGACGGTAGCGCGATTCGCGCGGCTATTGCAGCAGCATGACCGCGCTGCCCAGGGTGGCCGCGCACGTGGCCTTCACGATTTCCTGCGTGCGCCCGGTCGTTGCGCACGTGGGCGCCGGACCTCCGGCGCAGGCGGTCAGCCCGGCGATGAGACTGTCCAGTTCATCCGTCACCGCCACCGGATCGGGCTGGGTCGTCAGACCCGTTCCCATGATGCCGGCAAGCAGCGGAACGATGACCGCATCGCGCTGCGCCGCCGTGTCGAAGGCCGTAGCGGCGGTTTGGTCGAAGTTGAATGTCGGGAAATAGGCGGCGCGCGTGATCTGACCCTGATCATCCAGCAGTGCGTTACAATACTCGATCGCCAGTTGCGCAATCGCCATCTGTTGGGCCGAGAGAAAGCCCTCGATGCTCTCCACGCCGGGCAACTGCTGCCTGATGGTCGCATAGGTCGCCTTGACTGCCGCCTGCTGTGTGCTGACACCGGTCACCGCCGCCATGGTGGCGTTGATCTCGTCGAAGGTGCGCAGGCCGATATCCGGCGCCGGCGGCAGATCGGGCGGCGTGCCTGTCTGCAGGGGCTGCGGTTCGAGTACGACATGTGTGTTGCCGCCCAGCACTTCGAAGGTCAGGAAAAACTCGTCGTCCTGTGGACCCTTGTCCAGGGGAATGACCGTTCCGATGTTCGACAGCGTCTGCCCCTCGGATGTGTAGAAGGAGCTGTTGATCTCAGTGTCCAGATTGACATAGGCCTGTCCGACGGCGGCCTCCTTGCCATTGACGCCAATGCGCATGCCCGCCAGCGGAATATTATCCGGTACGGCGTCCGGGTCCAGGCTGATGAAGCGCGGCGCGTTGAAGAGGTAACTGTAGCTGTCGAACTGACTGACCTCGAACAGGATATAACTCTCTGGCATACCGGTCAGTTCCGCGACGCTGAACAGCAGGAAGAACTTTTCCCCCACGCCCGCGGCGAAATTCTGCGCCACCTGTTCGGGTGTCAGCGCCCGGTTGTGGATGGCGACCAGGCGCAGCTTGCCCTGCCATTGACGGTCGCCGGAAACCTCATTGCCCAGTACCAGGGCGAAACTGTTGTCCCAGTCGATGAGATTCCCGCCGGGTACGGGGTCGAGATCATCGGTAAACACTCCGTTGACATAGATCCGCCGGCCGTTCACTGGATCGTAGGTGACAACCACGTGCTGCTGGGTGGCCTGCAGGTCTTCATCGGCATCCGCCGTCGACAGGTCCGGCTCGCCGTTCGCATCCGTGCTGCTGCTGCGATGCAGGAAGTTATAGTTGTACTTGGTCTGCCCGAGCGTGAAGTTGCGCACGCCGGTCCCGGCGGAATAGCTGATGATGCGCGCCGGCCCTTCCTGGGTTACGTTGGCCGGCACGACCCATGCCTCGATCGAGTATTCGCCGGTTGCGGTAATTAGGTCGTGCAGCTTGCGGCTTGCCGTTGTGCTCCCCTGTGCCTTGCCGCTGGTAATGTCGATACCCCAGCCGCCAACCCAGTTGACGTCACCGATGAGGTTCAGATCCAGCGCGGGGTCCACCCCGCTGGTGTCGAATGCCGTACTGCCCGTACCGGTCTTGAATTCATAGAGCGCAATGACATCGTTCTCATAGCGGCTGCCGCCGCTGGCCACGATGCCGTCGGCGACAGTCAGCGCCTTGCTGGTCACCAGTTGAGGATCAATCGCGGTCAGCGGAACCTGGCCGGCAAAGGCGCTGATGGCGGCCTCCATTTTCTCTGCATCGCTCTGGCAATCGCTGCTCCAGCAGTTATGGAACTCGTTGCGCAGGCGCACGACCAGGCGCGAATTGGCAGGCGTGTCGAGATCGATCTTGGCCCTGACGGCCGCGTAGGCGGCGTCGACATCGGGGCTGGCGAAGAACGGCGAGCGGGCAGTCACGGCCGATTCCACATGGCATTCGACGCAATGCGCCGTGAGCAACGGGTAGACCGTGCTTGCGAACAGACCGGGATCATCCGGAAAATTCCTGCTGTTGCCGGGGTCCTTCAATACCGGCGGCTTCAGTTCGATTGTTTTGCCGCCGCCCGCCGTACCGCCGATCCAGGCCTCGATATAGGCAGTAAGGATATCGGCGCAGGCGCTGTCGCTGCTCAGCCAGCAGTTATGTCCGCCGCCCACCTTGCTTACCAGGCGTGAATCCGCGGGTGAGTCGAGATCGACGACGCTGTTCGCCGCCGCATAGGCCATGTTGATGTCATCGGCGCGGACGAATTCGGGCGCCTGGCCGCCGGAACTGTGGCAGGCGCCGCAACGATTGTCCGCGATCAGCTTGTCCCAGACATTGAGTTTGAAGAGCTGAACGTCGGCGGTAGCCGGCGGCGGGCCGGAATAGTTGACCGCGGTGACACCACCGGAGGTGTTCGGCAGGGAGGTCGTGCCCCCGCCCCCGCAGCCGGTGAGCACGGCGGAGGCGAACAGGACCAGACCTCCCGTCAGGCTTGCCACGCGCCCGGGGCGGCGATGCTGCACGGCAGGTTGAATAGCGGATGCTGGCTGGTTCATTTCGTGACTCCGAATCGTTGCCCGGTCCGGGCATTGTGTTCGCGGTGACAGGTATCCCGGTGCACGCGCGGCATCAGTCGGCCATGCAATAGACCGCGGCCTCGGCGAACACGGTCTTCATGTTGTAGTTGGATGCGATGAAGTCATCGACCATGGTGTCGACCTGGCCGCGGTCGGCGGCATTGCCGGGGACACGCAGACAGACCGTCCGGAACGCCTTCTTGACCTGGCAGGCGGCGAATGCCCTGCTGCCGGCCAGTTCCTCACCCAGTGACTTGGCCCCGCTGCCCGAACCCGGCAGACCGGGGTCCCAGCCGAGCAGGCTGTTAGGGCCGCTGCGCCAGTAGTTGTCCCAGTGATCATCCGGTGTGACATAGCCATACTTGAAGTTGTCGGCGTTGATTAGGTACTTGGGCTGAACGACACCGGGCGTGTATTGCAAGCGCCCGCTGTCCGCGTCGAAGTTGTAGTAGGCGAATGCCTGGGCCATCGGGTCCATGCCGCTGTGGCAGCCGATGCAGGCGTTGAGAAAAATCCGGCTGTCGCCGCCCGGACTGCGCGAGACATCCTGACGAATCCGGTCCGGCGGTCGGGTGATGTCCTTGAGCTGCTCCATGTCGTTGCAGAGATGGTTGAGCAGGGTAAAGCGGAACATCGCGCGGTTGGTGCCGGCAATGAAGAAGGCCGCGGCCGCCGCCCGTGTGGTTATGATACCGGCTGTCGCCGAAGGCGGCAGCGAGGTAAGCACCGATTGCAGCGCCGGCCTGAGACCGGTTTTCAGATCGATGCCCTGCGCCTCCAGCGCCTCGTAATGATCGTTGTTGCTCATGGAATAGGCCGGCAGTCCCAGACTGTCATCCCCGACGTAGACCAGGTCCGCCGAGAGCAGGTGGTTGAACGGTACATCGTCGCGGATCATGCCGATCACCGTGGCGGTGTAGTCGTTCAGGGGCGCAAACACATCTTGGTCGCGATTGGTCCACGGTGTCGCGAAATTTTTCAGCGTGACGTTGTAGAAGGCGCTGTTTTGCATGGCGAGTAACGCCGCCCCCGTGGCATTGCCCGCGGCGATATCCGCTTCCATCACATCCAGTGTCTGCCCGCCGGGCGGTACGCCGGTCAGGCGGTCATGCATGCGTTTGGCCTGACGGCGTTCCAGTTCGCCGGCCGAGGCGCCGCCAAGGCAGTCAAGCAGCAGGCACAGCATGATGGCCATCGTGCCCAGCCGCATCGTGTATGTCGTGTGAAATAACCTGGTAAAAACCATAATCTCGCCCCACCTGATATGCCTCGTCATGAATCGGCACGTCCTCCGCCAGGTATAGATATTGCGATTTGCACGTGTGGTTTTCTGTGATGCAGCTCGCGAAATGGAGGAGTGAGCCTGACCTATAGTGCAACTGCGACAGGCGTTGTGCGTGAATCGCGAACCCGGTCACGTTCACGGACTGACGGTTGTTCATACTTCAAATCGGGTGTGCGGCGCCGTTATATGGCGTGATATCGACGTATTGCTTACCAGGTAAAATGATGAAACACAATTACCATGCTCTTCACTATTGCGCTGTGACAGGCGCACGACTTTTCGTATCCGGACTGCTGAGCCTGCTGCTGGGCGCCTGTGGTGGCGGCGGCGGTGGCGGACAGGGTACTGATGATCCACTGGCGGGGAATGCGGGGATCGCCTATGTCAGTCGCCCGCTGGCATTCGATTCAACGGGTGGCGTCATTCAACCGGATATCCGTGAACCAATGAGATTCAGTCCCGGCGCTGACCTGATCTATCGCGAGTATGCCTCGCCCAGCGCCGCGGAACGCAATGTCACCAGGTCATTTACCGGCGGTATGGGCGATGTCAGGGATGTCGAGGTCTCATACGACGGCACCAAACTGCTTTTTGCCATGCATGCCCCCGAGATCGAGGGGGCGGATCCGCAGGATCAGCCGACCTGGAATATCTGGGAATACGACATCGACAACCGCCAGCTGAGACGCATCATTGCCTCCGATATCACCGCCGAGTCCGGTCAGGATATCGGTCCCCATTATCTGCCGGACGGGCGGATCATCTTTTCCTCGACCCGCCAGCGCCAGTCAAAAGCCGTGCTGGTGGACGAAGGCAAGCCGCAGTTCGCCGCACTCGATGAAGACGGCACCGAACAGGCGCTGGTGCTGCACGTCATGAACAGCGACGGCAGCAATCTCCACCAGGTGTCCTTCAACCAGAGCCACGATCTCGATCCGAGCGTGCTCTCCAACGGCGAGGTGATCTTCAGCCGCTGGGATCATATGGGCAGTCGCAATGCGATCAGCCTGTACAAGATGCACCCGGACGGCACCGAGCTGCAGCTGCTCTACGGCGCGCACAGTCATGCCACCGGCACCAATGGCGGCGAGGTCCAGTTCCTGCAGCCGCGTGAACTTTCCGATGGCAAGATCCTCTCTGTCCTGCTGCCATTCAGCGGCACGGATGGCGGCGGCGAGTTGGTCATGATCGATACGGACGACTATATCGATAACGACCAGCCGGTCGCATCCTACCTGGGCATACTGTCCGGTCCCGGCCAGGTGCCGGCAACCGACAACAAGGTCGATACCGACAACCCAATCTCTCCCGGGGGACGTTACAGCAGTGCCTACCCGCTGCCGGACGGCACCGATCGGTTACTGGTCAGCTGGAGTGCCTGCCGGTTGCAGGAAAATACCCGTATCGTGCCCTGCACAAAGGACCGTCTGGCCAACCCGAATGCACAGGCTGCCGCACCGCTTTACGGGATTTTCATGTATGACAGGAAAACCGATACCCAGCAGCCCATCGTGCCGCCGCGGGAAGGCGTCGTATTCACCGACGTGGTAGCTGCCCGGCAGCGTGATTTTCCGCCCATCCTGTTTGACAAGACATCCGGCGCCGGCCTTGACCCGGAATCCCTCGACGAAGGGGTTGGCATCCTCGACATACGCAGCGTCTATGATGTCGACGGCGTCGATACCGCGGTACCGGCTATTGCCCTGCTGGCCGACCCGGCGCTGACCAGCGCCGATGATCGCCCGGCACGCTTTCTGCGCATCGTCAAGGCGGTCGGTATTCCGGATGACACGGTACTCGACCTGCCGGGTACGGCCTTCGGCCGCAGTCGTCAGCAACTGATGCGGGAGATCATCGGCTATGTGCCGGTGCAACCCGACGGTTCGGTCAGGGCCATGGTGCCGGCCAATGTCCCGCTGGCGATCAGCGTACTGGACAAGGCTGGGCGGCGCATCGGGAGCCGCCACCAGAACTGGTTGCAGGTGCTCCCCGGAGAAACGGTGCACTGTAACGGCTGTCACGACCACAACAGCGGCATGGGGCATGGCCATCCCCGGGGACCCGCCCCGGTCTATGCCGGCGCGCCGGTAACGGGCCTGCCGTTTCCCAATACCGACCCTGCCCTGTTTGCGAACTACGGCGAAACCATGGCCGAAACCCTCACGCGCCTGAATCCCGCGACGCTGCAACCGTCGATGGATCCAGTGTACGAGGATGTATGGACCGATGAAGTCATGGCCGGGCGCCCACGGGACGCCGGCTTCGGCTACCGCTACGCCGATCTCGCGACGCCGGCGCCGGCCAGCGCGCAGTGCCAGACACAATGGCAGGCGATCTGTCGCAGCGTGATCCATTACGAACAGCATATCCATCCCCTGTGGAGCCGGGACCGCGGCGCCAATACTTGCACCCGTTGCCACGGTCCGCTCGATGACAACGGCAACCTGCAGGTGCCGTCGGGGCAGCTGGATCTAACCGATGGCCCATCGGATCAGGAGCCGTCACAGTTCAAGGCCTACCGCGAGCTGCTATTTCCCGACAACGCCCAGGAGATCAGCATGGGCGCCCTGCAGGATATTCTGGTGACAGGCCCGGTCGACCCCGACACGGGACTGCCGACTCAGGTCCCGGTGCCGGTGAGTCCGTCGATGTCCACGGCTGGTGCGCGGGCGAGCACGGCATTCGCCAGCCGCTTCGAGCCGACGGGCAGTCATGCGGGTCGGCTCGAACCCGCCGAGCTGCGCCTGATCTACGAGTGGTTGGATATCGGGGCTCAATATTTCAATGATCCCTTCGCCGTGCCGATTAACTAACCCGCCGCCACCGCGATGGGTGATCTCTGATGCAGCCATATATTTCCGGCAGGTACCTCAAGGTGCTGGCATTTCTGCTGTTGCAATACCTTGTGATGTCGCCGGCCCATGGGGAGAACCGGTATTTCGAGGTACAGGTGACCGAACCGTACATCGAACTGCATACCGGACCGGGACGCGGTTACCCGGTGTTCCATGTCGTGGACCGCGGGGAGCATGTGGAGGTCATCACGCGCAAGACCGATTGGTTCAAGGTGCGCACGCAAAAAGGCAAGGAAGGCTGGGTGAGCCGTGCGCAGATGGAAACGACGCTGACTGCCTCGGGGGAGAAAACCCGGTTCGCGGAACCGGGAATGGGTGATTTCTCCAACCGGCGCTGGGAGGCCGGTCTGATTGGAGGAACGTTCGAGGGAGCCGATATGATCACGGTGTATGGCGCGTATGCAATGACACCCAATCTTTCCGCTGAACTTTCCGCCTCGCAGGTGTTTAGCAACTATTCCAATGCGTATACGGGCATCGCCGCTCTCGTGGCGCAGCCTTTTCCGGAATGGCGCATTTCGCCGTTTTTTCTGGTGGGAACCGGGATCATTTATACCGATTCGAACGTGACCGTTGTCAACGGCAACGACGGGACTGACCAGATCGGCAGCGTGGGCGCCGGCATCCGCTGCTATCTGACGAGGCGTTTCATCCTGCGCGCCGAATACCGCAACAGCGTCATCTTTCAGGACAGTGACGACAACCAGGAGATCAACGAATGGCAAGCCGGATTTGCATTTTTCTTCTGAGTAATATGCTGACTGCAGCCCTCACCGGTCTGCTGTTTGCCGTCGGCGTCGTACACGCGGATGACATTATCGAACACGACGGCGAGTCTGTGATCGAACCGGAGCTGCAGCGGCGCACGATTACCGAAGCCGACATCGACACCGAGGACTTCGAGGCAGGCGTCTATGCCGGCGCGCTGAACATCGAGGATTTCGGCACCAATCTGGTCTATGGCATCCGCGGTGCCTACCACATCACCGAGGATTTTTTTGTCGAGGCCGCCTACGGGCGCAGCGAGGCCAGTGAAACGAGCTACGAAACACTCAGCGGCGGGGCCAAGCTGCTGACCGGCAACGAGCGGAATCTCTACTATTACAACATTTCGCTCGGCTACAACCTGTTTCCCGGCGAGGCCTTCATTGGCAGCGGGCACGCCTTCAATACGGCGTTGTATGTCATTGCCGGCGTCGGCAATACCGAATTCGCCGATGACAGCCACTTTACCGTCAACGCGGGAGCCGGCTACCGCTTTCTGCTTACCGACTGGATGGCGCTGCATGTCGATGCGCGCGATTACATTTTCAAATCCGACCTGCTTGGCAATGACAAGACCACCAACAACCTGGAATTCACCGGTGGACTCACTTTCTTTTTCTGACAGGAGACGACTATGACCGAACTGATGCCCGAACTCGCAAAACGATGGCTCCCGGCACTGTTGTCCGGCTGGCTGATGATGCTGCCGGCAATGGCCGCGGTGAACGGTAGCGCGGCGCCCGATTTCACCCTGAAAAGCGCCACGGGTGAGAACCTGAAGCTCAGCGAATACCGCGGCGAGGTGGTGCTGATCAACTTCTGGGCATCCTGGTGCGGACCCTGCCGCCAGGAAATGCCGATACTGGATGAGCTGCACAACCGCTATCGCTCGCTCGGCTTCACCGTCCTTGGCGTCAATGTCGAGGAAGATTCGCACAAGGCTCGCGATGTCCTGAAGGATCTGCAGGTCAGCTTTCCGGTGCTGTTCGACGACCGCAGCACGGTCAGCCGGCTCTACGACATCGTCGCCATGCCGAGCACCGTACTGGTCGACCGCAACGGCACCATTCGCTATCTGCACAAGGGCTACCAGCCGGGACTGGAGGACGTGTACCTGCAGCAGGTGCGCGAGTTGATCCGGGAATGAGGCGCATGCCGATCCTCGCAGCCGTTGCGGTTATGCTGCTGTCAGGATGCGGCAGTATCGATCCGTGGGTGAAGCCCTACGAACGCACCCACCTGGCCGACCCGATCATGTCCTTCGACCGCAATCCGGTGTCATCGGCCTATATCAGTCATGTCTACCAGGCCCGTGAAGGCGCGCGCGGCGCCGAAGGTGGTCACGGGGGCGGCTGTGGCTGCAACTAGAAGCAGCGGCCTCCTTGCCGTCCTGCTCCTGCTCGCAGGCGTTCCGCTCAAGGCCGGCGTACTGCCTGAAGACCGGGCCGATGTCCTCTATCACTCCTATGACGGCGGCGGCGTGGAGATTACCGGACCGTCCATCCTGGTGCTCAAGAAGCTGGGCCAGAACGTCGCCCTGCGCGGCAACTATTATGTCGACATGGTCAGCAGCGCCTCGATCGATGTGGTGACCAGCGGCGCCAGCAAGTATTCGGAAGAGCGTACCGAGAAGACAGTGGGTATCGACTACCTGCACGGCAACTCCACCCTGCGGGCATCCTATACCAACAGCAAGGAAAACGACTACACGGCCAATACCGCCAGTTTCGGTGTCAGTGTCGACATGTTCGGCGACCTGACCACGGTCACGCTGGGCTACTCGCGCGGCTGGGACACGGTCGAGAAGGAAGGCGATCCGTCGTTTTCGAAATCTCTCGACCGCCAGAACTACCGCGTGGAGCTTTCCCAGGTGATCACCAAAAACATGCTGATGGAACTCGGCTACGAGGCGATCACCGACGAGGGTTTTCTGAACAACCCCTATCGCTCGGTCCGCTATGTCGACCCGGACAGTCCGGCCGGCTACAGCTTCCAGCCCGAGGTCTATCCCAACACACATACCAGCAATGCGGTGTCGCTGCGCGCATTGTACTTTCTGCCCTATCGCGCAAGCATCAACGGCGAATTTCGCTATTACCACGACACCTGGGGGAGTGAGTGCGCACAATTTCGGCGTGGGCTACACCCATCCGCTGGGTGACTGGATGTTCGATCTCAGGTATCGCTACTACACCCAGTCTGCAGCGGATTTCTACAGCGATCTGTTTCCCTACGAGAATGCCCAGAACTACCTTGCCAGGGACAAGGAACTGAGCAACTTCACCAGCAACACCCTGGGCGTTGGCCTGAGCTACGAATTGGTGCGCGACGGCTGGCGTTTTCTCGACAAGGCCAGCGTGAATCTGGCCTATGACCACATCTGGTTTGACTATGAAGACTTCCGCGATCTCCGGGACAACTCGGCGCCGCCCGGCAAGGAAAAATTGTACAGTTTCAGCTCGGATGTCGCGCAGCTGTTTCTTTCCATCTGGTTTTAACCTGTATTGCTCTCCGGGTGATGGCTGTACAACCTGCTGTTCTGGAGGCGGCCGGGGTCGTGTTCAGCCGTAATAAAGACACGTGTCTTAGGGCCTGTTAACACTTGTATGATCGCCGCGACGACCATACAAGTGTTAACAGGCCCTATGTCCCGGTGAGAACGACAGGATAATCGCGCGGCTCCCGGTCAGGGCTCAGGTGTGGGCAATGACCTTGTCGGTAAACAGATAGTCCTTCAACTGCTTGTCGAAGGCCGGGTCGCGGCGGCGGATCCACTCCAGCACCATCGAGGCATGCTCCTTCTCCTCGTCGCGGTTGTGGGCGAGGATGGCTTTCAAATCCGGGTCCTTGCAGGCATCGACGCGCTGGTTGTACCAGTCCACCGCCTCAAGCTCCTCCATCAGCGAGATGATGGCGCGATGCATGTCGCGGGTTTCATCCGACAGTTCCTCAAGCGGTTCGTGATAGCCTTCATTCGCCATGGTTATCTCCTTCTGAACGATGACAGGTTCGCAGATAGAAACGGATAATCCATCGATAGAACTGAATTATCCGCATCAAGATAACAGCAGGCCTGTGGATGTCATCCACGGAATTATGGGGCAATTTCTGATATTTTCTCACTTGATCTGTATCAAGAAAACCTGAAAAAAACCGCTCGATGGCCTTAATTTAGGTGTCAGGGGGGGTGGTTGTGAGATCCGCACTTTGCCTATACTTCATGAATTACGTTAGCCGGCTGCCTATGCCGTGCAACGGTAAATAAGCGTTTAATTCAGAGGGAAATGCAATGAAGAAACTGACGAAGCTTGTTGCCGCCACGATCGTTGCCGGCACCGCCGCACTGAGCGTGACTCCCGCCAGCGCCTGGTGGGGTGGTAATGATTACTGGGGCGGTCCCTGGGGTGGTGGCCCCTGGTATGGTGGTTATCCTGGTTATGGCTATGGGTATGGTGGTTATCCTGGCTATGGTTGGGGTGGTTATCCTGGCTATGGCTATGGGTATGGTGGTTATCCTGGCTACGGTTGGGGTGGTTATCCCGGCTACGGCGGGTGGGGTGGTGGTTATCCCTACTACGGCGGCTGGGGCGGCTATGGTTATCCTGCCTACGCCGCACCGGTGGCGCCTGCGGCGCCTACGGCACCGGCGACAACAACCACGGCCAAGTAGTTACGCTGAAGCCTGAGGGTACCTCCGACAAAGAGGTCGCAGGAACCGCAAAGGTAGAATACAAAGCGCGCCCCGAAGGGCGCGCTTTTTTGTACAACCTACGATTAAGGTTCCTCCTATAGGAGCGGGCTTGCCCGCGATCACGGCGCTCATTATCAACGGGTTCGCAGGCAAGCCCTCTCCTACAAGTAAAGCCGATTCTTTCGCGGCACCCTTAACACACGTATC
>CAVXNM010000060.1:0-23231 GCA_963763115.1 uncultured Gammaproteobacteria bacterium
CAATGCGCTTGTTCTGTTCGGCAATCTCCTTGTTGAGATCATTGACTTTTCTATTGGCGTCAATTTGGTCCTCAAGAAACTGGTGCACTATAGATGCCAGTTCCTGTGCCCCTGCATTGTCCAGGCCAGCGGCAGACTCATCCAGCAACTCCTGGGCACGTCCGAGATCCCGGACCGGTTGATTAGCGGTAGCATAAAGCAGTGTCAGTTTCAGGCGATTACAGATAATTGGGTCATCGTGGAATCCCTGCTCCCAGGATTCCAGAGTTTTTTGCAATTGATCCTGATTCATGGTGCGTGTTAGATGCAATTCCGCCAACAAATCACCGACACAACACTCTTTAGAAACCACCGGCATGGGACCCTGAAATCTGTAGGTCTGGTATTCGCTGCACGCAACCATCAGAATGACCGGCAAAACGAGCAGGATAATTAATCTATTCATAATCAGGATCCTTGATCCAACGGCAATACAACCTGAAGTCGCGCACCGACTGTCTTCCCGGAATTTAACACGACAATATTTCCACCATGCGCCTGCACGTACTCTCTGGAGATAGACAAGCCGAGTCCTGTGCCCCGAACATGTCCCTTGGCGGCCGGCGCACCCTGGTAGAAGGCTTCAAAGACACGTTCTCGTTCAGCAACTGGTATGCCAGGCCCGTTATCTGACACCTCAATGATAGCAGTCGCATCACGTGTATATAACAGAACCCACAAGGGACTGCCATCGGGTGAATACTTGATGGCATTGGAAACCAGATTGTCAACCACTATGCGCAGTTTTCCCTTATCACCACTCAGTTTTACTGGTTGCAAGTAAGCCCTCAAATCCAGCTTGCGAGACAGCATGGCCACCTTATGATTCTCGAGAACGCCTTCAATAAGACTTTGCAGATCCAGCCGCTTGCGGAAAAGACTTGAGGATCGTGAGCGCATTATGCTGAAATTCAGCAAATCCTCGATCAGTTTTTGCAGTTGCAGACTATTGTCACGCAGGATGCCGGCGATTTCCCGCTGCTGATCGTTAAGATCTCCCACTATCTGTTCATTCATTAACTCTGCGCCTTCCCTGATAACAGTCAGTGGAGTCTTCAACTCATGCGAAATACGTTGAAGAAATTTGGTTTTTTCCTGCTCCAGATCAAGCAATCGCTGTCGCAGCCAGTTCAGTCGTTCGCCAAGACGCACCAGGTCACGTGGTCCAGTGACGACAGCAGGTTCAGTGAACTTGCCATCTCCGAGTCGATGTATCGCCTGATCGACCTGGTTGATGGGTCGTGCGATCAGCACAGTGAAGAATATGGTAAGAAAGAGCGCCGCCGGTACCAGGGCAATTGCCTGCAAGCCCAAGGTTTGCTGAACCTTCTCTGCATTTCTCTGTATTTGTTCCACTCCGACGTTTATCAAATTCGTGTTATCTGCAAGTATCTGTCTTGCTGTCTTTCCGAGTTCGGCGAATCGTTGCAAGGCTGACGTGGTCTCGGTTGCACCATGAGGGTAGGCGCTCAGAATGGCATGTACTTCATCTTCGCCAAGAAGCAGATCCTGAAGCAAGACGCGTTGATTACCCGCCAGATCCAGCGCCTCGAGTGAGCGTACCGTGTCAATAAATTTTGCATGATTTTCTTCATAGACATCAAATAAAACCTTGTCACCCAGAATCTGGTACTGTCGAGCATTACGCTCCATGGCAGTGATTGCTTCAACCAGCAACTGACAACCTTGTGTCACCAGCACACTCTGCAACAGAGTGTTTTGACTTTGGCTCATCAATCGATCAACTGAAACAGTGGCAATAACCAATCCAGCAATCAGTGGCAATGACACCAACAGGAAACCTGTCATAATCAATCTTGATATAGACTTGGGATGAAAAAGTTTCACGCGTATCTCCACCTCTTGCCGGACGTATTTGAGCTATCAGGTAGCTGGATGCTTAACAAATACAGAAGTAATATGACAAATCACAAACGCCTGATATACCGGGGAAATATAGCCGCATGAAAGATTAGTGCTTCTACAATGAGCGCCCACAGCGTCAGCAGTTAATAGTGGTTTCAATCTGGCCTATTATAGGCGACGGGCTCATTGAACACCCTGTTCGAGTGATCTGTTACGGGTAAAAGGATTTGATATATTGGGCCGTGCGTGACCGCACGTGTATATTGCATCAGGGTTGCTTGCTGGCTGTCAATTCGCGATAGCGATTGATATCGTTGGTAAATCTTTCCACTATAAATTTTTTTTCCTTGCGTTTCTTCTCCAGCAGGGTCTGGCTTGAATCGATATCCTTAATGAGTTGCCTCATCTTGCTCAACAACGAATCCGGAGGGATATCGTTCCGGTCCTGATATTCACTGGCATTGTCCGAAAGCTCGGAAAGCTGAATCTGCATGGAATCGAGAAGGTTGCTGGAATCGTTTATGCTTGCGTTGATGTTCCTAACTTCCTGGTCGCGAGCAAAAACCAGGTCTTCCTCTGTTGCATAGGTCGCCAGCAAAGTGCGGTCATGTCGGTCTAGCTTGAGATCCGGGTCCTTCATTGCCACTTGAAGCGCGGAAAGCTGTTTTTTTCCGGCTTCTGCCTCCGGTTTTCCTGATGTCAGCTCGGTGTAACGCCTGATATCACTCTCGAACTGAAGTCTGATATCCTCTATCTCCCGTTTCTTGTCCTCGACGAATTCTTCGTTCCTTTTGATTTGCTTGCGCAGATTGGAAATCCTGGACAGTAAAGAAGCTGGCAGTTGCTTGCCACTACGCTCGTAATTGGCTGCTTCCTCGGTTAATTCCAGCAGCCGATTCTGCATGGCGCCTATGCGGCTGCTGGTTACTTTTATAAGCGATTCAATTGCCGAAATCTTGGCGTCACGTACCGGATACATGTCCTTCTTGCTTGAATAGGTCGCCAGCAGACTGCGATCATGATTGGCACGCTTTTCGGCCAGTTCCTTTTTTTTTGCTTCCAGTTCGGCCAGCCGTTTTTCCTCGATTTTCTCTTCCGGAGTCAGCGGAGCCTGGTAGACCTTTAGCGTCCTGCCCTGATCATTGATAACCTCACGTTTTAACTGGGTAGTCTCTGGAGGCAACTGGTTGCTGTAATGGACCTGACCGTTTTCATCGACCCATTTGTACATACGCTCTCCGTATACGCTACTGGCGGCTAACAACGCCGTCAGGAGCAGCAAGTGGGAAGCTATGTGGCGAGTAAATCTCATAATCAGCGGATAGTGCCTGGTTGACAAGACGTATTCTATGTCGATATACGTTTATGTTAAATAGCACTGCTGTTCACAGGGAGTCAAACAGGCAATAACTAAACGGCGGGGAACTGACAGTCAAGGAAATGAGGTTCAGACGTTGCCTGAATCCTCTGGATGACTTCAATTTTCCGGGATAGACCCCTGATCGTACTGCTCGACGCACTCAGGGTGCTGCGCGCTACACGACTTATAACCGTGCAAGACCCGTCTGCATCACATGTATTCCTCGGATCGATTACAGTCTAGGGAAATTACAATCTACAGATTTAATCAGGCAGCCTCCGGGGGAGACTGCCTGAACGAGATGATTCACTGAGCGGTTTTGGTCACCATCGATGAGAAGACGCTTTCAATGCCACCGACATCGTAGGTGGTCATAACGATGTAGTAGGTACCCACTGGTATGTCGGTGATTGTTGCCGACTGCGCAGTACCATCAGACACGTCGAGCCTATTGGGGTAATCTCCGGCAGAATCCCCGTAGTAAATTCGATAACCATCGATATCCGCCAGGGACAACGGCGTCCCGTCGGCACGGGTCACCGGAGCAGTCCACTGCAACGTCAAACTGCCGGTCTGCGCCGGTGCCGCCTGCACTTGAATACTAAACGCCGGCAGGCTCGCACTCGCTGTCCCGTCGCTGATACTGATCATGATGTTGCCGTAGGTACCGACACTGCCCGAGTCGGGCGTGCCGCCCAGCTGGCCGGTTTTATTGTTGAAACTCGCCCAGACCGGCTTACCGCTGATGCTGAAACCCAGTGTATCCCCGTCGGCATCCGTCGCCATGGGCTGGAAGCTGTAGGCGCTGTTCGCCACCACCGAGTTATCCGGCGTGCCGCTGATCACCGGCGCGGTGTTGGTCTCCGGGTATGTAGTACCCGAACCCGAAGTTGATCCACCTGTAGTACCATCACCCGTGGCGCTTCCACCGCCTGACCCGTAAATCTCGATCTCCCACAGCGAATAACCCCATACCGTCCCTCGCTGCACGCCCAGTACCCGTACATAGCGCGCACTCGCCGGGGCAAAACTGATGTCGTCAATGCCCCCGTTACCATTACCCTCGGTATATACCGTTACCCAGCTCCGGGCATCAGCCGATACCTGGACCTCATAGCCCTTGCCATAGGCCGTCTCCCAATTCAATACAACCTGGTCTATAGTGTAGATCGCACCCAAATCAACATAAATCCATTGCGAGTCCGAAAATTCGCTGGACCAGCGGCTCGAACCATCACCATCGACCGCATAAATCCCCAAAAGGCCAGCATCCTCCACTGACGAAACCACCACAGGCATGCCCAGGGCCAGATCGCTGCGTGGGGACGGCAACACCTGAATGCTGAATGCCGGCAGGCTTGTACTCACCGTCCCGTCGCTGACACTGATCACAATGTTCTCGTAGCTCCCAACGTTGTCCGAGTCGGGCATACCGCCCAGCTGGCCGGTTCTATCGTCGAAATCCGCCCAGGCCGGCTTGCCGCTTATGCTGAAAGTTAGCACGTCCGTCGCGTCGGCATCCGTCGCCTTGGTCTGGAAACTGTAGTTGGTGTTCGCAACTACTGAACCGGCTGGCGTACCACTGATCACCGGTTCGCTGTTAATTTTCGGATCGGGCGTACCCGAACCCGTAGCTCCACCACTCGTCGTATCGCCGCCTGTCGTGCCACCACTGGTCGTATCGCCGCCTGTCGTGCCACCACTTGTAGTATCGCCGCCTGTCGTGCCACCACTGGTCGTATCGCCGCCTGTCGTGCCACCACTTGTAGTATCGCCGCCTGTCGTGCCACCACTGGTCGTATCGCCGCCTGTCGTGCCACCACTGGTCGTATCGCCGCCTGTCGTGCCACCACTCGTCGTGACGGCTATAACCTGATTTATGGAGGCGATATCTTCGGTACTGGCGTAGGGCGCCAGAGTGACAGCGTGATCCAGTCCAGTCGAAGCATTGGCGGGTAGAACCATCACCACCTCGTCCGGCGACGCATCCGGTGTAATGCTGTCAACGACACTTACAATATTCTGCACCACGGCACTGGAATCTAGGACTTGCGTGGCAGCCAGTGCAATCAGCGTCTGCTTCAGCATGTCTGAGGTTACCCGCACACTGCCGGTCAAATGTGAAGAGACAACTCCAGGACGGGTGGTAGCAATGGCCTGATCGATGAATTCCGTTGCAATCATACCCCCGTAATTCAGGCTGTTGCTCAGGGCCTCCACCAGCACCTGTGCGGATACCACCTTGGCAACGGCCGATATCTGCGGACGCACACCGCTGGCACCGGCGCCGTCGAGAACACCATCGGTCAGGTCAGCGGCAATCGCCGCCATAACCGCATCACCAGAGACGTCCGTGCCGGAAGTAAGCAGCGCATCGCGGGTACGACGCACCATTTCGCCCAGCGTCTCACTTGCCTTTACAATATTGGCGACGTTCGATTCAGTGATATGCGCGGCAATCGGGTCGCTAACGACGGAAGGATCGAGGCCGAACGCGAAGCTGTCGGTAACGATGGCTTTCGCCGCGCTGACATTGGTCGCATTAACCTCCCCCATGTACTGCGCCATCTTTACCACGAGGGTTGAAAACGGGTTGATATTGACACTTTTCTCCGATAAGTTCAGCGCAACCGATAACAATTGAAAGTCCGGTTCATTACCCGTCACAAGGTCTGTGCCGCCAGATACCTTCAGCAGCAGCGGATAGTCACGCCCCTTTGCCTTTATGTTAAATGTGTAAGATGCGGCGACATCGCTCATGACACTACTGAGCAGCTTTTCACGATCAC
This sequence comes from uncultured Gammaproteobacteria bacterium, assembly GCA_963763115.1. Taxonomy (GTDB): domain Bacteria; phylum Pseudomonadota; class Gammaproteobacteria; order UBA9214; family UBA9214; genus CAVQCA01. The sequence continues at coordinate 6,055 of CAVXNM010000060.1, forward strand.
TGTAAATATCAACCGTAGCTCCGACAATTGGGCCATCACCGACGCTCCCGTTGATATCCACGTTAACGAGAGCATCAGGCGTCAGGTTACCGCCTGAACTTCCATTATTGTTGTTATGGTGCAGGTTGCAGCCTAGCAATTGTGTTATCAGAACGATAGATACCATCATCCTTGAAAATCGATAATACGACTGCTGATGAAGCAACATAGCCTGATCTCCTGAATGCCGGTTATTCAGCAAACCGGCTGCTTCTTCTAAAAAGCTGTTACTGGAGATTTAGCGGCAAGAACAGTTGATACTTTGAGGCGCTTGTTACGATTGCGATGAGCGGTGTATCACATAATCTACATTCACTACGACCTAATGCAGCTTATTCGAAAGAATATCGACCAATCTCTGTAATCCTTCAATTTTGAGTAGTTGATATGGAGTCAATAAACCCCTCACCTTCAGCCGACGGATGATAAGCTGTAGTAGTGAATGGGGCGAGGCAGAGGGTCATGCGCAGATGCGAATTTATTCGCACTCTAACAAATACAGGCGCACACGCACCGGTTTGACCGATGAGGTTTATAAAACGGTTACAGAGCAAGCCGGAGTTCAGCCTGTTTCAGGATCCGCTATCGTGCGCCCTTGCCAAACAGGACGGCGTCTGCCGTTTGCAACAGCACAAAGGCATCGAAAAAGTTACTGTAATTCTTTACATAGTAAAGATCGTACTGGAATTTTTTTTTGCCATCCTCTAATGAGGCGCCGTAAGGGTAGCGAATCTGCGCCCAACCGGTAAGCCCGGGTTTTACCCGATGTCTTTCATTATAGTAAGGGATGTTTTCAGCCAGTTCGTTAACAAACTCCGGTCGCTCGGGTCGGGGTCCCACAAAACTCATCTCTCCCTTGAGAATATTGAAAAACTGGGGCAGTTCATCCAGGCGATACTTCCGCATAAACGATCCAACCAGGGTAATTCGCTCATCATTTGTAGATGCCCAGCGTGCCATCCCGTCCTTTTCTGCATCAACTACCATGCTGCGAAATTTGAGAATCTCGAATAACCGTCCATTCTTGCCTACTCGAATCTGCCTGTACAGAATCCCACCCCTCCCCTTACTCTCCAGCAGTATGGCAAGTGCTGTCAGCAGCATGATAGGTATTACCAGGGGTAACAACAGGAAAACAATTGTTAAGTCAAACAGACGTTTCTTTACCAACCTGAAGGTACTAACCCCGAAACCTTCGGAGAGAAACAGCCAACTGGGATGCAGGATATCAAGACGTATCTGGCCGGTTTCCCGTTCAAAGAAACTGGGAAGATCAATTACCTCTATTCCACTCATCTTGCAATCCAGCAGATCCTGCACAGGAAGTCCCTTGCGACGTTCATCTGCGGCAAGAACAATCTGGTCTATATGATTGTCAGCGACGTAATTAATGAGCTTCCCCTGCGGGGTCACAACATCAAACCCGGTACTGATCTCAACGTCCCCCAGCATCGGCACGAAACCGGCGATATACACGCTATCCAGCCTACCTTCTGATTGTGCATGCCTGATCAGACTGGCATTTTTACCTGCGCCCAGCACCAGCACCCTAAGACGCAGATCACGATTTTTTTCTATGTGCCGATACGCAAGTCGCACTGACATCACCAGAAAAAAGCTTACGATAAAAGCCAGACCGATGACCCCACGGCCCAGAAATAGCTTGGGAAACATATAGAAGGTCAAACTCTGCGCAACCATCCCCACAGACATGCAACCAGCGACCCGTAATGCCACCATTTCGAGGGGCTGTTGTGATCTGCGCTGGTAGGCACCAAATGCAATGAGACTCAATTGCATGATAAGACTGTATAAAAAAGCACTTGTATCATAATTACCTAGTTGAATTTCCCCTCCTGTACCATGGAAGCGTATGAAAAGTGCTAGATAAAATGAAAGGTACAGTGCTAAGTACTCAATAATCCCTAACAGGACATATTCTGTAGGCAAGTGATATTGGAAAAAGCGGGTTGCATGGCTAAAGAAACGCACCTTGCCAGTACTTGCATGCTCAGGCCCTTGTCTATTGACCATATCTGATACTTCTTGATTCTTTAATGTGTCCTGCTCGACCATATCCCATCCAGACAACCACGACATTTACTGCCCGACCAGTGGGCAGGTACTTATTCTGAAATCGACCAATTAGAAAAATATTGGTTACCGCAATTCCACTACTTCTGAATAGAAATTTTAAGACAGTTCATTTATCGACATACTTCGACAAAATTTGAAAAATGCTTCGCTAGAATAATTCAATGCATTTCCCAGCTCCGCCAAAGCCCCAATCGCATGTGGCAAGATGATTTCAGCCAAATGATTGATCCAGATAGTGTAATCTTTTACGGGTCAGTTTCACGTCGGTTTTGACACCCCCCCGCGATTCCACCCGAAAACTGCTTTTTCCCTGAGCCAGCCCAGCAACGCGGTTGATGCCGGATATTCGCCAAGGCAGGAAGCATGCCAGTGAATACACATTACTAGCAAAGATTAGTGACTGCGAGTTTTCTCAATTCGTTACTGGAGCGGAACCCGTCGTGGACTGGAAAATCCATGGTCTACCTGCAGGCCGTCGCTTTCGGGCCTAAACCATACAGTTCCCAGGATTGTGCTCGCGAGGGTTCTTGGTGATAAAGAGCCTTGACTCCATAGTGCCGGAGCTGTACACCAGCTTCGAGGCGCACATGATCTCACGCCACCAAACCAAGCCGTTCATCTGGACAAAAAACGCACGCGACATTCTGATGAGGGCGATACACATCAACAGACTGTTAATTGCCAAATAGAATGCAATACCCCGTTAGTAACCTCCATATCCATAGCCACCGGATCCATAGCCACCGGATCCATAGCCACCGGAAGTGGGCCCCTGACCAAGACCATAGACCAGGCCTAGAAAAGCGCTGTACTCAGTGTATTCATTATTATTACTGCTGCTGTCTTTCTTCTGATACTGCAAATTAAACCGGGTGCTGAGCTTTCGGGATAACCTGTAACCGGCACTTACACCTGTTGTATACTGCTTGTAATCGGTGCTCATGTCAGTTTCTTTGGTTTTGTTGAATATGCCATAAATGCCCGTTGTGAGCGCAGCCGTGGCCTGGTAATCAAAATGCGCGCCTATTTCCGTTATTTTCCGATCGTCAGGAGATTCCTTGTAGTCAAGATCGCGAAGCTCAGTCCAGATAGTGGAGTTCAACGTTGATTTTTTCCGGTTATATTCCATCCTGAAAATCTTGTTGCGTAACACGTCGCCGGACGTTTGGACATTGCTGTAATCACCGGTGCCCGGGTCGTTTTTTGAATTTAGATATTGCTGACTGCTGTCAGTAAGATCGGTTTCCACATAGGCCCGGACACTCGAGGAGCCGGTAATGTTGTAGAGCCAGGACAAATACCCGTTATATCCATTCTGGTTATCCACCTTGTCCCTGTTGATACTGGTCCCACCCAGTCTAATGCTGTATTGGGAACGCGGTCGAGACCCGGTAACAACCCAGTCAAGGTTGTATCTGGAATAGTCGGGATTCTGGTCATCCTTTTTATACCTGACAGTGGTAACACCACCATCAATGCCGGTCTTCATGTTCGGATACAACTGATACAGCCATTCAGCATTCAATCCATATTGCTGATTATCTGTATCCGAGTCCTCATAGTAGAAATCCGAAAACAACGGACTCAGGGTAATAGTTTGTCTGCCCGTAACTGGAAGAAAGATATTGGAGCCCAGTGTAAAAGCATTGGTGTTCTGGGTATTATCTGGCGTGCTGGAATCGAGATTATTGATTTGAGTCTGGGAAAAGTAATCACTCGCCACCCAGTCAACGCGGTCCCTGATCATCTCCCAGCCGGCATTTGCACCCAGATTGAACCAATGCTTGTCGCCGTAGGTATCATTGAAATAGTGGTCATAAGCCAACGACGAGTTTGCATCGACACGAAATGGACCGTTTCTTTCGCTGATTTCAGCACCGACAAGACCGACAAAAATTTCGTCAGAGTCTTCATTCTTATCAGTCAGTTTGGCGTTGTCGGTATACTGAAGACCGATGCTAACAACCGGCTTGATCTCCAGCGCTGAAGCAAAAGGAGCGAGCACTAGAAGAACGGACAAGAGTCCGAGCTTCAGCCTGCGCATCCCATTTGGCTGCATTTCCTGCTGCGGCCTATTGTTTCCCGGCGTGACAGGCATATCAGAACAGTCGCTCCGGAACGGTGATGACGTCACCGGGCATCAGCATAATGTTTGTTCTCATATCGCCATCTTCCAGGATATCCTTGAGGCGGATAGTATAGCTCACAGCCCCTGTCTCGGTTCGCCGGTAAAGCTTGGTATCGTTGGCATCCGCATATAAATCCACACTGCCGGCTTCAAGCACGGCATCCAGCACCGTCATACCCTGATGGTAGCTGATCGACATATTATTCTCGACTGCGCCGGTGACACGAATCCTTGAAAGAAATTCCTGCCCCTTGAGATCTGTCAATATGACGGTGACATTCGGATTTTTAACATAGCTGCCAAGCATTTTGGTTATATCTCCAGCAAGTTGTTTGGGAGTTTTACCGGCAGCGACGAGGTCACCCACCAGCGGGACTGCAATTTTTCCGTCCGGTCTGACCGGTTCGTTAACAGACAATTCCGGGTTCTTCCAGACATCTATGCGAAGTTGATCCCCAACGGCCAACTGGTAGGATTCAACAAGGACGCTCGGCCCCTTGTTTGTGGTATCGGACTCAGGAGGGAGGCCAGCGGTGCTGGCACAGCCCGCTACCAGTGCAACAATCCATGCCAAAAAAACGTGAAGGTAAAACTGTTTCATCCTGTTCTCCTCAAAATCTGATTCCGCTGAATAAGGGTCCAGATAACATATCCACACTTTGTAAATCCATGCAATTAAAAACTATTTTTAAAAAAATAGCTATAGTTGAGATTCAGAACGTCTGGATGTGGCGTTCCCTGCTATCTGCAACAAGAATCTCGCGGATTCTGCGGATATCATCATGTCGCACCCTGTCATGTGTTGGCAAGGTCAGTATGCGCCTGGCAAATGCTTCTGCCGCCGGATAATTCCCCTGGCCATGCAACAGGTCCTCCAAACCCGGAATACGGGGCAGGGATGAGGGATAGAGAAGCGATGGACCAAGACCTGCTTTTCGCAAACGGCGATATATACGATCCCGCCACTCGGCTTGAATTAGCAGCGGATAGCGCAACAACCGCCGATGAGATTGAACCTGGCAAACGGCAGGCAAGTCAATCAATGCTTCCTCGCTTGTGTCCGTCCCTTTTACGATATCCGCCAACGCCGCCTGCACATCATTATAATCATGCTGATATTTATAGATGTTCTGGTCAAGCAGCCGGAGTCTTCCCGGGTCCATGGATTCGATAGCGGTCAATGGATAGAATCGCGTATCGCCAAGACGAAGAAATGGCAAACCCTGCGGAATCCAGTACAGGTAAGGCGAACTCATCAAGTTGTATAGCAGCGCCATTAGTCTGATCAGACGCACGGCACCATAGCCACTGGCCCCCTTGGGAAGCAATTTGCCCAGGGCGGGATCCCGGACAAGAACCGCTCCGCCGCCCAGCAACGTCACCGGCTTTCCCCGCCCGAAACTGAGCACCACGAGGTCTCCTTCCCAGAACAGCTTCTCCATGTGGAGTGGAAATGCCTGGGCGCTGTCCTCGATCAGCAGGACGTCAGCCTGGTCCACGATGTTGCGAATAGTCGCTATGCGTTCAGGAATACCAAGCAGGTCAACAGCTATAACCGCAACAGTGTTGCTGTTGATGGATGCCGACAACTGTTCCAGGTTCATCCATGGCCGGTCATTCTCCAGATCGACCAGGACCGGTTTTGCACCTGCAAAAACCGCGGAACTTATCATGTCCGGGCAACCATATGCAGGAAAAATGACTTCGGGTTTTTCAGTTGGCTTGTTCCGTATTGCGGCGCTTATCGCCGCGGCGAGAGACGCCGTCCCGGAATTATAAAAAACCGGCAGATAGGGGAAAAACACATTCTCGCGCCCGGATTGGACCTTGCCTGCGTCTGACAGACACAGTCGATTGCCAACTGGTGGCAGTTGATAGAACATCTAGCGCCGGGAAGGAGCCCAGACAGTCATACGCCTGCCTGCCAGAATTAATATCAATGCATGGGCGAGCGCCAGATTGGTCTGAACGAAGAAGAAAATAATCCTGACAGCCGTAAATTTTCTTAATGTACTGGATAGCCAGCCAAGTGCGGCAAACCCGTAAAATATGACTTGTAACCAGAGCGCTAGCCGGTATACAAGCCCTTCCCCTGCGAGGGTCAGTGATGTTGCCGCAAACAGGAGCATAAACCAGGGAACACCCCAGCGCATGACCTTGTGACTCCATACCTGGAAAGCGAATAATCCCATCCGGGTCGGATTAAGCACCTCAGTATGGCGGATAATGGCTGTTACCCCTCTGACAACTGTACGGATCTTCCTGCGGTACTCCAGTCCGGAATCCTTGACATCGCTATAGATCCCGACCACTTGAGGACAGGTAATAGCCACCAGACCTTTCCTGGCACAGTTAAGTGCCGTGTTGAAATCGCTGGGTGAATAAATATCCCACTCCTCGCACACTTCCCGTCGGGCAGCGAAAAAAGACCCGCTCAAACCAACCAGACCCGCCCTGTCGGATTCCAAACGGCGCAACCACATTTCGTATTTAACATAGACACCCTCACCAACGACATGACCGTCTTTGCTGATAAACAGATCCTCGCTGGACAGCGCGCCAATTCGTGGATCTTCAAACTGAAGAGCCAGAATACGCAGAGCTTCTGCAGGAATACGCGTCGACACATCAGAAAACACCAGAATGTCTCCACTGGCCTCACGAATGGCCAACAACTGTGCGTACTCCTTCCCCTTGTGTTCAATGGCACGCACCAGACGCACCTCCTTGTCGCGAAATGATTCTACAATACTGTCTGTTGAATCCGACGAACAGTCAGAGGCAACGATAATCTCAAGAAGGTCCTTTGGATAGTCGATTAACAGGGTATTTTCCAGTTTTTCATGTATTCGCGCTTCCTCATTGTGCACTGTGATAATCAAACTCAACGCGGGGTATTCCATACGCCCGCTTGCACCTGTCGCCCTGGCCGTTCTGGCCGGTGTAAATTTCAGAATCAGTGGATAGAGAAAATAACTATAGCCACAAAGCAAGCCTGAGAAATATAAAATATATTTCATATCACTGCTGTCCCAATAAAGCTCGTCGGCGAAATCTGTGGGTGGATTAGCGGCAGGTGAATTGATTTTACCGTTTTTAAGGAAGCGGTATAGCTTCCTGCAGGTAGCATCGGAGGACTTCTGTTCGGGTTCACTGATGTGCGGTCAGATGAGTAGTCCCCCTCATCCTCGATGAGATTGGCGAGCAACTTCTTAACCGGCTGCCTGGCTAGATCTGGATCCTCGTGACGACGGCCGAAGAAAGGGGACAATGCTTTCATAACTCCTGGGAGAAAGTCTGACAGGCCGTGGAGTACGTCGTCCAGTGGGTAATGGAAAACACCCCCAACCCGGCCCGATTCGGGCCAACGGCGTGGACGAGATCCAGTATGGACGCGGGCACAACCATGCACGTGGAAAACTACCCGAGCCAAAACTCGCCCACAGTTTTTACTGACGATCCGGAAAAATAGACCGTTGGAAAAAGGAGATGCCCGCAGCGGCCGTGGAAAAGTCGTTATATCCTCCTGTTATGGAAAAAATGGGATACCTCGACCACGCGTGAATGTAGCAATTTCACTGGCCCTTCATAACAACTCGTCAGGGGCATTTATCAACGACATTAGACAGAGCGTCATACCAGGGGCCCGCCATTTTGTCATAGCCAGCGGGGGTCGGATGTAAATTATCCGCCAAATCATCCGGGTAGGTCAGGGCGTCATGCTCGTTAACAACGATAATGTCATCGCCATTTGCAATCCGGTTATTGGCCATGGCCAGGAGGTTGCTGTTGAAAACCGGCACATCCGGATTGAGGGGGTTCCAGTCGATAATGAGGGCCAGCACGACAGTGACATGATTGCCGTTGGCGCTGGCTTCCCAGGCATCAATCTCGTCGAGAATGACCTCGACATCGATATCGTTATTGACATCGAAGGCATTGGTACCGGCGTGCAGCAGGATGAAATCCGCGGGGTTTTTATCCAGCCAGGCACGTACACCGTCGGTCGGGTAACCGGTCCGCCCCCAGGCGATTTCAGAGGCTGTCCAGCCACCGTGCCCTTCGAGGTCGGGATCGAAATCCGGTACCCCGTAGCCAAGGCTCCATGAACCTACGAAATCGAAGCTGAAACCGTTGTTGACCAGCAGGTCATGAAGCGCCAGGCGGTACGCAACCTCGGTCGCAGGATTCGGCCAAGGGTATCCCTCTGTGATGGAGTCGCCCAGCGGCATGATCGTTTGATCCACGATGACAGTCTGCGTGGCGCTGCCGATGCCACCATCGGGATCAGTGACACGAAAGGCAAATGTGTCCCTGCCCCGCTTGCCGTGCTCGGCGAGTGGGCGTGGCCGGTAAGTAAATGCACCTGTTGTGGGGTCTGTTATGGTGACTTCGCCACCCTTGGCGGTAAGGTAGGGACCGGTCGAGCCGTCGGCAAGACTGTACATCAGGAGTGAGGGAGTTTCCTGGTCCGTAGCCGTCAGCGTGCCTGTCAGCGTCAGCGCCTGGAGGGTCGTACTGCAGGTGCCCGTAGCAACGGGAGAGACGTTGTCAGTCGCGCCGTAGACCTCGAACTCATACAGCGAATAGCCCCACGGCGTGCTCCGCGCGGTACCCCACAGGCGCACATAGCGCGCGCTGGTGGTGCCAAAGACAATGTTGTCAATGCCCCCGTTACCATTGGTCTCGGAAAATACCTGGTTCCAGGTCGTGCCATTCGTTGAAACCTCAATTCTATAGGCCTTACCGTAGGCGATTTCCCAGTTCAGCACCACATGGTTAATGGAATACACCGCCCCCAGATCGACAACAATCCACTGCGGATCCGAAAACGCGCTCGACCAGCGAGTTGATGCATTACCATCAACCGCAGCAGCCGCTGACAGGCCAGCGTTCTCCACTGAGGAGGCCCACGCGGCGGCCGCCGAGCCCTGCGCCAGGTTGCCCGTCGGGGCCGGCATCACGGTGACATCAGCGCTGCCACTGATCGTACCCGAAGTCGCCGTGACCGTGAACGTCCCGCCCAGGGCATCTGCCGTGAACAACCCCGTCTGGTCAATCTCGCCACCACCGTCAACTGACCACACTACCGCAGCATCAATTGGCAGACCGTACTGGTCCAGCCTCGTAGCCGTAAAGGTCTGGGTGCTGCCGGTCGCCACGGTCGCCGTCGTCGGTGACACACTCACCGCGCTCAAGACCGACGGGTCGGTCGCGCCGTAGACCTCGAACTCATACAGCGAATAGCCGTACGGCGTGCCCCTCGCCGTACCCCGCATGCGCACATAGCGCGCGCTGGTGGTGGCGAAGACAATGTCGTCAAAGCCCCCGTCACCATTGGTCACGGAAACCTTTTCGGTCCAGTGCGAGCCATCCGTTGAAACCTCAATTTTATAGGCCTTGCCGTAGGCGACTTCCCAGTTCAGCACCACATGGTTAACGGGATACACCGCCCCCAGATCGACAGCAATCCACTGCGGATCCGACCACACGCTCGACCAGCGAGTGGCTGAATCACCATCAACCGCAGCAGCCGCTGACAGGCCAGCGTTCTCCACTGAGGAGGCCCACGCGCCCTGCGCCAGGTTGCCCGTCGGGGCCGGCATCACGGTGACGTCAGCGCTGCCACTGATCGTACCCGAGGTCGCCGTGACCGTGAACGGCCCGCCCATTGTCGTCGCCGTGAACAGCCCGCTACTGGCATTGATCGTACCGCCACCAGACACTGTCCAGTCAACCGTCGTCGGGTATGCCGCCCCATACTGGTCCAGCCCCGTGGCCGTAAAGGTCTGGGTGCTGCCGGTCGCCACGGTCGCCGTCGTCGGTGACACACTCACCGCGCTCAAGACCGACGGGTCGGTCGCGCTGTAGACCTCGAACTCATACAGCGAATAGCCGTACGGCGTGCCCCTCGCCGTACCCCGCATGCGCACATAGCGCGCGCTGGTGGTGGCGAAGACAATGTCGTCAAAGCCCCCGTCACCATTGGTCACGGAAACCTTTTCGGTCCAGTGCGAGCCATCCGTTGAAACCTCAATTTTATAGGCCTTGCCGTAGGCGACTTCCCAGTTCAGCACCACATGGTTAACGGGATACACCGCCCCCAGATCGACAGCAATCCACTGCGGATCCGACCACACGCTCGACCAGCGAGTGGCTGAATCACCATCAACCGCAGCAGCCGCTGACAGGCCAGCGTTCTCCACTGAGGAGGCCCACGCGCCCTGCGCCAGGTTGCCTGTTGCTGCCTTTGCGAGTGGAGAACTCGAGAGAGCGATTAGCACTACAAAGTAGCAAACTAGAATTTGTATCAGTGTGTGACTAGAACACTTCTTCATATCGTTATCATAATCGTTGTGCATCAATTATTACCAAGTAACAAATCGGGCTGTTTTTAGAATACCCTTGTTAATCAATCATTTAACTAACTAACTACTGATAAGCTGCCCATCAATGTCCCGAACTTGCTGAAAACTGTAAGTGGCTGATACAGCAACAACAACCCAGTTAACTTAAGCTGTTCTTCGCCCGAATCTCTCATAAAAAATGCCAATCTTTTTAAGATTATATAGGTTTGACTAATAGTTATGTCAATAACAACCCTACTGAAGCGAAACGAAACAGTCATTAATAATTAAACACACACCCCAGCGGCATTTACCAGCCATCGCCGGGTTTTCTGTCCATGCTACGTTCGACGGTGGTCCGCAGTCCTCCGATTAGGCTCTCTGCCGCTGCGTAGCGCCGACAAGCAGATCGGCCTGATTGCCCGCCAATGATTATTTGTGAAAAAACCATTCTTTTTCATGACTCTCTCTTTAGGGCGCGGCTGGCCAAGGAACTTCCCTACTACCTGAACGTCTGGGGTAATAACATGGAGGTGGCCGATGGCAGGCAAGCAGGTTGGCGCTGTAGTGGTCTAGAAGATCCTTGACAACCGGCTGGCGGCAGAAGCGATGTACTGATACTTGTGGGAATCCGATCTCCTGAAGTGACTGCGTTCTTTCCATTCAGAAGGCTGTCGAAGTGCATAGCAGATATTACCTGATGACCGGGTTCCCCGAAATGCCCATGACTATGAAAACCTGGTTGTTGCTGGTTTATTGTGCGTTTTCGTATCAGACCATGGCTGGTGCCGAAGAGACCATGCGATGCACTGACGCTTTGTACAGTAAATCCATCGGCCCATATGACACCCTTGAAATTACACTCAAGCATCCGGGCAAATCTGCAAATCCATTTGACTTCGGTGAGACGCAGGTGGCTGCAAGCTTCATATCACCGACCGGCAGGGAATTCCATGTGTCTGGTTTTTTCGATGGCGTAACGGGTGAGCACCCGCGTCAGTCGATATGGAATATTCGCTTCATGCCGAACCAGGAAGGGGTGTGGAACTTCCGGTTAACGGGTAATCACACGGGTCAATAGGAGCTGTGTACATTCCGGATTACGCCATCACACAACCCCTTAGCGCATGGCCATGTCAGGCCGGATCCGAATTATCGGGGATTTCTCGTACACGATGACGGGACGCCACACTACTGGTATGGCGGCAAATGGTTCGGTGCGCAGGACTATGGCCCAAAAGGCAAGATGAATTCCGCGACTGGCCGGTACGAGGTCAACCCGTATCGCTCCTCTGACGAGGACATACTCAATTATCTCGATCTCCTGGAAGAGTACCGGCATAACGGTATTCTCCTGAAAATCGCTCTATACCCGCTCGAGGATGATCAGCTCAGCTGGGACCTGGACTGGATACGGCGTGCGGAATGGATCGTTCGGGAGGCAGGTGAGCGCGGGATATACGTTCAGATTACGTTGTTCGACACCTGGAGCCGTCCGGCTGACGGCTATTTCGGGGTACGCACCGATGGAAACCGCCAGTTATTCAATGTCTGGGAAAAAACGCATCTGGATAAGAAGAAAAACTATATACGCACCGTAATTGCTCGCTTTGCCGGTTTCTATAATGTCTACTGGGAGCTGGGAAACGAGATGGAACATCCGCCAAATTGTGGTAAGTGTTTTGTCGCACTTGCGAACCAGTATTATATTCCGTGGATACGGAAACATGATCCCTACCGGCTTCCGATCGGTCTGTCTGAATCTTTATGGCAAGATGCCGATGTCGGCTTTCTTCATCAAACTAATGTGCTCCCGCCTTTTGAAAACGGGAAACCGGTGATCATAAATGAGCTGGTTCTGGGCGGACTGCCGTCGACATTCTGGCAGAAGCTGCTCGGGTACGCAGACGGCATGTATGCGGATACCTATATCCGCAGCGCAGGCAAGCGGCTGGCCTACCGAAAGACCTTCTGGAACATGTTTGTCCGGGGTGGATCGGGGAGCAGCGAGGCGACCTGGCTGGATATCCGCAAACCTGCGGATGCTGCAGTACATAACGTGATGGCGGACCACAAGAAACTGCGGGATTTGATAGGTTCCCTGTCCATCAATATTAATAGCATGTTAACCAGTCCATCCATCATGAAAACGGAGACCTGGCCTGTCTATACCAGACTGCTGCCCGGGCACCTCTATGTCGGCTATTTCCCTGAACCGCCAGGGGAGGCAGAGACGGACAGCCTTGCAGTGACGATCGATCCCGGGGTCTATCGCTATTCATGGTATGACCCCGCCAACGGCAGGTATAGGAAGGTGTATGAGATCGATTCGTCAGGAGACCAGGTCGATATTCCCAGGCGTGGTGACGGGCTGGACAGTGTGCTCATGATTCGACGCAAGGATGATCGGAAGGACTCTCCCGTTAGCAGATAGGCCCCTATGGCAACCGATGTAAAATTTACCTGCCTCTATATCGCAACCTTCGACCCGACGGTTTCCTCCTCTAGGAGCCTGTTAACGCTTGTATGATTGCCGCATTGCGGCCTGAAATCAGGCCAGGCAAGGCGCGAGGAGCGAAGTTTAGTGGTGCTAAATGAACGACAAGCAACGCCGCATGGCCTGATTTCAGGCGTAACACGCAGGGACGGGGCCATTTTCCCGCAATCCTGCATTAGCGCTCACGTGTGTAGCCTAACTACACGGCACTCGCGCTGCCTTGTCTTGCGAAAAATGGCCGCCGTCGCGACGACCATACACGTGTTAACACGCCCTAGCTCTGCGACACAAGGGAAACTGTTTCTGAGGTATTTCGCAGCGCGATACCGTGTACACCTCGTGCATATGTAAGAAAAGCTGGGCGAGGGACAGGACAGATCCCAGATCGAAGCGCTCGAAATCATTGTCACCGTTCCCCATTCCACGACTGGCTAATTCCTGTTTTCCGGCAGGATCTACAAGGCCATTGAAAGGGTTGTCAGGATATCAGTTGACCAGTGCGGAATAGGGTGATTATGCTCTTATATTTCCATCGCTAAGGATGTATAGCTGGGCGGCAACGTGACAGTGCTTGGCAGCGTAATCCAGGGTCAGGGTGCAATGGTCGGCGCCGGAGCCGTGGTGACAAAATCCATGACTGCTTTTTCGATCTGCAAGGTAGTGCCGGCAAAGGTGACAGGAAACCGCAAGACAGGGAGCAGAAATTATCAGCCGTAAATCATATCCTTTCAAGGAGTGCTGTTGAGATGGAAGAAATAGCAGGAGAATATCCATGCGTATCGGCATAATGATGCGCGCGGCCGATGAGGTCGGCGGCATAAGCGTGTACGCGCGCAACATTGTGGAAGAGCTACTGAAGATCGACCAGACGAACGATTACATCCTGTTCTACAAGTCCGACAAGCACTTCGGCCGTTACAAAGATTTTCAGAACTGCAGGGAGATCCTTCTTCCCGGCGGCAGCAAGCCGATCTGGGATCAGGTGAAGATCCCGCTGGCAGCCAAGCGGGAGCGGATGGACCTTATTTTCAACCCCAAGTTCACGGTACCGCTATTCACGGGATGCAAGACGGTTATGGTCGTGCATGGAGCCGACTGGTTCATTCCTCCCTATGATGAGGTTTATAAATCGTTGGATGTGTTCTACATCAAGCGGATTATGCCGCTGTATCTGCGGAAAGCGGATTTTATCACGTCTGTGTCCGATTACAGCACCGGCGGTTTCGTTCAGGCCTTCCCCTGGGTCCGGAACAAGATCAGGACCGTGTATTTCGGACCGCATAAGAATTTCAGGGTCATTGATGACCGGGGACAGCTGGCAGCGATCCGCACCAAGTATGATCTGCCGGAACGGTTCATCCTGACGGTTATCCGCTACGACCACGGCACCAAGAACACGCGGAAGAATTTTTCGGGAATGGCAATGGCGTTCAGCAAGTACAAAAAGATGGGCGGAACTGAGAAGTTCGTCGTGGTCGGCCGCGATTGCGACATGTACGGCAAGGAGAATGACCTTGAAGGGCTCGGTATCAAGGACGAGGTGATTTTTCCTGGCCTCGTGGCCCAGGAGGACCTGCCGGCATTCTACAACCTGGCCAGCCTCTACCTCTACCCGACCATTATCGAGGCGTTCCCCATTCCTACCACCGAGGCCATGGTCTGCGGTTGCCCTATCGTCACATCCAACTCGACCGGGCTCAAGGAATTGACCGACGGGGTTTCAGTGGCTGTCGATCCGACCGATACCGATGCTATTGCAGGCGCCATGAAGCAGGTCCTGTCCGACACGGCGCTTCAGCAGCAGATGCGTAAGAAAGGGCTTGAACGATCGAAGATCTTCAGCTGGGAAAAGTGCGCGAGAGAAACCCTTGCAATATTCCAGGACCTGGTGACCGGGAATTAAGAGATGGGCTCTCCCGCCGTTGTCATCGTTATCCTTACCTGTAACCAGAAAAAGGTTACGCTTGATCTATTGAACAGCTTTGTCGGTTGTCAATACGGGAATAAGCAGATAATCCTTGTCGATAACGGATCGGAGGATGGTGTCCAGGATGAAGTGACCCGGAATTTCC
The DNA here is from genome assembly GCA_963763115.1 of uncultured Gammaproteobacteria bacterium. GTDB lineage: Bacteria > Pseudomonadota > Gammaproteobacteria > UBA9214 > UBA9214 > CAVQCA01. The sequence goes on from CAVXNM010000060.1 coordinate 21,235, forward strand.
CGGATGTTATCGTGCTGCGGAACGAGAAAAATCTTGGTGCGGCCGGCGGCAGGAACACCGGGATAGAATATGCGCTCAAACATCTGGACTTCCAGTACATCATGTTCATGGACAATGATATAGTCATCACTCCGGATTTTATGGACAAGCTTGTGGATAGCCTGGAATCGTGTGAGGATAAATCGGTTGAGATCGCTTCGCCCCTTGTGTACAAGATGGGAACAGATAGGATCATAGACAGTGCCGGCGGGGCAAAACTGAATTTCTATACCGGATCCACCCAGACCCGGGGGTATGGTGAGGTAGATCAGGGGCAATATACTAATGAGAGATTCCCTGATGCCGTACCGACGACAGTAACATTACTTATGCACCGCATGGCATTGGAAAGGGCCGGCCGGTTTGACGTCTCCTTCGACCCGTATGGGTATGAAGACCTGGATATGGTCCTGCGGGCAAATCCGGCGAGGAGCCCGTTTCTGTTCGTCCCGGAAGCGGTTGTATATCATCTGGGCTCAAAAACTGGGTTCTCCGGTTATACGGCTGTGTATGCTCGAATAAAAGGGCAGAACATACACAGGTTCTTCAAGCGTCACTCGACATTGTTCCAGTGGTTCTGTTTCACCCTCTTTCTGCCTTTCCTCAGTGTGATAACAATTTTCCGGGAACTCCGGCGCGGGAATGCCAGGGCAATAGTCGCCCTGGCAAAAGGCTTTCTCAGCGGGGCAAAATGAGCTTCACATCCACCCTGCGATTCCATTTGTGATCTATGCTCAGTGCGGCAGTCCTTCACAGGAACCAGGATAACCTTTTTTCATTCGGGGCGAGCCTCTCCAGGGCTTTTAGCAGATTCCTGCTCGTATTCCTGGCCAGTTTCCTGTTGTCAAAGTATGAGTTTGGCATTTTCAATATTTTTCTCTCCATCTATTTCTTCTCTCGACTCTTTTCGGAGAATTCCCTCAACCTGCCGTTCATAAAATTTGCCACTGATGGTGAAAACGAACCTGCCCTGGTCAAATTCCAGGTCATCATCCTGAAAATACTTTATGTCCTTGCTGGTTCCTGTGTCATTCTTTCCTGTGCCGATCTCATCGTGAGGTATACCGGCCTGGAGAGAAAGGGGCTGCTGTTTCTTCTCCCTTTCACGCTGCTTGCCCTGACGTTCTATATGTTTGTCGGGCAGGTTCTTATCTCCCAGATAAAGATGCGGTCGCTTTTCTTTTATGAGCTGCTGCATTGCCTGATCTTTGTCTTGGTGATGGCAGCGGCGTTCTTTCTGGCCAAAGGGTTTTCCACGGAAAAGCTGGTTATTATTTTTTCATTGGCTATGGGGGCAGCGGCTCTTAGCGGTGGGTTCCTCTTCCGACGTTATATGCAGATCCTGCCCCGCATCGAGAGAAAACTGCTCTGGGACATCGTCCATTATTCAAAATTCACAGTCCTGAGTGGGATAAGTTCCCTGGTCATCCTCAAGTCGGATGTTCTTATGCTGGGGTATTTCCTTACCCCGAAAGAAGTCGGCGTCTACGGTTTGGCATTATTTGTCAATGAGGCCGTGAACATGGTTTTTGATTCACTTCTCCGTGTCTGCCTCCCGAAAGCATCCGCCTTGTCCGGTAAGGGCGATACCGGAAGGGTGGAATTTCTTTTCCGCCAAACCGTGAAGAATATCTATATCGGGATCATCCCCATTGTCGCGGTCATTGCGGTTGCCGCCCCCACGGCTATCACGCATATCTATAATGGAAAGTATGATGATTCCATAGCCCTGGTGTATATATTCCTGGCCTCATCGATGGTGAAACCTGTGGGGCATGTAGCGGGTCTCATATTAGGGGCAACCGGAAACATTCGGATTGATAACCGGAACTGCTTGATCTCAGCCATGCTAAACGTGGTCTGCAACTATTTTTTCATCCCTCGTTTCGGCGTTATGGCGGCAGCTGTTACCTCGATCCTGAGTTTTACGGCTCTTTCTATCCTCCAAGCAATACATG
>CAVXNM010000061.1:0-71800 GCA_963763115.1 uncultured Gammaproteobacteria bacterium
CGAGTTGTTTGCGCGGCTTATAGCGGTTCACAGTCCGACAACGTCTCACACTCGCCATGGCGGATGGTCTCCGGGACGCCGCGCTGAACTCCTGTCCAATGGCTGCCCCGATCAGGGTACCCGCCGCCGTCATTGGTGTTCTCCCTCGACCCCGGATCAACTGGTTACCAAGCACACCGCCAAGAATTCCGCCGACAACCGGTCCGGCGTAAACGCCCTGTCTCGGATTACCCTGAGCCACCATTTCTGTCCAGCATTCGTTGACAGGACGCGCGACCTGAACCGTCTGGTACAGAGGTTCCGCCTGGATGACTTCGGCGGTATCGACGTAGCCCGGAACAGCAGGGCCCGAGGGGATCGTACTGCAGGAGGCCAGCACGTTCATCCCGATCGCTACGGCAAATAGTGTGCTTCTCATTATTCCTCCCCTGGTGTTTCTGATTATCATTTTATCGAACAGCATCCGGCCGCTTTCCTTCACTGATTCTTTGTGAATATAAGTTATGCTCCCTGAATCAACGCTGAATGAGACCGGGCGACGCCGGCAACCAGCGCCGCGATGGGGACCAGCCTGATTAGGAGACTGTGCCTGGCGAATGCGTAATTTTCGCCTGAAAAATATGGCTTGGATAGTCTTCTACCGGATATTAACCTTGCATAGCCTTCTCCGCCATGAAGGAAATGCTGGTACTGCTCGCGCATCTATTAACCACGATCGCCAAGCTCCTGGGACCCGGTGGTGCGAGGGCGTATGGTGCAAAAAGCAGAATCCTTGCTTTCAAGCCACTTCGCGATAGTAGAAATTGAGCATACCGCCGCGCCGTTCTCGGCAGTGAACCGGCTCATTGGTTGAACTGACCGTGGCAAGCGGCTCCAGCAATCGGTTATCCAAACCCTGATGATTCCGCTCGGCATGATAATGTGCAACATATTCTCTGAGTACCCGATGAAGCCATGCCTCACCGAAATGAATCATGCGATCCAGGCAATCGCTCTTTATTGAACGCACAAATCGCTCTGTGAATGCATTACAGTTGGGCGCTCGCACTGGGCATCGAACAGGCTTTACCCCCTCTCGATCCGGATACCCTCTGAAATCATCCGTGTATTTTGTATCGCGATCCATGATGAGGTACCGACTGTTTGAAAGAAAACCGTCGCTAACGTCTGTCAGGTTGCTGGCCACTTGCTGCATGTATGCACCGTCGGGCACCATCGTCACCCCGGCGATCTGCACATAACGCGTCTTGAGTCGCATGACAAACAATACGTAATAAGTCGCCAGTCCCCGGAGCGTCCAGCCTCAACCGTAAAGAAATCTGTAGCGGCCATCACGTCCCAGTGCACTTTCAAGAACATCTTCCACGAGGTGCGTTTTCTTTCGCTCCGGTGCCGGTTCTATGCCGTGCCTTATCAGGATATTCTTGACCGTGTTCGGCGCAATGATGTGACCAAGATTGGTGAGTGCGACCTGGATTCGGTCGTAACCCCAGGAGGTATTCTCCCTCGCCATGCGGAGTACCAAATCGGTGATCTCTTGCGCGGCGCGGGGTCGACCCGGTCCCTTCCTGCCTAGGTCCACTTCTTCGCAATGAGCTTACGATGCCAAACAAGAAGCGTATCGGGTGTCACAAGCGTCTCGAGTTCATCAAGTAACCGACGACCAAGTACCTTGGCCTTCGCGGCCAGCAGTATCCGCTGTTCGTCGGTGAAATAAATCCGCTGTCCTTCGAGTTGATCCTTGAGAACGCGGTTCTCTTCGATGAGATAATCGATGACCGGCTGTTGGTGGCGATTAAGCCAGCCGGCCAGGGCGATTACGAGGAGATGGAAGGGTTGTACGACATGGTTCATTGCACGAACAGATTATCCGTAATATTGTTCCACAACAATATGATACGGCTCGTTCGAATATTTGCACCATACGCCAAATTCGAACACATCACTAGGACCGCATGCCTTCTTCAGTTCGCCTTTGCCTTTCTCGTACCCTGGCAACTTGCATTGATCCAGAAAATTCGAAACTTATAACGTCTCGCGATATATGTCGCTTCGCGTTATAGTTATTTTATGATCCGGCATTTCAGGGACAAGGAAGCCCAAAAGATCTGGGAAGGATCGCTTTCCCGGAAGTTGCCAGCCGATATCCAGGGTGTTGCTCGCAGGAAAATGCGAATGCTGAATAATGCGCAGCAGCTAAACGACCTGAAAGTACCGCCGGCAAATCGCCTTGAGGCTCTGAAAGGCGCACGAAAGGGACAGCACAGTATCCGGATCAATGACCAGTGGCGTATCTGTTTTGTGTGGCGTAGTGGCAATGCTGAAGCGGTGGAAATTGTCGATTACCACTAGGAGTATCGAATATGAAGACACTACCGAATATCCACCCCGGTGAAATCCTGCTGGAGGAGTTTCTCATCCCGATGGGCATTAGCCAGAATCGCCTAGCTCGCGCCATGGACGTGCCACCGCGTCGCATCAATGAAATCGTCCACGGCAAACGCGCCGTCACGGCAGATACCGCACTCCGGCTCGCCCGTGCCCTGGGTACTTCAGAACAGTTCTGGATGGGACTGCAGGCAGACTATGACCTCGAGGAAGCACGAAAATCTTCAGGCAACGAGCTTAAGAAAATTGAAAACGTCGCAGCCTGAATGAGCCGAATAAGTGGCTACCTTTCGATATGAGACAGGGTAAATAAAAAATATCAAGAAAAACGGCTCAAACACGCGTTGCTACCGGCTCATTCAGGCTCGGAAGTGGTACCAAAAATGAGGCCAACTGAGATATTCGTGCCGAAATTAATAATGGTGTGCGGAGCCGTAGCGTCTATTTCGACCACACACCGATCCTCACAACGTGCTAAACACCGGAAACTACGGAACTTCTACTAAAAGTGATAAATAACTTTATATATCAATATGATACTTGGCAGAGAGGGAGGGATTCGAACCCTCATGCATTCTCATATTTTCAATAACTTTTAAATCACGACAGACTATATGTCGACTAATCGGCTCAGCGTAACGAGATGGTCAGCGTGAACGGCTCGGGGGTGATCGAGCGCATCAGCTGGCCAACCCTGATCTTGTAGGTCTTCTTCTCCGTGGTGAAGCTGTACCGGTCCTGGGCGTCGACCACACCGTCTATCGAAAAGATGCAGTTATTGCCCGTTATCGCAAGACTGGCCATTTGGCTGTCTCCGGTGCTCATCTCGTAGCAGACGACATTATCCGGCAGGGCCATGCCATGGACGGTGCCGGCGCTTTCGCCGCGCTTGAAGTGGATGGTTTCGCATTTTTCCGCGTGCGCCGTGGTGGTGAACAGGACCATAAGCGCCAGCGCTGAAGCCAGACCGGGGATAATTCGCCGCTGTAGCATGAGAGCTTCCCGCGTAGGTTGACTGTGGGTGGCGTTATCTTAGCGGAATTATTCGCAGGCCGCTCGCTCAGCCCCTGCCACTGCTCGCGGCTGCGCCGCGCACATCGTTTGCTCCTCGCCATTACGTGCTCGCCCCCCCGCTGCTGTGGACAATGGAGAGCATTGTCCAGGTCACACGCTTGGTCGGAAGGACGCCACTGAGCTGTCAGTTTCGTCTATTCTTCCTAACCCGGCATAGCCGGAACCAAACTACATTTAGAATTGCATGTTCTATACTGAATCAGTGCATACATCCCATACTCTGGGAACATCTGAAACGCAGTGTTGCGTTTTTTGCGATTACCCGGCTTTGTTCGAGTACAGTTAGTAGCAGAAGTAGTTGCTGCATTTGTTGCGGTAACAAGTAAAACCCTCTCTCTATAAAATGTCGATTTTGGGGAAAGGGGTTTTTTATGTTCAAAAAAAACAATTTCTTCGTCATTTTGTATAAGATTTCAGCAGTAAGGGACCAACATGTTTGTTTTAGGAACACCCTAAGGGCCTAAAATTTGGGTAAATGACTGCGGCAATAGGCGACCAGAGGAGGCGGGCCGATGAATTGGTTCGTTACGCGGAGTTTAACAATCTCGTTTTTGATGGTGATTAGCGGCACGGTCGTCCATCCGGCGCATGCCATGGGGATCGCAGAATTCGTGGTTACGGAACAGTTGCATACGGGAAACGCCGAGGGGAGCTACGCGGAATACAAGGCTGAGCGGGATTCGTGGCGCAACAAGATCGCCGAGGATGAGGCGAAGCTGAAGGCCTGCGGCGACTGTGCGCAACGGGAAGAGATCGAGAAGGATCTGCGCTACTGGAAGGACACGGAAAACAAGTTCCAGGAGATTGCCGGCCAGGCGGCTGTGGCGGTGGGCATGCCCCCGGTCGTGGCCAAGGCGCTTGGAATCAACATGGCCATGACTCCGGGACCGTCGGCGGAGGAGCGGCGCAGGATGCACACGGTCGAGCGGCCCCCCTGGGCCGATGACCGGCCGGAGTTCTGCCGCAAGGCGGTCGACGACTATATCGGCTGCCTGCGCGCCTTCAAGGCGCGCCTGGAGACTGTGTTTACCGGCAACGCCAAGATGGCAGGCGGCCAGTGCTATGACCTGCTCAAGCTGGCCCGTCATTGCGGTGCCGAGAACTATGAGGCGTTTCACGCGGAGGTCGCGCTGCAGAAGCGGCGCGCGGCGGGCGAAATCATTCCCGAATACCTGCCGTACGACCACGAGCTCTACTACGGAGATGTCCCCGACGACTTCATGCCGACGATCCCACAGGAGGTCGTGCTGGAGCAGTTGGCGACGAACGAAAAGCCGCACGAGGTGCGTTTCACCATGCGCAAGAAGGGCAACGGGATCCTGAGCGTGGCGGTGGTGCGGCCGTTCAACTACTCCATGATCGTGCCGGCCGTTTCCTCACAGCCCATGGATGAGGAGTCGATTGAACTCCGACGCCGCATCGGTGATGACTTCATGACATTGACTCATCACGTAGAGCCAACGCCGCTGGTGCTGTTCTGCCAGTACTCGAAGGGCGACGGCATCGTGCCGAGCTATGAGGAGGCCTACAAGTTCTGGTATCTCCCGCCGCCGAAAGAGGCCGACCCGAAGCGCCTGCTATCGAGGGCTAGCAACCACCGCGCGCTGGTGGTCGCGGAGCCGCGGACGGAGTGTCCGTTGACCGAGCAGGAGGCAAAGCGGCTGCATTCACAGTGGCAGGCGAAGGTGGCGAAGCTGCGCGCCGCAACGCCGCAGATTTCGGCGCGCGAGCACCTGCCGAAGCCGCAATGGCTGGAGGAACAGAACCGCCAGCACGCCGAGCTGTACCAGCTTCAGGAACGGCACAAGGAGGCGACGAAGGCTTTTCCCTTCGAGGGTGTTTTCACGTTCGAGACCACGCTCGACGGCGAAACCACGCGAGGCCAATGTACCCTGCATCCTGATTTGACGGACAGAACGTACTATTTTCTGCACTGCCGTTATCCCCGCGGGGAGATGACGCAGGTGGTGAAGTATCCGGCCAACGGCTGGTTCCAGGTCCCTTGGGCGCTCAACGGCAAACAGGCTCGCCTCCACTACTTCGCCGACACGACCGAGCCGAATCTCCTGGCGGGCGGTGAAGATCCGTTCGCGCTGGTGGGCGACGACGCGTCGATCTCCGGGCGCCTGGTAAGGACCGGCGACCTGACGCCGTTGCGGGCATTCCCGGTCGAAGGGGTGTACCGCTACGAGCGGACCGCGGACGGCATCACCGACAGCGGCCGCTGCGAGATCACCACGATCAAGCGCTACCGGCCGCCGCAGTTCCACTTCCACTGCAACAGCCACGACGGCTCGGCGTTCAGCAACACCGCGCAGAACCGCGACCCGGAACTCTACGTCAGCTGGCCCCTGAAGGGCACGTCCATGATTTCGCTGGCGTTCATCGTGGCCGACAACCCAGTCGATGCGCTGAAGCAACCGCAGACGCTGCTCGGCTGGTCCTCCGGAGGTGGCCAGGCCCGTTTCGTTCGCATCGGAGACCTCGAGCCCGAACCCGAGGGGATCTCGCAGGCGGAGCGCAGCCGTCGGCGACGCGCTGCGGACGACGCATGGCGGCGCGCGATCGAGGCGAAGCAGGACCCGCTCACTGCCCAAGGGCAGCAGGCCCTCGACGTTCCGTCGGGCGGTGTGGCGTCACCCACTGTTGCTTCCGCGGCCCCGTCTAGACCGGCGAACGGACGCTGTACCCCGGAAGCGATCGCCGGCACCTACCGGACGGGCTTGGGCCCGCTCAAGTGTGAACCTGCGAGCAGCGACGGGCTGGTGTGCTACTGGGGAAGAAAGCGCACGGTCCGGCTGGCTTTCGACGAGGCGAGGGAGAACCTTTCCGGGACCTGGTGCTTCCCCAACAACGGGGCCAATGGACGCGTCGTATTCCCGGTATCCCCACAGTGTGAGTTGGTCTCGGGCCTTTTGGGCAAGGCCGGGCAGGAACCTCACAGTTCCTGGCGGGTCAAGGGGCGTCAGCCCTGAGGTTGTCACACCACCGGGCCCGATTCGGGTCGGGCCCGGCGTTCATGGGCCATCCATGTCGAAATGTTGGACCGACGATGCCCTCTTTGGGCGAGTTCCGCAGAACCGAGTTTATGAATCGGGGTCAGATCTACCTCTCTTTGGCTTGCAAGTGCCTAAACCCTAGCACTATTGCGGATTGCATACAGTGACGCTCAACAGAGACTGGACTGTTTGGCGGAGAAAGGGGGATTTGAACCCACCTCGTTTTTTAATTCAGTATGTTATGCGGCATACTGAACCATATGTAGACCATTGGCTTTTCCTTTCGATGACCAATCCCCAACCACGCAGAACAGACTCGTGAAAGACAACCACCTGGTTGGTAGACAGACTTACAAATTTTACCTGTTGTTTTAACAGGCCTAAAAGAAGGCGCCCGTTGCGCAAAATGCAGGACAAACCCTATTGGTTGGCAATCAATTGTTGCACCAACCCTCTTCCCCGATGCATCCTGTTACGAATTGAATTGCATCCCATGTACCCCGTCCGTTGGTGCAAAAAGTCGCACCGCCTCCGGTAAGAGGATCTTTATAGTTGAAATCCGTGTAACACCAATACTTGGCCTTCCATTGACCCGCAGGTCTCCATTTCTTGCCACATGGCCTTGTTGAGGGCGCAATCATTGCTTCTTGGTGGCATGGGGGCGCAGAAGCGGTATCCGTTAGCAAACTTCCCTCGCCTTTGCTTACCATGTCGCGGAGTTTGTCACAGCCCTGTTTTAAGCCTAGCTTGCATGCCTTGTCGGAGTACATGCGTGCTTGCGCTTTGTCCTGCGCCCCACCAGAACGCAATAAATCTGCGAGGTGTGCGCAACTAGAAGCAACTTTCGCACTACAGGCCTTATCGAAAAGAGAGCGCGCGCGTTTCATGTCCTTAGGTCCGCCTTCCCCAAGTTGCACGGACAACGCGAGTATGAAGCAATCATGCGCATCTCCGCTCTTGCAGGCCCGTTCGTAGAGTTGTCGTGCGCGTTGTGGATTTGCTTGGTCGCAGGCATCAGCTACGTCGGCTCTACAGGCCTTATCGAAGAGGGCGGCCGCGCGTTCCGTATCCCTAGGTCCGCCTTTGCCTCCCAGCAAAAAAAGATACGCAACTCTATGACACGCGTGCGCATCACCCGTCGCGCAGGCCTGTTCGTAGAGTTCTCGTGCGCGTTTAAAATTTCCCGCGAGGTAGCAACTGTGGGGTACGCCGGCTCTACAGGCCTTATCGAAGAGAGCGTTCGCGCGTTCCTTGTCCACAGGTCCGCCGTTACCTGCTCTTAATAGCACCCCGAGACGATAGCAACCGCCCGCATCTCCGCGCGCGCAAAGTTGTTCGTCGAGCTCTCGTTCCACTGTCAGATTTCCAGGTTGGAAACCTCCTACATAAACAGAACCTATATCGATATCACTGCTTGATACGGGAAAGTTAATCGACGCCAAAATGATGAGCGACAAGGCTCTAAACAATAGCCCATTAAAAAAAATGCAGTCATAATCATTCTCCCCCCGAAGTAGTTATATGGCGCAAGGGCTACCGCCCGCGGGCCCATGAGGGCACGATCATCCCCGATGCGCGTGGCGCTGAAACAGTGGCGGGAGCTCTACAATACGCGCTGGTTGCTCGAGCGCCACGGTCATCGCTCACCCGCACAGGTGCGCCAGGACTGGCTCATCGCTACCGGCCGGGAGGCGGGCTGATTTAGCCTCAACGGCGTGTCCAGGAAATCGCGGGCAATACACATGACCTTTTAGCCTTGCAAAGGATTATCGAAAGTCAAATAAAACAATTCTATAGACAAGTCTGCAATTACTTGAACGGAAGCTGGTCACGCACCCTCATCCTCTCTTGGCCACCGCAAAACAAAATAAAAAAAGAGAAGGAAAGACGCAATAGGTTGCCGCGACAATTCGGGCAGGATCGGTTGATGCCTTCGGGTTAACTGACATCCGCATAGAAGCTTTGCAACGTATTGGGATGACTTACCGCCCGCGATCGAAATCATCATCACGCTCGCGCCGGCGATTATAGCGCTGAATCCTGTTTTCCGGCTTTCGGGGTACTGCAGGTTTCGGCCCTTCGGAAGATCCACGCTCATCTTCTTCATCGCCTTTGGCGGCGCGGTTAAATTCCTCCTGCAAGTCGATTTGTTTCGTCCTTATCTTTCCTTCCGCCGCATCCGTAAACTCGTGCTCAACTTCCTGCCCTAGCTGCTCCTGCTTGCGGTACTCACGTTCATCGTGCGGCGCACCCTTCCCGAGTCCGATCTCTGCCGCCTGCTCGTCGTCAAGCCTGTCAGCATTGCGGCCCGGTGTCGTGCGTTCAAAATGGAGTGCGGGCATCCGGTTTTCCGCGCCGCGCGCGCTTTCACGGGCGTCCCTTTTCAAGGATTCTTCTAGCGAGTTGAGTACCTTCTTTTCGACCTGATTTAGGGCGCGCAGCTTGCGCTGCTGATTGAGCGTCTGCATTTCATAGCGGTGGTGGAGTGCGGTCAGCTCCTGCGCCTGCTGTTTCTTGAGGGTTTCCCTGTCGGCAAGGTAGGCCCGCAGCCGCTTTCGATCCTGATATTTGTGCAGCTTGTTGCGCACGGCTTCCATGCCCGTCACGCGGGCAAGGAACCCCGCCAGCCCGGTGGGCCGTCTTTCGTAGCGCTCGCGTTTGATGCGCCGCCTTGCCTGCGCGAGATATTGCGCGCGATGTTCATCGCGCTGCGCCCGCTGAAAGGTAGCATACGCAGCGCGCTCCCGGTTCTGCCGCCGGTCCAACATGATCGCCTCTTTTTCCTGGGCCTGCCGCCGCGCTTGGTGGAAATGTTTGAGCTCGGCCAGTGCTTCAAAACGCTGTTCGTCTTCAAGGTGCGCTTCGACAGATTTTCTGTGCGTGGCAACTAAATTCTTGGCTTCATCGACGCTCGGCAGGGTCTCCGGCGGATAGTCCTTTTCGAGGAAGGCGCGCACGTCTCGGGTGCGCACGGACTTATCAGCGATGAGTTTGGGCAGCGCGTGCATCCCGCCGTAAAAATCGACCAGCACATAGGGCCGCTTTCCGGTCGCCAGCATATAGCCTTTATCCGCGAGCGCCTGCACGAAGGCTGCGGGGCTATCGCTGGCCTTCCAGGCTTCGGTGACGGCTTGAATATGGTCTTGCCGCGAAAGCCCCGTGCCCCGCTGCTGTGCTATTTCATAGACGGAAACCTGCCGGGGTTTGTCGGCGACCTTGTCCTTGGCGTAACCCTCCGGGAGTTGAAGACCGTGGTCGCGCGCGAACTCCCTTGTCACCATCATGAGTTTGTCGCGATCGAAGGCGAGATGAACGGCTTTTTCGTGAACCGGATCGATGCGCGACCAGACGGCGTGGCAGTGCTCGCGGCCATGCTTGGTGTGGAAGACAGGGCCGTCCGGGATCTGAGGGGAGCTCCCGCTGGACACAGAAATACTGATCACATATATATAATTATCTGCCCGCATAAAAATCATATATATATGATTTTGCATTTGCTATATAATCATGTATATGTTATTAATTAGGTGTTTTTTGATCATATAAAGGTGATTATCATGGGTCCCCAGGAACGGGCCACAGCCCGCCGACAACTCGACAAACGCTTGAGTTTATTGCAAAACATGGAAGCTCTTGCCCGCCCGCCAAAAGGCTGGGTAAAGGCCATCCGTGAAGCGCTGGGCATGACCACGGCCCAGCTGGGGCGGCGGCTGGGCGTCACGCAATCGCGTGCCGTCGCGATAGAACAGGCGGAGGCCAAGGGCGCGATTACGCTCAATACGCTGGAAAAGGCGGCACAGGCGCTGGACTGCCGCCTGGTCTATGTCCTTGTGCCACGAGAGCCGCTTGAGATGGTGGTTGAAGAACGCGCACAGGCGCTGGCAAGGCAGCGTCTCAAAGCCACGGCCCATAGCATGGCGCTGGAAGACCAGAGCGTGGATGCGGCGGACGAGAGCGAACAGCTCAAACTGCTGACGAAGCGTCTTATCGAGGAAGCCGGTTCGAAGCTGTGGGATGAAGAATGACGGACCCGCTCGCCGACCAGGATGATGCCGCAACACCGCTCAGCGACGAAGAGCGCGAAGGGCTGATCCCCTCCTACATTACGCTGCGCAGCGAGCTCAATGAAGCCGAACAGGCGAACATTCAGGAGGCGGAGAACTGGGCGTTAAAGCGCAAACGCGATGTGCTGGACGAACGCTTTCTGGACGGCCTGCACAAGCGGATGTTTGGCCGGGTGTGGCGCTGGGCCGGAGAATACCGCCGTACCGGCAAGAATGTCGGGGTCGAGGCCTATCGCATTCCGACTGAACTGCGCGCACTCATCGACGATTGCCGCTACTGGATCGAGAACGGCACTTACGATCCCGATGAAATCGCCGCGCGCTTTCATCACAGGCTGGTCTGGATACATCCCTACCCCAACGGCAATGGCCGTCACGCGCGCCTTGCCACCGACCTGCTGCTGATCGCAATGGGCCGTAAGCGTTTCCCATGGGGCAGCGCCAGCCTGGTTGATCCGGGTTATACAAGAAAGGCCTATGTCGCGGCCCTACGGTCTGCCGACCGTCACGACATCGCGCCGCTGCTCGCCTTCGTGCGCTCTTGAGACTCCGTCGATAAACCAATCAATCCACCAATCGAGCGGGACTCAGGGGCGGTGCGCCCCGCGCACCGGGGCTGACCGCGACACCACATACCCCACTGTTTTAATTACACAAAACAGTCTGCATGGCCGACCCCCCCCCCGCATAAAACCCTATATTTTGCTCGACATGATAACCTATAAATGATACAACTTAATAACCTATAGTTTATACAGCGTAATACCCTAGGATAGGCACAACCGTAAAACCGAGGGAAAGTACAGCAGAGATGGCGACCCCTTCAGAAAAACTGGCGCGTGCGCTTGAAGCGCTGAAAGCGCTTCAGGAGCGCGGCATAGTGGCGATCCGTTCCGTTGACCTGGAGCGGCTCGACCGGGAACGCCTCGTCAGGAACGGCTTTTTGCAGCCGGTCATGAAGGGGTGGTACATCCCGGCGCGGCCGGACGAAGCCGCCGTGGACAGTACGGCCTGGTATGCCTGCTTCTGGGATTTCTGCGGCTCGTATCTGACCGAACGTTTTGGCAAGGACTGGTGCCTCTCACCGGAGCAATCGATTGCGCTGCACGCCGGAAACCGCACCGTACCACGCCAACTGCTGGTGCGGGCGCGCAAGGGTGATAACAAAGTGACGGCGCTGCCCTATGACACTTCGTTGCTCAGCGTTCGCTATGCCATGCCGGATGAAAAGGATATCGAGACGAAAAACGGGCTGCGCCTGTATGCCCTGGGTCCGGCCCTGATCGATTGTTCACCGCGTTATTTTGGACAGAACGAGACCGACATGCGCACGGCGCTTTCTCTGGTCAGGGATGCGTCCGAGCTTCTGGCAGGCCTGCTGGATGGCGGGCACAGTGTCATTGCCGGGCGGCTCGCCGGTGCGCTGCGGAACATGGGAAGCGATCGCATCGCCGACGACATCATCGCGGCTATGCGCGCCGCCAGCTATGACGTGAGGGAATCCGATCCCTTCGAAACAAAGCCGCCCGCCATTCTTTCGGGTAGGGAGTGTTCCCCTTACGTGAACCGCATGCGGCTGAATTGGCAGGCGATGCGTGAAAATGTGATCGGACGTTTTCCAAAAGCGCCGGGGCTGCCCAAAGACCGCAAAACCTATATGGACCAGGTGGACGGTGTCTATGTCACCGATGCGTATCACTCTTTGTCTATCGAGGGCTACCGCGTCAGCGCGGCGCTGATCGAGCGCGTGCGCAATCAGAACTGGAACCCGGACAAGAACGAAGAAGACCGCGAACACCGCAATGCGTTAGCGGCGCGCGGCTACTATCAGGTCTTCGAGGCGGTCAAGAGCAGCGTTGAAAAAGTTCTTAAAGGTGAGAATCCCGGCGACGTTGCCGATGCCGATCACGGCGCATGGTACAGGGAGCTCTTTGGCCCCGGCGTTACGGCAGGTCTGCTGAGACCTGCCGATCTCGCTGGTTATCGGAACGGCCCGGTCTATATCCGCCGCTCGATGCACACTCCGCCGCGCGCCGAAGCCGTGCGCGATCTGATGCCCGCGTTCTTCGAGCTGCTCAAGGAGGAACCGGACCCGGCCGTCCGTGCTGTGCTCGGGCATTTCATGTTCGTCTATATACATCCCTATATGGACGGCAACGGGCGCATGGGACGTTTCCTGATGAACGTCATGCTTGCCGCTGGTGGCTATCCGTGGACCGTTATTGCTGTCGAAGAACGCGATGATTACATAGCCGCGCTTGAAGCGGCCAGCGTCGATAACAACATCGTCCCCTTCACGGATTTACTGGCAAAGCTGGTCACGGCAGGCATTGAAGGAAAACCCGCACCGAAGGTCCCGCCCTGAAACGTCGCGGCTTGATCGGGATTTCGGACGCAAGCACAAGGCGTGCGTAAAGCGTTGAGGAAGCTTCCCCAACGACAAAGATTCAAGCAGACTCTGATCGCGTTCGAGTTCTTTGGCTAGGTCAAAGTTCGACCAGATAGGTCTCGACCGCGCCTTCGAGCTCTTCAGCGTCGATCTCTGCAAGTGGTCGGGGTGGACGGCGCATGTTTGGATCGTCGCCCTCGCGCAGATGCAGGGCCAACGCTTCGCTGAAATTCTTTTTGGCCAATTCGATCGTCTCGCCGCTGGACACACAGCCGAGAATGTCCGGCGCGTCCACCCAATAGGCGGTGTTCGGTTCCTTGCGAATAACAGCGACATAGCTGGCTATAGAAATATCCTCCGAATTCAGTCTACCGAAAAGCTGTGGCGCAAGCGTATCTTCGTGCGGCGCGCTCACACATAACACAGTAAGGAACCGGAAACGCCGAAGACGGCAGCCGGGGAACGCTATATCAAGCTGCTACCAGCAGCCCTCGAAGCGCTCAAGGCGCAGAAAGCATTTACCTTCATGGAAGGTGAAGAAATCTTCCGCAATCCTCGCACCGATAAGCGCTGGACCGGTGATATGGTGATCCGTCAGCGCATGTGGAAGCGGGTCCTGCTCCGCGCTGGCGTGCGCTATCGCTATCCCTACCAGATGCGTCACACCTACGCCTCGATGATGTTGCAGGCGGGGGAATCTGTGATGTGGGTTGCCCAGCAGATGGGTCACACCGACTGGACGTTTACGGCTCGTACTTACAGCCGCTGGGTGTCCATCGATGCGCCGGAAGCAGGAAGCCTGGCGGCGAAGAAGTGGGGCTAAAAAAGTGGACCAAAAAACGGACCAAACCCACCCCAAAACACCCCAAAAAACGGTCTGTAACAACAGCTAACTCATTGATTTAATGGCAGTGGTTGGAGTCTGCCGCTAACCCGTCTCAGTCATAATTCCCTGTTACAGCGAAATCTACAGGGAATGTTCGGCTCGTCTCCGGACATCGTCGGCGATAATCCTCTGTAACCCACTGTTATTCTGAATCTTATCCTCGATTGAAGCCGCTCCTTGCGTCGTTTAACAGGGAATTATCACGGAATTCGTGGGTGCGAATAACACTCGTGCCTATACTCCAGCGTCAAGGTCGGGCTGGAAATGAACCACCCGCAGCGCCCTGACTATCGACTCGCCATCCGGACGTCACCGCTAAGGCGTGGCTGGCATCGGATGGGCGCTGAAGAAGGTCCACATGAGTTCACTGGCCTTTGGCCCTGCCGGGTCCGAGTAGTCCATATTCGACGCACCGCCGGACCAGGCGTGGGTCATGCCCTCGATCATGTATGAACGGATGACCTCATTTCCGCGGTCGTCTTGGTAGGATCGTTCGACGAAGTCATGCCCGCCCGGGACCGATCCTGAGTTCTCAGTCTCGGGCACGTCGTCGATGTCATCGTCGTCCACGCCGTCGAGGGCGATATCGTCGGTCTGAGCCCACTGACTCACGACATCCCAGCCGTTGTCCGGCCGGACGGTCTCGTCGGCAAGCCCCTGAAACACGATCACCGGCACAACCCGACGGGCCTTGCCCATCGCTTCCAGGGCTCCACCACCGAGCGCGTCGGGTGCGGGGATAGGCGCAAGAACCGGATTGAAGTAGCCGGCCCACAGGCATGTCCAATACGCTTTCCCGTAGTCGGCCCAAGCGGCCAAAGCCCCCGGCGTCAGCATCCGGGCGGAAATGCGCTCCATGGCGTTGAAGGCGCCGAGGCAGTCGGAGGCGGCGCCGTACGGCACGCCCGCCGCGACCGCGAGTGCGGAGAAGACGTCCGGATAGGTGGCCGCCACGATCGTTGCCATGGACGCGCCCGCCGACAGCCCGGCGACGTAGATCCGGGAGGGGTCGATTGTCACGTCGTCGCGCGCCGCGACCGCGTTGACGACGCTCACGATTGCCGCGGGCTCGCCTTGCCCTCGTACCTGGTGCGCAGGCTCGTACCATCGCCAGCAACGCAGCGGATGATCGGTCTGCTCCGGGTACGCCACGACGAAGCCGTGCTGCGCGGCGAGCGCGTTCATTCCGGTCACCTCCGCGAAAGCCTGCGAGTCCTGATCGCAGCCGTGCAGCATGACCACGAGCGGCAGGGGAGCCGACTGGGCCGCAGGCAAGAACAGGCGGTAAGGCGGAGACCGGTCGGTGAAGTCGAGGATCCCCTGCGCGAAACCTGGCGATGGCACGCTCGCGAAATAGAGACACGCCACCGCGATAAATAGCACCAGCTCCCAGACGTTCCTCATGGCCGGGGCGCCCGCTCACCGACCGCTGTCATGTCACAACAACCTGACCCGTGCGCGAGTTCATACGGAAAGTATCGCACGGGGAGACTATCTTCTTCACGGGCCACATGCCGAACACACCGAGATCTCTTGATCTGCTCCGCCATGAAGGATAGGCTGATATTTCAAACCCATCTACAGACCGTCATTGCAAAATTTCCGGGTCCTGGTGGTGCGAAAACCCTTGTCTCCGACAACCTGCTCATGAGGCAGCAGATTCTTATTACGAAGCGTATCCGGCGCCGACCTCTAGCGAACAGGTGAGCAAGGCTACGGCAGGTTCCAGGCTTGGGCGGCGGTGCCGTTGCAGTCCCAGAGCTGGAGCCGTGTGCCGTCGACCGCGCTGCCGCCCGTAAGGTCAAGGCATCGACCGGACTGCGGGTTCACGAGACGGTTCTGGATTCGCCAACGCCATTCCTGGGCGCCAGTGCCGTTGCAGTCCCAGAGCTGGATCGGCGTCCCTTTGGCCGTAGCCACGCCGGTGACGTCCATGCATTTGCCGAAAACACGCAGCGTCCCGTCATTGCTGTGCCACGCCCAGTTCTGTGCACTCGTCCCGTTGCACGTCCAGATCTGGACCGAAGTGCCGTTGTTCGTGCCCGCACCGGCGTCATCGATGCACTTGCCACCGTCGCCGCGGATCGGACCGGCACCCCGGTACTTCGCCTTGACCACCGACGGCGTGTCGAGGTTGTAACCGGCATCCATCGACTGGGAGAGGCGCACGTATTGCCCCTCGGCCCAGTTGAGCGGGGAGGCGCTGCCCGTCGGCCGCCCGAGCGCGAAGCAGGAAACGTCCGAGCGATCCCAGATCTGCTCCGGGGCGAAGTAGCCTTCGTTGGTCGCATCGGCCATCGACTGGAGGTAGACGCTGGACGAGCGGCCATTCGCGAGTTCGTACTCGCCGCGCTCGCCGGAAAGGACTGGCCACAGCCGTCCGTAGCGATTGACTCCGTCATGAGGCCTGCATTCGCTGACATTGACGGTGTTGGCGGGAAATCCGCTGCAGTCATCGTTGCTCTCCCCGTAGTTGTCATGGTTGTAGCGGTGGAAATAGACGTCGCCGCTCATCGTTAGCTCCACCGTCGAGTTGCCGTCAGACGCCGAGGCGGTCGGCGAGAGCGATGTCGCTACGCTGGAATCATTGGGCAGGCGCTCGCCTAGCCGGACGAGTTCGAGAAACCCGAAGTCGGCGACGTCATGAGCGACGTAGCTGCCATCTATGAAGCAGAGATGGTCGCTCGTATCGTTCGGGTTCGACGTCTGGTCGATGCGCTCGTAGTACTGATGGTCACCCCAGAAGCCTTTAGTCGTGAACGTCCAGCCGGCGAGACTCGACCGCCACGAGTCGGCCGTCGACTCCCAACTGGCGGCGCTGGCAGTGTCACCGTTCTGGCGGGCGATGTCCGCCGCCGCAACGAGGCCGGCGATCTCTGCCGCGATTGACGATGGCGACTTGCCGAACTGCTCCTCCCAGCGCTCCGTCGTGTCGGGTCCCGCCGCCTGGACGTGGTTCGCCGTCACCTTGATCTTCTGGTAGGTGACGTTATCAGTCAGGCCGGTCATCCAGGCCAGCAGGATCGCAAACGAGTCCTGGTCGAGCTGCTCGCAACAGCCGAGCTGCTGCGCCGTCGCACCGCTGATCCCGCTCACTGGGCTGTAGCGCGGGAACGCGCCGGGCGGATACGTCATCCCAGCACCGGAGGTGTTAGTGCCGATGTATTGGCTGTTCCACATGAACTGCGCCATACGCAGTGCCTGTGCCGGATCGCCTGCAGCGATCACACCCGTCGCCTGCTGGTACAGGTCCCGACCCCACACCCGGTGGTACCCGTCGTTGAGGTTGTCCCCATTCGTGAAGTCACCCCAGGGTGTGCCAAACGCTGCGACGCTGGCACCTGGAAACGTCTTATCCACGGCGGCGTGCAAGGTCATCGCGGCGACGTAGTAGGCGCGGCGACGCAGCATGTCGCTCGACACGCTGGCGGGTGCTGGGCTGAGTCCGTTCACGTAGCATTCCCAACCACCGCGGTAGGCGGATTCACGATCGGTGAAGCCTGCCGAAAGCGATCCGTTGGCGGCGGCGATTGCCGATGATGGGTCGCTGCCGTATCCCAGCGCGACAGTGAACGTCGTGTCGAGGCCGATGCTGCCGACCTCGCCGCACTGCACGACATTGCCATTGCCGGCAACATTGTCGAAGTGGTTGTCGAGCACCCGGTCGGCGCTCAAGTCAATATAGCAGTCGCTCGCATTGCCCGAGTAGTCGACGTCATGGGCAATGAAGCCGTTCGGGCTTGCGACCTTAAGTGCCGAGACAACTGTCGTCTGCGACCCGAAGAGGGTCTCTGAACCGCTGGACATGAGCGCCGCGTTCGTCCCGTCCCACCAGGCGTTGTCATTAGCGCCGCCGCCAGCCATCGAAGGGTTCTCGAGTAAGTACAGCTGGTAGGTGCCGCCGTCAAGGGACTCGAAGTGCGTGCGGATGACTACTGTGCTCCGACTCGGATCAGTAATGTAGGTGTTCGTGATCTTGTATTTAGGCGTTGCACGCTTGTCCGTATTGGTAATTGTGTATTCGAGCGCTTTCTCGTCCGGCATCGAGACTTCGTGCTTAGTTGCGTCGCGCTCAAGATCCACGAAGGAGGCCCCGTCCGTGATAATGTACTGCATGTCCTGCATGTTGGGGACATCGAGGCGCGGATAGAAGACCTCGCTCGTGATCCCTTTCGCCACCGTGAACCAAACATTGCTGGTCGTGTCTGCCGAGGTGCCCACAGCAAGCTTGTTCCCTGTTGTCCATGACGCAGCACCGCCCGGCCCATCGCTTGCCGTTCCCGCTGCCACCGCCACACCTGTTAACACTGCTGCGAAGATGCTTCCCAGATAGCCGACGTTAAACTGCATTAGCGTTTGCTTGGCACGACTCACGTGAACCTCCTACCTCTCTCCCCGTCAGGTATACGCCTATACGGCACGCGCATAGGCAACCCGAATTCCAGAGGAACCAACATGACCGTCGCATTTCGCTCATGCTTTTCCATTAGCTTAATCATTGACTTAAAGACTCAAAGGCACGTTCTTCAAGTAGCTCATAGGTTGCACGTTTATCTTTAATCCGTGATCCAATTCTGCTCTCGTTAATTTCCGATTTCCTCCACGCAGGAAATCAATTCCTATTGCAATTTCGCCAATGAGTGTTCGGACAGCACGACAAGGCCTTCTGA
Organism: uncultured Gammaproteobacteria bacterium; assembly: GCA_963763115.1. Lineage (GTDB taxonomy): Bacteria > Pseudomonadota > Gammaproteobacteria > UBA9214 > UBA9214 > CAVQCA01. The sequence continues at coordinate 18,471 of CAVXNM010000061.1, forward strand.
TCGTCTTTTTCCGGCAAAACCGTTACGTACTTATAGCGCGCCCTTGGAGGTGCTGCCATACGGGAACCTACGTAGACGACGCGCCTTGGAGATGGAGGCCTTTAGGGATCTAAACTGATCTATCCAAGTAGGTCAGAATTAAATTCCTTCGATCAAGCACACCATTTAGCCTCCGCGCAATTCCGACCGCATACATAAGTACTAATACGGATTTCCGCTCTTGCATCTTTGTGATAGCGTTTGTCGCAGGGTGAGGTCCGTGAAATCTCGCTCTACGTTTTGCATGTGTTTTCTTTTCACGGGATTGCAAGGGGTCTGACATGACTGACATAGATATCAAGGAACTGGCTGCTCGCTTGGACAAGATCGAAGACCATCTGAAAGCACGCATTCCCGGAGGTGGTGTGACCGACCCACCCCCCGACCCTTGGAGCGGCTGGTTTCCACGCTGGCCGCGATTCTCCTTCCCCTTCCCCTTCCCGTTTCCACAGCCGGGCGACCCCTCACCCATCGATCTGTCGCGGCTAACTCGCGCACAGCTCGATGTGACCAAGGAGATGCTCAAGGCCGAGCGTTTCCGGCTGGATGCGATGGAGAAGCTGCTAGACGAGCAGATCGCTGCAATCAAATAGGCCGAAGGACATACGGCATGCGATGAATACCGTCCCGAAAAGAACCGCGGGGCGTCCGGTTCGCGTCTTGCTGGTGGGATTCCAAGACCAGGACAATCTCGGCTTGCGCTACCTGTATTCTGCGGCGCGCGAAGCGGGACATAGGCCCGCAGTCACGACGTTTTCCGAAGATCCCGACGTGCTCATCGCCCACGCGCGCAAAATGGAGGCCGACGTGATCGGCCTCTCCCTCATCTTCCAGTACATGACCCCGGCATTCGGCGAAATCATCGCCGCCCTGCGGGCAGCCGGTATCACGGCGCATATCACTATGGGGGGCCATTATCCGAGTTTTGACTATGCCAAGGTGCTGGAAGAAGTCCCAGGGCTTGATTCCATCGTCCGGTTCGATGGTGAAATCACGCTCGCGATGCTCCTGAACCGGTTGGGTTCCTGGGATGAATGGCGCGATCTCGACGGCTTGGCCTGCCGCCTTGCCGACGGGACCGTTCGCACCAACAAGCTGCGCGTCCCGGTGGAGGATCTCGACGTCCTACCTTGGCCCGAGCGCGCCGATATCGACTATGAATCGAAACCACTCGCGACCGCTTCGATCCTAGGTAGCCGAGGTTGCCCATGGAACTGTAGCTTCTGCTCGATCCGGCCATTCTACGAGCTACAGGGCGGCAAATTGCGCCGGATGCGCCGGCCCGAGGATGTGGTCGCAGAAATGCTGGACCTCAACGAACGTCGGGGTGTGTCGCTGTTCCTTTTCCAGGACGACGATTTCCTCGCCACCGGGCGGCGCGCGCGGCAATGGGCCACGGACATCGCTCGGTTGATTGTCGAGAGCAGGGCCAACGAACGGATTGCGTTCAAAATAAGCTGCCGGTCAGACGAGGTCGACGAGAATGTGATGCGCGAACTTTTACGCGGTGGTCTCACCCATGTCTATCTCGGCGTCGAATCGGGCGACATCAATGGGCTCATTGGAATGAACAAGAAACTGGAGCCGAGCGCACATTTGGCGGCCGGGAGGATCCTGAAAATGCTGGGCTTGTCCTTCGATTTTGGCTTCATGCTAATGGACCCGTCGTCAACCTTCGCGTCGATCCGCAATAATGTCAACTTTCTCGAGACCTTCGTAGGCGACGGTTGGTCGATCGCGTCCTTTTGCCGCATGCTGCCCTATGCAGGCACGCCGGTGCGGGACCAGCTGGAGCAGGAGGGACGGCTCAGAGGCACAGATTTCCAACCCGACTACACGTTCCTTGATCCTAAACTGGATTTCTACTACGACTGGATGATCCGCACCTTTTACCGACGCAACTTCACGACAGAGGGGCTGAGCCACGTGCTGCGTTACTTGAATTTCGAGGCGCGCCTGCGCTTTGGCACCGATCCGGCACGGCAGCAACAGCGGGCACGGATTCTGAAATTCTTTACCGCGCAGGCCAACAACGTGGCCTGTCGCGTGCTGCGGCTCGGCCTCGACCACGTGGAGCGAACGCCGCTCAAAGCACTTCGACCGGACGATGAAACGCTCCTCTCACTTTCGGCCTGGGAGGCGATGGAGGAGGATCGTCTGAGTCGCGAAATCACGGGCTTCATTGCAACCGAGCCTGCGGGGACGCGGCCCGTGGCCGACGGTGGTTTCGATCGGAGTTGGACGGATCCCGGCGACACCCGGAAAGGCGTCGAACCGGTAGCGCATTAGCGTATCGACCTCCCCGTGACGAACCCGGAACAGCGGGCCTGATGAGCCAATTGGAGTTTACCGCCATTCACCTCATTTGGCACTCACTCCCTGAGGGACAGCGGCCATCTATAGACCCTGCCCTCCACTCTTTATAAATCTAGACTTCCAGGATCGCGAACTCGCATCTTCCCGCCCGCCATCCTGTAAAATCCGAAGTCAGGCTCACATAGGCATTATTGTGGAATCAATAGACAACAATCGCGTTCGGTAAAACCATTAACAGAGTCAAACAACAAATCTCGGTTTGCGCTACCTGTATTCTGCGGCGCGCGAAGCGGGACATAGGCCCGCGGTCATGACGTTTTCCGAAGATCCGACGTGCTCATCGCCAACGCGCGCAAAATGGGGGCCGATGTGATCGGCTTCTCCCTAATTTTTTCATTACATGCCCCCGACGTTCGGCGAAATCATCGCCGCCCTGCGCGCAGCCGCCACTCAAACCATGCTTGCGGCACAACTCCTTGACTGGCACACCGGCCTGCGCTTCGGTAAGTCGCTTCTTCATGCCCACTTTCTCCTTTGAAGGCGCACTTTACTAAGATCACCGTGGCAGTGAAAGTGGGGGCAACCCACTCACTGAACAAACAGCATCTAGTTAAAATTGGTTCACACGTTCTAGACTATGACTAATTTTTGAATCGGAATAAACCAAGGGTCTTAGGAAGCAGATTGCATGCTAACATGCGTTTGCTTCTATGTATAAAGGCAAAAACAGGTACTAAAAAAATTCCAAGATCAGCGCAGCCCGGTTTCGTCGTTTGTTGAAGGCCTTTGCCTTGGATCTGACGGCCAGTGACACGGCCAGGTTGATCGGCATCAGTACGCGGTCGGTCAATACGATTTACTGAAAATGCGCCGGCGCATTGCTGAGTATTGTGAAGCCCAGTCGCCCTATTCGGGAGAAGTCGAGCTGGATGAGTCCAACTTTGGTCCGAAGCGGATTCGGGGCAAGCGGGGTCGAAGGGCTGGCAGCAAGACCATCGTGTTTGGTGTGTTCAAGCGCAATGGCCATGTCTATACCGAGATTGTTGTCCCCCGCAAAAATTGGTATTCAAAGTTCCTGAACGTCTGGAATCGCACCTTCACGAGTGATATGGCATTATGTTAGCCATCATGGACGGTGCCCGAACACTAATTCAGCTGCTTCGTGACCTGACCTGCTTCATCTGGCTGCTGCTGCGCCGCCAAGGCGCACTTGCCGCCGAAAATCTCTTTCTGCGTAAACAATTGGCGATGTACCAGGAACGCGACCTGAAACCGCGCCGTCCGGATACGCCGCTCCGGGTGGCGCTCGTGCTATTGTCTCGGCTGTTTGACTGACATAATGCGCTGGTGGCTGTCAAACCCCAGACCTTGGTCCGATGGCACCGTCAGGGTTTTCGCCTGTTCTGGCGCTGGAAGTCACGCCCTGGGCGACCACGGATACCGCCTGAGTTGCGTGCACTCATCCGAATCTTGGCGCAAGACAATCCGTCGTGGGGTGAGGAGCGTATCGCCAACGAGCTGCTGCTCAAGCTCGGACTTCGATATCACCTCGTACGGTACGTAAGTACATGCCAAAGCATCCGCGGGGACAACCGCGTGGCGACCAACGTTGGTCCACGTTCCTCCGCAACCACGCCGCCGCTATTCTGGCCTGTGACTTCTGTACCGTCGTGACGGCAACGTTTCGACTACTCTATGTATTGGTCGTGATCGAGCGCCAAACCCGCAGGGTTGTACATTGCGGCGTAACGCTCCATCCGACAGCAGCGTGGACGCTGCAGCAACTCCGGGAAGCCATCCCATCGGGCCATGGCTACTGCTTTCTTATTCATGATCGCGATAGCATCTTCTCGTCCCAGCTCGATCAATCCGTTATTCGCATGGGACTGTGCGTGATCAGGACTCCGCCTCGAACGCCACAAGCGAACAGCCTTTCTGAACGAGTCATCGGTACGCTGCGCCGAGAATGTCTTGACTTTCTAATCCCACTAACGGAGACGCACCTGCGTGGCATTCTGAAAGAATGGGTGGCACACTACAACCGAGGCAGGCCTCATACCAGCCTTGGGCCAGGAATTCCGGACTCTCCCGCTGGTCTGCCCGTCGCACCACACGACCATCGGCATCACATTCCGCGCCACCTCAAGATTGTGGCTCACCCTGTTCTCGGCGGTCTGCACCATGAATATGGCTTGGCACCCAGGGCCGCATGAATTATTGCTGGGCCCAGCGGGTAGTGCGAGGCGCAGTCGCTCCAGCAACAACTTCAGTTCCTTGGGTGGTTCGGTGTAGCGGGTCAATTGAATGGTGCGACCATCGGTGGTCGGGATTTCGACATCGATCATCTGCACGGCAGCAAATTTATCCAGCACGCTGCGCGGCGTCAGTCCGGGTGCATGCGGGCGCATAGACTGCGCCAGGATGACGTGCAGGCAGTAGGCCAGGAAAGCGATGAAGATGTGGGCTTCGATCCGGAGATCGAGCTGATGGTAGATCGGCCGGATCGCCAGATCCCCCTTGAGGTTGCGGAAAGCTTCTTCGATTTGCGTGAGCTGCAGGTAATAGCGCCACAGCTCAGAGGGGTCGCTACCCGTGAGGTTGGTGCGCAGCAGATAGCGGCCTTCGCGACGGCGTATCTGCTTGAGCTTGTCGCGCTTGAGGCGGTAGGTGAAGCGTGGGTTTTGTTTGTCGACCTGCACCTCGACCAATCGCCAGCCGCTCGGATACTGACTGCGTGCCGCCCCGAGCTTCATCAGCAGCTCTTGGTGGGTGAGTGTCATTTCGGACACCTGTTTCAGGCACGCCCAGAGCCGCTTGAGTTGACGCTGTCGCATCGCCCGTTCCTTGGCCACACGATCGGCGCTTTGGGCAAACACGTACAGTTCGCCGTCCTGCGGTAAGAGTTTGACCTGCACACCGGGCCGGGCCTCCTGCCAGGGCTCGCGCAGCGTGGTCTTGTCCGCGGTGTTGCCGGGCAACACCTCGTAGGCCAGCGGCAACCCCTCTGGCGTGACCACCAGCGCGATGACCACCTGCACGCAGTCGGGGCGCTTGTCGCGTGAATAGCCGAACCGGCGTTTGCCCTCTTCCCCGAACGGCGGATTGGCTTCGAAGTAGGTGCTGGTCAGGTCGTAGAGCAGCACATCGAATGCGACGTTGAACAGATCACGCCAACGTCCCACGAGATGATTGAACAAGGCCGTCTTGTGTTCGAGCAACCTGTCATGACACGCGTAGAGCTTGTGGATCTCGGCCAAACCTTCATCGGCACCCGGCAGATCGGCCAGGGCACTTTGATCGAACCACTGCCGGTGCAGGCGCCATTCGCTGCCCGGCGAGACCAACCGATAGGCCACCAGCACAAACAGCACCTGGTCCCAGCGCGTCTGTTTGCGGCTCTTCGCTAAGCGTTGCGCCCAGAACCGGTCAAGTCCAAGCCGCTCCCACAGCTTCAGCGTCAACCAGCACGCACCCCACATCCGTGGACGACACAGGCGCAACTGCGACAAACACAACCGCACGACCGACTCGTCCACCATGGCTTCATCGAGGCGATCTTCGGGAAACAGTGACAACGAACGCAACTGCTCGGTGCGCTCGTCGAACACCTCGATTGACTTACGCCACGCCCGCTCCTGCGAGGAATTGATCTCGCCCAGATACAGCACATGCCGCTGCGAGACCCGTCCACCGGCGAGGCGGCGAGTCTCGACGATGCTCCAGTACCGGTGCACCTTGCCATCTTTCTTGCGAGTGCTCGCGCGTAGAAACATGGCCACCCATTATCCGCACATCAGTGCCAATGGAAACAAGCAAGGTCTGCACTACAGCGGGTTTTCGGTGGTTATCCACAAATCGTTCACTGTTTCGTAAGGGGAAAGTTTTTCGCTTTCGGCGAAATCAAAGGCGAATCCGCGAAGTTGGGCTAGGCATTCGTCTTTTATAGAACGCACAAATCGCTTTGCGAATGCGTTACAGTTGGGCGCTCGTGCTGGGCACCGAATAGGCTTCACGCCCACTCGATCCAGATGCCCTCTGAAATCCTCTGTGTATTTTGTATCGAGATCCATGATGAGGTAACGACTGTTTGAAAGGAAACCCTCACTCACATCTGTCAGATTACGGACCACTTGCGCCATGAATGCACTATTGGGGGCCATGGTCACACCGGCAATGTGCACGGAACGCGTTGAAAGATGGATGATAAACAACACGTAATAGGTCACCAGTCCGCGCGGCATCCAGACCTCAACCGTGAAGAAGTCCGTGGCAGCCATCACGTCCAAATGCGCTTTCAAGAACGTCTTCCACGAAGTACGTTTCCCCCGCTCCGGCGCCGGTTCTATGCCATGCCTTTTCAATATATTCTTAACTGTGTTCGGTACAATGACGTGGCCGGGATTGGCGAGCGCACCTTGGATTCGATCGTAGCCCCAGGAGAGATTCTCCCGCGCCATGTGTAATACCAAATCGGTGATCTCTTGCGTGACGCGCGGTCGACCCGGCCCTTTCCTTGACATATGTCCACTTCTTCGCGATGAGCTTACGGTGCCAGGCAAGCAGCCATCATTGCCGCGCCGCTGGCGTCGCAGCCCGGGTAGTGCTCGTCGGGTGATCCGAATCAGTGGAACAGTCCGCGTTGGGGCGGCGCCCGGCACGGCAGTCGCCTCGTGGCTTCGCCTGACATTCCGTGGGCAAGACCCTGCCCGAAAAAGACCCCGCGCAGGACAAAGAAGATCCTCTGTTTGTCAGTCAGTTGCCGTACGTCTGTTGCCGTCAACAACCCGTAGGTTCTTTAGAGGCCCCAATCTTACTTGAACTCCAGGATGCCCTTGTCCCACATCTCGGGTGCCTCGAACCCAAGCAGGTTCACGGTTGTTGCGGCCAGATTGCTCAGGCCGAATTCGGTATCGCCGCGCAGGGCGATGGAACTATCCGGGCCGTTGTTGTACAAGATGAACGGCACCGAGTTCAGCGTGTGACTGGTCTTGGCCTTGAAACTCCCATCCTCCTTGGTCTTCGGCTGGCCGGTTTTCTTGTCGAGCTCGAACATCTCATCAGCATTGCCGTGATCGGCTGTGACCATGGCGACCCCGCCCAGTTCGTCCACCACGGGCAGTAGTCGTCCAAGTGCCAAGTCGACTGCCTCCACGGCGATGATAGCCGCCTGATAAATCCCGGTATGACCCACCATGTCGGCGTTAGCGTAGTTGACCCGCGCGAACCGGTACTTGCCCGACCAGAGCTGACGGATCAGTTCATCCGTGACCTCAGCGGACTTCATCCAGGGCCGTTCCTCGAACGGAACGAGGTCGGAGGGGACTTCGATATAGGTCTCTAGGTCGTCGTCGAATTTGCCACTCCTGTTTCCATTCCAGAAGTAGGTTACGTGACCGTATTTCTGAGTCTCCGCGATGGCGAGCTGCGTGATGCCCTCTGAACAAAGGTACTCACCCATCGTATGCTTAATGGCCGGAGGCGCCACGAGGAACCGTTTCGGGATCAAGAGGTCCCCGTCGTATTGCAGCATTCCGGAATAGGTGACCTTGGGATAGCGAACCCGGTCGAATTCCTTGAACTCCCGTTCCTCGAACGCCCTGCTGATCTCGATGGCCCGATCGCCCCGGAAATTGAAGAAAACCACGCTGTCATTATCCACGATCCTGCCGACGGGCTCACCGTTTCTGGCGATGACGAAGGGGGGAAGGTCTTGGTCGATCACCCGGCCCGGGCTTTCCTCGCGCAACCCCTTGATGGCCTGGGAGGCCGATTCGAAATAAGGTGCCTCCCCGAGCACATGTGTGTGCCAACCTTTCTCGACCATTCGCCAGTTTGCCTGGTAACGGTCCATCGTGATGTTCATCCGGCCCCCGCCGCTGGCGATCTGCGCATCGAAACCCTCATCCCTCAATTCTGACAAAAACGTCTCGAAGGGTTCCACGTAATCCAGGGCAGAGGTCTCCGGCACATCGCGTCCGTCGAGGAGGATGTGGACCCGGACACGTTTCTGCTGTTCTTGCTTCGCGTGGAGGATCAGGGCCTTCAAGTGGTCAATGTGAGAGTGCACGTTGCCGTCGGAGAATAACCCGATGAAATGCAGGGTGGAGTCGTGAGCCTTCGCATTCTCGATAATGTCCTTCCATGCCTGCCCGCGAAACAGATCTCCCGAAGTGATAGCGTCGTTAACCAGCGAGGCCCCTTGTCTGTAGACCTGCCCCGCGCCGATAGCGTTATGCCCCACTTCCGAATTGCCCATGTCGCCGTCGCCGGGCATCCCCACGGCCGTCCCGTGGGCCTTCAAGACGATGTGCGGGTATTGGGCGAACAATCGATCCAGCACCGGGGTGTAGGCATCATAGATGGCGTTTCCAGTGCGATTTGAGGTCACGCCGAACCCATCGAGGATGATGGTGACTATCGGACCTTCGATCCCTCGGAAACCGGGGTGTTTCTTGAGCATGTCGTCTCTCCGGCTGAAATGCCCCTTGCGCCTTTGCGGCTCGCCAGGGGCAGCAGATCCCGAATCATATCCCAGTTGACGGCGGCAGTGGCAGGTGGCGAAGGAGAATTTTTTGAGGGTGATGACTGAATTGGGCAGGATTTCGCGGTGGCAACAGGGCGCATGGTTCTTCACCACTCGTGAATTATCCGTTTACCATGAAAGAAAAGGGTGTTTATCATTACTATACTACCGATTCAGGCGATATCGGCCTAACCTGCGTCTGAGCGGGGCATTGAGCGTCGCCGTAAATCGGCAACCGCCAGCGGGCCGGATTGGAGCGGCGCCGTCGATCGATCCAAAATCCGACCGACCCTGGAGCGTAATTATATAGAATCGGGGTATGATCCTCGCAGAAACGACGCGGGCGGCCTGCCTCTTGCGCAGCGGCATCACGCACGGTCTTAACATCGGAGCACATTGATTCAGGAGTCACCCCTCATTATGGAAGCGACAACCGAAGCCAAAAGCCCATTCAGACAATATGTCGTTTCCTTTCGCGAAGGCGACGGACACAACAAGAAGCTGCTCGGCGGCAAGGGCGCCAACCTGTGTGAAATGACCCAGATCGGCCTCAATGTGCCGCCGGGTTTCGTCATCTCCACCGAGGCCTGTCTGGCCTACCTGGACTCCCCGGACCGCACCCCGCCGGACGGGATGGGCGACCAGGTGCAGCAGCAGATCCGGGACCTGGAGCAGGCGACCGGCAAGGGCTTCGGTGACCCGAAAAATCCGCTGCTGGTATCGGTGCGCTCGGGTTCGGCGATGTCCATGCCCGGCATGATGGACACCATCCTCAACCTCGGCCTGAATTCCGAAACCCTTGCCGGTCTAATCCGGCAAACTGGCAACGAGCGCTTTGGCTACGACGCCTACCGCCGCTTCATTCAGCTGTTCGGTAAGGTGGCGCTGGGTATTCACGATGAGAAATTCGACAAACCCTTCGAGGAGCTGAAGAAACGCGAAGGCGTGAAGGCCGACATCGGCCTGTCCGCCGACCATCTCCGGGAAATCAGCGAGGTCTTCCTTGAGGTGGTACGTCATGAAACCGGCCACCCCTTCCCCTCCAACGTCTATGAACAGCTGGAGATTGCCATCAAGGCGGTGTTCAACTCCTGGCTGGGCAAGCGCGCCATCGACTACCGGCGTGAATTTCATATCACTCCGGACATGGCCAACGGTACGGCGGTCAACGTCTGCACCATGGTGTTCGGCAATATGGGCAGCAACAGCGCGACCGGGGTCGGCTTCACCCGCAACCCGGGAACCGGCGAGAACATCATGTACGGCGAATACCTGGTCAACGCCCAGGGCGAGGACGTGGTGGCCGGCATCCGCACGCCGAAGCCGGTGCAGGAAATGGAGTATGAGATGCCGGAGATGTACCGCCAGCTCGTCGATCTGCGCAATCGTCTGGAGAACCATTACCGGGAAGTGCAGGATTATGAATACACCATCGAGAACGGCACCCTCTACTGCCTGCAGACCCGTAATGGCAAGATGAACGCCGCCGCCCGGGTGCGCACTTCGGTGGAAATGGCCAACGAAGGCCTGATCGACCGCGAACAGGCCCTGCTGCGCGTGGATCCCGAGGAACTCGAACAGCTGTTGCATCCCCACCTCGACCCGCAGCATACGGTCAACCCGGTGGCGCAGGGCCTGCCCGCCTCCCCGGGCGCCGCCTCCGGCGCCGTGGTATTCGATGCCGACCGGGCGGAGCTGCTCGGCCGCTCCGGCGAGAAGGTCATCCTGGTGCGCGAGGAAACCAAGCCCGAGGACATTCACGGCTTCTTCGCCTCGCAGGGCATCCTCACCAGCCGTGGCGGCAAGACCTCGCATGCGGCCGTCGTGGCGCGCGGCATGGGCAAGCCCTGCGTCGCGGGCGCCGAAGGCATCAAGGTGGAGGTGCGCGACCGCCAGGCGCAGTTCGGCGAGAAGGTCCTGCACGAGGGGGACATCATCACCATCGACGGGGGCAACGGCAATGTCTACCTGGGGGATATCCCCACAGTCCCGCCCGAGTTTTCCCGCGAGTTGCGCACCCTGCTGGAATGGGCCGACTCGGTGGCCCGTCTCAAGGTGATGAGTAATGCCGATACCGCCGTCGCGGCCGATCAGGCGCGCGATTACGGCGCCATGGGCATCGGCCTGTGCCGCACCGAGCGCATGTTCAACGCACCCGAACGCCTGCCCATTGTGGTCGACATGATCCTGGCAAACACCACGGAGGAACGGCAGGCCGCGCTCGACCAGCTGCTGCCGATCCAGCGCGGCGATTTCAAGGAATTGCTCAAGGTCATGGCGCCGCGCCCGGTCACCATCCGCCTGCTCGACCCGCCGATCCACGAGTTCCTACCCAGTGAAAAACAACTGGAGCAGGAACTCGATCACCTGCAGCAGCTGCGCAAGACCGTCGAAGGCGTCACCGACCTGGTCGGTGCCATGCGCCTGCTACAGCGCGCCGAGACTCAGGGCAAGCCTGCGCTGGCGCCGCCGTTTGGCGAAGGCGAGACCGAGCTGGTGAACGCCGCCATCGCCAAGAAGCAGCTGATGCTGAACAAGGTGCGCGAGCTGTTCGAGATCAACCCGATGCTCGGTCATCGCGGCGTGCGGCTGGGCCTGACGTATCCGGAAATCTATGCCATGCAGATCCGCGCCGTGCTCGAGGCGGTGGCCGAATGCACCAAGGAGGGCATCAAGGTCGACGCCGAAATCATGGTGCCCCAGGTATGCACTGCGGAGGAACTGGCGCGCGTCAAGCAGATCGTCGACAAGGTCAAACACGAAGTGGAGACCGAGTACGGGGCGCCCGTGCAGTTCAAGTTTGGCACCATGATCGAGGTTGTGCGCGCGTGTATGCGCGCGAAGCGCCTGGCGGATGTCGCGGAATTCTTCTCGTTCGGCACCAACGATCTGACACAGGCCAGCTTCTCCTTCTCCCGGGAAGATGCCGAGAACAAGTTCCTGCCCTTCTACAACGAGACCGGTATCCTGCAGGACAACCCGTTCGAGGTGCTGGACGTGAACGGTGTCGGGCAGTTAATGCGCCTCACCGTGGAGTGGGGTCGCAAGCAGCGGCCGGATCTGAAGGTGGGGATCTGCGGCGAACAGGGGGGACATCCCTCCTCCATCCGTTTCTGCCACCATATCGGTCTGAACTACGTGTCCTGTTCGCCGCCACGGGTGCCGGTAGCCCGACTGGCGGCGGCCCATGCCGCCTTGACGGAGCAGGGCTACCGCATCGACTAGCGATGACGATCCGGGCCGGTCGGAGTTCGCGGCAGGCCCGGATCAGCGGGGCTGGACCCCTCAGAGGCGGTAACGGAAATCATGGCTTCGAAAGCCGGGCAGCGGCTGTTCCAGACCGCGCCCCAGCCCGAGGCACTTGAAGCGCTCTCCCATCTCACCGGGTAGTATAAGGGTTTTGGCCTCCCGGGCCAGGCGCAGATAGGCCGGCGAATCCGTCGGCCCGGCCGCCAGCAACAGTCGATCCAGTCCGCAGTCGAGCAGGAAATAGGTCTGATTGGTATAGCCGAGAACCTCCAGTCCCGCCGCGACGCCGGCCTCCGCGAGCGCGGTGATGTCCTGAAGGTCTGGCCACAGGAACGGATCGGCGAACGTTCCAGCGCACTGGCGTGTGTCGTTTCTTCTACGGCGTTGTGGGATACTGCCATGGGGCAGGCACCCCGGAGTGGTTTGCGTTTGGCGATGTGAATTATCCCGGAAGTGCACCGCCCTTGCTCTGCTCTCTTCCCGTGACAATTTGTCACCGCCGGAGGCACGTGACTACAACAGGAACACCTCGTTATAATCCCTTTCTTAGTAGCAGATCTGCGCGCATTAACAAGCCAACAAGTTTTGTCAGGGAGCGAATGCCCTATGAAGGCAGTCTTGCTCGACGGTTTCGGAGGTTCCGAGGTTCTCAAGATAGGTGAAACGGACACGCCGTCGTTCTCCGAAGGACAGGTACTCATCAAAGTCGCGGCGACCTCCGTCAATCGTCCAGATATAGTTCAGCGCGAAGGCAACTATCCGCCGCCGAAGGGTGAGTCGGACATCCTTGGGTTGGAGGTTGCCGGAGTCATCGAGGGGGTCGGGCCTGGCGTTACTGCATGGAAGACTGGAGACCGAGTAATGTCGCTGGTGGGTGGGGGTGGTTATGCAGAATACGCCGTCGCTTATGCCACACACCTGATCCGAACCCCGGAATCTATGAGCTTTGAACAGGCCGCATGTGTATGCGAGACCTACATTACCGCATTCCTAAATATATTCCTGATCGGTGGGCTGAAGGATGGTGAGTACGTTCTTCTTCACGGTGGTGGGGGAGGCGTGAATACGGCGGCCATCCAACTCTGCAAGACCCTCACGCCCAACGTAAAGATCATCGTCACCGCTTCCGCTGGAAAGATAGAGCGCGTTAAGCAACTCGGTGCGCATTTCGTCGTTAACTACGAGGACGAGGACTTTGCAGAAAAGGTTAAGGCCTATACCAACAAGCAAGGGGCCGACGTCATTCTAGACCATGTCGGCGCCAACTACTTAACGCCTAACATGAAAGCCCTTGCGGTTAGTGGCACTCTCGTCATCATCGGGGTAATGAGTGGTGTAAAGGCCGAGCTCAACCTCGCGCTCATGATGGTAAAGCGTCAGCGGATCATCGGTTCCGTGCTACGCTCCCGCTCCGTGGAAGAAAAAGCCGGAATCATCGCCGAGTTCACCAAGACGGTCATGCCTAGGTTCGCCGCCGGGACACTGGTCCCCCTCATTTACAAAGCCTATTCACTGGACGACGTGGCCGAGGCGCACCGCGCAATGGAACGAAGCGAACATTTCGGCAAAATCGTGTTGAAGGTGAACCCCTAATACGCCCCCGCGCCCGACTGGCATGTCGCGTCAGTGGACCACGAAGACCGGAATTTCAGCGCTGGTGAAGACGTGACTGGCGACACCGTCCGGGTTACCTCAGCGCTGCCATTCCATGCAATGGCTGTAAGTATCAGCGGTTGAATCATTTCTTCACGGACGGGGGTTGACAAGTGACACCCCATAAGAGGCTGGGCAGCACTGGTTGCCCACGCCCGATGTTACGTCAGCCCAATAATCCAGCGAGTTTAGCCCTGTTTACAATCGTGTTGCACATTTTAAGCGAAGCCACATCGATCATCTTACCCTTGACACTAACCGCCCCTCTACCTTCCTTCAGTGCCGCCTCATAGGCGCTCAAAACTGCCTGCGCCCACTGAATATCCTTCTCAGAAGGAACAAAGGCTTCATTGACAATTTCGATTTGACTCGGATGAATGCACCACTTACCGTCAAATCCCATAGCCCGTGCGACTTTACAGGCCTGCTTCAAGCCCTCAGGATTCTTGATTCCGGCAAACGGGCTGTCAATCACTCGTTTTTGATAAGCTCTGGCCGCGCTTACAATCGCATGCATCACATAATGCCAACGGTGACCAGGATATATTTTGTCATTTTCGTCCAATTCACCGATGGATTCCATTGGCATCTGCACGGAGGCGGCATAATCGCCCGATCCATAGATGAAACCTTCCAATCGATCCGAGGAAGCCGCAATGTCTTTGATATTGACACAGCCTGCTGCCGTCTCAATCAGTGCCTCCATTCCGATGGGGCGCTTAATGTTCTTATAACTTTCAATCTGCGTTAGCAGGGTTTCGACAAAATATATGTCCTCCGGGCAGTTTACTTTTGGTACCACGATGAGGTCGATACTATCTCCGGCAGCCTCGACGATCTCAATGATGTCCCGATAGGCAAAACCTGTATCCAGCCCATTCATTCGGTACATCTTCAATTTGTTACCGAAGTCCAATTCTGTATAGGCCCGGATGATGTTTTCTCTGCTGGCCTCTTTCTCGTCCACTGCCACGGCATCTTCCAGATCTATACAGACAGCGTCGGCCGGAGAAGCGGCCGCTTTTTGCAGCATCTTCCAGTTGGATGCGGGTGCCAGTAAGACAGAGCGCTCTAATCTCTCGGCCATGCTTATCTCCAGGTTACAGTTGCCTGCATTCCGATGTTGCTTTCCGCGTTAGCGGTATAGATATCGTGACCGCCGTCGGAATTGGACTTGCCGCAGATGTGTACCTTATCAAATTCAAAGATAGGCCGAACGCCTCTGAAGTGGAAACTGGCCGGCTTTCTTCCCGGATTGTGGTGCTTGGCAGATTCCAGCAGTAAAAGCGCCTGCAAAGGTCCATGGACTACGAGACCTGGATACTTCTCTACTTCAGTGGCATATCTCCAATCATAATGTATCTTATGTCCATTGAGGGTGAGCGCCGAGAATCTAAATAGCAGGACTGGATCGATTGGGTATTCTTCTTTCCAGTCCAGATCCTCAGGTACGGGATTAGGCTTAGCTTCGACGAATGACTTGGGCATACGGAGATAGACTATATCTTGTTCTTCTTCTGCCGCGACTCCTCTTGCCGACTGAATCAGGTGCTTAACGGTGACAAATACCAGCTTCCCTGCTTTGCCTTCCTTTTCCGATATTTTGAGGATTTCAGAGGTCTTATGTATTTCATCGCCGATGACTAAATCCTGATGAAATCTTATCTTGCTGCTGGCCCACATCCTCCTTTCGAGGGTAATGGGAGGCAAAAAACCACCGCGTTTAGGATGACCATCTGGACCGACTTCCGACATGGCAGCCATGGGTAAGAAATACAGCCAGTACCAGATCTCAGGCAGCGGATTTCCTTCTATTGCTTCAAAATCCTTGTAATTCAGAGTCAGTGCCAGCGCCTTAATGGGTGTCGTATAAATACGATCTTCAATTTCTTCAGTCTTGCCCACCCAATCTTGCAAATTGCTATTTTCCATCTTGTAGCACCTAATCTATACCCAATCGAAGAATAGCTCGTGCTGGATTATGCCTGGCGAAGCAGACGTGGGCGGGACAATCTCCCCCCGTGGTCACAGTCTTACACGGGATCGTCTTGCTCCGGCCCGCTCACGATGCCATCATCGTGCAGGCTACCGACTTCGCCTTCGCTCAACCCAAGAACATCCAGCAAAATCTCGTCGGTGTGTTCTCCAAGTACCGGCGCGCGTTTGACAGGTTGGCGGGCAACTCCGCCAAAGTCAAAAGGCGAGCCCGGTGCCAGATAGGATCCAATGCCTGGATCATCCAACATGTTAAACATCGGACTCTGTTCCGAACAATCCTCGTCATGTTCGACGACCTGGCGGATGTTGCGGTACTCGGCCCAGGTAACCCGATTTTCATCCAGTACCTCACGGACTTCTGCCAGATTACGGGTGCTGAACCAGGGCTCCAGCACCTGGGAGATCTGTCGACGTGCCCGGAAGCGATCTCCCTCTTGCGTGAGGTCGAGACCCAGTTTCTTACCCAACTCATCCAGCTCTTCACCGAGTTTGGTGGCTTTTCGCAGACTCGACCATTGCGCAGGAGTGAGCCCCACCACCATCACTCGCTTATCGTCCAAAGTGCCGAAATCGCGGCCGAAGGCGCCGTACAGATAATTGCCATCTTTGAAACGATTGTTATCGTTGAGTGTCAGATCAGCGATGAAGCCCAGATTACCTAGCATCGCCAAGGCGGCATCCTTCAGAGCGTACTTGACCATCTGGCCCTCGCCGGTTAACCGCCGATGCCGCTCAGCTGCCAGCAAGCCTAGCGCCGCCATCTGGCCGGCGATACAATCCCAGGCTGGTAACAGGTGGTTGACCGGATGCGGCCACTGTTCAGGGCCGGTTATCAATGGAAAGCCCACTTGGGGATTGACCGTGTAATCGACCTCGGAGCCGCCGTCGCGCCGTCCCAACAGATTGACCATGATCAGGTCGTCCCGGTGGGCCTTTAACGCTTTATAGTCCAACCAGCCACGGGCAGGAAAGTTGGTTACAAACAGCCCGGCATTTTCGCCGGGCGAACAGATGAGCTGGGTAAGAAGCTCCTGGCCGCGAGGATTGCGAATGTCAGCAGCAATAGACCGCTTGCCCTTATTGAGACCCGCCCAAAACAGGCTGCGTTTGCCATCGGCAGTCACGGGCCAGCGCTTGTAGTCCAGCCCCCCCCCTATAGGATCAAAGCGGATCACATCGGCGCCCATCTGCGCCAGGGTCATACCCCCGAGAGGCATCGCTACAAACGCGGAGCCTTCCACCACTCGCATACCTTCGAGGATGGGGTTCATTGACGTTGATTCCATTGACTACCCCAATACCTTCTGGTGATGTAATAAGACGCGTCCGCACCTGGGCAATGCGACACGACTTTGGAGCGCAGGCACGCGCAGTGATCTTGCCCGGCAAGCAACGCTGTGAACGACCTGAGCGCAGCAAGGTGAGTTTGCCCGACGAAATGTGAAACTTCAAGACGAAGGAAATAACCGATTCTTACAACCTCATGCCGTCCAAAACTACAGCAAGACGCTGATTTTATCGTTTTTTTATTCATGCGTTGGCACTACAGCCAACCCACTCAATTGCGGCCCGGACAGTGCAGCAGCTGCGCGAAGCCATACTGGTGGACCGTAGTTACCATCTTCTCAGCCAGGATCGCGATGGCCTTCGGTTTTGTGGAATATTTCTTCGACGTCTGGACATGTCACATGTTTGGATAGTTCGGCCCTCCACCCCCCTCAGGGGTCACCCAGATGATGTTTTGCGTGGGGTCCTTGATATCGCAGGTCTTGCAGTGCAGGCAGTTTGCGGCATTTATCTGAAGATACGGTGCCTCATCGCCCTCGCTTATGATCTCGTACACACCGGCCGGACAGTAGCGCTGCTCGGGGGCGGCATAGGTCTTCAAATTGACCTTAATGGGTATGTCTTTGTCTTTTAGCTGAAGGTGTACCGGCTGGTCTTCCTCATGGGTGGTATTCGACAGATAGACCGAAGAAAGCCGGTCGAAACTGATCACGCCGTCGGGTTTCGGATAGTCAATTTCCGTGCATTGCGCCGCCGGTTTGAGCTCTGCGTGATCCGCCTTCCTGTCTTTCAACGTGATGGGCAGCTTTCCGCGAAGAATATTCTGGTCGACGAGATTGAAGAAACCGCCCAGAGATGTGCCCAGCTTGTGCAGAGCGGGGCCGAAGTTGCGGGAGCCGTGCAGCTCGTCGAATAGCCAGGACTCTTTGAAAGCCTGGTCGAATTCTTTCAGATCCTTGCCGCCCTCACCGGCGCCGCTGAGTTCCGCAAAGACGGTTTCCGCAGCGAGCATGCCCGACTTCATAGCCGTATGAGTTCCCTTGATCTTGGCAAAGTTCAGAGTACCTGCATCGCATCCCACGAGCAGCCCGCCCGGAAAGGTCATTTTTGGCAGGGAATTGAGGCCTCCTTTGGTTATGGAGCGGGCGCCGTAAGAGACCCTCCTGCCACCCTCCAGGTACTGCCGAAGAAGCGGGTGCTGCTTGAACCTTTGGAATTCCTCAAATGGACTCAGATAGGGGTTGGAGTAGTTCAGATCCACAATCAGCCCTACCCCAACCTGATTGTTCTCGAAGTGATAGAGAAACGACCCGCCTGAGCCATTGCTTCCGAGTGGCCAGCCCGCACCGTGGATTACCAGGCCCGGGCGATGCCTGTCAGCGTCCACGTCCCAGAGTTCTTTTAGGCCGATGGCATAATGTTGGGGCGTGGCCTGTTCCGCCAGATTGAACCGTTCTATCAGTTGCTTCCCGAGATGACCCCGGGAACCTTCCGCAAAAATTGTGTATTTCCCGTGCAGTTCCATGCCCGGCTCGAACCCGTCCTTGGGCTCACCGTTTCGATCCACGCCCATGTCTCCCGTAGCCACGCCTTTGACCCGGCCGTTTTCATCGAAGCGTAGTTCGGCCGCCGGAAAACCCGGAAATATCTCCACTCCCAGTTCTTCGGCTTGCTGGCCGAGCCAACGACAAAGATTGCCCAGGCTGGCGACGTAGTTCCCCCCGTTGTGCATGGGTCGCGGTACCAAGGCATTGGGTATTCGAACTGATTTCTCGGGTCCGGTGAACAGATAGACCTCGTCGCCGGTTACCTCAGTGTTCAAGGGCGCCCCTTTTTCCTTCCAGTCCGGAAACAGTTCAGCCAGTGCTCTGGATTCAAGCACTGCCCCGGAGAGAATATGGCCACCGATCTCTCCAGCTTTCTCCAGTACACAGACGCTGAGTTCCTGAGATTTCTCCGCGGCCAATTGCATGAGCCGAATCGCTGTTGCCAGGCCGGCAGGCCCACCACCGACAACAACGACGTCGTATGCCATACTTTCTCTTTCCATCACTTTTTCCTCCAGGAGCGGGCTGGCATCTAGACGGCGGGGGATAGGAACTTTCTTTCAGCGGGCATCTAGGAGCCTGTCGGATTTGGGCTTAATCTACTGCGCTGGCGGGAGAGCGGCCCAAAGTCCCCCGATTTCTCGTTCCATAGCCCCACTATGCGCCTCAAAATCGGAAAACCCTGTGCTCGCCCTCCCACCATGCTCGCTACGATCACCCAAATCCGACAGGCTCCCTAAGGATAGAAATTTCTGATTATGTGTGAAACTCCGCCAGCGTTTGACGGGCCGTCCACGTCTATTTGGGGGCAGGCGGACCCGATCTGGCAGGCTCGGCTGCCGCAAGCATGCCGCAGCCCAGCGTACAGGGATGAAGTCATCGCCTGTCGCACCAAATAGGTCCGCATAATCCGTGCAGCAAGTGTCATCTTTCAGCCGCTTTCTATCCTAACATGGCTGAGTAGCAGACATAATAAGGCAGTAAGGCCTCGCTTTCAGCGAGCATCGCGGCTTAGACCGCCACCGGGTCGCAAGCCCCCCGTTTGACATAATCCTGACCTCCCGTATCGGCCGCTTTCTCCCTCCATTTTTCGAAATTTCAGCCTCCGGACCGCAGATACGCCTACTTTAGCCAGTCTTCAAGCACCAACGGCATATACAGGCAACGAGCTCTCTGCCTGGAGAGCCCCCTGTCAACACAGCTCCATCCCCGGCGAAGTGTGTTTCAACGAGCTTGGAGAAGCGAATCAACGGGGGACTGAGGCACTCCGAGGCCGTGTCACCTGCCTGAAAAACGGCCGGTACGGCCGCCATAGCATCGCGTTTCATTGCCCGACTCATTATGATATGTAGGTCGGAGCGGAGCCTGCGTCGATGACGTCCAACGCCATTGAAGCGGGTCGGGAATACGGGTCATTATGCACTATTTGTCGGCGCTTCCGCCGTGGCCCCGATACCAAAGTCGAACAAAGGGTGAGTTATGAAAGTACTGGTTGCAGTAAAGCGCGTTGTGGATTACAACGTTAAAATCCGCGTCAAGGCGGACCAATCCGGGGTAGAATTGGCCAATGTCAAGATGACCATGAACCCGTTTGACGAGATCGCCGTGGAGGAGGCGGTGCGAACGAAAGAGGCTGGCAGGGCAACGGAGATCGTGGCCGTCTCCCTTGGCACCTCCGCCTGCCAGGAAACCATTCGCTATGCCATGGCGCTCGGCGCGGATCGCGGCGTCCTGGTGCAGACGGACCAGGACCTGGAGCCGCTGGCGGTGGCCAAGCTGTTGAAGGCTGTGGCGGAGCGCGAGAAGCCGGATCTGGTCATTCTCGGCAAGCAGGCGATTGATGATGACTGCAACCAGACAGGGCAGATGCTGGCGGCACTGCTGGACTGGCCCCAGGGGACTTTTGCGTCGAAAGTGGAACTGGGCGATGGTGAGATGCAAGTCACCCGTGAAATCGATGGCGGCCTGGAGACGGTGAAATTGAATTTGCCGGCGGTAGTAACCACAGACCTGCGCCTCAACACGCCCAGGTACGCAAAGCTGCCGAATATCATGAAGGCGAAGAAGAAACCGTTGGACGTGATCGATGCCGCAGGTACCGGTGTGGACCTCACGCCGCGCCTCATGACCATGAAGGTGAGCGAGCCGCCCCAGCGGAAGGCTGGCATCCGGGTCGGAAGCGTATCCGAACTGGTCGAAAAGCTGCGCAACGAAGCGAAGGTGATCTGATGACGATTCTAGTAATTGCTGAACACGACAATTCACAGCTGAAACCTTCCACGCTGAATACGGTTGCGGCTGCAGCCAGACTGGAAGGGGACGTTGAACTGCTCGTGGCCGGTCATGGTTGTTCCCGGGTCGCTGACAAAGCGGCGAAAGTGCCAGGCATCGGCAGGGTACTGGTGGCGGATCATCCGCAGTATGAGCACGCGCTTGCCGAGGAGCTCTCGCTGCTGGTGACGGGGTTGGCGGAGGGTTACACCCACGTACTGGCACCGGCCACTACCTTCGGAAAGAATTTCATGCCGCGGGTGGCCGCACGGCTCGACGTGGCCCAGATCTCGGATGTGGTCAGTGTGGAGTCCGCCGATACTTTTGTGAGGCCGATATACGCGGGTAACGCCATGGCGACGGTGCAGAGCAAAGACCCGATCAAACTGGTCACTGTGAGGAGCACGGCCTTCGACGCGGTGAGTGCCGAAGGCGGCAATGCCAAGATAGAGCCAGTCGCGACGTCCGCACCTTTTGGAAGGTCTTCTTTTATCGGACAGGAGCTGACGGTCTCCGAAAGACCCGAGCTGACCAGTGCTAGGGTGGTGATATCCGGGGGTCGGGGTATGGGAAGCGGTGAGAATTTCACTTTGCTCAAGGCGGTAGCCGACAAGCTCAACGCTGCCATCGGCGCCTCCAGGGCGGCGGTGGATGCCGGATTCGCGCCCAATGATTATCAGGTCGGACAGACCGGTAAGATCGTGGCGCCCGAACTCTATATCGCCGTCGGGATATCCGGTGCGATTCAGCACTTGGCCGGAATGAAAGAGAGTAAGGTGATCGTGGCCATCAACAAGGACGAAGAGGCTCCCATCTTTCAAGTGGCAGACTACGGGCTGGTCGCGGACCTGTTCACAGCGCTCCCGGAACTAGCCGAGGCGTTGTAGGATCAACAGAAACCGCTAGCTCTGCCGGTCAGCAATCCCGTTGGCGGGCAGCTTGGCAAAAATGGACATTGGAGAAGATGAAAGAGATAACCCCGGACTACTACATCAATGAAGACGAGAAAACAAGACAGTTCTTCTTGAAAAGAAAGGTGTTGGACCAGAAATACTTCATGGGTTCCGAGAACCCCAATGAGCCGGTGTTGCGCCGAATCGACGAGATCGAGCCCGGGAACTGGGCAGTGATAAAGGGTCGGCACATCGCGCACAACGATGTGCTACTTTACGCGTCCTGTGGCGACCGGAACAGGGTCCACCTGAGTCCGGAATTCGCGAAAGAGTCTCCGTTCCGGGAAATCATAGCCCATGGGCAGATAGCCGTGTTCAAGCAGAGGCTGCTTGGAAGAAGGATCCTGCCAGGATCGAATTTCGTCCTTGCGCAACAGGAAAGGACGTTTACTGCGCCGGTCTATGTCGAGGCTTCGGTGCTGGACTTCTACGAGATCGTGGTCGATGTCGACCGACAGAACAACCGGGTGACTACGCTAGGGTTGTCCGTGTTGAGCAATGACTACGACAAGATCGTCCTGAAGACCATGAGCACGTATGTTCCATCGGCGATATTCAGCATCGACGAGGCGGTGCAGGAAACGGAAATTCTGGCGGCCATGGAAAGCGCAGACCCTGCGCTGGAGGCCACCTTTGTGGAACCCGGCGTGCCCAATCATTTTCCCTACACCTACTTTAAAACGGGACAGTGGGCGAGGATGCGACCGGATCTGAGGAAGAATCATCTCTACTCCCTGGCCGGTATCGGCCACATGGAAGGAGTACTGCATCTGACTGACGAATTGTCTGGCAGCGCCGAGTTCCTGTTTTCCTGTGTCGATGACGCGTTTCGCTCAGCGGTGTTGGGGACTCTCCTGCCTGCGATGGGCTCGATCTATCAGAGCGAGAAGACCAAGTTTCTACGACCCCTGAAACTGGGCGTGTTGGAGTCCCGGGTTGTGATCGACGAGTTGCGTGATAGCTCTCGGGCGGTGAGCCTGGGGCTGAATGCCAACACGACGCAGAACGGCAAGTTGATCTCGTCTTCGAAAGTCCGAATTTTCTTCCCGAAGCCTGCAGAGCAGAGCTGATAGGTTTCTCTCGATCAACAAATCCCGCGCTGTTTGACGCAAGAAGTCCTCGCCGGCCACCGAGCCGGCGAGGACTCTTCTTAGCGTCGTTTCCGCCTCGTCGTCATGCTTCGGCAACGTCGATGAGCTTGCGCACCACGTCGGTCATTGAAAGCACCCCAAGCGGTACGTTGCGACCCGCCTGTTGCTTGGTGACGACGAGCCGGTGGATACCCATCCGCGTCATGGCAGTGACGACGTCGGAGAGCGAGGTTTCCAGATCGCAGGTCACGCAACCCTCGCTCATGATCTCTCTAGCGGTGACCTTGCGCGCTTCCTCCGCTGTCCGGCTCTGACGGGCGAGCACCACGTCTGTCTGCGAAACAACACCGACGGCCTCTTCGGCCTCCTGAACCACCACGGCGTGCACGTCGTTTTCGATCATAATGCGCACCACGGTCTCCACGTCCTCTTCGGGTTTGCAGGAGACCAAGCCGTAGAACATCACGTCCTTGACCTTGGTACCGTCGTCGACCATGACAGGTTCGAGGCTTTCTGCGGGATCGGGCGCGATCCCGGGCAGCGGCACGGACATGGGGTAGGGATGGGGACTGATGCGGAGGTCCTTCTTGGGCAGGCTAATGCGTGCGGCCGGAATTGGTTCCTTCGCGGTGGCACCCATTCCGAAGTCCTTTGCTCCGATCAGTATCGACATATTGCCATGGGGGTGTTCGTTTTTATACATCAGCTGATGCGCCATCGGTAGTTCTTCGTAGGAGAACGCCCTGGACATGCAAGGGTCGAGATAGCCTTCCAGCGCCAGCTGGTTCATCGCGTAGCACTGATCGTCGTTGGCGAAGTGGGAACCTTGCACCCGCTTCTGGCGCATCCACAGGTAACGCAGGTCGACCGTGGCGTTGTAGCCGCTGGTGCCCGCGCAGATGACCACCATGCCGCCCGTGTCGCACACGAACATGGAGGTGGGTATGGTGGATTCGCCGGGATGCTCGAACACGAGGCGCGGGCTGCGTTTCGCTCCCAGCACCTCCCAGAAGGCGCTGCCGAATGCCCGTACGCCCTTCAGCCAGTTGCCATAGCCCGCTTGGTCCTTCCAGTGGGGAAGCATCCCCCAGTGGTCAAACTTGCGCCGGTTGAGACAGCCTTTGGCGCCCAGGTTCTTGCAGTAATCGAACTTGTCATCGCTTGAGACGACCGCCACGGAGGTGGCGCCTGCCGCCTTGCAGATCTGGATGGCCATGGAACCCAGGCCCCCGGCGCCCCCCCAGACCAGTACCACATCGTCCTTCCTGACGGCGTGCTCCCCCCAGCCGTGCAGCATGCGATAGGCGGTGGCCCCCACCAGGACGTAGGCCGCCGCGGCCTCCCAGGTCATGTGTTTGGGCTTGGGCATGCACTGGTGTGCCTGCACCTTCGTGAACTGAGCGAAACTCCCATAGTTCGTTTCATAGCCCCAAATCCGGAAGGTCGGCGAAAACATCGGGTCATTGCCCGCCTTGACCCAGGGGCAGTTTCTGTCCCAGGTGCCGCAGTGCATGACGACCTCATCGCCCACCTTGACGTTGGTCACGTCCTTACCAACCTTGTAGACGATGCCGGAGGCATCGCTGCCGCCGATGTGGAATTCTTCCGGCTCACCCAGCTTGTTGCGCACCTTGATGACGTTGACGGGAATGCCCTGCGCCGCCCAGACGTTGTTGTAGTTGACGCCAGCGGCCATGACGTATACCAGGACTTCGTCGTCGCCGATCGCGGGAACGTCGACTACCTCCTGCTGGAATGAATCCTTCGGTTCGCCGAACCGCTCTGGGCGGATCAGCCAAGCGTGCATTTTAGCGGGAACTTCCCCTACCGGTGGCGCCTCAGCGACGCCATATAGCTCCTTTGTCATTGGTGTGCTCCTCTTTAAGCAGTTGCTGGAAAGTGCAATGGCAAGCTTGCTGAGAACATCCGCCGGTCACCCCGACCTGCGTATACGCTCTGCATTTCTTGCCAGGCGAATGATCAGTTGAAAAGCCTGTGAATCTTGAATTCTCCGATGAGGATTGCTCTCCTATGTTAACCCCTTATTCGCGCCAGCGTCCAAGAAGGCGATGCCGCAGGGCATCGTACTGCTCGAAGGGTGGGCCCTGTGCCTCTACCAGGCTGCTCAGCAACCTTGATTGGCCACCCAGCGTCTCGATTCCGAAGCGGCCGAACTCCTCAAGCAATCGCTTGATGATCCACTCTGCCTGAAAGCGTTGGCGAACGGGGGCCAGCAAACCGTGCGCAACCAACCAGGTGCGGTGTGCCTCCAGGCTGTCCGCCAGTGCCTCGATGCCGGTACCCATGGTGGCGCTTGCGGCAAGTGCGGGTACCCGCCAGTCTTCGGCATGGGAGGGTGGCTGCAGGGTGGCACGCAGCTCGGAGAGCGTCTTGCGTGCGGCAATGCCCACGTCTGCTTTGTTCACGACCAGCACGTGGGGTATCTCCATGATGCCGGCCTTCAGGAATTGTATGCTGTCTCCGGAGGCCGGCTGGGCTACGAAGCAGGTGGTGTCGGTGAGCTTCGAGACATCGATCTCCTTCTGGCCTACACCGACCGTTTCGACGAGCACGATGTCGAATGCCGCCAACATCACCAGACTCATGGGCCAGACTTCGGCGCTCAGCCCCCCGAACTCGCCCCGGCAGGCCAGCGACCGGATAAACACACTGGCGTCGAGACCCCCGGAAAGTATGCGCAGGCGGTCTCCCAGCAGAGCGCCTCCACTGATGGGACTCGAGGGATCGACGGCCAGTATTCCCACGGTCAGCCCACGCTTGCGCCATACCTGGACCAATGCGGCCGTCAGCGAGGATTTGCCGACTCCCGGGGGGCCGGTGAGACCGACCAGATGCCCGGAGTTGTGAAGCCGTTGTTTCGGCAGCGCCGCAAGAAGACGGGCGGCACGCTGACGTGCATCCGGGCGTTTGTCGTCTAGGAGATTGAGCGCCTTCGCCACGGCCGAGCAGTCCCGGTCCGAGACGGACTGGGCCAGCGCCTCGGGGTCAGGAAGTGCGCACAGCGCCCGCATCAGGCAGTGTCTTCAAAGCACTTCAGGCCGTTGTTTTGGCGTATGATGTTCACCAGGTCCGCCATGATCTTGTTCATATCGCTGTCTTTCGGGGTGTAGACCGCGGCAACTCCCTGCGCCAGAAGATCCTGCTCGTCTTCCAAGGGCACGATACCGCCGACGACGACCGGCACCTCCGAGAGGCCCAGGTCGGCAAGCCTTCTGAGGGCGTCTTCCACCAGTTCCAGGTGACTTCCCGAGAGCACCGACAGACCGATCAGGTGCACACCCTCCTCTTCGGCGGCCTTGACGATCTGCTCGGGGGTCAGGCGAATGCCTTCGTACACGACCTCAAACCCGACATCCCGTGCCTTGACCGCGATCTGTTCGGCACCGTTGCTGTGGCCATCGAGACCCGGCTTACCGACCAAGATCCTCAGCGGCCTGCCCAGTTCCTCCCCGGTCTTGCGGGTGCGCTGTCGCAGTGTCTCCACGATATCGGAACGGCCCAGGCTGTGAGTGGAGATATCGATGCCGGTGGGGGCACGGTACTCGCCGAATATCGTCCGCAGTTCGTTGCTCCACTCGCCGGTGGTCACCCCGGCATGGGCGCAGCGAATGGACGCGGCCATGATATTTTCGCCGTTTCTGGCCGCTTCTCCGAGCTGGTCCAGCGCCGCTTTCGCCTCCGCCGGGTTTCGGCTGTCCCGGAACGCCCTGAGGCGTTCGATCTGGTCGAGTTCGGCTGCTGCGTCGACTTTCATGATGCCGCTGTCAGTACCCGAGGTCAGGGGTGACTCGGCGGTCTCCGTGTAGCAGTTGACTCCGATGATCTTCAGATCGCCGGCCTCGATGGCGCGTATGCGGGCAGTGTGGCTGGCGACCAGCTGACGCTTGACGTACCCCGTTTCCACCGCGTGCACCATGCCGCCTTCCTCCTGCACGCGCTGCATCTCCGCTTCGGCACCCAGCACCAGTTCGCGAACCTTGGAGTCGATGATCGGTGAACCGTCGAGAATATCGCCGTACTCGAGGATGTCGGTTTCCAGTGCCAGCACCTGCTGCATACGCAATGCCCACTGCTGGTCCCAGGGCCTTGGCAGGCCGAGTGCCTCGTTCCATGCCGGCAGTTGGACCGCCCTGGCACGGGCCTTCCTGGACAGCGTCACCGCGAGCATTTCGAGGACGATGCGCTGGACGTTGTTTTCCGGTTGGGCTTCAGTGAGGCCCAGTGAGTTGACCTGCACACCGTAGCGGAAACGGCGGAGTTTCGGGTCCTCCACCCCGTATCTTTCCCTTGCGATACGGTCCCACATCTCGACGAATGCGCGCATCTTGCAGCACTCCTCGACGAAACGGATACCGGCATTGACGAAGAAGGAGGTGCGGCCCACGACATTCGCAAATGCGTCGCCGTCGAGCCGGCCGGCATCACGGATGGCGTCGAGGATCGCAATCGCCGTGGACAGCGCGTAGGCCAGTTCCTGGGTCGGCGTGGCACCCGCTTCCTGCAGGTGATAACTGCATATGTTGGTGGGGTTCCACTTGGGAATGTGATGCACCGCGTAGCTTATCACATCGGTGGTCAGGCGCACCGACGGTTCGGGCGGGAAGATGTAGGTCCCCCGGGAGAGATACTCCTTGATGATATCGTTCTGGGTCGTCCCCTGAAGCTGGGCCGGCGCAACACCCTGCCTTTCCGCCACTGCGATGTACAGCGACAGCAGCCAGGCTGCCGTGGCATTGATGGTCATAGAGGTGTTCATCTTGTCCAGGGGGATCTGGTCGAACAGGGTCTCCATGTCCCCGATGTGACCGATAGGTACGCCCACCTTTCCTACCTCCCCTCGGGCCAGTGGATGGTCTGCGTCGTAACCGGTCTGGGTTGGCAGATCGAAGGCTACGGACAGGCCTGTCTGGCCCTTTGACAGATTGGTGCGATACAGGTTGTTGGACGCCCTGGCCGATGTGTGACCTGAGTATGTGCGCATCAGCCACGGTCGGTCGCGTTTCTCCAATTTGCTGTCGCTGTTCATCGTAGTAAGGGTCTCTCGCTGTTTCGATGGGGCCGCGCGAATAATGGAACCTCAGGTAATGATTAATCAGCTTCCCGCGGCCTGTTCGATCAGGGAGCGTGTGATGACCTTGAGGGCCAGGATCTCCTCCACACCCTCGAAGATCGACAGCACTCTGGCATCCAGAAAGTAGCGGCTCACAGCCGTTTCCTCGGCGTAGCCCATGCCGCCATGAATCTGCTGGGCCTCTCGAGTGACCCATTCCGCGGTCTTGCAGGTAAAGAACTTCACCATGCTGGCTTCCATCTCACCCTTGCCCTCATCCATCAGACGACCCACGGCATAGGTAAACTGGCGACTTGCAAGCAGATAGGAGGCCATGCGCGCTAGCTTGACCTGTGTCAGTTGGTACTGGGCGATGGGTTTGCCGAAGACCACCCGCTCGTTGGCGTAGGAGACCGCCTTTTCGAAGGCGGCCTGCATGAGTCCCACGGCGCGTGCCGCAGTTTGAATGCGCCCACCGGCGAAGCCGGCCATGGTGAAATAGAAACCTCTGCCTTCGCCGCCGGAACCGCCGAGCAGACTCTCGTCGGGCACGAAATAGTTGTCGAAGAATACGTCGTAGGAGTGCATACCCCGGTAGCCGATAGTGGCGATCGCCTTGCCAGTGATGACGCCGCCTTGTTCCTGCTCGTGTCTGAACTCGTGCCCGTCGAAGGAGGGCTTTTCGACCAGGAACATGGAGAGACCCCGGTGCCCTTTGGATAAATCGGGGTCGGTGCGGGCGAGTAACAGCAGTACCCCTGCCTTGCCGCCGAAGGTACACCAGGTCTTGGCGCCGTCGATGAGCCAGCCGCCTTCGGTGCGAACCGCTTTGCAGCGCATGCCGGCGACATCGGAGCCATAGTTGGGCTCGGTCACCGCGA
Source organism: uncultured Gammaproteobacteria bacterium (assembly GCA_963763115.1). Taxonomy (GTDB): domain Bacteria; phylum Pseudomonadota; class Gammaproteobacteria; order UBA9214; family UBA9214; genus CAVQCA01. The sequence goes on from CAVXNM010000061.1 coordinate 47,350, forward strand.
CCGCACAAAGCGGATCGGCGGCCGCCAGTTTGGGCAGCCATTTCTGCTTCTGCTCTTCGGTCCCACCCTTCAGCAGCGCCCGCGAGAGAATCTCGGGACGGGTGATCAGGCTTCCCGCGGCACCGAGTGATCCCCGGGACAGCTCCTCGGTGACCACTATCATGCCCATGTTGTCCTCACGATCGTCCGGCTGCAGACCCTCGTAACGTTCGGGTATCGAAAGGCCGAAACAGCCAAGCTCGGTCAGTCCGCCCAGAATCTCTTCGGGAATAAGCATGTCTTGTCGATGGATCTCCTCGGCCAGGGGCATCACCACCTCCGTGGCAAACTTGCGGAAGGTGTCACGCATCATCTCGTGATCTTCGTCGAGCAGATAGGCCCCGATCCGCCCGTCCATCTTGGCGATTTCCTTACCCAGTTCGGCCATCCGTTCGACCGCGAGCTGTTCGGCGCAGAAGCGCTGCAGCACCTCACCGTCGAGGGTCTTGGCGAGGTCTTCGCGGCTCAGGCCGTAATCCCCGGGGCGCAATTCCAGGCGGGCGCGGATGGACTCGATGGCCTCGGCAGTAAAAATCAGCGCGCAACGATCCTCCAGCGTCAAGCTGTCTCCTCCCGCACGGACGCGGTCCGCATAATCCAGTACGAACCAGGCTCCCGAGGCCTCGGCGGCCGACAGCGCCGTTTCGTAGGACACCAGCTGGAATTCGTCCAGCTTCGCAGACGATATGCGGCCACCCTCGACCGTCTTGTCCCTAAGGCTCCTTACCGCGGTCTTGAGTGCCTGGTCGGCGGTGGCAAGTGAGCGACGTGCCCGTTGCATGAGTGCTTCCGCATGGCTTACCTGCTCTGACATTGTGACGCCTCCTGGGAAGTCGGAATCTTGTGCATGTACAACATGAGACTTAGGCCATGTCCGAATCTCTCAAAGGCTGAAGGGCCGCCAAGAGGCCAGAAAGCAGTACTATGACCCTACCGGAGCATACAGCCGTAAGTGATTTAGGATCTGGATAGTTTTTGCGCAGGCTTAACCGCGTCGCACGTATCCATAGGGTTCAGCGGCCGGAATGCGTGAGGACAGCCCATGGACAGCCGTGCGGAGTTGGCAGGGCCCATCACGGACAGGGCTGAGTTTGCCCACCGACCGGACCATACTCCACCGGGGTTGGATCGAGGGAGTACGCATGCGGACCAACAAGAACAACTCACTGAATTTCTTGCGCATTTGACTTGATAGATTCGAACAGCCCCAAGAATTAGAAGAATTGTGCATGTGCAGCATAAGAATTGCAAGAACAGGGAATCCGACGCCCTTTTCCAATGAAATTCAGCCTTACCCCAGGGGCCAAACTTATGCCCCGATAGAAGACTCTAGGTAGCTGAAAAGCAGCAGGAGTGTTAGGTGTGGAAAGAGACCTAAGGAGTTCGGCGACACGAAACTGGCCTGGTTGCGACAGTACCGGGAATTTGCCCACGGTATCCCGGTCGATGACACCAATGCCCGGGTCATCATGCGCTGCCAGAAGAGGACGGCCGCACCGACTCGCAAGGGCCGGCCGCGATCCGTTCCCGTTGGGAGGTGGAGGACAGGGTGCACTTGCGTGCTGGATGTCACAGGAAGACCAACTCCGGAACCGGCGTGGCGATGGTGCCCAGAACATCCGCCTGGTGCGCCGTTTCTGCCTAAATATGTCTCGGTTACACCCGAAGAAGGACTCCATGAGGGGCAACCTCAAGTCCGCCGGTCGGAATGACCAGTCCCGGGCCGAGTTGCTCTTCGGGGTCCAGATGTCAAAGTATGTGTTTACCCTGACAGCTGAGGATCGTACGTTCCCTAGCGTATTCTCTTTCGTTTAGACTGGAGGGATTTCTGAGGCGGCAGATTTTAACTCAAACGTCATAAACAGTGGGACTAAGAAACCAAACCCGGAGGTACCTATGAGCGATCGACCTTTCAAAGTGCTCGGTATTCAGCAAATCGCGGTGGGTGGTCTGGACAAGAACCGCTTGCGCACACTATGGGTGGACACCCTCGGTCTAGACCTGAGTGGTAACTACCAGAATGTGTCGGAAAATGTCGACGAAGACATCGCGGTCGCCGGCTGCGGGCCCCTCAAGGTGGAAGTCGATCTGATGCAGCCGATCGATCCCGATAAGAAACCCAAGGTTCAGGATCCGCCACTCAATCACGTGGGGTTGTGGATCGACGATCTGGCCGTGGCAGTGCCTTGGCTACAGGCTCGTGGTGTGCGTTTTGCACCAGGCGGTATTCGCAAGGGAGCGTCCGGCTTCGATGTCTGTTTCATCCATCCGAAAGGTAACGAAGAATCTCCCATCGGGGGGGAAGGTGTGTTGATCGAACTGGTCCAGGCGCCGCCGGAAGTACGTGAGGCCTTTGACCGATTAGAGTAAGTCAGGATCGCCACGAACCGAGGTGCAGGTTATCGCTCGGGCCCCGCCGTTCCCTGGTCTTTGGCATCGTCTTAGGACTTGAGTCGCGCACGCCAGGCGCCAGATGGAAGGCCTGTCGCTACGAGCGTGACGTGTTACCTGTACGTTTGTCCCCGAGCACGCATCTCGCACCGTGTAAGATTTCCGGGATCTCAGCTTTCCGGGGTGGGGAATATAAGCCGGCAGGTTGCTCTGTCGGTGTGTCTTCAACCGAATCGATAAGCCGCATATCTCCCGCAACTCGACCGCTGGATTTCGTATTGTCGAGATGACTGCTTTCAATTCCCAGCGTGCCTTGCCCCGTTGCCGGTACGTCGTGATGAAGTGCTCGACGGTCTCGGGATCCGGCAGGACACACAGCGACGAACTCATCCTGCACAGGCTTACGACTTCGAATGTCAGGGGCAGGCCCAATGCCACCAGGCCGGCGAGGGCAGTCCTGGAGATTACGGAAGCATCGTGCGCATCCCTATCACCCAGGAGGACCGGCGCATCTTCGTACCCACCCCCTACGCCGGTCCCTCCTGGCGGTGTGGATATCATCGGCGAAGCGCCCTGGAACGTATCAACAACCGCATTGACCACAGCTTCGGTCTTGAGCATCATTTCATCCTCAGCCCGAGGGGCAGCTGTGCCCAGGCCCGCCATTATTAAGAATCGTTCTCAACAACTTCCCAACAATCCTCTCTTCCTTCGCTGAGCCTGCCAGCTCCGGACTTCATCACTGGATCCCCCCGGGCGCTTCGCAAAAAAAATCGCTACACTGCAAACGCCGCTCCTGTCCCTTGCTTTTGTGCGTCCTGCTGGTTATTCTAATAAGTTGTGAGGACTACAGGTGCGAGAGCGATGCTCGCTTGCGAACAACGCATCTTGTATGTCTTCCCCGGGCAGGGGTCACAGTACAGGGGTATGGGTGGCGACCTCTTTCGCGAATATGCTACCGCCAGAAGAGTCTATGAGAAGGCTAGCGGCGTCCTTGGTTACGATGTTGCGGAGCTTTCCTTTATTGACCCAGAGGAACAGCTCAATCAGTCTCGGTTTACCCAACCTGCCCTGCTCACTCATTCCATCGCTTGCTTGGAGGTCTTCGAAGCGTCCAGTGCGTTTGAAGACCGAAGGTGCCTTCCACACCTATTATATGGTCAAGGCCGCGCAACATTTTCGGTCTGTCCTGGAAACGGCCGAGATTGATCTATCTGAAGTGCGGGTTTTGTCCAATTTCACAGGCGGCTATCACGAATCCGATCCGGTAGACATCAGGGCACGTTTGTTCTTTCAGTTATTCCATCCAGTGCTATGGAATTCGAACCTTCAAATGGCATTCGGTGATGGCATCAAAATGATCATTGAGTTCGGTGGCGGGATCGGTGCCGCCATTGATCCCGACGGTAAGCGGCCGAACTTGGAAGGCATGACCAAAAAGACCCTGCGTGCCTCAAAGCGCGAAGCACTTTATCTGGCAGCGATTAACAGCCAATCCCTCAGAAAGGTGGCGGGCTTCGTGCGGGGTATTATTAACCTCCTGGAAGAGGCATACGATGACATGCCCAATCCAGCAAGCTTGGGAACTCACGGCACGGCCGTGGATGAAAATTGGTTTCATTTGTTTGTCCCAACTCAGGATGGAGTCGTAAACGAGAATACAGCAAATGCGGTCAGCCGTGTAAATGAACTGGGCCTAAGCTCTGCCGTACAGATCATTCAACAACCGAGCGATGAGAACTTGGAATGCCTGGAACATCTCGTGGGTGAGAAATGCCAAACTCCGACTCCTTATCTGGAAAAGGTGATAGAGGGTGAAACGGGTGCAGCCCTCTACTACACAGGTGAGGAAATGGAGGCGGAACTTGTAGAGTTGCGACAAAGGCTACGGGCGCCAGGTTATAGGTTTCGTGAGGAGTTCTGATTGAGATTGACCACTCGCTCCCGAACCGGCAAGCCCCAAATTGAAAGGACAGGGTCACCCACTAGCTTCCCCTTGTAAAGTGCGCAAACGTCGTGTCCGGTTGATCTCACAGGGCGGCCACCAAGACGCCGAGTTGCCTTGTATACGCACACTGCGGACCAAGCTCAACGAACTCGGTTATCAGTTGCGCAAGGTCCGGAAGCGTCGGCGGCTGAAGAAGATCCCAGAGACGGACGCCATCTTCGAAGAGGTCCACCGGGTCAACCAGAGGGCCGATGAGGAGGAAGGGGTGTCACGGAGTTCCCTGGATACCAGGGCGACGGTGTAGGTCGGGCCGTCTCCCCGTTGCGGCGACAGCCGACAAGGGGAAAAGGACTGTGATCCCGACTTCCAGTCCGAGACGACGTTCACCCCGCTTGGCATCCTGTTGCCGCAAATCGGAAACAACTTCTGGTGATTCGGCGAAGTCAAGGTAACCGCCGGTTACATCCCAGCTATACCATGTCCGTGGCGAACTATGACTTCTCATGTTATGTGACGGCGCTATCGCAGCGGTTGATGGCCCGTGCGGTGGCTTCTCATGCCGCCGCCGCGGCGCTTGTCGCAAGATTTCGATAGCAGAGAGGATAGAAGGATGGATCTACAACTCACTGAAGAGCACAAGATGATCCAGGAAGCGGCCCGCATTTTCGCGCAAAATGAGATCGCTCCGATTGCCGCCGAGCTTGACGAGCGGGGCGACTTTCCCTATGAGACCATCAAAAAGATGGGGCACCTCGGCTTTATGGGGATAGAGGTGCCGGAAAGCTATGGGGGGGCCGGTATGGATGCGATCGCCTATGTGCTGGCCATGGAGGAGATCAACAAGGTTGATGCCTCACACGGCATAATCATGTCGGTCAACAACTCCCTCTTTTGCCACGGTATCTTGGCCCATGGAACGGAGGAGCAGAAGCAGAAATTTGTCGTTCCGATTGCAAGCGGCGAGAAAATCGGGGCTTACTCCTTAACCGAGCCGATGTCCGGCTCCGATGCGGCCACCATGCGTAGCCGCGCTGTGCGCGCCGGTGATCACTACGTCATCAACGGCACCAAGAGTTGGGTGACCAGCGGCCCGGCAGCGGACTATATCGTCCTCTTCACCATGACCGATGCTGGGGCCGGTCATCGAGGTATTACGGCCTTTCTGATTGAAACCGATAAACCCGGTTTCAAGGCCGGTCGCAAAGAGGACAAGCTCGGTATTCGGGCCAGCGCTACCTGCGAGTGCCACTATCAGGATTATCGCTGCCCCGTCGAGAATCGACTTGGCGAAGAGGGAGAGGGCTTTAAGATTGCCATGTCGGTGCTCGATGCCGGCCGCATCGGCGTTGCTGCGCAGGCCCTTGGTATCGCCGAAGGGGCCTACGAGGCCAGCTTGCGCTACGCCAAAGAGCGCGAGGCCTTTGGTGGGCCAATTTCCCAATTCCAGGGCATCCAATTCAAGATTGCCGATATGAAGACCAGGATCGAAGCCAGCCGCATGCTGATCTACCAGGCCGCCATGGCCAAGGAAGCCAAGAAAGCGACCGGCGAACGGTATACAACCGAAGCCTCAATGGCCAAACTGTTCGCCAGTGAAACGGCGATGTTCTGCACCCATCAGGCGGTGCAGATCCACGCTGGAATTGGCTACAGCAAGGAGATACCCATCGAGCGTTTCTTCCGCGACGCAAAAATCACTGAGATCTACGAAGGCACAAGCGAAATCCAGCGGGTGGTCATCGCCCGCAATGAACTTGAACGCCACTAAGGGGCAGGATGAAAACGAACCAGAAAGAAACCAAAACCCAAGGGATTTAAATCACCAGCTGTTCTTGAGCGAGACAAACCATGAGTGAAACGTTTAGGGCCCTAATGGTCGATCAGCAGGATGGGGAAACGACGGCGACGGTGCAGAATCTTGGCCTAGACGCCTTACCCGAAGGCGATGTGCTACTGTCGGTGGCTTACTCGAGCCTCAACTATAAAGATGGCCTTGCGATTACCGGTAAGGCGAAAGTGCTGCGCCGCTACCCGATGGTGCCGGGTGTCGATATGGCTGGTACCGTGCTCGAGTCCGACTCGCCTGGTTTTAAGGTCGGAGATCAAGTGCTTCTGACCGGCTTTGACCACGGGGCGAAATATTGGGGCGGCTTCACCGAGCGAAATCGGGTTAGCTCGGCCGGAATGATCCACCTGCCGCCGGGCCTAACCCTGCGCCAATCGATGGCCATCGGCACGGCCGGTCTCACCGCCATGTTATCGGTGATGGCCCTCGAGGCGCACGGCCTGACAGCGGAGGATCAACGGGAGGTTGTGGTTACCGGGGCCGCCGGTGGGGTTGGCAGTACGGCCGTGGCGATTCTGGCCGGTCTTGGCTACAACGTTGTAGCCTCAACCGGTCGCGAATCAACCCACGACTATTTGCGTCGACTTGGGGCCAAGAGCTTTATCGGCCGCGACGTGCTTAGTGCCCACTCCCAACGCCCCTTGCAATCGGAACGCTGGGCCGCAGCGGTGGATGCCGTTGGCGGCGATACTTTAGCCGGTTTGTTACGATCGATGGTACGGGGTGGCAGTATTGCGCTCAGTGGCAATGCCGGCGGGGTTTTCTTTAGCTCAAGTGTGTTGCCCTTTATTTTGCGGGGAATCAACCTGCTCGGCATCGACTCGAACCTCGGCCCGGTTTCCTTGCGTCGTACTGCCTGGGAGCGACTGGCTAAAGACATCCCCTTGGATCAACTTGACTTGATGACCGAGGAGGCCGAGCTGGAAGATTTACCCACCCTAGGCCGAGAGATTGTCAAGGGCAACGTTCGGGGCCGAACCGTCATTCGGGTCGCCGGGGACTAAGCCCAGTACCCCGTGTCATGGGTGGGAGCTATCTCACGATTCAGATAACAAGTTTGAATCGAGACATTTATGAAGCAGTTGACCCTTCTCGGCATTATCCTGCTAATTGCAACTGCCTGCCAGCTAAACCAAGACCGGCTGAGCGATCGATACTGGCGGTGGTGTGAAAATGCGCGTATGGTGCAAAAAATGGAACGCGTACATTCAAGCTGCTTCACGATAGAAGAAATTGAGCATACCGCCAAGCCGTTCGCGGCACTTAATTGGATCATTGATTGAGCTAACCGTGGCAAGTGACTCCAGCAATCTATTCCCTACCCCCTGATGATTACGTTCGGCGTGGTAATGTGCAGCATATTCTCTGAGTGCCCGGCGAAGGGATGATGCGCCGAAAAGAATCATCCGCCCTAGGCATTCGTCTTTTATAGAACGCACAAATCGCTCTGCGAATGCGTTACAGTTGGGCGCTCGTGCTGGGCACCGAATAGGCTTCACGCCCACTCGATCCAGATGCCCTCTGAAATCCTCTGTGTATTTTGTATCGAGATCCATGATGAGGTAACGACTGTTTGAAAGGAAACCCTCACTCACATCTGTCAGATTACGGACCACTTGCGCCATGAATGCACTATTGGGGGCCATGGTCACACCGGCAATGTGCACGGAACGCGTTGAAAGATGGATGATAAACAACACGTAATAGGTCACCAGTCCGCGCGGCATCCAGACCTCAACCGTGAAGAAGTCCGTGGCAGCCATCACGTCCAAATGCGCTTTCAAGAACGTCTTCCACGAAGTACGTTTCCCCCGCTCCGGCGCCGGTTCTATGCCATGCCTTTTCAATATATTCTTAACTGTGTTCGGTACAATGACGTGGCCGGGATTGGCGAGCGCACCTTGGATTCGATCGTAGCCACAGGAGAGATTCTCCCGCGCCATATGTAATACCAAATCGGTGATCTCTTGCGTGACGCGCGGTCGACCCGGCCCTTTCCTGACATATGTCCACTTCTTCGCGATGAGCTTACGGTGCCAGGCAAGCAGCGTATCGGGTATCACAAGCGTCTCGAGCTCATCAAGCCACCGACGACCAAGGACCTTGGCTTTCGCGGCCAGTCGCATTCGCTGTTCATCGGTGAACCGAAGCCGCTGTCCTTCGAGCTGCTCTTTGAGAACACGGTTCTCTTCGATCAGATAGTCGATGACCACCAGTTGGTGGCGGTTAAGCCAACCGGACAGGGCGATTACAAGAAGGTGGAAGGGTTGTAGTACAGGGGTCATTGCACGAAGAGGTGTTCCGGAATATTGTCTGTTAACAATATCATACGGCTCGTTCGTATATTTGCACCATACGGCCGCAGGTTCAACAAAGCTATTTCGATCCAGGGTGTTCCGCACTATCCCAGTTCTGACAATGCCCCGCTATTCCGGTATCAACGCTGGCAGACTAATCTTCGCATCCTGGACATCAAAGAGAATAAATCCGTTCCTTACGTACCGTTATCGCATCCCTTCGTCGAACGGCTGATTGGAACCATTCGTCGAGAATTTCTTGACCAGGTGTTCTTCTGGAATGTCAGTGACCTGGAGCGAAAGCTGGCTGATTTCCGCCATTATTACAATTTGCACCGTGTACACACTTCGCTCGACGGGGATACACCCTTGGAAATCGCCGGCGAAACCATCATCCGCCATGCCGATCTCAACCAATACCGGTGGAAATCTCATTGCCGCGGGCTTTACCAGTTGTCCGTTGCCGCCTGAGCATCAATTCGCCATACACACGCTACCCCATCAGAAATGCCCGGGGAAACCATAAGCTGCCATGCTTATCTCAACCGCACCATTAGAAGTCTCATTGCCATGGTCTTTACCAGCTGCCCGTAGCTGCCTGAGTAACAATTCGCCATGCACACGTTCAAATGCACGTCAGACGGCCATGTTCCATCCGCAGCTGAGTAGCTGCCTTGGCGGCGAGCTGCAGGCTGTGGGTGACTAGCACGAAAGCCACTTGCTTGCGGTTGAATTCCGTGAAGAAGTCGAACATCTCGCCCTCTGTCTCTTGGTCGAGATCGCCGGTGGGCTCGTCCGCCAGCACGATGGAAGGGTCGTTGATAAACGAGCGGGCAATGGCAACTCGCCGCTGCTGACCTCCCGAGAGCCGTGATGGATACGCTCGAATCTTCTCGCCCAGCCCCACTGCAGACAATAGCTCGAGTGCCTTGCTGCGGACGTCGCGTGGGGGGCTTGTGAACACCGCAGGAAGCATCACATTCTCCAATGCCGTCAGCGTGGAGATCAAGCTGGCGAATTGGTAAATGAAACTGACCCTTCTGTTGCGCAGCCGGGCCAGCTCGTCGTCGCTTATGCTCCACAGGTCCACCCCGTCCACCTCCACGGTCCCAGACGTGGGGCGTGTCAACCCCCCAAGGAGACTGAGTAAGGTCGTCTTGCCGCTTCCTGAATGACCGACAATGGAAAGAAAATCCCCCGGCGCAATTGCAAGATCGACCTGATCCACCGCTTTTACGAGCCGGTCGCCATCCTGGTAATACTTGGACAAATCTTTGACCGCAATTATCGTTGCCATGGCTTTCCTACGACCGATTCATCGCCAAACATTGCTTGGGCAGGCTCCGCAGACTATTGTCCTTCGTGGATCGCAGTGTGGGGTTCCATGACGCTGGCCCTGGCAGTGGGCGCCAGCGCTGCGAGCAAGCCCGTGGTCGGGGCGATCGCCAGACACAGTAGTCCGATGAGGACCAATTGTGTCCGACTGGGTCCTTGATAGGCAATCCCGAAGTAGGATTCGATGACGACGCTAATCCCGCTACATAGGGCAACACCGATTACAACACCCAACGCCCCGCCCACAGTGCACAATGTGAAGACCTCCTTGGCCAATAAGCTCGCGATGTCACTTCTCTTGGCACCCATCGCCCGCAGAAGGCCTATCTCGCGCTGCCGCTCGCGCACCAACATGGAAAAGGCAGCGCCCACCAGCAATAGTGTCATGACCCAGATCACGATGCCGATGAGAGTCATGTTCCGGATTCCGGAGCGGAGCTGAACGCCCAGCACATCCATGGCCCGATGCAGGATCTTGGGGTCCACATCAGCGATCCCGGAGCGAATGAAGTTGACTGCCTGTTGCGGCTCAACGTCCTCGGGGCAGCGTACGTGAATGGTGGTAATGGGCTTGGCCGGCCCCTCAGGTACCGCACCGTTAGCCTGCGCGCCGAGCCGCTGCAGAATCTTCCACGCAGTGGGCAGGGGGACGAACATGGCTCGGTCCATGGCGTCCATCCCTGTCCTTGCCAGCACGCCCACAACCCGCACTTGAAGGTCTTCCAGGACATCGATGTGTTCGCCCGCAGTGTGACCAAGACGGCTTCCCACCAGGGCGTCGGTGGAACCCAAAGGCCGTGGTAGCGCGTCATTCAACCACGGCAGGACCGAGAGGTCCGTCTCGGGCTCGAAGCCCACCACGTGCAAGGACGCACCACCCGCGGCGGAACTGTCCGGAACTACGAAAGAGAGTTGAGCAGTGGCCGCGGCGACGGCCGGCTTCTCGACGGGAGGGCGTCCGCCGTATTGGGGGACGATGATCTCGATGTGTTTCAGCTTGTCGACGACCGAGTAGTCCAGATAGCGCGGCGTGGAATTCATCGACTCGTCCGGGCTATCGGCCGTCAGTGGTCCTGCACGGGGCACCACCACGATGTCAGCGCCCAGGCGACCGGCACCGCGTCCTACGGCCATGCTGACGGACTCGACTGCTACTGCGATAGCGACCAGACTGGCGGACATGATGCACATTGCCGCAGCGATGCCGAGACTTCGAAAGGGGCAGCGGCGTACGTTGCGCATGGCGATGGCTGTGCTGCTGAGGCACGCGACCGCTTTGTCCCGTACTCCGTGGGGCTGCAGTCCTCCCACGTCAATGGCCCTCCCGGATGGCGTCGTAGGGATCCATGCGTGCGCTCCGTACGGCGGGCGCCAAGGCAGCCAGAGTGCCAGATGCCACGATTGCCGCGACGCAAGCCGCAGCGAAACTCACCAGCACATAGGGCGACGGCGGGAGGAAGGTAAGCACGCCCATGTCCGCGCTCGCGACCTGCCGGTAACCGCCGAGGACGAGCCAGCCGCCCAACACCCCGAACAACGCTCCCGGCAACGTCACGATCATGGCTTCCAGGACGAACAAGCGAATCACATGTCCCTTGGTCGCGCCCATCGCCCGCAGCAGGCCAATTTCCCGCCGTCGCTCGTTGACCGCTAGAGAGAAGGTCACACCCACGACCAGAAGCGTCATGAGCCAACTCGCCACCCCGGCGGCGACAATGCCCCAGTCGCTTGCGCCGATATCCCGCCGCACCGCGACCGTCAAGTCAGGGACCTGAATGACCTGAACCCCGGGTACGATGGAGGCGATGGCGTCCGCCACTGCGGCGACGTCGGCCCTCTTGCGCACCTTCACCAGCACGGAAGAAATCTGGTCGGGCGCAACAGACAGCGGGCTGGAGGAGCGCTCCTGTGAAATGCGCACCATATCCCGGGCATCTTCCAGTGTCATGAAAATGGAGTCGTCGAGGAAACCCATACCGGTGGGCTGTATGGAACTCACCATATGGAAAAGTTTGCCGTAGAAGGTCATGTAGGTGCCTTCGACGGCGTACAAGGTGGTGGATCCGACGATCACCGACGCGGCGTCCTCCACCACCGACGCGTGCGTGTAGCGCACCCACGGGGTGACCGTGAAATCTGTTGCGGGATCGTAGCCGACGAGGAGTACCCGAGGGGTGCTGCAGCAAACGAGCTCCGCCGAGGTTAGGAACAGTTGCGGTGAGGCGATCTGGACGCCATCCACTCCCCGGATAAGCGGCATGACAGACTCGTTCATGTAGAAGTTGGAAGGTTGTCCGGCGATCAGGAGCTTGCTTGCCTCGGCCCGGTGACCCTCGGGGACCACCATGATGTCCGCTCCCAATCGGCGTGCAGCTTCATCAAGTGTCCGGTCGACGCTATGCAGCATTGCCGTCGCGGCAAAAACCAGACCACAGGCAAGGCACGCGGCGAGCGCGGCAGTAACGCTGCGGAACGGCTTGCGCAGCACGTTGCCGATCGCCACTCTTGTCAGCATCATCTTGCGCGCTCTCCCACGCGGCTGGCGTCCCTGGTCTTGTCGCCCGGCGCTCATGGCACTCTATTCACCGTGAGCTGGGGAAATTCGTGCAGGTCCATGCGCCGCACCGGCGAGCCGCCCCGATACTTCACAACACGCCCTCCACCATAGCCAGAAGGACCTCCGGGCTCATTAGGCCAACGATTTTTCTGTATATGTTTCCTTCCCGGTCGATGACAAGCGCCGCGGGATAGACAGTAACGCCGTAGCGTTGCGCCACCCGCGAATCATTGTCGAAGAGGACCGGATACGTCACGAGTGTGTCTTCCCCCATCGCGTCTACGGCATCATGACTCTCGCCGACGTTGATGGCCAGAACTGACAAGCCGTGTTTCTCGAGGTCGGGCAAAAGCGCTTCGATATCGAGCATTTCCTCCACGCAATACGGGCAGGAGTCCGTCCAGAACAGCAGTAGTGCCGGGCGGCTGCCCACGTCCTGGGGAAACGACAAAGTGTCGCCGCCACGTGCCTTGAGGCGGAAGCTGGGGGCCGGGTCACCCCTTGCCAGCGGAGGCGTCTTCGTCTGACACCCGGCCAAACCCATGCTGGCGCTTCCGACCAGCAGGGACGCCAGCAACATCCAGTGCAACGCGAACGACGGATCCCCGCGGCATCTGAGCTCGTTTGGTGCTCCCCCCATTTGTCAGACTCCTTACCGGTCATCCCGGGGACGCGCCGCCCGAAAGTAAAGCGCTGTCCCTGGGGGAACCAGGTGCGCTTCCACGATCACGAATCCTTGCCCCTGCGGACGGTCCTCAAAACTGAAATCCAGGACGTCATTTACGTGGAAGTCGTCCGTGTGGAGGTCCGGTGCCAGTTGGAAGTGCATCACCATGGGGTCCATGCCGACAACCTGGCCGTGCGGCCCGATGTAGTCGTCGATCGCTTGGTGATGGATCACGAGCGCATCTTGTAGGATCTCCACCACCACGCCGCGAACCTGGTAGGTGTGCGACACTTCCGGGGTAGCCGTGGAGGATGGGGAACCGCCTTCTCCACAGCCCGTGATCAGCAGCATTGCCAAGAGCACACCGAGAACCAGGCAACCTGTATGCCGCATCCGATTCGTCCTCAGATTTCCGACCCTACCCAAGAGTCTGACGCAGACGGCTCGTCCTCGGGAATAGTTGCACGCTACTAGCGCCCGGTTTCCGCGGTACACCCATGCGGTATTTCCCATCGGAAGGCTTCAGCTCCCACGGATGGTTATATGCTCTCACAACGGGAGTATAGTACCTTGTTTTGCCCTTAACAAAGGGTGGAAAGAGTGCCTCACGGCGGCGTCGATGTCGTAGTGGGCTGTAGCGTGGGGAAGTATTAATCGAGGAGGACAGGTGTCGCCCGAGGCGCATGAAAGCGGCTTGAGGGGGTGAGATTGGCCTTGGACGAGGCGATCGGAGCGGCATGTTCGGGCCGAGGCGAGGGCGCTATTGTGACTCGGACGTTCCGTCGCGCAACCGGAGCCCCGCGACGCAGTCTCCCTGAAAAGTCAAGCACAGGCTACAGCATATAAACCCGCTCATCCGATGGCACCATCAACATAGACACCATGCAGAAAGAGTCTGTGGGACGCTACTGCAGAACTTTGTGCCAGTAGCATCTGGAGTCCGTGCACATCAAGTAAATATTCGGATTGAGTAACGACACAGGCCGTCGGATCGTCGAGACGGCCCTGGTACGGGTCGTCTTTCGGCCGAACCCGGCTGTTTTTGATTAGGGCCTGTTAACACTTGTATGATCGCCGCGTTGCTGTGTGTGTCAATGCAGTTCGTGTAACACGTTTACCATGTGACGGCCAGCTTGTCGTCTGCGTCGGAACGCCAGCATGGTACCTGTTCTCTATTCCATGACGTCGCAGCATACGAACCCGCCTGGCGAGGTGGCGCCGTGGTCGCAGGCAAGCTGGACGCATGGCGGGCCTGCAGGCCGGCAGCAAGCGGCAGCTACCGGAACAGAAGTCCCTGCACTTCAAATAGTTGCGGAAGTGTTTGCATGTTAATTTTTCAGGTAAATATCACGCCTTCAAGGCCTCGAAATCAGTACCCTCCTACAGACCTCCGACACCCGTCCGGCTATCATCTCACCCGAACTACGTGCCCGCCGGCAGGATGCCTACAGGTCCACAGCGCCGCCACTGCTCCTGGTGGGGCTGTGCTTTCTGTATTGGTAGGGTCTGAAGGTCTGGGAACTGGTCGGACATGTAACGCCAAAACCGGGTTGACAGAAGTGTGCCAAAATGGGTCATCGTTGCAAATATTTGCTATGCTTATTTGAAACATCTTAAGTAAGAGTGGAGTCTGGTGCCCAACACCATATCGGGCACGGGGTTGTTTTTTCGATCACGCTGCGGGACTGGCAGTCAAGCGATAGGTATGGACATGACAGCATAAAGAGGAGAGGCACATGAATTCGTCAAATAGGTACGGCCAAACGGTCCGGGAACTTGGTTGGGGAGTGGGCAAGCTTTGGACTGCTTCGCTGTTGCTGGCGGTCCTGGTGGGAAACTCGGTCGCGATACAGGCGGACGAGAACCCGGCCGTGTGGAAACAGGAGGTCAAAGGCCGCTATGACGTGGTACTTGAAGACGTAAAATCTGCTCTGGAGGCGAACCAGTTCACTATTGTATCGGAGGACAACCTGGCAAGGGCGTTGGCCAAAAACCGTAACGTTTTCGGTGATGGCAAATGGAACACGATCGGGTTTCGGGAAGCGACCGCAGTGAACTTCTGCTCTTTGGTCTTCAACCAGCAGGTGTTCAACCTGAACATGGATTACTCGATCCTGTGTCCGTTCAAAGTAGTCCTGTACTCCATGGATAAGACGCCCGACATGGTGACGATCATAACCATCCGCCCAACCTATCTTCTCGCGCATTTCCCGGATGCAGGTGCTGAGCAACTCGCCAATAAGATCGAAAACCGCATCACAGCGGCCCTTACGGAGGCCATCCGCAGCGACTACTAAGGTCCGCAGCCGAACGGGACCTGGCGAGCGCGGTTCGGGGAGAGCGAGTCCTTTCACGAGGTCCACCAGGGCCAGATTGGAGGTTTGCGGTGGGGGTCGTGGCGTTCTCCTGCGGCATCCCCCGCTACGGGCTGATCAGCCATGGTCGCGGATATTGAACCGGGCCGAGACGGTATCCCTTGCGTTTGACAGTACCCTCTATAAGGTGGTCAACCCTGTCGTCGGACAAGGGTTCGACCGCTCACTCAACCGCGGCCGCAGGGTCCAGCCGGGACCGCCGCGCGCCGTGCAGGCGCAGGCCGGACAGATTTACCGCGTCCGGTCCGGTTGGGATTACATGCGGTCGTCGTGCACCACGCACCATGACAAAGTGTTGGGGCCCCTGCCGCGGTATTGCGGCGGCTCTTCATAGCGCTTGCACATCGCGACACACGATCAACCGGAAACTGATTTCATCACTCAACCAGCCAATACAACGGAAAGGAAGGGTCACGCCGGAAATCCCATCCGAGAGAAACTATCAGGGAATCCAGATTGAAGCCGGCCCCTGAGCATGGTCAGGAATACCAGGCAGTCTGGATTTTTGGGTGGTATACCTTGACCGTTGCGAGCGCCATGACTAGCCTGTCTTTATCGAACCGTTGAATTCATCACCCATCTGATTAGCAGGGGGCCCTATGTTATGTTATACGATAGAAAGATATGGGCTGCGTTCGCGATGTGCACGGCTATCGGCTCCGGATGTGCGGACCGGCAGCAGGAACCACAGGGCGAAATCAGCTTCAAGGCAGACGTGCAGCCGCTCCTGAAGCGCAATTGCGTTATCTGCCATCGGCCCGGTGGAGAAGGATATGCGACCAGCGGTCTCAGTCTTGAGAGCTACGCCAGCCTGATGAAGGGCATAAAACGTGGTCCGGTGATCGTACCCGGCTCGAGTGCCTCCAGCATACTGGTGCGGTCGGTGGATCGCGACGCCAATCCACCCGTGGTCATGCCGCACCGCAACCCACCACTGCCAAAAAAAGACATAAAGATACTCAAGGATTGGGTCAACCAGGGTGCTCTAGACAACTGACTGCGAGCTTTCCTGGCACTCAACTACGCAGAAACGCTGTGCGATCGGGTACGAAATGCATCTCACAGGGAGACTCTTCGGCTATCCGATGCATGAATCCACGCACGCGGGATCCTCGAGGTGTCTGCGCACCTGGAACGCGCACCGGTCATACGACAGGCGAATCACAGGCCGGCAAAGGAGCACTACACGGCGCGCCGGGTGCAGACTGAACCGTCTTCCTGCCTGACGGATGACCAGCAACCGCCATTGCGTTGATCAATATCGACCGGCACCCTGGAAGCTCACCGATTACGGGCGAAGCTCTTGCCCTCGAGGCAACATTGAAGCTCATTAAATAAAAATCAGCATAGGTCGGCAACGGGTTGCCGACCTATTTGTGTCGCCGCCTGCCTCGTGTGGCGAGGACAGCAGGGCAACTTCGAACGCCCGCCTGACTCCCGCGCCTCGTACTCCGCCAACTGCTATTGATCGACTCGGTGAGGCGAGAAGCAGCCGGCTGCCAGGCACGAGTACGCAGAACTCGCCCCACTTACTGGGGCGCTACTTTGCCGTCAAGGCCACACAGTACGGCATTGTAATATTCCTTCTCTTCCTCCATGTGGCAAGAGTTGCATACGGACACCGAATTGCCAATGGCCTCTGAATTCTCGAGGTCATAAAGCTGGATTTGACCGTCCATCTTGCCTTCATCCGGGCTACCCTCTTTGTAGGGCAGGACCCGAACGGTCAGGATCGCATACTTGCCGTCGGTGGTGGACAGCGCATCGTGGTTCTGACCCGCGATGTCGACATCGCCATCCGCGCCATTGAGCGGTTTCAGGGTCTTGGAATCGACCACCCAGAAGCGATCGGCCCCCGAGAGCAGGATCTTCGACCCGTCGGGCGTCCAGCTCGAACGGAATGTAATGCTGGCGCCGAAAGGACCGGTGCCGTCACCGAACAGATACCCCTCGGCGAGCTTGACAACTTTGCCTTTTTCCAGTTCCCTGGCATCCAGCATGTACAGGCGGTGTTCGCCGGTAATGTTGCCGAAAGGCGTGTCGGTGACGTTGACGACGGCCAGGAACTTGCTGCCGTCGGGACTGGTACTGCCGTGGAGAAACTTGTAGTTCGCATCCGGCAGGATGCTGTCGAGGAACACATTCTTGTACTTATGCATGTCCGCCTTGTCGACGACCGTGACGTACGCTTCGTGCGTCATCGTCATTGGCATGAAGTGTGCAGGCGTCAGACCAGAGGCGCAGTAGTACGGCATCGCATCGGGCTTGACCCCTGGCTTCGTAGCGCGAGGATCGACGGGTATCGCGATATCGGATATTTTCTTGCGTGTGGTGAGATCGATCACGCCGTAGTGAACCTTGTCGTGAGCGTCCGTGTTATACGTGGACCAGTACAGCTGGTTCCCGTCCAGTCTGACGTCGTGGAGCTTGTACTGCGACGTGCCGTCCTTGAACTTGCGCTTCGACACCGACAATTTCGCCTGCTCAATGGGCAGCGATTTTATCTGGATTGGATCCTCCTGGTTCGAAGGATCGATGGTAAGTTCGACCTGAGCAACATGACCCCCGTGACCGGCAACGTAGATCGTGCCCGCATAGGTCTTCGGTTGCTCAGCTGCAACCACGCCACTTACGCTCGCGCCTGCCCATGCGGCTGCCAGCGCCGCGCAAAGGCAGATCCGCAGGACATGACCACCTAAAGTCGTTGTTTCCGAATATTTCATAAGTGTTTACCTCTACTCGTGTCCACCCCCTCCCCCTATCCCTCGGCCTGCCACTCCCTGCCGGCTGCCGATAAAACAAAAGCCTGTCTCCGAGTTTGTAGCAGCCGGGCCCCCTCGGAATAGGCCCCCGGCTTGACCTTGCATTCAATCCCTAGCCGGGCTCATCGCGACCGCCTCCCTGGCTGCAACCGCCTCACTGGCCACGTAGATAAGCTCATCGGTGTTCTTGCGCAGGTCCTCGGCCAGACTCACCCCCAGGAAGCGTCGGCCGTATTCAAATGAGAACATCAGGATTCCGATCAGGAAGAGGCTGTAGCCGATAGCCCATTGCACTTCGGTGCCACCCAGCGTATAGGCGCCCCACTCCGGAATGGTGATGTAGTCGGTCAGGCCCTGGCCGAACATCACTGCGTCGATCTGCTCCTTGAACAGGGTATAGGGTATGTAGCCAATGAAAAAGCCGGGCAAGGCTGCCAGCGCGGTGGCATAACCCAGCCCAAGACGCGCATAGGTGCGCACCTCACAGCCGATCATGAAGACGGCTCCCATGGCCAGGAAGGGTCCCCCCACGATATGTCCCCAGTACAGCCCCATTTCGCCCGCCGCATTCGGAATGCTGCCCACACCCAGAAGCCAGGAGCCCAGTATGAATAGATTGAACATCACGATGGCGACCATGAAACCCTGCAGCGGCAGCATGGCCCGGAACATCGCGTAGGTGCCCATCGGCACTCCGCCCTTGCGATAGAAGCTGGCCTTGGTGAAGGCCGATTCAGGCGCCATGACCGAGCACTCGGTGCCGAAACCGCACTTGGCGATTCCAAAACCGATAAGTATTCCCGAAATCGCCATCCACAACACCTCTGTCCAGCCTGTATCGATCACGTTGCCGGCAATACTGTCGGTGAACAACGCGAAATACAGCGGCATGAGCAGAAAGGTCAACAGGAACAGGTTCAGAATGATTCGAAGCGGATCGCGCATGGGCCTGTAATTCGGGTTGTAGCCCGGTTGTGGCTGCTGCGGATCCTTGCAATACTTGCAGGCCATCTTCCAGGTCTCCTGATGTCGGAAATAGCCGCCCAGACCGAACCAGAGAGACAGCTTGAAGGCGAGGAAAGCAAACGGGATGCCCGTCAGGAGCACTACCCAGGAGGCGATGCTCATGGACGGAATCCCGCCTATGAAATGGTGCGTGGTGCACCCGGCCGCCAGACGCGTCCCAAACGAGAACAGTATCCCGCCCACAAAAGACAGCGTCAGCATGCGCCAGTTGTAACGTACCCAGGAACGGGACTCGCCCTCGCATATCGCCACCAGGCGCGCACCCAGCACCGCCCCGATAATCACCCAGTGAATGCCCGGCTCGTAAACGCGTCCAACCCAGTCGAGTCCGAGGATGTGCTGTTCACTCACCGCGTACATCTGGGCGAGCCCGGTTGTCACGACGATGAACATGTCGTAGTGATGATAGAATATGATTTCCGCCAGGCCGACGAACGCTCCGCCCAGCCAGAAGGGCCACTGGTTAGTGGCGAGGTTCTTGATCAATGTTACCATTATGCTCCTCCCTTTTGTCCGGGAGACGGTACCACCGGTACCGCTCCCGCGATGTTTTCAGCCTCACTCCCGTTTCATGGCCGCGACCGGTCGCGCGGGATCGCTACTCCACTCGTTCATCGAGCCATCGTAGAGGCGCGTTTGCTCATTGCCAAGGAGCTCATGGAAGACAAACCACGCGACGCTCGCTTGCCCACCGGTCTCGCAATAAACGATTGTCGGTTGCTCGGTGCTGACGTCGAGTGCTTTAGCCGTCTTTTGAATCTCTGCGCTCGGGTAGAATGTGGCCGCCGGACCCATGCTGTTGGCGAACAGGCCCAATGGGTAATTCTTAGCCCCGGGGATGTGTCCCCGGGCCCGGGGCTTGACAAACAGCGGGTGGTACGTCAGCCCGAGGTAGACCTCCGGTGAGCGCACATCCAGTACCTGCACACCGTCGCCATTGACGGCGTCGAGCACCACATCCGTGGTCGCAAGTATTGACTCCCGGGGCTTGCCGACTTTGAAATTGCCCTTGCTCGCCCGGGACCTGCTGTAATCGAGGTGGCGCTTTTCGTTCGCCCACTGAGCCGTACCGCCATCGAGCAGGGCCACGTTGTCGAACCCGAAATACTTCAGCGTAAAATACAGCCGTGCAGCCATGGCATCTTGCTCGGGTATCTCCCCCTTGGTGGTGATGACCACGGCACTGTCTGTATTGACCCCGGAGTGCTGCATCAGGCGTTCGAATGTCGATTCGCTTGGCAGCATACCCTCGAGTTTCACGTCTCCAACCACGCGCGCGGCACGCGCCCGTTGCCAGGGAACCAGCACGGCACCGGGTATATGGCCGGAGACCGAGGAATCGCCCGCCGAGGCCCGTGCGCCACAGGCCTGCATTCCGCCCATCTTGGATCTCTGCTTCTTGTGGAAGCTGTCCGTATCCGCACGTACGTCCAGAATGACGACCTCATCCTGGTGGTCGGCCAGCCAGTTGGTGTCTACCACCGGCCCCGGAAGCTGTATTGCGTGGGCCGGCGCCATAAACAGGGAGGTCACCAGCAATGCGAATAGGGACAATCTTGAGTGAAAAGCTTGAAGGGTACTTATCACGTTCTCCACCTCCGTAGTCTGTATAGCTTGCAAAAATGGTAGGCTGAACTGCGCATAACCAAGCCAATTCTGCGCGTAACTCTTGCACGGGCGTACAACGGACACTGCGTTCGCAGAGGACGGATAAAGGGCAGATAGACCCATCGATCAGGACGCTTGCCCCCAACCTGGATGTTCTTAATATTATCGTGCTTACAATCTTGCAGGCGATGCCCGCCATCACCTGCTTCCCGAAGCTCTCACCAGCTGCATTCAGCTGCATTCGGAATAAGACGGACCGTCCTGGCCTCTGTGCGGCCCTGCCTCCCTTGGACTGCTGACCTGTGAGGCTAGGTTCTCGTAAGATTTCTCTATCTTCGCTGGCGAATCATTAGGAAATTATTATTGATGTATAGACCACTCAGCGCAATGCTGCAAGTTTTCCATGTGATCCCGCTAACGAAGCCGAATGCCCGGCGCGTATTCATATGGCCTGTATGTTTTTAGCAACAGCCGTTTATTCCGAATCAGGCGTGGAATAGTACCTGCAATTCGATGTGTCGCCCTTGCCTCATCGATGCCTGGAACAGGCGGCAAACGTGGGTGGCCGCCTCGCACAGGGAGCTTCAACTCCACGCCACGGCCCACACTCCACACAGTACAGCACGTAGCTGCTGCGGCCGCTCTCTGCTCTTGCGTTCTCCAACAGGCTCCTTTCGGACGGCGTCAGCTGGTCGGCGAGTAATTCCAGAAGGGCGGGATAGATGCGTTCGTGGTAGTCCGCATCGGGATCCACGATGATGCTGATGATCATGGCTTGATCGGTTGCCAAGGTGTGTGCCAGTTCCACCGCCTGGTCTGGAAGCAACCGCGTGTCCGAAAGCTCCCTCCATCCGGAGTCGATATCCCAGGACATCCGACGTTGGATAGCGTATTCACGCACAGGCACCGCATCCCGCGCGGGATCATACAGGAGGACTCGGATCCGCGGAGTAATATAAGTGGGCAAGGCATGGCCCGCACCGGCATTCCAGAGGCGCAACCGGACGCCCGCGGCAATCCGGTCGGCCGCCAGTTCCAGGCCCGTTCGCGTCATATCGGGGTCATGGATACCCGCAAAGGCATGACGACCATCCTTGATGTGACAGGACTGGCAGGACTGGCCTTCTTTAACGTAACGGGACGCGAGCCACTCCGCATAGGTGTTCTCGAGCGGCTTTCCGTTCACGCTGAGCCCCTCCTCGCCGAACTGATGACAGGGTGCGCAGAACGCCGACTCACGAAACAGCGCCAGTTTTTGTACCGGGCCATGGGGTGTCGGGGCCACAGCGCGTGGCCCGTATCGTTGATGCTCGCGAACGTGGCACGAGGCGCAGTCTACACCCCCAAGGTCGTAAGGTACGGATAACTCGACATTCTCCCAGGCCTCCTGCTGCTCGCTACGCGGCGCATGGCACCGCAGGCAGTGCCGCCTCTCCTCGTAATCCAGAGCGCCCAGCTGACCCAGAAACCCGGCCGAAGTCGCCCGACAGTGGCGGGAACCCCGCCACGCCTCATATGGGGCGGGGTGGCATTGAGCGCAGGCACTCGCCGACAGGTCCCCGGCGGTTGCAAGGTGATCCGCCGGGACGTCGCCCTGGAACGGAATCGGCAGGCGCCAGTAGTCATTCACCGGCGGGCGATCCGAGCGGTATTCAGCTCCTGACGGTCCACTCAGCCCGAGGATCAGGATCAGGACCAAGGCCATGGCTATGGTATGCAGCATGTTTCACAATACTCTGGGATGATGCCCTCGTAGGGTTGAGCTGGCGCGGTAACCCATTAGGACGACCCTTGTCTGTATCCGGGGTTTTCCCCTTCGTGCCTGGCTAGAGTAATCCGTGATCCCGTTTCCAACTCCCTCCACCTCGCACGCAGCATGCGGATTTGGAGAGTAGCGGCGGGAATCCCCGTAGTGGGTACGTCCCACCGCCCTCGTAGAACCGAACAGGGTGCATTACACCATTCGGCTCCCAGCCTGAGTCTTCCACGACGGTACGGGATACAGAGTGTGGCAGATACGCAATGGTGGCAACCAACGACTATGCAGCGACGTCCGAAAACGGACCCAAGTCGTTGACTACGGCGGTTCAGCCATTTGTATATCAGACGACTGGCGAAGTAAGCATAGGCCGCCAGTTGCCGGTAATTACCGCTGACACCATAGTACTGGATATGACCCCGCATATGCTGCTGAAAATAGCACAGCATCGCCGTGCCACCGCGCACCCGCAATGCTCTCAGGCGCTCGTTGAGCTCCTGAAGCTTGCGCTTAAACCGCTTGCGTTCCGTTCGCCGGCCAACGACAAAATAACCTCGATGACTGCGATGCACATAATGCGTGAAGCCGAGGAAGTCGAACGTCTGTGGACGACGCAGACCATCGCGCTTGCAGTTCCATGGCGCGGCACTACCAAACCGGACGAGCCCGGTCTTGAAGGCTCTACTTCCAGCGCAAAATCAGCCAGACGTTCTCTGAGTTCAACAAGAAATCGCCGGGCGTCCTCTTCGGATTGAAAGCAGGCGATGAAGTCATCACAGTACCTGATGAGAAACGCTTTGCCGCGACAGCGTAGAGCAAACCGCTTCTCAAACCATATATCCAGCACATAGTGCAGGTAGATATTGGCCAGCACGGGTGAGGCCAGTCCACCTTGCGGCGTACCCTCCTCACTCGTCCGTACCGCTCCGTCTTCCATCACCCCCGCCTTGAGAAAACGATGAATGATCCGCAACAAGCAGGGATCTGCTATGCGATGCTCAAGAAACCGAACCAAATGTTCATGACAAACATGAATCTGGTAGGAGGTAGCCTGTAGGCTACCCCCTCCCTCCAGAACGGTACGTACCGGCCAGGTATACCGCTCTACGATCAGTAACCGGACCCATCAGGTCCGGGAGAAAGCGATGGTAAAGTCATGCAGGAACACTAATCCACGCTCCCTGAACCAATCAAGGTTCATCACAAACCGCACCGGCCGCCGCATCACCGACTGCCATCGGTTCATCCGGATCCAGACCCGGTGCGCCTGTTGAGGGTCAAAACCTGCCTTGATCATGATCCGTTGGAACTTCCGGGGATTCTTCCATTTCTTTAGCTGTGTCGACCTCAGCCGGCTTCGAATCCAGGCATCAAGATCGCGGAACAGGTAGTTGAATTCCTGAATCCCGAAATAGCCCACCCAGCCGCGCAAATAGATGCTCAGCTCGTGGATCACGTGGTACATCGATAACGGGTTGTTCCTGCGAGTCAGTTCCCGGACTCCGTCTTTGAACCGGAGTTTGGCCTTGTTGCTGACCCGGATCTTACCTCGCAGGAGCTGAAACCCCAGAAAGGTAATCTCCTTGATCGGTGCAACCCGACTTTTCTCACGATTCACTATGAGCCCAAGTTCTTCTTCCAAATATCGGATCGTCCCCACCATCACCCGCTGAGCAGCCCTTTCCGATCTGACAGCGATCACAAAGTCATCCGCCCAGCGACAATACCCCAGGTTTCTCTCTTCCAGTTTGTGGTCCAGTTCATTCAAGACGATGTTGGAGAGTATCGGGGAGAGTGGTGAGCCTTGCGGACAGCCTTTGGTCGTCTTTTCAAACACCCCA
>CAVXNM010000062.1:0-65088 GCA_963763115.1 uncultured Gammaproteobacteria bacterium
CCCTGGACGCGGGCACCCGCGTGGCGCGCTTCATGCTGCAGGACATGATCGGCAACCTGATCCCGGCGCTGGGGCGCACCAGCTGGACTCCCGGCGTGCTGCTCACCAGCGCGGTGGTGGTCTCCGCCTGGGGCTACTTCCTGTACATGGGCACTATCGATCCGCTCGGGGGCATCAACAGCCTGTGGCCACTGTTCGGCATCTCCAACCAGATGCTCGCGGCAATTGCCTTGTGCGTGGCGACCACCATCCTGATGAAAAGCAAGCGGGCTCGCTATGCACCGGTGACCGCGCTGCCGCTCGCCTGGCTGGTCACCATCACCAGCGCCGCGGCCTGGGAAAAACTCTTCAGCCCGGAACTGCGCGTCGGTTTTCTCGCGCACGCGAACGACCTGGCCGCGAAGCTCGCCGGCGGCGCGGTCGCCCCGGAGAAGATCGCCCAGACCCGGCAGATCATCTTCAACGACCACCTGAATGCGGCGCTCACCCTGCTCTTTCTGGTGATCACCTGGGTGCTGGTACTGGATACGCTGCGGGTCTCTTACCGCGCCGCCACCGGGCGCGTGCACCCACCGCTCTCCGAGGCGCCGCACATCCCCACGCGGCTGGTGGAAGACTGGGTGCGAGACTGATGCGCGGACATACACTGAAAAAGTTATGGCGTTTGCTGCGCACCCTCAGCGGCGACGACGCCTACGAGCGCTACCTGGCGCACTGGCGCGCGCAGCACGCGGACGAGGGCGCGCCGCTCGACCGCAAGGCTTTCTTCAAAGCCGAACAGGAACGCAAATGGAACAGTATCAAACGGTGTTGTTAAACCCAGGCAAGACGCTGTGCGCCGCCCTCCTCGGCCTTGCCCTGGCGTTGCTGACGGGCGCGGGACTTACCCCGGTGCAGGCCGCGCCGGCTATCAAGCCGCTCTCCACCGCCGTCATCAAGTCCACCACCGGTCTCTGTCTGCGCGGGAAAACCTGTCATGTCGACAAGGCGGGGGCCTGGATTCCGGATCAGGACGTGGCCATCGTCGCGGCATCCATCGCCGAACAGGTCGATGTGGCGCTGTACGTCGATATCGAGATCAGCACCAAACCCGAGATGTACCAGTGCAATGAGGCGGACGCCACCGGCTGCATCTTCCGTACGAAATACTCGGGTCCGGGTCTCTACGTCTACGGCGCGACTTCGGGCAACACCTACCTCGGCTCGAATGTCACCACCACCAACATCACCTTCCCGGCCGGCTATGGCATCGTGGTCAAGAAAGGCGTCCCGGTCTATGTTCACCTCGACGTGAGGAACGGCAGCCTCATCGATCTCAAGGTCGACCAGGATGCCTGGCTCTACTACGTGTCGCTCGACCGGCATGAGTGACGTACCCGCTTATCGGCCGGCAACCGCGGGCGATAGTCGTTTCATCGCCGAAATGATCGACACTTCCTCCGATGGCATCGCGCTCATTGAATGGACCGAAGCGGCGCAGGCGGCCGGCGACCTGACAGCGCTGGATATCGGCGCCGGGATATACGCCTCGGAAGCGGGCGATTACAGTTACCGGAACTGTTGCGTAGCGGAGGTGGCGGACAGGCGGACCGGCATGTTGCTCGGTTTTCCGATGCCTGCAAGGGATCCTTCCGATGTCGTGTCGCCACCGCCGTTTGACGGTACGGATGTGTTCGCCCCCTACAAATACCTGGAAGCGCCCGGCACCTGGTATATCTGCGGCGTGGCGCTGCTCCCGGAGTTCCGTGGGCGCGGTATCGGCACGGGGCTGATGCAGATGGCCCGGCAACAGGCTCGGCAGCACGGCTTTAGGCAGCTGAGCCTGGTGGTCTTCGAGCAGAACGCAGCCGCGGTACGTCTCTACCGGCGACTGGGATATGAAACCATCAAACGCGCACCCATCATCCCGCATCAATTGATTCGCGCCAGCGGTAATGCCATGCTGATGGTGGCTCCGACTTCCTGAGGACAAGGGTCCCAAAGGACGGCCTGCGACCCGTTTAAGACACTCCAGATTTTCACCTGCGTCTACAGCACCATCATTCCTCAAGGAGATGCGGAAGCGTTGGTTGCCCGTCAAATTATATTCCAGGCGCAGTAAATATACGGTCCATCACCCCGCTCTTTGTCCACCGATTCATGCGCGAATAGATGCTATGCCAGTTACCAAAGCTTCTCGGAAGAACTCGCCACTTCAAGCACGGTTGCAGTTCGCGTAATGTTTACGGGACGTCAGTGTTCTAACTTCTCACTTCTTTCATGTTTCCCCATCTCAACCCAACCGCACCTCGATGCGATACTGTCCACCAGCCTCGGGCAGGGTGATGCGCACGGCGCCATCAGTGACCTGCACGTCGCGACCATCGAGACGGGCGGCGATCACCTGCCGGCCGCCGTGTGGATTGTCGACGACGATCTCGCATTGCGTCACCCCGTCGGGCAAACGGTAATACAGGCGAAACCCGGGCCAGTCTGCCGGGATGCAGGGACTGATCAGGAAGGTTCTTCCCTGCGTCACGCGCAGGCCGATTACCGACTCCAGCGCCGCGCGGTACAACCAGCCGGCGGACCCGGTATACCAGCTCCAGCCGCCGCGGCCGACATGTGGCGGTTCGCCATAAACATCCGCCGCCACCACATAGGGTTCCAGTCGGTAAACCGCGACCCGCTCCGGGGTGGCCGCATGGCAGACCGGACTTAGCATCTCCAGCACGCGCGCAGCGCGCTCGTTGCGCCCGAGGCGCGCCAGTGCCATCACCACCCAGCAGGCCGCGTGGGTGTACTGCCCGCCGTTCTCGCGCACGCCGGCGACATAGCCCTT
This sequence comes from uncultured Gammaproteobacteria bacterium, assembly GCA_963763115.1. GTDB lineage: Bacteria > Pseudomonadota > Gammaproteobacteria > UBA9214 > UBA9214 > CAVQCA01. The sequence goes on from CAVXNM010000062.1 coordinate 2,822, forward strand.
GATGTAGCCGGGATCATGCGGGGTGTCGACGAAGGCCGGTGTGAGCAGACGCACGATGCCGTCGGTCGCCGAGATCAGCTGATCCTCTACCGCGTCCATCGCCTGCGCCGCCCGGGTGGGCGGCGCCGCACCCGAGAGCACCGCCCAGGACTGGGCCAGGGCGTCGATGCGGCACTCCGGGTCACCCTCGCAACCGAGCGGCGTGCCGTCATCGTAGTAGGCGCGCCGGTACCAGGCGCCATCCCAGCCGTTTTCCTCCAGGGCATTTCCAAGACGGGCGCGGTAGTCATAGTAGCGGGTGATACGTGCCCGATCGTTGCGGTGCTCGCACAGCGGCAGGAAGTCGCCGAGGATGCGGTACAGGAAAAACCCGAGCCAGACGCTCTCGCCGCGCCCTTCCCTTCCGACGCGATTCATGCCGTCGTTCCAGTCGCCGGTGCCCATGAGCGGCAGGCCGTGCACGCCGCGCGTGAGTGAGCGATCGAGGGCGCGGCAGCAGTGTTCGTAAAGGTCGGCAGCTTCATCGCCGGTATCGGGCTTAAGGTAGGTCTCGTCCTCGCCGGGTTCCAGCAGCCGCGCGCTGAGAAAGGGCGCGCGCTCCTCGAGGATGGCAGCATCACCGGTGACCTCGAGGTAGTGGCAGGTGACATACGGCAGCCACAGCAGGTCGTCCGAGAAACGGGTGCGCAGGCCGCGTTCCATAGGGGCGGGATGCCACCAGTGCAGCACGTCGCCCTCGACGAACTGGTGTGCCGCGTGCAGCAGTATCTGGGCACGAGTCAGGTCCGGGCGCACGCCGGTGAGCGCCGCGGCGTCCTGCAGTTGATCTCGGAAGCCGTAGGCTCCGCCCGACTGGTAGAAGGCCGAACGCGCCTGAATACGGCAGGCGAGGTTCTGATACAACAGCCAGCCGTTCAGCATCAGGTCGATGGCCGGCGATGGCGACTCGATGCGCAGGGTAGCAACCAGCCCGGCCCAGAAATCCCGGGCTTCCTCGAAGGCAGCCTGCACCGCCCCCGGTGCGCGGTAATGCGCGGCCAGCCGAGTCAGTTCGTCCTCGTCCAGGCATTCCCCGAGCAGAAAGGCGCACTCGACCGTGTGTCCCGGTCCCAGGGTAAATTTCAGCTGTTGTGCGAAGCACGGCTCCAGCCCGGCGCCGCAGGCACCGTCCAGCCGTGTTCCCGGGCGCAGGCCGGCCGGGTCCGAAGGGTCGCCGTGGCGACCGATGAAGGAGCTGCGATCGCAGGTATGAGTGGTATATTCGAGCTCCGTTCCGTTCACCACCGCACAGGCGAAGGCGATGCCGCCGGCGAATTCGCCGGCCTCCGGGTTGACGGCGCGCAGCAGTTCCCGCCCGGCATCGAAAGTGGGAACCACCGGGCTCGGCGAGGCCGGTAGGGTACCCAGCACCAGGCGTTGATAGGAGAAGACGGAGAGATGCCGGGGCCCGGCGCCGCGGTTTGTCAGACGCAGGTGCAGGATACGGACCGGGTCATAACGCGGCACGAACAGCGTGGTCTCCTGGTCAAGGTCGTCGTGTCGGCAGCTGAAGCGGCTGTAACCGAAGCCGTGGCGCGCCTCGTAGTCGCCCGGCGCCGGCCGGGGACCGGGCAGCGGCGACCAGAACTCACCGCTGGCCTCGTCACGCAGGTAGCAGGCCTCGCCGTGCGGATCGGTCACCGGGTCGTTGTACCAGGGTGTCAGCCGGTTCGCCTGGCTGTTGCGCGCCCAGGTGTATCCGGCGCCGGTTTCGCTCACGATAAAACCGCAGCGCTCGTTCGACACGACATTGATCCACGGCAGCGGCGGACGGCGCAGCGACCCACCCTGCCAGGGCAGACGCACCACATATTCGTCGCCGGCCGGTGTGAACCCCCCGTAGCCGTTGAAGGCCAGCAGACCGGCAGCCTCGTCATCGGTCGGAGTCTGATCCGTCCGCACCGATGACACCGGAACAGCAGAATCACCGACCATCGGCGATGACCACAGCGCGGCGGCGGCGTAATAAGGCTGCAACAACTGCAACGCCTCGGAGCGCCCTTGCGCCGTCCCGGTCAGAAACTGCAGTTCCGTGCTTTCGCCCGGCGCCAGTTCGATCACGGTGCGCAGACTCATGACCGCATCGAGCACATTGCCGACGTTGCCCGACAGGGGTTCGGTACCCAACAACGCGGCCGGACGCCCCGGTGAGCCGCCACGTCCGAGAAAGCGCATCCGGTCGGTCTCCCATTCGCGTAACGGCGCACCGACGAGGGCATGCACCAGCCACGGCCAGCGCTCGTGCGCCGCGCGCGGCCGGCGGCGGGCGAGCAGCGCGCCATGCTCATCATCGCGTTCGGTCTGGACGAACAGCTTGGCGAAGGCGGGATGGGCGTCATCGGCGCCGGCAGGATAGAGCACCACTTCCAGGTAGCTGGTCACCTCGATACGGCGCTCCCGCGACGAGGCATTGTGCAGTTCGATGGAACGCAACTCCAGATCCGCGTCATCCGCCACGCTTACCTGCAGGCGCGCCGCGATGCCGTCATCTTCCCGCTCCAGCAGGAAACTCCCGCCGGCGGCCTCGGTCCGGTAGACACCGGCCGGAGTGCGTGTCGGCTGGTAGCCGAGCGACCAGAACCGCCCGTCATCGAGGTCGCGCAGGTACGCAACGGTGCCGATATCGTCCTCGACAGGATCGGCGTGCCAGCGGGTGAGCGCGAGACCGTCGCAGGATGACACGCCGCTGCCGGTGTCGGAGACCAGCACCTGATAGCGCCCGTTCGAGAGGCGGTGCAGGGTCGCGGGTGCGGCGTTCGGGTCGGTGCAAGGATGTGTGCTCATGAGTAATCCCGTGATGAAAATTTATCTATTTTCAGTTGGAAATCGTTTTCACCGCAGAGACGCAAAGAACGCTGAGTATTTAATTTTTTTCTTTATCGAATTCCTTTGCGAACTCTGCGTCTCTGCGGTGAATTCTTCATTTACGTATAAACGCCGACAATGACCTCGGCCGGGAATGTCCTGATACACACCTCCCGCCGGGTAAAATCCGTAGTCGGCACACCGTTCATCCGCACTTCCCGCAGCGGCCCGTCGCCAGGCGGTGCGAACCGGAAACCGCCGGGCGGCAGGTCGTGTTCCCCGCCCAGGCTCAGATGCAGGGCGCCGTCCGCCGCGCGGCGCAACCGCAGCTCGAGGCGACCGTACCAGGTCGGCAGACCGCTGACCGCGACCTCCCCCGCCGCCAGCCATTCTTCGGGTATGCCGGCGGCAACCACCAGCGAGCGGTCCGCCTCGCGTTCGAAGGCGAACAGGTCACGGAACACGAGCACATATTCGGCGCCGATCCAGCTGTGCGGCAGATCGCCCTGATGACCCGGTGTGCGTGGGTCGCGCCAGGCGATCTCGGGCCACTGGTTCCAGGCCGGCGGACGGCGCTCTGCCAGGAAGAAGCGAGCCAGTTGATGCACCTCGCGGCGCCGCCCGAGGCGCAGCAGTGCACCGATGATGCGTATCTCGTAGGGCGTGTAGTTGATCCAGGGCACCTCTCCGGCATGCATGGCGCGGAAGCGTTCGAGGAACCGGTCGAAGGTCACCTGAAGCGCCGCGGCCGGTAGGTTGCCAGTTTCGTCCACCAGGGTGAGCGCGTTGGCGACGGCGGTCGGGTCCGGATCCGCCCACTCCACCGAACCGGGCAGAAAGTCGATGCCGCGCGTGGCCATGACATGCTGCAGAGAGGCGCAGAGCGTGGCGCGGAAATCCTCGTTCAGGGCGGCGAGCCGGGCGGTTTCCTCCGACTCGCCCATGACCTGCGCCAGCGCGGCGGCGTCCTTGAAACCGCGCAGCGCCCAGAAATCGTCCCAGTAGGCGTGCACCGGGTGGGCGAGATAGCCTTCGTGGCTGACCGACTCGGGCAGCAGGCCGTAACAGGCCAGTTTGTCCGCTTCGCGATAGGCAGGCGTGAGCCGTTCGCTGCGCAACTGTTCCAGGTAGGCGACCGCCAGGCGCACCGCCGGCCAAAGCTCCTCGACCAGGCGGCGGTCGCCGCTGAAGCGGTAATAGTCCGCGATCGCGAAAATGAACTCGCCATGGCTGTCATGCTCGGCCAGCCAGTCCGGTCCCTTGCGATCCACGCAACAGGGGACATTGCCGTCGGCACCCTGGAACCGGGCATACCAGCGGATGAACTCCCCGGCCTCGGTGCTGCGACCCATACGCAGCAGCGCAGCGGCCATGACCGCGCCGTCGCGGATCCAGGAACGGGTGTAGCGGCGCGGACCAGGCTGCAGCGACGGTCCGTCGCGATTAATCAGGATGTGCGCCGTCGCGCTGCGGCAGCACTCCAGGTACGCCCGCGCCGGCGGCGGCACCATGAAGTTCACCGTACCGAGCCGCTCCGACCACTCACGCACCGCCGACTCGAACCGCTCCGCTCCGGCGCACCCTGCCGGCAGCAGCGCCGCACCGGGGTCGACCGGTCCGAAGGGAATGGCAAGGAAGACCTCCTCCACGGCATCGGGTCCAACGTCGAGATCGAAGCGCAGCGCGCCAGAGGCGTAACCGAAGCCATCGCTCACACCGGAGTCCGGCGGCAGTCCGCCGTCCGAGAGGTAATCGGTGATCGGGCCCTGGTCGAAGGCCGCGGCGCCAAAACCATCGGCCGGGCGCAGCGGGATCACCGCCCTGGTGCCGTTCACCCACACCACACCGTCACGGTAGTTCAGTTCGCGCACCGCGCTGACGCCACCGAGTCCCTCGAATTCCTGCCAGGTTGGTGTAACCTGCAGCGGGCGCACGGCGCTGAACAGCGTCACCGTTCGGCGGGCACCCGGGTTCTGCACGCGGTAACGGACATAGAGTACGACACGTCCGGGCGCACCGGCGGCGAAGGCGGTGGTCATCAGCCGCAGCTCGGCATGGCGCCACACGGAGGACGGCAGCGGCAGGCAATCGCCCTCCAGATCCTGGGTAACGGCGACGTCGGCCCAGGCAATCAGCACACCGTCCACGTACACAAAGGGCTCCAGGGAAAAACTGCCACGGTCGACTTCCAGCAGACCGTCCTCGTTGAGCAGCGCCGGTACTGCGCCATCGGGGATGTCCACGGGCGTCCAGTAGGTCTGCTCGCGGTATAGCCACCGGGGATACTGCCCGCGCGCACCATGAGCGGCCACCTGATGGAAGAACGCGTTGATAGAGCGCGAGAAATCGAAGGGCTGCACCTCCACGGCGACGATACCAGGGCAGTCCGCGGCGCCGACCGCCTCGACCTCCAGCCGCAGGTAGCGCGACGCGCCGTTGGGTAGATAGACATAGCTGCGCTCCCCGGCCGAGCGCGGCGCCGTGTACAGGGGGAGCCACCGGCTGCCGTCGTTCGAACCCTGCAACGTGAAGCGCCGTTCCCGGGGCACGGACGTCCAGTGCAGGATCAGGCCGCCGTATTCGCGCAGCTGACCGAAATCGATCTCCAGCCACGCGGGCCCGGGGCCGGGCCCGCCGCGCCAGCTGGTGTCCGGGCGGCCGTCCATGGCGCGGGCGGGTTCGTGCCCTGGCAGAGCACCCGAGGCCCGCAGCCGGGGCGGCGCGTACACCGTGCGATCTTCAAGTCGCAGGTCGGCAATCCAGAGCGTCCCCCGACCGCCGGGGCCGGCCGCCACGGCGAACTCAATGGCGCCGATTTCGGCGGGAGCGCCCCCCCCGCCGGGCCCCAGGCGAAATCGATCCGGTTGCCCGGGATGCACAGCGTACGCCAGTCCGCGGAGAAGTCGAAGGCGGCATCCTGATAACGCCAGACGTTGACACCGGCCGGATCGACGAGTTTGAATTCGAAGGTGTTCGGCGGGGCATCCGCGCGGACGGCGAGGTGAAAGGCAAAGGTCTCCGGCAGGGTGAAGTCGAAGGGTTTGCGGGCAACCACGAAGCCGCCGCTGCTCCCGAAATCGAAATCCAGGCGCATGGCCTGGCCATGGGGGCCCGGTTCGGGGGTGATGTCCAGCCGCGCCTGGCCCGAAGTCACGGGCATCCAGTCGGAGAGATCGGTGAATGCATCCAGCAACCGGGTGTGCATGTTGGCAACCTTATGAAGACATGATGGCAGATGCAGGGCATCCGCCCGGGAAAACGCCCGGCGATGGTACCGGAAATCTCCTCTCGGCGGTTTTTCGTGACAAGGCTATACTGGCAGCCGCCCGAAGTCACCGGCCCACTTGCTCAACTGTCACACACATGCACAGGTATCAACCCCCCAGCTCAGAATTCCACGGCTTGCCGGAAGCCCCGTCCCGTCATCCATGAACGCCTTCAAGATTCCGATCAGCCGCACCATCATTGATCGCTTCATGGAGATGATGAGGTCCCTCCTCAAGTCCGAGGTCGGCGGCAAGGCCAAGGCGCTGTTCATCGTGCTCATCCTGTTTCTGTTCGGCATCAATGCCCTGAACGTGGTGAACAGCTATGTGGGCCGGGACTTCATGACGGCCATCGAGCACCGGAACATGAGCGGATTCCTCCGCTATGCCCTGCTCTACGTGGGTGTCTTCGCGGCCTCAACCGTCGCCGCGGTGCTCTACCGCTACGCCGAGGAGCGCCTGGGGCTTATCTGGCGCAAGTGGCTCACGGACCGCGCCGTCACCCGTTATCTGGATAACCACACCTACTTCCGCCTGCACGATGCCGGTGATCTGCCGAACCCCGACCAGCGCATCGCCGAAGACATCCGCTCGCTGACCTCGACCACGCTGTCCTTCGTGCTGCTGTTTCTCAATGCCAGCTTCACGGTGGTAGCTTTCTCCGGCGTGATGTGGACCATCAGCCCGCTGTTGTTCGTCGTGGCGGTCGCCTATGCCGCCCTGGGTTCCTTTTTCACCGTTTACCTGGGAAAACCCCTGGTCCGGCTGAATTACGACCAGCTGGACAAGGAGGCCAACTTTCGCGCCCGCCTGCTGCATGTGGGTGAAAACGCCGCCTCCATTGCCCTGCTGCGGCGCGAGGGACGGCTCAAGGCGCGGCTGCTCGACCGCCTCGAGCAGTTGACCTCGAATTATCAGCGCATCATCGAGGTAAACCGCAACCTCGGCTACTTCACCACCGGGTACAACTATCTCATCCAGATCATTCCGGCCCTGGTGGTGGCGCCCCTGTTCATTGACGGCAAGGCCGACTTCGGTGTCATCAGCCAGTCGGCCATGGCCTTCGGTCATCTGCTCGGGGCGTTTTCCCTGATCGTCACCCAGTTCCAGTCCATATCGAACTACACGGCGGTCATCGCCCGGCTCGGAGGATTGCGTCAGGCCATGGACAATGCACGGCCGCCGGTCATTCCGGAAATCGAAAGCTGTGATTCCTGCGGGATTGTCGTCTTCGATGAACTGACCCTGCGGTCACGGCGCAGGGGTCGTATCCTGGTCGACAAGCTGAACCTCACCATACCCGTCGGGACCTGTGTACTCATCCGCACACAGAGCGATTCCACGAAACACGTCCTGTTCCGCGCGACCGCCGATTTATGGGACAAGGGCGAGGGGCGCATCCTGCGACCCGGCCTCGACGACATGATGTTCGTGCCGGAGCGTCCCTACCTGCCGCCGGGAACGTTGCGCGAGGCGCTGCTGCACCCCGGTCAGGAAAAACTGTTCCCGGACGAGCAGATCCTCGAGATTCTCCATTCCCTGAACCTGGAATCCGTAATGAGGCGAATCGGCGGACTCAATACAGAACGCAAATGGGCCGACCTGCTCTCTCTCTCCGAACAGCAGCTCCTCGCCTTTGCGCGCGTGCTGATCGCCGCGCCCAGTTTCGCCTTTCTCGATCAACCGAGCCGGGCCCTGAGCGAGACACAGGTGAACGCACTTTTGCGACGGCTGCGTGAACGGGGCATCACGTACCTGACCCTGGGCGATGATGACGACACCGACTATTACGAGCAGCTGCTCGAAATCGCCGAGGACGGCTCCTGGAAACTGAGCCCCCTCCCCGCCGCCGCGGAACATGCGGACCTCGCTCCCGCCCCGGGAGTGACGCCGTCGCAGGACTGAGCGGGCGTCCGCATATCCAGGAGCCCATGTCACACGCCATGACCTTTCCTGACGGCTTCCTCTGGGGCGCGGCCACCTCAGCCTACCAGGTCGAGGGCTCACCCCTCGCCGACGGGGCCGGGGCGAGCATCTGGCACGATTTTGCCCATACGCCGGGGCGGGTGGCGAACGGCGATACCGGCGATATCGCCTGCGATCACTACCGCTGCTACGCGGACGACGTCGGGCTGATGGCCCGGCTCGGGCTGAACGCCTACCGCTTCAGCATCGCCTGGGGACGGGTGCTGCCGGAGGGCACCGGGAAACCGAACCCCAAAGGACTGGATTTCTACCGGCGGCTGGTGGATGCACTGCTGGCGCAGGGCATCGAGCCCATGGCCACACTCTATCACTGGGACCTGCCGGCGGCGCTGCAGGAGCGCGGGGGATGGCTGAATCCGAACAGCGCCGGCTGGTTCGCGGACTATGCCCGGATCCTGTTCGATGCGCTCGATGACCGCGTGCCGCACTGGCTGACCCTCAACGAACCCTGGGTGGTCACCGTGGCGGGCCATCTGCAGGGCGAACATGCCCCGGGGCATCATAGCCTCTACGAGACACCGCGCGTCGCCCACGCCCTGTTGCGCGCCCACGCCGCCGCGGTGTCCGCATACCGCGCCACCGGCCGTCATCGCATCGGGCTGGCGGTGAATCTGGAACCGCAGCATCCGGCGAGCGGCGAGGCGAAGGACCTGGCCGCCGCGGCGCGGCGCGACGCCTTCATCAACCGCTGGTACCTGGATCCGCTGTTTCTCGGCGCCTACCCGCCGGAACTGGAAGCGATCTTCGGCGCGGACTGGCCGGTCTACACGGCCACGGATCTCGCCGGTCTTCCCGGCACGGTGGATTTCCTCGGCGTGAACTACTATTCACGCGGCGTGGTCCGTGATGATCCGGCGGACTGCCCGGTACGGGCCGCCCGCCTGCGCCAGGATGACCGTCCGCATACCGCCATGGACTGGGAGGTCTATCCCGCCGGCCTCACGGAGATCCTGTTGTGGATCAAGGGACGCTACGGCAACCCGCCGGTCTACATCACCGAAAACGGCGCGGCCTTCGACGACCCGCTCCCTGAGCACGGCGAACTGCAGGATCTGCAGCGCGTGGACTACCTGCGCCGGCATTTGCTCGCCGCCCGCCAGACGCTGGACCAGGGCGTCGACCTGCGCGGCTATTTCGCATGGTCGCTGTTCGACAACTTCGAGTGGGCCTGCGGCTACGCCAAACGCTTCGGCCTGGTGCACGTGGACTTCACCACCCTGCGGCGCACCCCGAAGCAGAGCGCGCGCTTCTACCGCGAAGTCATCCGCACCCGGGGCGGCAATCTCACCGGCGGCGAGTGAGCGCCAGCCTCCGGAAACCCTTGCCACTCGCCCCGGTCACCCCATTCGCGTAGATTAACGCCATGCGCATACTGGTCATCGAAGACAATCACGACCTCGCGGCCAACCTCTGCGAGTACCTTGAGGAACGGGGTCACCTGGTGGATGCCGCCGAGGACGGCCTCACCGGCCTGCACCTGGCGGTGCGCAATACCTATGACGCCATCGTGCTGGATGTGATCCTGCCCGGGATGAACGGCATCACGGTGTGCCGCAAGCTGCGTGAGGAGGCGGGCAAGGAAACCCCGGTGCTGATGCTCACCGCCCGCGATTCCGTCGAGGACCGCGTCACCGGGCTGGAGGCCGGGGCGGACGATTACGTAATCAAGCCCTTCGCCCTGCGTGAAGTCGATGCGCGGCTGCATGCGCTGGTGCGGCGCGCCTCCGGCAAGGGCCAGTGGCGGCGACTGGAGGTGGCCGATCTCAGCTTCGATACCGGCACCCTCAAGGTCCGGCGCGGTTCGCGCGACATCGAACTGCCGCCCATCCCCATGCGCATCCTCGAGATGTTGATGAAAAGCTCGCCCCGGGTGGTGTCGCGGGGCGACATCGAGGCGCAGATCTGGGGCGACACGCCTCCGGACAGCGACGCCCTGCGCGCCCACATGCATGTGCTGCGCAGCGGCATCGACCATCCCGGCGAGGCACCGTTGCTGCAGACGGTGCGTGGACGCGGTTACCGGCTGGCGGATGCCGATACGCTTTAAACGCAGCCTGCGCTTCCGGGGCGGACTGGCCTTCGCCCTGTTCGGGGGGCTCCTGAGCCTGCTGCTGAGCAGCTGGCTGTACCTTGCCACACATGACGCCGGGCTGCACCTGATGGACGAGACGCTCAAGGCGGAACTGGAGGACTACCTTACCCGGCGGCAACGCAACCACTACTCCCTCCCCCAGGCCACCGTGACGGTGCTGGGCTATGTGTCCCCCTCGCCGCCGGGTGCGCCGCCGCCACCCGGGAAATTGCTCAAACAACCGCCCGGCCTCACCTCCCTGACGCTGCGAGGCGTGCCCTATCGCCTGCTGGTTCAGGACGTGGACGAGTCCCGCTACTACCTGCTCTACAACGAAACCCACCAGCTAACCCGCGAAACCCGTTTTGTATGGCTGCTCGGCAGCGGAGTGCTGGTGATTATGCTGCTCGCGAGCGCCGGCGGTCTGTGGCTGGCGGGCCGCGTCATCACCCCGGTCACGGTACTGGCCGAACGTGTCAAAGCGCTGGAACCGGAGGCGATGCACTCGCCGCTGGGGGCGGACTTCCCCCGGGATGAACTGGGGGCGCTGGCACGCGCCTTCGACCGTTATCTTGCCCGCCTTGGGGCCTTCATCGAGCGCGAGCGCGCATTTACCGCCGACGTCAGCCACGAACTGCGCACGCCGCTGTCCATTATTCGGGGAGCCGCGGAAATCCAGGAAGAAGATGCCTCGCTCACTCACCGCCAGCGGACTCGCGCCCTGCGCGTTCAGCGGGCAGCCCAGGACATGGCGGAAATCACCACCGCGCTGCTGGTGCTCGCTCGGGAACAGCGGTTCGGCAGCGCCCCGCCCACCGCGGTGGCGAAACTGGTGCAGGACGCGGTGGAAAGACACCGCCACCTGCTGGAGGGCAAGTCCACCAGGGTCAAACTGGAGATCGTAGCCGATCCCCAGCTGGCGGCGGACCGTGCCTTGCTGCTGATTGTCGTGGGCAATCTCATCCGCAATGCCTTTCAGCACACCGACCAGGGAGAGGTCAACATCCACCTGACGGCGCAACGGCTGCGGATCACCGACACGGGGCGCGGCATCGCTGAAGCGGAACTGGCGCAGATCTTCCAGCGCCATTACAAAGGCAGCGGCAGCGGCGGCGAAGGTATTGGCCTGTCGCTCACCAAGCGGATCTGCGATCGCTATGGCTGGGACATCACCCTGGAAAGCCGCCCCGGGTGCGGCACCGCGGTCCGGCTGGACTTCGGGACGGAAGCGGCCACCGCCACCTGATCCTCCAGCTCCCGGGCCGGGGCGCACTCACCGTCTTAACGCTTCCTTAACGTTATCTTGACATTTACATTACATTTTGTTGACGTGGACTTAACGCCCGACGGGATAGGGTATGCACGCGTTTTTCACCAGCCCGAGATGAAAACTCCGATGTCCACGATGCTCACCCCTCCTGACTGGCTCAAGTCCTTCATGCCGTTTCTGTCCTGGTGGCCGATGGTCAACCGGCGCACCCTGCGCGAGGATCTCATGGCCGGGCTCACCGGCGCTATAGTGGTTTTGCCGCAGGGGGTGGCCTTCGCCACCATCGCCGGCATGCCGCCGGAATACGGCCTGTACGCGGGTATCGTTCCCGCCATCATCGCCGCCCTGTTCGGTTCCTCCTGGCATCTGGTCTCCGGCCCCACGACGGCCGCCTCCCTGGTGCTGTTCTCCATCCTGTCCAGCTACGCGGAACCGGGTTCCGTTCCCTACGTGCAGCTCGCCTTCACCCTCACCTTCATGGTGGGTCTGATCGAACTCTCGCTGGGCCTGGCGCGCCTCGGGGCTCTGGTCAATTTCATTTCCCATTCGGTGGTGATCGGCTTTACCGCCGGCGCCGCGATCCTGATCGCCACCAACCAGGTCAAGAACTTTTTCGGTCTGCCTATCCCGCGCGGTACCTCCTTCGTCGAAACCTGGGAGACCCTGTTCACACACCTGGACCAGATCGGACCCTATGTCACCGCCGTCTCCCTCGTCACGCTATTGATCGGGGTGCTGGTGCGCCGATTTCTGCCCCGCTGGCCGTATATGATCGTCGCCATGCTCGGGGGCAGCGTACTCGGCATCATCCTGCAGCAAGTCGGCGTCAAGACCATCAGCACCGTGGGCGCGCTGCCTTCCGTGCTGCCGCCGCTGTCGATGCCCACCCTGTCATTCGAGAGCCTGCGGGATCTGTTCAGCGGCGCGGTGGCCGTCACCCTGCTGGCCCTCACCGAGGCGGTCTCGATCGCCCGCGCCATGGCGGTGCGCAGTGGACAGCACCTGGACGGCAACCAGGAATTTATCGGCCAGGGTCTGTCCAACATCATCGGCAGCTTCTTCTCCGGCTACGTGGCCACCGGCTCCTTCAACCGCAGCGGCCTGAACTACACCGCCGGCGCCAAGACGCCGATGGCCGCCGTCACTGCCGGGGTGCTGCTGGCCGCCATCGTGGTGCTGGTAGCCCCGCTCGCCACCTATCTGCCGAATGCCGCCATGGCTGGGGTACTGTTCCTGGTGGCCTGGGGCTTGATCGATTTCCACCACATCCGCCAGATAATCAACACCAGCCGGGCGGAGACTGCGATCCTGCTGGTCACCTTCATCGCCACCCTGTCCATCGCGCTGGAAGAGGCGATCGTCGTAGGCGTCATGCTGTCGCTGGTGATCTATCTCAGCCGCACCTCCCGCCCGCAGGTGGTGAAACGGGTACCCGATCCCCAGCACGCGAAACGCAAATTCACCCGCAATCCGTCACTGCCCGAATGCCCGCAGATGAAAATCGTGCGGGTGGACGGATCGCTGTTCTTCGGGGCGGTGAGCGCCGTGCAGGAGAGTTTCCGGGAATTCGAGAAGCAAACCCCGTCGCAGAAGCACCTGGTCGTAGTAGCCTCGCCCATCAATTTCGTGGACGTGGCCGGCGCCGAATTCCTCGCCACCGAGGCGAAGCGCCGCCGCGCCCAGGGCGGCGGGTTGTATTTCATCCAGTTGAAAACAGCCGTTATGAAGACGCTGCACAAAGGCAATTTCATGGAGTCCATCGGCGAGGAAAATTCCTTCCGCAGCAAGAGCGAAGCCATTACCAAGGTGTTCAACAAACTCGATCCGCAGGTGTGCCGCAACTGCCGGCTGCGGGTGTTCAACGAATGCGGCAGCGTCCCCGGTGCGGCGCCGGCGCCCCTGCAGAATCATGAGCTATCACCCGACACGAACCGGTCCCCGGGCTAGCGCCTCCGGCCAGCTCGTCGAGCCTTCTGGAGGCAGACTATGAAGCAGTGTAAAAACATACTTTGTGTCATCGATCCGGATACGCGCGGCGAGCAGGTATTGCTGCTGGCATGGGAACACGCCCGGCGTCATTCCGCGACACTGTTGACGGCACATGTGGTCGACTATCACACCGGTTTCGAGTCTGATCATGTCCCGTTCATGTCACCGGCGGAACTGGCCACGGGACTGGCCGATGCTGCCTCCCAGCGCATACGGGCCATGCTGGAGAAAATCCACCCCGCAGGTAACCTGTGGGTGGAAGTGGGGCAGGAGCGGCAGAGCGTCATCAGGCTGGCCAACGATTGCGAGGCGGATCTGGTGATCGTTGGTTCCCACAGTCCTTTTGGATTTCGAACCACGCAGGCCCACACACCGCCTCACCATTTCCCCTTCGAGGTGCTCACCGTGCAGGTCAGACGCAGCTGGAATCCGATGCACTGGTTCCATTACGCGGGCCAGGCCGAGCAGCGACACGCCCCACGCCGCTAAGGCGCCCTGCCAGCGTCCGCCTGACCGCGGCGGAAGACGTGACGGTTCACGCCCGCCCCTCTCTTGCGGTTTTCAACGGAGACTATCGCCGTGCCTGCGGGGCATGGCGGCCGGATCCCGTCATCAGGTCCTTGGGTAAAGCATGGAAGTTATGTCACTCTTGTCCACCCGGGACACGGCATGGACAACGGGGGAATTGACCTTGCCGGAAGGCAGATCAACCGGCAGACTGCACACCACGGCCGGGCGGGCGGACACTGACATTACCCCGGCCCCAACTCCACAAACCGGTCGCCGCCGAGGCGGCCCATCAACGGCATGGCCGGGAGAATGCGCCATCCACCGAACTCGCAGGAGAACGTCGTGACAGAGCAGTCGCCAAAAGTTCAGGAACATGAACGTCTGAACAGGGTATTCGCCCTGCTCCACGCAGCGGACAACGAGGCCCTGCGCGAGGAACTCGACCAGCTGCATGCCGCCGAGACCGCCGACCTGCTCGAGTCACTGCCGCCCGAGGAACGCTGCCAGCTCTGGGACCTCGTACCGGAAGGTCAGGAAGGCGAGATCCTGTCCTACCTCGGCGATGAAGCCCGTGCCGTCATCCTGGACGAAATGGATCACGCCGATCTGGTCGCCGCCGCGGAGACCATGGAGGTCGAGGACCTCGTGGATGTCCTGGAGGAACTGCCGGAGGACGTCACCGAGGCCCTCCTGCGCTCCCTCGACGAGGACCGCCGACGTCGCGTCGAGGCCACTCTCAACTATGACGAAGGCACCGCCGCCCGCCTGATGAGCACCGATGTCATCAGCATGCGCAAGGATGTGACGCTCGCCGTGGTGCTGCGCTACTTGCGCCGGCGCACCGGACTGCCGAGCCACACGGATGCACTGATGGTCATCGCCGATGACGGCGCCTACCTCGGCAGTCTGCCCATCGCCAACGTGGTCACCGGTGATCCGGATGCACACGTCGAACAGGTCATGAAGCCCATGGCGGACTGGGTGCGCGCCGAGGCTAGCGAACACGAGCTGGCGATGCTGTTCGAGCGGCGTGACCTGATCTCCGTCGCGGTCATCGATCAGAACGACCGGCTGCTGGGACGCATCACCGTGGATGACGTGGTCGACATCATCCGCGCCGAGGCGGACGCCGCGATGCTGCACCATGCCGGTTTGAGCGAGGACGAGGACCTGTTCGCCCCCATGCTGCCCAGCATGAAGCGGCGCGCGCTGTGGCTCGGCATCAACCTGGTGACGGTGTTCCTGGCGGCCTGGGTCATCGGGCTGTTCGAACATGCTATCGGCAAGATCGTCGCACTGGCGGTGCTGATGCCGGTGGTCGCCAGCATGGGCGGCATTGCCGGCAGCCAGACCCTGACGCTGACAATCCGTGGCCTGGCACTCGACCAGATCGCCTCCGGCAACATCCGCTGGCTGTTCAACAAGGAGTTCGCCATCGGCCTGCTCAACGGCATGATCTGGGCCGTGGTGGTGAGCGTGATCACCGACATCTGGTTTCATCAACGGGGCATCGCCCTGGTAATCGGCGCGGCAATGATCATCAATCTGCTGGCCGCGGCTGTCTGCGGAGTGGTGATTCCGCTGGCGCTGAAACGATTCGGCATCGACCCCGCCCTCTCCGGGGCGGTCATCCTGACCACAGTCACCGACGTCATAGGCTTCATGAGCTTCCTGGGGCTGGCGACGCTGTTTCTGATGTAGTCCGGTGTGCCGTCGGCCAGAAACGCGGCGGTATGGCGAGTTTAACCGGGATACCTAAACGACCAGGAAAGACAGGGTTGAATACATATATGAATATGAATATATGATTTGTGATATATGATTTCATAGATTACTCGAAAGAAAAAGAAAAAATAAAAAAAGTTTTAAAGAAAAGAAGAAAAGAAGTAGTGATATATTCTTTTCGGATCTCATATTTGCGTGTGCTCCCGTGGCCATGATGGAGGTCCGTCGGGACGCCATGATCGCGGGAATGCACCTGATCACGCAACAATTCACCCGGAGCAGTCATACGATGGAAGCCGATCACTTTTTCAAAGCCCTGTGTGACCCGACCCGTCTGCGCATGCTGGTGCTGCTGAGCCGCGAAGGGGAACTCTGTGTCTGTGAGCTGACCCATGCGCTGGATGAGATCCAGCCGAAGATCTCCCGTCATCTCGCACAGCTGCGCGATATCGCCGCGGTACTGGACCGGCGTCAGGGACAGTGGATCTACTATCGTCTGAACCCCGACTTGCCGGACTGGGCACGAACGGTACTGGCTGCCACGGCCGAGGGGGTCATGGCGCAGTCACCGTATAAAGAAGACCGTCAAACCCTGCTGGACATGCCGAACCGGCCCGGGACCGCCTGCTGCGCCTGAAAAACCAACCGTGTGACGGTCGCTGTGACGAGTCGTGCAGGGATCAGGGATTTCGTGGCCGCAGGCACAGCCGCATCCGGAATCGTCGTTGATGTAACGAAATGCTGAAGGAGGATAGTCATGAGCACCGTGTGCGAAGTCACCGCCAAAAAAGCCGCCGGCAGCCCCATGGGACTGTTCGAACGCTACCTGAGCGTCTGGGTATTCCTGTGCATCGGCGCCGGTATCGGCCTGGGACAATGGCATCCGGGTGTCTTCCAGTTCATCGGTCGGCTGGAGGTGGCGCGGATCAATCTGCCGGTGGCGGTCATGATCTGGCTGATGATCATCCCCATGCTGCTCAAGATCGACCTGCGGGCGCTGAAGGGCGTGACCCGACACTGGCGCGGGGTGGCCGTGACCCTGTTCGTCAACTGGGCCGTCAAACCCTTTTCCATGGCGCTGCTGGCATGGATCTTTCTCCGCGGCCTGTTCAGCGACTGGCTGCCGGCGGAGAACATCGACAGCTATATCGCGGGCCTGATCCTGCTGGCCGCCGCGCCCTGTACTGCCATGGTGTTCGTCTGGAGTCACCTGTCAAACGGCGAACCCCACTTCACCCTCTCGCAGGTGGCGTTGAACGATGTGATCATGGTGTTCGCCTTCGCCCCGATCGTGGGTCTGCTGCTGGGCCTGTCCTCCATCAGCGTGCCGTGGGATACCCTGTTCCTGTCGGTGCTGCTCTACATCGTGGTCCCGTTGACCATCGCCCACTTCTGCCGCGCGTCGGTGCTGCGCCGCCCGCACGGTCATGAGCGGCTGAATTCGCTGATCAAGACCCTGCACCCGGTTTCCCTGATTGCCCTGCTGGCCACGCTGGTATTGCTGTTCGGTTTCCAGGGCGAACAGATCATCGCGCAACCGGTGATTATCCTGCTGCTTGCCGTCCCCATCCTGATCCAGGTGTTTTTCAATTCGGGGCTTGCCTACCTGCTCAATCGCTGGGTGCGTTCACCCCATTGTGTCGCCGGACCCTCGGCGCTGATCGGGGCCAGCAATTTCTTCGAACTGGCGGTCGCCACCGCCATCGTGCTGTTCGGCTTCCAGTCCGGCGCGGCGCTGGCCACCGTGGTCGGTGTGCTGATCGAGGTGCCAGTGATGCTCGCGGCCGTCGGCGTCGTGAACCGCACCCGCGTCTGGTACGAACGCCGCGAGGGTGTGGCGCCGCATGAGGAATGCTGCCCGCCCGAGGAGCACCTGGCTGCTTCACGTATGCCCTGAAAAGCTCTGTTGGCCCGAAGGGGTTTGATCCCGATTGCCATAATTAGCTTCCATCCATAAGGAAATAAACTCATCGCAGAGACGCCGAGAATCCAAAGTGTTTATTTGTTTTCGTTAAAGATTTCCTTGTGCGCGGGGTGAGGATGTGATGATGGGAGGGTTATTTGGATGCGTCTCTGCGGTGAAAACGGTGTTTATGGATGAACCGTAGATTAGGGGTTGGTCGGGACGTGCTCAGACGGAGCGCGCACGCGCGGGGGACCGGCGCGGCTTTGCCCGGGCCGGGGGCGGTCGGCGATTGGTGGCGCCGGCGTCGGGGCGCATCCTGCCGCCTGTCGACTCACGGGCGACCGTGGCGCGGTTGCCGCTCGTACCCGGTTTCGACGGGCGCTGCTGGGCACCGCCTCGCGGCTTGCCGCCGCCGCGTCCGTTCAGAATCGGTTCCGCCCGGATCGACGGATCCGGTTCATGGCCCGCGATCACCACCCGGGGAAGTTCCCGTTTGAGCAGGCGCTCGATGTCCCGCAGCAGATGGTTCTCATCCACGCACACCAGTGAAACCGCCTCGCCTTCCCGGCCGGCGCGCCCGGTACGCCCGATGCGATGCACATAGTCCTCCGCCACATGGGGCAGTTCGAAATTAACGACATGCGGCAACTGGTCTATGTCCAGGCCGCGTGCCGCGATGTCGGTCGCGACCAGCACGCGCACCTTGCCCAGCCTGAATTCCGCCAGGGCCCGGGTGCGGGCTGCCTGGGTCTTGTTGCCATGGATGGCAGCGGAAATAATGCCGTCACGCTCCAGCTGCTGGGCAAGGCGATTGGCGCCATGTTTGGTGCGGGTGAACACCAGCACCTGTTTCCAGTTCTGCGAACCGATCAGAAAGGACAGCAGTTCACGCTTGCGCTCGCGGTCCACCGGGTGGATCACCTGTAAAATGCGCGCGGCGGTGGCGTCGCAGCGCGGCACCTGGATCAGCGCGGGCGCATCCAGCAGGCCATCGGCCAGTTTCCTGATCTCATCGGTGTAGGTCGCTGAGAACAGCAGGTTCTGCCGTGCAGCCGGTAGCAATTGCAGGATGCGGCGAATATCACGAATGAAACCCATGTCGAGCATGCGGTCGGCCTCGTCCAGCACGAGGATCTCCACGCCCGAAAGATCCAGCGTCTTCTGCCCGACATGATCCAGCAGGCGCCCCGGCGTCGCCACCAGGATATCGACGCCGCGACGCAGCTTGTCGATCTGGGGATTGATCTTGACGCCGCCGAAGATCACGGCGGAGGAAAGCGACAGGTGTTTGCCATAGGTGCGCACGCTCTCCTCCACCTGTGCGGCCAGCTCACGCGTCGGCGTCAGAATAAGCGCGCGTACCCGGCGGCGCCCGTCGGAGCGAGGCGCTGCGTTGAGACGCTGCAGCAGCGGCAAGGTGAAACCGGCGGTCTTGCCGGTGCCGGTCTGCGCGCCGGCGAGAATATCGCGTCCCCCAAGGATGACCGGTATGGCCTGGCGCTGTACGGGGGTGGGTTCGGTATAGCCCTGGTCGGTAACCGCGCGCAGTAATTCGGCCGACAGGCCGAGGGTGTTAAATGACATGGATAATGCTCCTGATGTGGCCTGCCGGGAGCGATTGGCTCCGGGACGATCCAGGCAATGTGGAATTGGATGATGTTTCGAGGCAGGCCGGAAGGGTTACCGCGAGGTGCCGGCGCAGACCGCATTGCGCCGTGACGGGCCGTAGTATAACAGAAGCCCGGGCGCTACGGTGCCGAATCGTTATCCGGATCCGAAAAGGGTCGATTGTCACCCCGGCATATACTTCAGGTTCAATTGAGGATTACGAAGTAGATGACACTGCATGAAGTTTCCTTCTGTGATTAAATGGTCACGCAAGCACACGGATGACAGGGAATGATTCGGGTTACGGTGATTCCGTGTGCTTCGAAGTACAGGGATGAGCACGTGTCGCGAGAGGGCCGGATGCCGGCAGTGATACGCAGCCAGTTGACATGGCTGCAAGACGAATCGTGATGCGTCATGAATCAAGTAATGTCCAGTAATACGTCGTATACCGGATTAGCGGTTACATCTCATGTCTTTCCGTCGTACAACCTGTGGAGCGAGGTATGCAAGCAAGACTCATGATACTGCCATCGAGTGATCCCGTTGCCATACGGCTCGTGCGCGTCCCCGAGGAACTCGAACAGCACGAAGCCTTCCGGCATGTGACCGGACTCATCGCCAGCGTGGAGGAGCAAATCCCCGACTATGACTGGGAGGATATCGCCCGCTTGCTGGAAGATCATGGTTTTGAACCCGTGGACTTCATCCTGGGACCGGCGCTGGACTGAGCCTCGCGGCTGACCGCTGTTCATCGGCCGCGACCCGGTTTCCGGCGGAAAAAAACAGGGCGTCGTCCTGCGCGTTGGTGTATGATATCGTGCGTGAATCGATACTGCGAGGTCAAGACGGACTCTTTCCCGCCAGGTTCGGCATTTTCAGTCCCGGCTGCACGTTACCCAGGTTTACCCAGAAGTTCCCTCCCGGTACCTCCTGAGCATCTCCTGAAATAAGCCGCGATTGAATCCGTATTATATATATATATATATTTACCAGAGGTTATAAATGGCTACAGGTACTGTTAAGTGGTTTAACGAATCCAAGGGGTTTGGCTTTATCAGCCCCTCCAGCGGCGGTGATGATGTGTTTGTGCATTTCTCTGCCATACAGGGCGGCGGTTTCAAGACTCTGGTCGAAGGGCAGTCGGTGAACTTCGAGGTCGAGAAAGGACCGAAAGGACTGCAGGCCACCAACGTCACGGCTCAAGGCTGACCGGGTTTTCGACCCAATCCCAGCGAGGAACCCCGCACCATAGCGGGGTTCTTTTTTTCCGTCCCGGCATTACGCCATCCGCTTCAGCGAGGACACACACATGAAAAAAATGTTTATTGGCAACCTGCCCTTCGACGCCACCGAGGACTCCGTCCAGGCGTTGTTTTCCGAGTACGGGACCGTGCGGTCCATCAAGATCGCCGCGGATGTGTTCTCGGGCAAGTGCAAGGGATTCGGGTTTGTCGAAATGGAAGGCCACGAAGCGCGTGCCGCCATTGCCGGACTCGACGGCAAGACACTCGGCGACCGGGCACTGCGCGTGAATTTCGAGGATCCCCGCGGCGCGCGCGGGCGCGGACGCCGCTAGGCGGAAACTAGGGCCTGTCCGAGTAATCTATGCGTTGTGAGGTGAGTGGGAAATCGAGGACAGGCTCCTAGCGGACGCGTTTGTGCGGCGACCGTGCCCTGCGACACGGCTGTTTCCTGCTTGACCTTGTCATGCGCGAGTGTGGTATCGGCGCGGCGCTGTCGATGGCCGGTGATGTGAACCCGGCCCGATTGTCACCGCACACCCGCGCGACCCCGTGAGTCACTCCTCCTGGACAAAGCCCCTGATGATGTAGCCTCCCGACTTTTCATCCAGTTCCAGCGTCAGTAGCTTGCGGGCCTGGGCCTCCTCCAGCAGTTTCCCGAAGGTGCTGAAACCGTGATAGGTCTCGTTGAAACCGGGTTTGCGCCGCTTCAGCGTCTGTTTCACCATCGAGCCCCACACCTTCTCTTCCTCGCCGCGCTCCTTGAACAGGTCCTCGACGGTTTCCAGCACCAGGTCGAGTGCTTCCTGCTCCTTGTCGGCCTCGGTCCTGGTGGCGGTCTTCTTCGATTCCTTCTTGGCGGCGGCCTTGCGCCGCGAGCGCCGCGGTTTTTCCGAACCGCGCACCAGGTCGTCGTAGAAGATGAACTCGTCGCAGTTGGAGATCAGCAGGTCGGAGGTGGAATTCTTCACCCCGACGCCGATCACCACCTTGTTGTTCTCGCGCAGCTTGCTGACCAGCGCCGAGAAATCCGAATCGCCGCTGATGATCACGAAGGTATCGACGTGCGACTTGGTGTAGCAGAGGTCCAGGGCATCGACGACCATGCGGATGTCCGCGGAATTCTTGCCGGACATTCGCACATGGGGAATTTCGATGAGTTCGAAGGTCGCCTCGTGCATCGCCCCCTTGAACTCCTTGTAGCGTTCCCAGTCGCAATAGGCCTTCTTCACGACGATATTGCCCTTGAGCAGCAGCCGCTCCAGCACCTTCTGGATATCGAAGGCCGCGTACTTGGCGTCACGCACGCCGAGCGCGACATTCTCGAAGTCACAGAACAGGGCCATGTTGTGGGTGTTTGGTTTTGCGTTCATGTTCCTCCCTCTTCGCCGGGTGTCACCCTGGGTTATGGTCGTTACGCCGCACCGCCGGGGCGGGCGCGGGTCGTGCGCACCGGTGCCGGCGCACTCAGTGTCGTTCCACCGGCACCCTCGCTCTCAGACTCTTGTCCCGGCTGCGCCTGCTCTTCTCCTGGAGGCGCTGTTCGCTGGCGCGGTGCGTCGGCCGGGTCGGCAGGCGCTTCTTGCGCGTCGCGGCCACGCCTTGCACCAGCTCCTGAAGCCGCACGAGTGCGGCCGCGCGGTTTTTCTCCCGGCTGCGGTACTGCTGTGCCTTGATGACGATCACGCCCTCGGCGCTGATGCGCCGGTCACTCAGGCGCAGCAGTCGTTCCTTGTAGAAATCGGGCAGTGACGAGGCGCGGATATCGAAGCGCAGGTGAACGGCGCTCGATACCTTGTTGACATTCTGGCCACCCGCCCCCTGGGCGCGGATGGCGATAATCTCGATCTCGCCGTCCGGAATGGCAACGTGACTGGAGATTCTCAGCATGCAGTCAGCACCGGCAATCGGTTATTTGTACGGCGGATGTCGCCATCGTCCGGGGCGCAATGCCATCGGGCAAGCGCGGCGGCGCGCGGGATATCTTACACCGCAGACCGGCGTCGCGACACAGTTAACGGCCATCGCCGCTATCGCACAGGCTTGCAACCGGTCCGGCCAGGCGCTATTTTCTGCTTCCGCTCCTCCGTGCAGGATCTCCCATGCAATCCACCGAACTGCTGGCGCCGGCCGGCACGCTCCACAACCTGCGCTATGCGCTCGCCTACGGAGCCGATGCCGTCTACGCCGGCATGCCGCGCTACAGCCTGCGGGTGCGCAACAACGACTTCCATCGCCTGGAGACCCTGGCCTGCGGCATACGTGAAACCCACGCCGCCGGCAAAGCCTTCTTCCTCGCGAGCAACGTGCTGCCGCACGACAGCAAGATCAGGACCTTCCTCACCGACATGGAACCGGTCATCGAACTGGGTCCGGACGCCCTGATCATGGCGGATCCCGGTCTGATCCTGCTGGTGCGAGAGCGCTGGCCCGACATGGCCATCCACCTGTCGGTGCAGGCCAACACCATGAACCACGCCAGCGTGCGCTTCTGGCAGGCGCAGGGCATACGGCGCATCATCCTCTCACGTGAACTCTCCCTGGACCAGATCGGAGAGATTCGTCAGGCCTGTCCGGATATCGAACTGGAGGTGTTCGTGCACGGCGCGCTGTGCATCGCCTACTCCGGGCGCTGCCTGCTCTCCGGCTATTTCAACCACCGCGACGCCAACCAGGGCGTGTGCACCAACTCCTGCCGCTGGGACTACACGGTGAGAGGCGCGGACGTGGATGCCGGCGGCGACATCGTGCCCGCGGTCCCTCCCGTTGCAGACGCGCAGGTCGCCGTGCGCCTGCTGGAGGAAAGCAAGCGCCCCGGCGAACTGATGCCGATCGAGGAGGACGAGCACGGCACCTACATCCTGAATTCCCGCGACCTGCGGGCGCTGGAGCATGTCGACCGACTGATGGCTATGGGCATCGACAGCCTCAAGATCGAGGGGCGCACCAAGTCGCATTACTACGTCGCGCGCACCACCCAGGTGTACCGCCGGGCGATCGACGACGCCGACGCTGGCCGGCCGTTCAACACGGCGCTCCTGGCGAGCCTGGAGAATCTTTCCAATCGCGGCTATACCGACGGCTTCCTGCAGCGCCACCACGACCACGAGCACCAGAATTACCTGGAGAGCTGTTCCACCAGCGCCCGGCAGCGCTTCGTCGGGGAGCTGACCGGCTACGACCCGGCGAGCGGTCTCGCCGAGGTCGATGTCAGGAACAAGTTCGCCGTCGGCGACGAGCTGGAACTGATCCTGCCCGGCGGCAACCGCAGCTTCCGGCTGGAGCGCATGTTCGACCGGGATGGCGAAGGGATGCGCGAGGCCCCGGGAGGCGGCCACCACGTGCGTATCCCGCTGAATGAGCCCGACTGCGCGATGGGACTGCTCGCGCGCAGGCTGTAACGAACCCGGTTCATTCTGGCGGAAAAGCCGGGTTCCCTGGTCTCCTGGTCCCAGACGAACAAGCCGCCATACGACGGCGTCCGACTCTCGGGCGTCCGGATCGTATCTGAAACAGACGATCACACTTACAGAGTCACTAGATTCACGGCACGACTCAATGTCGAGTTTGAAGTCGCGCCTGAGCCTTTGCGCCCGGGTCATGGCGGTATGGCAGTATCGGTTATTTGAATTTGCGGCTCCTCCAGTGTTTTTGATCTTCTTGCCTTTGTCACGCCGGGCGGGTGTCAGCTGCACGCGATGCATGGTATGGGTGCAATTACACCGTGGAAGACATGACCTTGTTCAGACCTTTCATAACGAAAGCCTAACACTCCTGACATAGTCTCCCATAATGACAGAAAAAACCCGTATCCTGGACTCACTGAACGAGCACACCCTGCTGCTGCCCAGCCTGGTCAATATGGCGCTGGCGGCCAACGACCGCGTCAAATACCGTTTCACCTTGCTGCAGACGGCCCGGTCCCACGCTGAACGACCGGAGGCGCCGTCCACCAGCCTGCACTCCGAGCGCATGGCGGCCGGCGTCCAGAACAGCAACCTGGACCAAGTGGTGGGCGGCTCGATGAAGGTGGACGGCGGGCGCTACCGGATTCCGAAATCGCATGCAATCATCCTGGATGCCTTGTCCGATGTCGCCGAGATGCTGGAGCCGCTGCGAACAGCTGAGATGCCGGAATCCGAGGGCTTTGCGCGGCGCTTGCAGGCGTTTGCGATGCCCGAAATTCACAATGACGAACTCGCCAGCGAAGCCATTCACGCCATTACCTCTGGTGACCGGGCAGGTGGCGACAGCCTGCACCTGCTGGTCATGGATATGCACCGTGCCCTGAATGCGCTGCAGACGAGTCTGGCCGGTGAAACCATCGATGGCTGCCACACCTACGGCATCCGCGATGCGGATCGGCCGCTGATCGCCGCCTTCATGGCCGGCGTAAACCGCACTGCCCCGCTCAAGTTCGACCACCCAGGACTTTCCGCCACCGCGACGCGGGTGGCCGACAAGCTGGTGCTGCAAAACGACATCGGCACGACAGACGCCCATGTGCTGGTCATTCATGTCACCAGCCGGACCGTAACCGTGACCTACACCGACGTTCATCTGCCGCGCCTGCTGTTTTTCCAGAGCCTGTTCGAGGAATACGACGTCGACTGGCAGGACACGCGCTCGCGCACGGACGCGGGGATGGAGGACGGCGTGTATCACCTCTGCGTGGGTAGTTACACCGCGCCAGCCAACGCCCGGCTGCGTGCGTATCTGGACTATCTCGGTTCGCGTCTGGTGTTTCTCATCGACTGGAATCGTGCCCGCAAGCGCTTGCGCCGGTTTGTC
Source organism: uncultured Gammaproteobacteria bacterium (assembly GCA_963763115.1). Classification (GTDB taxonomy): domain Bacteria; phylum Pseudomonadota; class Gammaproteobacteria; order UBA9214; family UBA9214; genus CAVQCA01. Next base: position 28,032 of record CAVXNM010000062.1, read on the forward strand.
CGGCGCAAGACCGCCATCGAATTGCTCAAGTGGGCGGCCGACGAAAATATCGGTCACATGGCCTGGCTCAAGGCCGGCGGAGAGCAACTGATTTTCGACGCCATGAGCTTCGCCTACGGCGGGCAACTCAAACCCGGAGACCGGCTGGATGATCTGCTGACGGAACCTCGTGCGGTGCAGTTTCTGCGCTACAACCTGAAGCAGGCTCTGGACGGACTGAGTCAGGGCCGCCCGGCCTCCCTGATCGGGGATGAGATTCCGCACCGAACTGGCGTCACAGGTACGCTCCACCGAGGATGCCCTGCTGGATACCTCGCTCGAGCATGCGGGTCTGATTGTAGAACTGGCGGATACGGTGCGGGCTACGCTGGAGGCGGCGCAGGCAGGACGTCAGCAGGACGTTTCCCTCATGGCGGAACGGGCGAAAACCTGGGAGACCGCCGCCGACGGCGAACTGAACAGGGCCCGCAGCACCCTGCTGGAGGGCGACAATTTCATTTCCCAGCTTATGAGCAAGCGGATGACATCGCCGATGATCTGGAAGAGGCGGTATTTCACATTACCCTCTCGCCCAGGGCGTCCAGCGACTCGATTGCCGCCTTGAGCAGGCTGGTTGATCCGGTTTCGAGTGCAAGCCGGGCATTTGTCAAAGCCCTCGCCGCATCCCGGCATGCGCGGCGTGGGGTGGCGCGCGAGGACATTGACGATTTTCTGCGGGCGGTGCATGCCATCCGCACCATGGAGCATGCGAGCGATCAGGCCGAGCGTGAAGTGAAACGCACCCTCGCCCGCGGTTCACAAGCCTATGCCGAGGTATTCGGCATTGTCGAGGCGGCACGCAATCTCGAAGAGGCAGCGGACGGCCTGATGCATGTCGCCCTGCTGCTGCGCGACCATGTGATGGGCAAGGTGATCAATGCCTGAAAGCATACGAAAGACAGCGGTGTCACTCCCGGTTTTCGATCTAACCGGTCGTGACGGTGTGCCGGAGGTGCGTCTGGCGGGATTCAAGGCCCGTAATCTGATGCAGATGGCATCTATGGGCTTGCCTGTCCCCCAGGGTTTCGTTCTGGCAACCGACTGGTGCAGCGCCGTGCAGAAGCATAACAGGGTAACTACGCAGCTTGCGGGTGTGCTTCAGTCCGGTATCCGTAATCTCGAACGCACGACCGGTCTTGGATTCGGCAGCGCACGCCGCCCCCTGCTGGTCTCGGTTCGCTCGGGTGCGCCTGTCTCCATGCCGGGCATGATGGAAACCGTCCTTAATGTCGGCCTTAACGAGGTTTCGCTGACCGGCCTGTTGCGGCTGACGGGCGAACATCGGCTGGTGTGGGATTCCTATCGCCGTCTCATTCAGGCATTTGCCGAGATTGCAGCCGGTGTCCCGGCTGCACCCTTCGAAACCGAACTGGATGCCGCCCTGCGTCGCTCCGGCGTTGATACCGCCAGGCAACTGGACTTTCGCGCACTGCGCGAACTTGCGCAGAGGTATGTTGAACTCTACCGTGACTACACGGGTCACGAGTTCCCCCAGGATCCCTTCGAGCAACTGGCCGCGGCAATACATGCCGTTTTTGCCTCCTGGATCTCGGACAAGGCGGTCGAATACCGCCGCCTGAATGCCCTGACGGACGATCCGGGCACCGCCGTTACCATTCAACGCATGGTGTTCGGGAATTCAGGCGGCAATTCGGGTGCCGGTATCGGCTTCACGCGTGACCCGTCGACCGGTGAGAACCGTCCATATCTCGACTGGCTGGCTCAGGCCCAGGGCGAAGACATTGTTTCGGGACGCCGCCGAGTCACATCCGAGAGCAATATTCCCGGGTGGCTCATGCAAAAGCTCATCAGCGTCGGAGAATCCCTGGAAACGGCGTTTCAGGATGCCCAGGAGTTCGAATTTACCGTCGAGAACGGCGAATTGTTCATGCTGCAAACCCGCACGGCCAAGCGCACTGATCTGGCCTCGCTGCGGATGGCGGTGGAGATGGCGGAAAGCGGACTGATCAAACCCGAAGAAGCTCTCGGACGCCTCTCAGCCATCGACATCGACAGCATTACCGTCCGCCGTGTCAGGTCTTCCAGGCCGCCGCTTGGTCAGGCCATACCGGCGGGGACCGGAGTAGCCCAGGGGCCGATCGCCTTCACCGTCAACGCGGCCCGGGAATTTGCCGAACGCGGTACACCCGCCATCCTGGTGCGAACTGAAATTGCCACCAGCGACATCGCCGGAATCGCGGTGGTCAGCGGCCTGCTGGCCGCGACCGGCGGCCGCACTTCACATGCCGCCGTGGTGGCGCGAGAGATGGGCAAGGTCTGCCTGGTGGGCTGCGTCAATCTGGTCATCGACGAACAGGCCGGACAGGTCAGGCTGGGAGAAACCGTCATCCGGGAAGGCGACCCCCTCTGCCTCGATGGAGACGCCGGCACCATCTATGCGGACTCTCCGGAAATCGCCAGTGAACGACCCGAGGCGCTGATAAAACGGGTCAATGAATTACACGAGCAGGTTACGGCAAGACCGCTTGTTTCCTGACGAATCCGTACCAGGGGCCGTTGTTGGTGAAATGGCGTTAATAGATACCAGATCCTGAAATGGGAATGCGATTTCGGAAAGTGACTGCAAATTGGCGTCGATCGATAAACTATCAATTCCTCATTGCTCGTAGCTCATCTTCTCGTCGTCCATGCCGGCAATCCAGCGTCACGGGTGTCGGAAATGGGTAATATCCCGATAACTGGTCACTGCGTGCATCCTCGATCTGAAGCAATACATCGTCCGATAACAACTATGGTATCCTCCAGGCGGCTTGCGAACGTCACCGGTATTCCACACATGATATGCAGGATTTATTCTTCTCTTCGTTGACGACAGCTAACACCCGTGGCTGAAACCTCGGAGAACACTCCATGAGCAACGCTGAACTGACGAAGACCGACATCGCCGAATGGATCGCCTCGTTACTCCCGCCTGAACTTTGGGAGAGATATCGCTATCTCACATACGCCCAAATGGCGGAGATTCCCGAATTGACGGAATATGCAGACGATTTACGCAAAGCCGAGTGGCATTGGTCTCGCGCGAGCATAAGAGGAAATCGGGGGCAGTTAGATTTACCTGAAAAATAAATCCATCCCGATTACTTGCTGTCTGTCAGCTTACTATCGCAACCGGCTCACATAAGTTTTTAAATGATGGAGCGGGTGCCGTCCTCAGTATAACCTTAAGTACAGGAAGAACAAACGCCCTCTTCCTGTAAGTTCACGACCCCTGAAACCGCAGGATGCCGCGCCCCGGGCGACCACCCCGGTCGTGGTCCCCGCGGCCGTAGCCGGCATGTCACGGGTCAGGTTATCGTTGTCATCTGGCATTACAGTGCTGCTTTGATGACAGGAAAAATTGTGCTCTAACACCATTAATTGCATGGCGTATGATACCAGCCCCGACCACCGAACCGGTAAACACCGCACCACCATGATCGAAGACGCCCACCGGCTGCCTGAAGACACCCTGATCGAGACCGATCTCGCCATCATCGGCGCCGGCGCGGCCGGCATCACCATCGCGCGCGAACTCGCCGGCACGAACATCTCGGTCTGCCTGCTCGAAAGCGGCGGACTCGAGTTCGAGCAGGACACCCAGAACCTGTACAGCGGCGAGAACGGCGGGCGCTGGTACTTTCCACTGGACAAATGCCGGCTGCGCTACTTCGGCGGCAGCACCAATCACTGGGGCGGTTGGTGCCGGCCGCTCACCCCCATCGACTTCGAGGCGCGCGACTGGATACCCTACAGCGGCTGGCCGATCACGCGCGCGGATCTCGATCCCTACTACGAGCGCGCTCAACCGGTCACCGAGACCGGACCGTTCCGCTACGATGCCACCTCATTCTGGGAGGAGCAGATCGGCGCGAAGATGCTGCCCTTATCCCTGGACCTGATCACCACGACGTTCTTCCAGTACAGCCCGCCGACGCGTTTCGGCACGCGCTACCGCAAGGAGGTCGAACAGGCCGCCAACGTGCGTGCCCTGCTGCACGCCACCGTCACGGAGATCGAGACAGGTGAGACGGGCACCGAGGTGACCGGCCTGCGGGTCGCCACCCTCGAAGGGCCGTCATTCCGGGTCAGGGCGCGCCGCTATATCCTCGCCACCGGCGCCATCGAGAATCCCCGCCTGCTGCTGCTGTCGAATCGCCTGCAGCCCGCGGGGGTTGGCAATACCCATGACCTGGTTGGCCGCTACTTCATGGAGCACCCGCACATCCCGAGCGTCGCCAGCCTGGTGACGTCGCGGCCGGAGGCATTCAATGCCGCCTATACCCAGCATCTCTCGCTCGCGGACAGCATCATGCATTCCGCGCTGATTCCGACCGATGCGCTGCTGCGGCGCGAGCGCCTGCAGCAGGCGGTGTTCACCGTCGGCGTGCTCGGCGTCTACAACACCGAAAACCTCGCCGGGGCGGCGCCTGCGGACAAGCAGCGCACGCGCGACATCTTCAACCTGCAGCGCGATCTCGACCCGCCACGCGCCACGGACCATCCTTCGGCGGGGTACAATGACTGGCCGCCGGCCGGGTCGCTGGGGGCGAGTTGCGCACTCGGCTGCGCCTGCGAACAGGCGCCGAATCCGGACAGCCGGGTCACGCTGTCGGAGGAGCGTGACGCGCTGGGACTGCAGCGCGCGCGCCTCGACTGGCGCCTGAGCGAAACCGACAAGCTCAGTCTGAACCGGATTTTGCACGCCGTGGCCGAGGAGTTCGGCGCCCAGGGCCTGGGCCGGGTGCGGCTGACGCTGAGCGACGACGGCGACTGGCCCGAGGAAGTCCTCGGCGGCTACCACCACATGGGCACGACCCGCATGGCCGACTCACCCGAACACGGCGTCGTGGATGCGAACTGCAAGGTGCACGGCGTCGCCAATCTCTACATTGCCGGCAGTTCGGTATTCACTACCGGCGGCGCCTCCAATCCGACGCTCACCATCGTCGCGCTGGCCCTGCGCCTCGCCGATCAGGTGAGGACACAGCTGTCATGAGCCTCCGATTCACCCGCCGCACTTTTATCGCCGGTCTGGCCGCCGGCATCGTCGGCGCCGCCCTTGGTCTGCGCCTGTACTGGTCCGGTGGCAGCCCTGCACATGAGGCCAGGCGACTCGCGGACGTGCTGCGGCACCCGGACAGCGCGGCCCTGCTCGGCCGTCTCTATCTGGACGGGAATCCGCGGGAAGCCGATGCGGCGCGACTGGTCACGCTGATCGGCGCATCGCCGGGGCCGGCTCTGCCACCGGTCTCCGTGGCCACGGACGAGGCCTTGCGCGCGAGCCTGGAGGAGCGTATCCGCAACGACTTCATCAACGGCGATACGGTCGCGGTCGATGGCTGGTTGCTGTCGATCACCGAGGCGCGCCTGTGCGCTCTGGTCAGCCTGCTGCAGGAAGCCAACCCGGGCAATGACGCCTGAGGCAGACGCCTCAGATAGTCGGCGCGAAAGCTGTTGCCTAACGGCTGGTGGGAAGCATCAGGATGGGCGCCTTCTGGCCCTGGGTGGTGCTTTCGGCAATGGTAACTGACCACAGCACGGTCACAAGGTGAAAGAACCGTTTCGTGGGCTGGTCTGTTTTGTCGATGTAGAACCACCAATCGTGATGTTTCACCGCTATATAGGCATCTTCTGGCTCGGTCCGGGAACGGAGAATGTGCAACTGCCTGCCCAGGGGACTGGCGGGTGGGTAGTTAATGGCGGCACCGGTTTCGATATCCTCACCGGGGATATCTACGGCAGCGGAAAGCATCTCCATCAGGTCGAAGACCGAGCGTGTGGTGAATGCGATCACTTCTCTGTCACCCTGGCCGATGCCCCGCAATACGGGGATGACAATCTCACTGGCGTCTGCCGGAGGCCATGGCAGGTCCAGCAACTGCAGTAATTCACGAACCTCGGCTTCGTGACCCGGCCTGAAGTGATGGATGACAGCCGAGAATCTGCCACTACGTTCCGGATCCTCCACCCAGTTCAGCATCTCAGCCTGGCCAAGTTGCGACACCAGTTCAACGAAACGCGTGAAGCGGGCGTCGGGTGTTACCGGAGGTGGGAGAAATGTCGGGTTGACGAGGTAATTGACCCGGCTGACCAGCGCCGTAAGCAGTATGCCGGGAGAGACCACGGCCTCGGACAGCGGCATCAGGACCGACAGTGACACGGGAGAGGTCAACTGGCGTAGGTACTTCTGACCTTCAACCGGTGTGTAGGACACCGTCGGGTTCTCCTCGTAGATCGCGCCCGCGCTGAAAGGAACCAGATTACCGCTGTAGTTGCCGTCTTTGCCGAATCCGAACTGGACTCCCGCGTTGGTAACGACACTGACATTCGCCGTAACGCTGCTCACGGCCAGAAGGCTGGCGTTTTCCGAGTAACGCGCGCGGATGACGACCATCAGCAACTGCTGGTTATTGGTGTCATTGATGGCCTCGTTGTAGACCGAACGCCCGTTACGGATGGAGGGTGGTCCGACGACGGCGCAGCCGGCCAGCAGACAGCCCATTGCCCAGACAATGAGGCGGTGAAAGCAGGTTGAAGTCGAATGCAGCCGGCAGAGGTGCGGCATGTGCATGATGATGCGTGTCTCTGGTGTCGAATTCACTGTTGGCAGGCTCCCTTTTTGCGGCCAAGATTACGGGCGTCAGATCATATTTACAATATTTCAGGAGATCCGGGTCACCGGCAGACTTCCCTGCGACGGTTTCAGTCGCTTCGTACGATGCCGTGTTGTTGATTCAGGGACGACCCGGCGACCACGCCGTCGCGAGAATGTCATGGGACCAGAGGGCAGACATCGAAGCAGTGACCAGGAATCAGTTTCTGTGAATGTTGGTGCCGCACCTTTGCTACCCTGGACAGGGATGCGGTTCCACCCGCGCCCCCGGCGCCCCCGGCGCCACATCGAGGACGGTATCTTCCGGCATTACCCGGAGCTGGACTGATAATGTGTCGAAACACCCGTGGTAGAATCACGGCCTTCGCGGCAGCAGGAGCGTAACCGATGGACAGTTTGATTGCCGGACTCGTTATCTTTTTCGGCGTGCACTCGATAGCCATCGTCGCCGACGGCTGGCGCCAGCGCATGATCGAGCGTATGGGCGAGTGGCCCTGGAAGGGACTCTACTCGGTGATCGCCGCCCTTGGTCTGGTGCTCATCATCTGGGGTTATGCACTCGCGCGGCAGGAGCCGGTGGTACTGTATACGCCGCCGGCCTGGATGCGCTACGTGACTGTGGCGCTGATGATCCCGGTTTTCCCGCTGCTGTTCGCGACCTATCTCCCGGGGCGCATTCAGTCTGCGATAAAACACCCCATGCTGGACGCCACCAAGCTCTGGGCCCTCTTGCATCTGCTCGTCAACGGCACGCTCGCCGACGTGCTGCTGTTCGGTACGTTCCTCGTGTGGGCCGTGGCCGATCGCATTTCACTGAAGCGCCGTGCCGAACCATGGGTTCCCAGGTTGCCGCGCACCGGTGCAAACGACGTCATTGCGGTGGTCGGCGGCCTGGGCGTTTATGTCGTCTTCACGCTGTGGCTGCACATACGACTGATCGGGGTATCCCCGCTCGGGTGAGCGGTGGAGGACATGGTGGGGGCATATCGTATTCCCGGCAGTGTGCTCGAAAAAATATCACCTGAAAAAAACAAGGGTCAGAGTACTTGACGGATTTCCTCGAAAGATCATACCAGCATTCTGATCTCCCTGGCCCAACCCGGTAGGTCACGTATTCTGCGGTCTTGTGGAACCGGGATTGTCCTAATCGCGGTGATTTACCGTCGGACAATCCCGGTTATTTCATCTGCTTTATCCTAGGTGTTGCTGCAAACCCCCGCCGGATCGATTGGCAGCAGTATCGAGTCGATTGCATAGACATAGGAAGACTTGCGTGCCTTGATGCCATCTGTGGTTATGTAGGATGGCTCTGCATTCACAAGCCCCATCACATACAGTCCGCCCTTGCCTACTCCTGTGGTGATGGATTCACCGTTGGCCGTTTGCAGTATGCCCGCGTCGAGAATGGACTCGGTGTCTTTCAGCTTTCCGAGGTAGACGTGATAGGTCAACACCGCGGTAAGGGCATCTGTACCGTTGACGTCGATGTTAAGCAGTTGGGTCGCCAGATCAAGAGCGTCTGTGCAGCCAAGTGCGGTTGCTGTTTCTTCAAACACGTCGTCCGTGGGTGCGAAAAGCGTCACCCTGTTTTCGTCGACGACTGACGTCAGACCCGTGGTATCCAGTGCAAACAGCAATGTCTGGAAGCCGTTATTGTCCAGTATCTTCGACACCTTCTCTGAGGCCAGGGAAGGCAGTGAAGCCATCGCCAGTAGACCTGCAACCAAAAATACCGGAACAGAATGTGCGATGTTTTTGCCTGAAAACGAAATTGCCTTGGTAACCATGTGACATCTCCTTTGGATCTCTGCGAATATGTAAATGTATTGTACAATTTAATAGTGTGCGTAAATTTCCAGTCATAACACATAAATAGTAATGTATATACTATATTGTATGACTTTTACATCCTCAGCCCGAGAAGCGGCTGTAATAATCCTAGGCAGTCGTATAGGACATGTCAACTTATTTGTACATATTTTGTACATTTTTATAACGAGCACCTCCCATGACCTTGTGTACTTCAGGAAATCCGCCCAAAGGACGGTGCAGATCGTGCGCGGCAAGTTAGAGGCGCTAACGCCATTGCCTGTGAAATTTCAGCGGTCAAATCTCCAGGCGAAAAAAATTTGCTCCCGATGGTAAAATCGTAATACGCACCCTGTTCACTCTCGTTAGCCGCCGTACACCGCGTCATACAAGTCGCTGTGCTGGCTATCATCACCGCAGGGTATCTCAGTCGCGACCTGCCGGACCCGCAGGCGACCGGTCAAGGAAAATACCAGGGACAGGGTTCTGACCGGTATGACGCAGCAGTCTTCCCTGGAAAGATCGGCTCTGGCAAACGCACACTATGGCCGGTGTTCTGCGGACTCAATCTAATGAAACCGGAATTCCTCATGGGTTATTATCCTGTCTGTCCCGTCGGGGAACGGGGACGCAACACGGGTCCCGGCGCGATATTCAAGGAGTCGAAAATGACACTTTCATGGAAAGACAGTATCTATGTACAACGCGAGGAACTGGCGCGCATCCTCCGTGAACCACTCGCGCAGCTGGCCGGAAAATGCGCACCGGTCTGGGGTGATCGCAACAGGCTGAACGAAGCCCTCATAAAGGGGTTTGCGAGCATCCCCCATTGTGCCTTCCTCTATGTTCTCGACTCGGACGGCATTCAGATCAGCGACAACGTGGAACCTTCCGGACTCATGCCCGGGCACTTCGGACGTGACCGCTCCCAGCGCCCCTACATGAAAGAGGCGATTCCCTCCTGGGGATACCTGCTCTCGGATGCCTATATCAGCATGTACAAGCAGCGACCCTCGCTCACCGCCCTGCAGATCGTGCATTCGGACCATGGTGCACTGGGCTATCTCGGCGCGGATTTCGACCTTCGCAACCTGCCGGTAACCTCGGAACTCTACGAGGAACCGGGTTACTGGCGGCAGGTGAAGGGGGATCCGGCTATCCGCGGCGGGTTATTCCAGCAAACCCGGGTCGACAGCCCGATGGACGGCAACATCGAGAAGGCCTTGTCCATTCTGGAAGAGCTGCTCACGCAGCGTGGCATCTTCCAGTGCCAGATCCACTTCTCCAGCAGCCAGGCGACGATCTGGGTGGTGGACGATCCGTTCCGCTATCGCATTCTCGATCACGAGGCGTTGACGGACCCGGATATTTGCCTGGTCTACCCCTTGCGACCCTATCACGAAAATGCGGTGATCCCGCAGGAGGATATCGGACAGATCCTCGACACCATGCGTTCGCTGCGCCTGACCGACAACACCATCTATCTGCGCATGGCCTCGATCAATCTGTTCAACGGCATGATCAGCCTCACCTTCTCCTGCGACGGCTCCCACTACATGCCTCACCTGGAGTTCCTGCTCAAGGACACGTCGTTCTGGTTCTGACGGCTGACTGATATCCGGGTACAAACCGGGAGGACTCACTTCCAGTCGCCGCGCAACGCGGCCACCCGTTCCCGCAGGTCGGCGGCCCTGACCTCGGCGGGCGGCACGGGCGGGCCGAGTGCCAGGCCGATTTTGTAAAACAGCGGTCTCGGCAGTTTGCCCTTCATCGCCGCTCCACCCTTGCGACTGAAAAAGCTCCCCCACAGCCCGCGCAGCGCCATCGGAACGACGGGTACGGGATTGCGCCGGATGATCTTCACGATGCCCGGGCGGAATGCTCTCATCTCCCCGTCAGGAGTGAGCCCGCCTTCCGGGAAGATGCACACCACCTCGCCCTCCTCCAGATAACGGGAGATCCGGTCGTAAGCGCGTGCGAGCATCTCCGGATCCTCTCTGGCCGGGGCGATGGGGATAGCCCCGGCAGTGCGGAAAACGAAATTCAGCACCGGTACCTTGTAAATCCGGTGATCGATCACGAACCGGACCGGACGCCGGATGCAGCCGGCGATCACCAGCGCATCGACGAAGCTCACATGGTTGCAGACGAGCACGACGGGTCCGGTGTCCGGAATATGCTCGAGGCCCTCCTTGCGGATGCGATACAGGGTATGGATCAGCATCCACACGATGAAGCGCATGAGGAATTCAGGAACCAGCGTATAGATATACAGGGCAACCGCAGCATTCATGGCCGCAACCACCAGAAACAGTTGCGGGATGCTGAGACCCGCGTTGAGGATCAGTATTGCCATGATCGCGGAGACCACCATGAACAGGGCGTTGATGATGTTGTTGGCGGCGATGACACGCGAGCGGTGGCTCGGTTCGCTGCGCTGCTGCACCAGCGCGTACAGGGGCACGATATAGAAGCCGCCGAACAGCCCCAGCAGGAGGATATCGAACAGCACGCGGGTGTTGCCCGGCGCGTGCATAAAAGCGACGGCATCGAGCGCGGCGCCGGCGACAGGGATTTCCGGAACGGCCAGAAACAGATCGATGCCGAAAACGGTCAGCCCGATCGAACCGAAAGGCACCAGACCCAGCTCGACCCTGCGGCCCGACAGGCGCTCGCACAGCAGCGACCCGGCCCCGATGCCCACGGAGAACAGCGTCAGCAGCAGCGTCACCACCTGCTCGTTGCCCCCCAGGTTCACCTTGGTGAAATTCGGCAGCTGGGCGAGATAGGTTGCGCCGAGCAGCCAGAACCAGGAAATCCCCAGAATGGACAGGAACACGGTACGGTTGCCGTGCGCGAACCGGATGCTGCGCCAGGTTTCGGTAAACGGATTCCAGTTGATCCGCAGCTCGGGTGCCACCGCGGCCGCGGTCGGGATGCCCAGGCTGCAGAGAAAGCCGAGGCAGGCCAGCGCGATGATCGTGACGGACACCATGGCGGCGCCGTTGACGGGTACGCCGATCAGCACGCCGCCGGTGAGGGTGCCGAGCAGGATCGCCAGGAAGGTCCCCATCTCCACCAGACCGTTGCCTCCGACCAGTTCCTTTTCCCGGAGATGCTGCGGCAGGATGCCGTATTTTACCGGCCCGAACAGGGTTGACTGCGTACCCATCAGGAACAGCAACCCGATCAGCAGCGGGATGCTGCCGAGGTGGAAGGCGGTGACCGCGAGGCTCATGATTGCGATCTCCATCACTTTCACCCAGCGTATGAACCGGGATTTCTCGTACTTGTCCGCCAGCTGGCCGGCCGTGGCGGAAAACAGAAAGAACGGCAGAATGAACAGGCCGGCGCTCAGGTTGATGAGCGTATTGGATTCCCCCAGACCCTGGCCCGCAGACTGGAACGCGATGAGGATGATCAGCGCGTTCTTGTAGACATTGTCGTTGAACGCCCCGAAGAACTGGGTCAGGAAGAACGGGCAGAACCGCCGCTTCCTGAGAAGCGAGAACTGGTTGTCCGACGCGCTGGCCGGTTCGCTCACGCGGTGTTCATTTGCCGCGCTTGTCCGGCGCCCGCATGTGTGTGTTCCTGACGGGACGGTTCTTCGCGGGGTCGCTGAACGTGAATCGACCGAACAGCACGCAACCCTTCATCCCGGGGTCACAGGGGCGATCAAGCACGCGCAGGCAGCGGCCGTTCACCTCGTGTGGACATCCCCAGCCACCGCTCATTGCCAGTACCTCGTCATGGTCATCGTCTCGTGAACCTATCGCGTCCCGGGTCGCTCCTGCAGCGAACCATCGTCGGCCTGCGCGCAGGCGTACAGGCTCGATGAAATATCTAGTGCATGTTGATTCGTAAACACCATTTACACCGCAGAGACGCAAAGAACGCAAAGTGTTTAAGGGCAGTCTGATCAAGTCTGCCATTCCCGCGCAAGCGGGGATGACTTATTCAGATGTTCCTTGATTGTTTTCGTTAATAATGAAGTTCTCTGCGCCCTTTGCGTCTCAGCGGTGAGTCTATCCTTATGTGGGACACTATTATTGTAGGAGCGGGCTCGCCTGCAGGGAAGTAGGCGAGGGGCGTGAGCAGGACACGGAAGCTTTGCCCGCGAACAAACCGCCGCCCGGTAACCATTCGCGGCCGTGGCCACTCCTGCAGCAGGTCAATCGCCGCCCTGTCGTGCCTCCAGTTGCTCACAGGCCTCCAACCAGTCCCGTTCCAGGGCCTCGCTCTCCCGGTCGACATCCGCCTTCTCCCGCAACAGATCATTCAGCTCGCCCTTGTTCTCCGAACGATAGAGTCCGGGATCGGCAAGGCGCTGTTCGAGCTCATGCTGCCGGGCATGCATCCCGGAGAGGGCGGTTTCCGCCCTGGTGATTTTCTCGCGCAGCGGTTGCAACTGCCGGCGCTGCTCGGCCTCCAGGCGCTTTTTCTCCTTGCGCAGGGCAGCGCCGCCCGGGCCATCAGCGTTCCCGGGTACGAACCGACTCTGCCGGTTCTGCGTGGTCAGCCATTGCGGGTAATCATCCAGACTGTCCGGAAATTCCTCCACCCGCCCGGCGTACACCAGTACCAGCCGGTCGCTGGTAACGCGCAGCAGATGGCGATCATGCGAGACCAGCACCATGGCACCGGCGAAGTCCTGCAGGGCCGTGGCCAGCGCCTGGCGCATTTCCAGGTCGAGATGGTTGGTGGGTTCATCGAGCAGCAACAGGTTGGGACGCTGGTAGACCAGCAGCGCCAGCACCAGGCGTGATTTTTCCCCGCCCGAGAACGGGCCGGTCGGCGCGAGCGCCTGGTCGGCGGGAAAACCGAAGCCGCCAAGATAATCGCGCAGATCCTGCTCGCGCGCCTTCGGATCGAGCCGCAGCAGGTGCTGCAGCGGCGAGGCTTGTGCATCGAGCTGCTCGATCTGGTGCTGGGCGAAATAGCCGATCCGCAGGTCCAGCGCGGGCTCGCGCCGTCCCTGCTGCGATGCGAGTTCCCCGGCCAGCAGTTTGATCAGCGTGGACTTGCCGGCACCGTTGGGACCGAGCAGGCCGATGCGCTCGCCTGGCGACAGACTGAGTTCGATGCCGCTGATGACAGTCGCAGCGCCGTATCCGGCGGCCACCGTGCGCAGTCTCAGCAGCGGGTCCGGCAGCTTCTCCGGCGGGCGCAGGCTGAAGTGAAATGGCGAGTCCACATGCGCCGGAGCAATCAGTTCCATGCGCTGCAGAGCCTTCAGACGACTTTGTGCCTGGCGCGCCCTGGTGGCTTTGGCACGGAAGCGCTCGACAAAGGAGTGCATGTGCGCGATCTCTCGCTGCTGCTTCTCGTATTGCGCCTGCTGTCCGGCCAGGTATTCCGCACGCCGGCGTTCGAAAGCCGAGTAGTTGCCGCTGTAGAGCGTGAGTCGCTGGCGTTCGATGTGGGCGATATGACTCGCCACGCGGTCGAGAAAATCCCGGTCGTGCGAGATCAGCAGCAGCGTGCCCGCATAGGCGCACAGCCAGTTTTCCAGCCAGATCACTGCATCCAGATCCAGGTGGTTGGTAGGTTCGTCGAGCAACAGCAGATCCGAACGGCACATGAGGGCCCGCGCGAGGTTCAGGCGCATGCGCCAGCCGCCCGAGAAATCGCCGACCGGCCGATCCTCGTCGGCGCGGCTGAAGCCCAGGCCGTGCAGCAACTGCGCGGCACGGCTGCGGGCCGTGTAGCCGCCGATCACCTCGTAGTGCGCATGCAGCGTACCGAGCTGTTCACCGTCATGCCGGGCATCCGTCCCGGCGAGCGCGGTTTCGACTGCACGCAGCCCTTCGTCGCCGTCGAGCACGTACTCGATGGCCGCACGCGGCTCGGCCGGCGTTTCCTGCGCCACATGGGCGATCACCCAGTCGGCCGGATGCCGGCACGCGCCGCCATCGGCATGCAGTTCATCGCGGATCAGGGCGAACAGGCTCGACTTGCCAGTGCCATTCGCGCCGGTAATGCCGACCTTCCATCCCGGGTGGATCTGCAGGGTGGCATTCTCGATGAGCAGCCGTGGCCCGCGTCTCAGGGCAAGATTGTCGAATTGCAGCATGGGCGCCATTGTAGCGTCCCGGAGAGCAAATGGCTGGCATGGCATACAGGCCGGCGAGACTGCCGGCAACCCCATCTCGCTGCCGGTTATAAGCTTATGGTCAGCTAATATTTTACTAATGTCCGATTTCTAGTATGGTAGTCATATCACAGGCAACCCTACGGAGGATCGACCGATGCAAGAATGACAGAAATGGCGACATTGTCTTCCTGTTAATGGATTCCCCACGAACCTGAACAGAGGTATGCCTAATGTCGAAACAATCGCGCAGTAAAAGCAGGACTGGCGCAACCAGGAAATCAAACACCCGAGCAGACCTGGAAATTCTCACCACCGATGGCGTCGTCATCGACATCAACACCTTCACCCTCCACACCCCCCGCAAAACCAGCCGCAACAACCCCCGCCGCGTCGAGGCCAAAAACCGGGCGCAGGGGCACTACATGGCAGCCATTACCAGCTACCCGCTCACCTTCGGTCTTGGCCCCGCGGGCACCGGCAAGACCTACTGCGCCACGGCCATGGCAGTGGAGGCCTTCGAGCGGCGCGAGGTCGAGCGCATTGTTTTCACCCGCCCGGCCATCGAGTCCGGTGAAACCCTGGGCTTCCTGCCCGGCAAGGTCCAGGAGAAGATCGAACCCTGGTTTGCCACCTTCCGCGGCTACCTCAACGATCTGCTCGGCAAGGGTGTGGTCGACTGCGCCCTGAAGAACGAACGCATCGTCTTCGAACCGCTCGCCTACATGCGCGGCAAGACCTTCGACGACGCCTTCGTGATCCTCGACGAGGCGCAGAACTGTACCCGCCTGCAGCTGAAGATGTTTCTTACCCGCATCGGCGAGCACTCCCGGGTGGTGGTGAACGGCGACCTGAACCAGTCCGACATTGCGCGGGATTCGGGACTGCTCGATGCCGTCGACCGCCTGCGGGGACTGCGTCACGTGCACATCCACGAGTTCGGCTGCGGGGATATCGTGCGCAGCGACCTGGTGCGCGCCATCATCGAACGCTATGCGGACGATACCCGCTCGGAGGGCAGCTATTTCTCCTATTAACAGGACGTTCATCCGTGAAGAAGTAATTTCACCGCGGAGACGCAAAGAACGCAGAGAAATCTTTTACTGACAAAATATAGCTCCGTTACAAACTTCACGCCTCCGCGATGAAGACGGGGGGTTGTGCACGGCAACCAGCCGGTCGCGCCATCCGCAGGTTACAGCGTTACCGCCAGCCGCATCTCCGGAAGAGTGCAGGAAAAGCCGTTCGTTGCCGCTATAATGCACGCCAGAATCCGCGCGGCGGTGACCATGACTCTGTTGAACAACTTTCATCCCCGGGCCCTGGCTGCCGCGTTCGCGGCGATCGATGCCGAGGCGCAGGTGGAGCGGACAAGGCAACCCGGCGTAGAGCGACGCGCCGCGGTGGCGCTGCTCACTGTGGCCGTCTGCCTGTTGATGATCCACTACCTGAAATTCGCGACCAGCTTCGAGGCTTTCCTCAACTGGGTCGGCCGGCAAACGGGTGATCCGGGTTTCTACGACACTTTAAGACATGGCCGCTGGTACGAACTCTACACCGAACTGTGGTGGGGTGCGGTGCATCTGCTGGGCTACGTGGTATTGCCCGCACTGGTGATACGTTTCATCCTGCGCAAGCGGGTGCGTGACTTCGGTCTGCACTGGGGCGAAACCGCGCGCTACGCCGGCTGGTACCTGCTGCTGGCGACGCCGATCATCGGCTTCGCTTTCCTGGCGAGCTATCGTCAGGACTTCCTCGAACACTACCCGTTCTACCGGCTGGCGTTCCGAAGCGGCTTTGACCTGCTTGCCTGGGAAGTAATCTACCTGCTGCAGTTCGCCTTCCTGGAATTCTTCTTTCGCGGCTTCTTCCTGCACGCCTGCAAACCGGCATTCGGCGCCAACGCCGTCTTCGTCATGGTGGTGCCCTACCTGATGATCCACTTCGCCAAGCCCTGGCTGGAGGCGAGCGGTGCGATCCTTTTCGGCCTGTTTCTGGGCGTGCTGGCGCTGCGCTCGCGCTCCATCTGGGGAGGCACGCTGGTGCACATGAGTGTCGCCCTCAGCATGGACCTGCTGGCGCTGATGCAGACCGGCCACCTCCCGGGACGCTGGTGGCCATGACGATGCCCGGAGCCGTCTCAGCGACGCATCGATGCTACCGGAGCATACTCTGGGCAATCCTGCTGCTTTCGGCGTTGCCCGCCTCGCTGCTGACCAGCTGGCAACTGCTCCTCGGCGTCGACTTTCTCTACCCCTTGTGGTACGACGTGATCGGCATCGACCGCACCATCGCGGAGTACGGACCGAAGAACCGTTACCGTCATCACTTCGAACTCACCACGCGGGGAGAACGCAGTCGCCTGTTTGCCGCCATCGTCGCGGCGATCCATGACAATGGACAGGGACTGGAGACACTCACCTACCATGATTCCCGTGGCCGTTCTATCGCCCCGCTGCTGCGCTCCCCGGAGATTACCCACCTGCGCGACGTGGCGCGGCTGGTCGAGTGGTTGTATCGCCTCGGACTGGGCGCTGTCTTGGTCTGGCTCATCGGACTCGTGTGGCTGTGGCGGCTGCGCCTGCCGCCTCCCCCGCTCGGGCGTTACCTGGCGGGTCTCGGCCTTCTCGCGGTCGTGCTCATACTCGCCGTCATCGCCAGCGGCACGGAAAAAGTATTCTATAAAGCACATACCCTCATCTTTCCGGCCGGTCACCAATGGTTCTTCTATTACGAGGAGTCCCTGATGACCATGCTGATGAAGGCGCCGGACCTGTTTGCCGCCATCGCCGCGGAGTGGCTGCTGCTGACCGCCCTGTGTTACTGGCTGGGCATCCGCCTGTCGCGCCGGATCGTCCGCCGTGCCGCTTGAACGATTTGCAGGGGAGACCCTGCTTAAGAATGATTTTCCTGACGCCGGTGATGGTCGCGGGCACCGGGTACAAGCAAGCCCGCTCTTACTTCGTCGAGATTCAGGTTAAGGAATCTCCAAACAAGTCATCCCCGCGGAAGCGGGGATCCAGTAACCCACCGATACTGGAGACGCTGGATTCCCGCTTTCGCGGGAATGACAGGCTTAATCAGTGCTTCCTGAATCTACAGCAGCACCCGCTCGATGCCGCCGTCGCGGACGCGGGTAATGAACTGCGATTCCCAGTCCCTGCCGAGCAGCTGGTTGGCGAGTTCCACCACGATGTAATCGGTTTCGAGACCGGTGTCATCGGCATAGCGCGCCAGCCCCTGCTGGCAGGAGGGACAGGAGGTCAGCAGCTTCACGTTGCCCGCGACGGCGGTCGTTTCGCCCGTCAGTGCCTGAATTCCCTGAGTGAGCTGCTCCTGTTTTCGGAAGCGCAGCTGGGTGGCGATGTCCGGGCGCGACAGGGCGAAGGTGCCGGCCTCGCCGCAGCAGCGATCGGAGAGCATGACCGTCTGGCCCATCAGGGTCGAGGCGACATGGATCGGATTGTGGGTCTTCATCGGCGTATGACAGGGGTCATGGTAGAGGTACTGCACGCCCTGCCCCGCCTCGAGATGCACACCCTTCTCCAGCAGGTATTCATGAATATCGAGCAGGCGGCAACCCGGGAAGATCTTGCCAAACTCGTATTCCAGCAGCTGGTCCATGCAGGTCCCGCAGGAAACGATGACGGTGCGGATGTCGAGGTAGTTGAGGGTGTTGGCGACACGGTGGAACAGCACCCGGTTGTCGGTGGTGATCTGCTGGCCGCGGGCAGCATCGCCGCCGGCTTTCTGCGGGTAGCCGCAGCAGAGATAACCCGGCGGCAGCACGGTCTGGGCGCCCGCGTCATAGAGCATGGCCAGGGTGGCCAGACCAATCTGGCTGAACAGGCGCTCGGAGCCGCAACCCGGGAAATAGAACACTGCATCCGAGGCCTCCGACACTTTATGCGGGTCGCGCAGGATCGGCACCATGCGGCTGTCTTCCAGACCCAGCTGTGCGCGCATGGCCTGGCGCGGCACGCGGGAAGGCATGGGTTTTTTCACGAAATGCACCAGCTGGGAACGCACCGTTAGCGGACCGCTCGTTCCCTCCGGCAATCCCCCGCCCTGCGCGGGCAGCAGGCGGCGAGCCAGGCGCACTGCGAGACGCTGGCTGCGATAGCCCCAGTCGATCATCAGCTTGCGCATCAGCTTGATGGTCGCGGGGTCGGTGACGTTGAGAAAGGTCATCGCCACCCAGGTGACCGGGCTGTAGTGCTTGTGGCCACGCTCGCGCAGGAGCTTGCGCATGCGCATGGTGACCTCGCCGAAATCGATGTTCACCGGGCAGGGATTGAAGCACTTGTGGCAAACCGTGCAGTGGTCCGCCACGTCGTTCATTTCCCTGAAATGCTGCAGGGAGACGCCGCGGCGCGTCTGCTCCTCGTAGAGAAAGGCCTCGATGATGAGACCGGTGGCGAGAATTTTGTTGCGCGGCGAATAGAGCAGGTTGGCGCGCGGGATATGCGTGTTGCACACCGGCTTGCATTTGCCACAGCGCAGGCAGTTGCGGATATCGTCGTTGAGCGCGCCGAGTTCGCTCGCCTCCAGCAGCAGCGCCTCCTGCTGCACCAGGCGCAGTGACGGCGTATAGGCGCTGCCGAGTCCCGAACCGGGCAACAGCTTGCCGCGGTTGAAATGTCCTTCCGGATCGATGTCCCGCTTGTAGCGTTCGAAGGCGGCGATCACCTGCGGCTCCAGGAACCTGAACTTGGTCAGACCGATACCGTGCTCGCCCGAGATGACGCCGCCCAGCGAGACGGCGAGTTTCATCACCCGGTCGACGATCAGATCCGCCTCGTGCAGCATGGCATAGTCGGAGGAATTGACCGGGATGTTGGTGTGCACGTTGCCGTCCCCGGCATGCATGTGGGTGGCGACGAACAGGCGGCTGGTACGCAGCCCGGCGTGGATGGCCTCGAGCTGCTCCAGCAGCCGCGTCCACTCGTGTCCGCTGAAAATCTCCGACAACGGTTGTGCCACCTCCTGGCGGTAGGAGATGCGCAGATCCCGGCGCAGCAGCAGGTCCAGCACCCGGTCTCCGGGCCGGGCCTTCGCCAGCACCTCCGCGTCCAGCAGAAGCGCATGCTCCGCCGCCGGCTCATCCAGGCGCTCCAGCAGGCCGGACCAGCGCGCCTTGCGGGCATCGAGCAGCTCCCGGGCAGCATCCTGCTTGGCCTGCACGATGGCCCGGTTCTCCTCGCTGTAGGGAATTTCCCCGTCGCGGTGCAGCGCCGTGAGATCGCCGGCGAGGAATTCCCGCACCGCCTCGACGATGGCGAGCTTGTTGCGCGTCGAATACTCGATGTTCATGCGCTCGATGCCGGCGCTGTATTCATCCAGACGCTCCAGCGGAATGACCACGTCCTCGTTGACCTTGAAGGCATTGGTGTGAGCGGCGATCGCCGCGGTTCGCGAGCGGTCCGCCCAGAACTGATGGCGGGCCTCGGCGCTGACGGCGATGAAGCCATCCGCGCCGCGCTGGTTGGCCATGCGCACCACGGTCGAGGCGGCGTCGGCCACCGCCGTCTCGTCGTCACCGGACACATCGATCAGCAATACCATCTTGGGCAGCTCGCTGCGCGCCGCCTTGCTGCTGTACTTGACGGCCCGGACATAGCGTTCGTCCATGTGCTCCATGCCGGCCAGCAGCACATCCGGGCGGGCATCCAGGTAGTGCCGGGTTTCCACGATTGCCGGGACCGCGAGGCGTAGGTCGGTGCCGAAGAACTCGAGACAAATAGTGCGTGTGTACTCCGGCTTGCGGTGCAGGATGAATTCCGCCGAGGTGATCAGGCCGTCGCAGCCTTCCTTCTGGATGCCCGGGATGCCCGCGAGGAACTTGTCCGTCACGTCCTTTCCCAGACCCGGTTTGCGCAGGGAGCGTCCCGGCACGCGGATAATTTCCGGCTCCTGCAAGGGCTGGTCGGGACCGTTCTCGTAGCGGATTACCCGGAATTCGACCTGCTCCTGCAGATGGATCTTGCCCAGGTTGTGGTCGAGACGTTCGACCTCCAGCCAGTTGCCGTCCGGGGCCACCATGCGCCAGGAAACCAGGTTGTCGAGCGCCGTGCCCCAGAGTACCGCCTTCTTGCCCCCGGCGTTCATGGAGACGTTGCCGCCGATGGTCGAGGCATCCTGGGAGGTCGGGTCCACCGCGAACACGTAGCCGTTGCGTCCGGCGTGATCGCCCACCCGGCGGGTGACCACGCCGGCGCCGGCGCGCACCGTCGCCACCGGTCCGCTCACGCCGGGCAGTTCCTTCAGGCGGATTTCTCCCAGGGTTTCAAGCTTTTCCGTGTTGATCACGGCGGAATCCCCGTGCAGCGGCACGGCGCCGCCGTGGTAGCCGGTGCCGCCGCCGCGAGGAATGATCGTGAGCCCTAGCGCAATGCAGGCGCGCACGATGTCACGCGTCTCCTGTTCCGTGTCCGGGTTGATCACCACGCAGGGCATCTCCACGCGCCAGTCGGTGGCATCGGTGGCATGGGAGACGCGCGCCAGGCCGCTGAAATCGATGTTGTCGCGGCGCGTGATGCGTCCCAGACGCTGGCGGATGCGCCGGCGCAGTTCCCGGGTGCGCGGATACCAGTCGGAGAAACTGCCGACGGCCTTGCGGGCGGCAGCCGCGAGCTGCAGGGCATCGGTATTGCCCTCGGCCCGGGCCACGACCTGGTCGAGGCGATGATGCATCGCACCGATCAGCGCATCCAGGCGCTTCTTGCTCGACAGCAGGTCGTCCTGGATATAGGGATTGCGGTCTACCACCCATAGATCACCCAGCACCTCGAACAGCATGCGCGCCGAACGCCCGGTCACACGGGAAGCGCGCAGCCGGTTGAGCAAATCCCACATCTCCTCCCCGAGATAGCGAATGACGATTTCACGGTCGGAAAAAGAGGTGTAATTGTAGGGTATTTCGCGGATACGTTCGGACATGGGGAGGATGGGCCCTGCGGGGCATTCAGGAAAAGTGGGAGTGCTATTATGGATGGATATCAATCAGTGTGGATTGCCGGTGGCGTGGCTCTTAATGCGCGTGACACGGCGGCGGAACCAGTCAATTCCCCGCGAGGCCATCTGCACGGTGAAAGACAGCGGCGACAGCAGGACCGCGATCGCTTCCATCGGGCGCATCGAATTCGAGAGCAGCACCTCCCGGTGCTTCGAGTGCGTGATGATGTGCTTGAGCTTGGTGTTCTTCTTGTGGCTGAGGGCAAAGTTGTCGCTCTTGCTGACGATCTGGGTGGCGATCATGGGAAACAGCGCATAGATGGCGGGCAGCCTGGCATAGGCCGAATCGAGCGCCTTGCCAATCAACCGGCGCTTCTCGATCCCCGGTGTGCCCCAGGGATGCTCGTGCAGCCAGCGCAGCAGGCGTGGACTGACAATGTAGGCATGCGCGCAGGCCGAACTGGTGCGCAGCACGTTGGGGCGCACGAAATAGGCCCACAGCGGCCAGTGCCCCAGGAAAAAGATCATCCAGTCCGGTGGCAGCCGCTTGATGGCGCGCCCGATGGCGCGCACCGAACGCGGGCTGAGACGGCGCACGAACTGCACGTCGTCCTCGAAGATCAGCGTGGTGTGGTATCCCCGCGCCCGGGCGTGTTCGGCCACCGCGCGGTGGGATTCCCAGCTGCCGATATAGCCGCGTCCCGGATAACGCAACGGACGATAGAACAGCACCTGACGGCACAGGCCCACCTTGTGGAACTGGGCGGAAACCGTGGCCACCCGGTCTTCCCGACTCTTCAGCGAGATGCAGTAGACACCGTCGAGAAACGACCAGTCCAGCGCCTGCGCGGGGTTGATGCTGCCGTTACAGTACGGGCAGGACGGGTCGGGCGGACAGGCATGGAATACCGGAGCGTCGGGGGACGACGTCCCGGGTTCCGGTTCCACTTGTGCTTGCAGGCTATATATCATTCCGGTGGCCAAGGTCCCAGATGATCAATGAATTCCCACGTAAAAGCCAGAGTCGCAGAGGAATTTCTCATGGAAAACAATTACAACGCATGGCGTCTCTGCTTTGGAATGACAGGCTGACGAGAGAGGGCAGCAGGTTTCGGTCTGCCGACGCACCACGGCGCACGGGATTAACAGCGCGTATTCTAACCATTTTCGAACCGCCATAATACCTCTGCCACGACCCGTAAGCCGCCAGATGATAAATGATAACGGACATCACCGGGTATTGACCGCATCAGGTGTTAACAATCCCTTGTCAGACGCCCGGGGGAGCGAACTACGGGATCACCCTGAGTATTGGACTGGTTCCCGAATTCACCTCACGGGACCCTCCGTCCATGGCTTCATGCGGTAGAGGACAGAATTGGCTATGATAAGGGCTTCTACAAACCATCGCGTTGCTACTGCGGCGGATGAGCCCCACACAATCCGCCCTCACCCATGAACGCCAGTCACCAGCCCGTCTTCCAGCGTCGCTTCCTGCGGCCCCGCTACTGGCCGATCTGGTTCGTCATGCTGCTAACCATTGCCCTGGCCTTTCTGCCCGGGCGGCTGCGGGCCGGTTTCGGGGATGGCGTGGGGTGGCTGCTGTATCGCATCGACTCCAGGGGCGGGCGCATCGCACGCAAGAACCTGACGCTCTGCTACCCGCAGCTGCCGGACGGGGAGAGAAACCGACTGCTCCAGACGCATTTCCGCATCGCCGCGCATATCCTGCTCGGTTACGGCCAGTTGCTGGTGCGCTCGCCGCGCCACCTGCGCAAGCAGTGCGACATTAAGGGCCTGGAGGTCGTTGAGAGGACTGCCGCAGGGGGCAACAGCATCATCCTGCTCTCGCCGCACTTCCTGGCCATCGAGTATGCCGGGCAATGCCTGTCTCAGGATCATGCCATGGTCAGTATGTTCCGGCTGCACAGCAACCCGGTCATGGACTGGATCGTGATGCGTTTCCGCACCCGCTACGGTGGCGAGGGCTACAGCCACAAGGCCGGCCTGCTATCCCTGGTGAAAGCCGCTCGCGGCGGCAGATGGTTCATGTATTTTCCGGACGAGGACCGCGGGGCGGATAACAGCCTGTTCATCCCCTTCTGCGGGATTCCCAAGGCCACCATGCCCCTGCTGGGAAAACTGGCGGAGAGTTGCCGCGCGAAAGTCATTCCCACGCTGTCATTTTACTTACCCGAACGACGTCGCTTCAGTATCGAGTTCCTCGAACCACTGGAGGATTTCCCGACCGGGGACAACGCGCAGGACGCGCTGCGGATGAACCGGCTGATCGAGGATATGGTGAACCTGAATCCCGCGCAATACCTGTGGACTGCGAAAATTTTCCGGACCCGCCCGCCGGGCGAACCGGGGTTTTATTAATCAGTTTCCATCCGAAAACACCATTCTCACTGCAGAGACGCAAAGAACGCAGAGAAATTCATTAACAAAAACAATTAAACACATTGTGTTCTTTCGGCAACTGCTCCATGCGTCGCTTAAAGCACCTACTTTTGGTGCTCTAACTCCTGCATCCATGCAGTCGTGTGTCTCAGCCAGCGGTGAGTTAGTTTCTTTATGGACGGAGACTAGTCATTCAGCCGCCGTGGACGAACCCAGGCTGGACTAGCTGCCGTTCTCGCGGTTGATGCGGGCAAGCCGCGCGGTCAGCGTGTCGATACCGCCCTTGCGAATCTCGGCCGCATAGCTGTTCCGGTTGCTCGCCACCAGGCTGATGCCATCGATTGACACATCGTAGACTTTCCAGTCGCCACCCTTGAGATGCAAGCGGTAGTCGACGGATATGGGCGGCCCGTTCTCCTGCTGCACTTCGGTATGCACCGCCACATCATCGGCGGCGGCGGGCGCGCGCAGGGGTTTGAAATCAATCGTCTGATCCTTGTATTTCAGCAGTGATGCAGCATAGAAGCGCACCAGATGCGTGCTGAACTCCTGAATAAAACGCTGCTGCTGCTGGGGATTCATATCTCGCCAGTAGCGCCCCAGCACCAGCTTCGCCGTGGCATCGAAGTCGAAGTGCGGCACCACGATCCGGTTCAAAAGTTTGTACATCGAAGCAGGATCACGTTCCGCCAGGTCCGGTTCCTTGTTGAGCGCCCGGGTTACCTGGTTCGAGATATCGATGACCAGCAGGCGCGCGGAATCCGCCGCGCCACTCGCCACACCAGTGCCAAGCAGCACCAACGCCAACACGATTACGAGTCGTCTCATCACTATAACCTCCTTCAACCTGTTGCAGGTTCGTGAAAATACTCTATCCGGCGGCGACTGAATCGATATCCACGGGGACACCGCCTCCCACGTCAGATGTCACGAATGACACTGCGCCAAACAGACAGCACGATGGAAACACCTTGTTTCCAGCAGATAAAATGCCAACTCTATAAATATGTATTATTTACATATAGATATGTGTCATACCTCTATTTTGCATGAAATATAGGCAGGGCAAACCTGTCGTCCCGTGGCAACGCAAATGCAGGTGCTATGGTTAGGTGTTTGAAAAAACGGGAGTTTACCTGTCTGTATCTGGCGTCAACCTGGTGC
This sequence comes from uncultured Gammaproteobacteria bacterium, assembly GCA_963763115.1. Classification (GTDB taxonomy): domain Bacteria; phylum Pseudomonadota; class Gammaproteobacteria; order UBA9214; family UBA9214; genus CAVQCA01. The sequence continues at coordinate 53,108 of CAVXNM010000062.1, forward strand.
GTGCGACCTGACTGTCGAAGCAGTAGCTCAGAGGCCACGAACGTACAGGCTTTTATCGATGAGGTATCAGGGGTCTCCCCTCGACCGGATCATGAACCCTGTCATGACGTGCATCAGCCAGCTAACCGGCTGACCAGTCACTCCCCCGACAGCGGAGTATTCTGCACCAGCACGTGCCACTTGGGACGCCGCCAGCTGCGGCGGAAGGCATCGAGACCGGCGGGGACGGCCTTCCCCGCCGTCTCCTGGCCGTCGAGGAAGACCACCAGATCGAACTGCTGATGCTCACCGCCGTAATCCTCGTCGAACTGGCGGGCGAGCAGATTGGCCGGCGTCACCGGCCGGCCGAGCACCTCCACCGACGGCAGTTCCAGCCCCGGTAACCTGGCGTCCCCTTCATAGGCCTTGGCGACCAGTTCGGTGCAGACCAGGGCCGAGTCGGTGCGAAAGTCGAAATCGAAATCGTACGGACGACCGGCATAATGGAAGGCACGCACAATGGCCCGCGCCCGCGCGGTCTTCGGCAGCCGCGGGCGCAGCACCACCAGCGAATCGCCGCCGGCGGCATGCTCGAAGCTGGTGAAGGAGACGCCTTCGCTGATCGCCTCCACCACCCGAGGCACATGGCCGGCCTCAAGCGGCGCACTGGCGGTTTTCACCGCCTGCGGCGAGCGGGCGCTCAGCAGTGCTTCCAGATCGCCGCTTTCCTCCCCCGCCGCGCGCACCCAGGCGCGCACCGCTGGATCGTCGAAGAACTCGGCCCGCTGCGCGGGGGTGCCGACGTAGAGCGCGGCATGGGGCCAGAATCCGGGCAAACCGACATTGGAGAGGAACCATTCGCGGCGCACCAGCAGCACATCCCCGGATTTCAGTTGCGGCTGCAGGGCGGCAAGCTGCGCATGGCTGATCAGCGAGGTCTGAGGCCGCCAGACCTTGGTGTCGCCCATCCACTCGGAGACGTTCTTCTGCACCGGGAACCAGCTCGCCAGGGCGGCGTCCTGCAGGATCCGCAGGGCATTCTCCGCGGTAAGCCTCGGACCGGCGCCCTGCCCCGCCTGCCACAAAGCATGGCGGTCGGCCTCCAGACCGGCGGTGAGAGGCAACCCGGGATCGGCGCCGTAGAGGCCATAGATGACATCGAGGAGGGCAAACTCGGCGCCGCGCAGGACATTCAGAAAGCGGAACTTGAGGCGCGCATAGGTACGTTCGGGCAGGCCGAGTTCCGGGACCGGTTCGTTCAGCATGGTGTGCATGGCCGGGTTGCGTTCCGCCACGGCGATGAAGTCCAGCGCCTGGCGGTACTGGGCGAGAAAGGCGGCGTAGGCGATCCGGAAAGCGGCCTGCCGTGCATCTCCATCGGCCGCGCGGTAGGCGGCGAAGGTTTCACCCGACAGCCGGTCGAGGGCCAGGATGCGGTCCAGAAACCCCTGCCAGTCCTGCCAGAGTGCGAGGCGTCCGTTCCGTCCCGGAAGGCTCACCTTCCCCTCGCCGTCAGCGGGGAACAGGTCGCGCCGGACATCCAGATAGGCAACGGTGTCGGCCAGCCCCTGGCGGGTGACAGTGATCGCCTGCACCGCTTGCGGGTCGTAGCCGGCGGACGCGGAAGCTATGTTTCCGAATTGCAGAACAATCACCAGTGCCGTAATTACTTCCCTGAGTCGATTCAGCATCGGCCTTAACCTGGCAATCGGGACAGATATATATTCATGTTCGCAAACTAAATTCGTCCGCATTTCTTATTCTCACCGTGCCACAGAACTTTCCAGCGCAGGCCTGGACGATTGGTTAGAGGTCGCTTCGATAAACATCTTTACGATGTCCCACCGTTACCACCACGACAATAAGCTCCACATCCTCAATACTATAAACAATGCGGCAAGAACCCTGGCGTATTCGATACCTGTCGTTACCGGATAATTTTCTTGAACCTGGTGGATGGGGGTCATCAGCCAGTTGACCAATACGACGAATTATGCGTTGTCGTTCTTCTTTTTGCGGTATTGCTTCAATTTCCTTGACCGCAGAACGCTTGATTGAAACCTTATATTTTTCCACGCCGTTTTAGATCTTTTACGACGTCTTCGTACGGAAGGTTTGGCTCGTTCACCCTGTCTTCGAAAGCAGCAAGATCCTCAGCATCTTCAGCAAGACTGAGTTGCACTGCCTCGTTGACCAAGTCTGACATGGATCGCTCGGTCTCTGCTGCCTTGACACGGAGCGCACGGTGTAGCGCAGGATCAAAATATACAGTTGCGCGTTTGGGATTAGTGCTCATTTGGCAATATATAGCACTATAGCGCTATGACGTCAAGGCGTTAAGTATCAAGCCCCTTGGAGAAGCGACCTGCCTGTTCTTGCGCAACAATCCTGGGGGGTAAACAACTGTGAAGCATAAAAAGGGCCGGATACATATCGCCACTCGAAAAAATGTATCCAGCCCCTTTTATGAGAAAGTGCTGGTGACCACGCTGCTCTCGCCACGCAAGACCGCCAAGGCCGATCTGGGAGCGCTGTTCCTGCAACGCTGGCATGTGGAGTTGGACCTGCGAAACATCAAGATCACCCTCGGCATGGAAGCGTTGAGTTGCAAGAGCCCAGAGATGTGCGAGAAGGAACTGTGGGTCTATCTCCTGGCGTACAACCTGATCCGGCTGCTGATGGCCGAGGCGGCGCGGCAGGCCGGGGTGCTGCCGCGCCAGTTGAGCTTCAAACATATGCTGCAGATTTGGGTAGCCTGGAGTCAACGGCAGGTTCTCTCAGGCGCCAAAGAAGACACAGCCACCGTGTTCCGGCTCATTGCTCAAATACGGGTAGGAGAACGACCCGGACGGGTTGAACCGCGGGCGGTCAAGCGCAGGCCCAAGCCTTATCCACTCTTGAACATACCTCGCTGGAAAGCACGTCAGGAAATCAAAAAACATGGGCATGCCAGAAAGCTTGGGCTTAATTAAGTGCCATTCGTGTCAGAGCACAGTTCTCATTAATACTATGAACACATGTGCTCTGACACCATTATCTGTGCCCATGATGGTCGGTTTTAGAGTTTTGTTATGCAGCGGTAACTTCAATGAGTTCGCTTACTGAAGAGGGTGGCGGTACGGGTTCACCAGCTTCAATAAGTCCCTCGATATGAAAATCGATGGCAACCTTTATAAGCTCAAGAACCTCTTCCCGCGTTTCACCTGCGGCAATACAACCAGGCAAATCCGGCACATGCGCACCATAGCCGGTCTCGCCTTTTTCTATAACACCATATATTTCATAACATGCACCTCGCGCCTATTTTAGACCAGCCTGCTTGAGGATGCTCGCCAGGGTCCCAGGTGGTATATCGGTACTTGGCTTTCCAGCTACTTTAACGGTTCCGCTTCTGTCAGCATGCCGGTATTGACGATGACTGCCTCGCAGTCCTGGACTGCTCCCACCCATCTTTCTCCAGTATTTTGATCAGCTCCTTGACCTTCATTCTCCAGTCCCAATTGAAGCCGCATAACGACTAAGCTCTACTGCGAGTGGCGCTTCAGCGCCGCGAGTCAGGTGGAACGCTTTGATACTCATTTCCGTACACCTTCCAACAGCGGTAACCACCGATACTCCCGCTGTTGGATCCCCGCATTAGCGGGGATGGTCGATACGTAGAATCCCTTATGACGATCCGGCTGATCAGCCGGCCGCGAAGGTGTTACAGCTGCCGATGTCGCCGTGCTCGATGCCGCGCTTGAACCACTCGACGCGTTGTCGGGAGGTTCCGTGGGTGAAATTTTCGGGAACCACGTAGCCGCTGCCCTCTTTCTGCAGGCGGTCATCGCCGATGGCGCTGGCTGCGTTGAGCGCCTCCTCGATATCGCCTTCTTCCAGCACCTGGCGGCTGCGATCGGCGTGATTGCCCCAGAGCCCGGCGAAACAGTCCGCCTGCAGTTCCAGCTTGACCGAGAGCGCATTGGCTTCCGCCTTGCCGAGACCACGCTGCGCGGATTGGACACGTTCACTGATTCCCAGCAGGTTCTGCACATGATGGCCCACCTCGTGGGCGATGACGTAGGCCTGTGCGAAATCGCCGGGCGCACCGTGCCGTCGCCTGAGTTCATCGAAGAATGCGAGATCGATGTAGAGTTTCCGGTCGCCGGGACAGTAGAACGGCCCCATAGCGGCGCTGCCCATGCCGCAGGCGGACTGTACAGCGCCGCTGTAGAGCACCAGGTTCGGTTCCTGGTAGGTTTTCCCCGACTGTCGGAAAATCTCCGTCCAGGTGTCCTCGGTATCGGCCAGCACCACCGACACGAAATCCGCCATCTGTTGCTCTTCCGGCGAGGGCTGCCAGTCGCTCTGGCTGACATCGGTGCCCGAACCCGTGCCGGTCTGCATCATCAGGATATCCAGCGGGTTGATGCCGAGGAAATAGCTGGCGGCCAGCACCAGCACGATGGTGCCGATGCCGCCCTTGAAGACAACGGGCCCGGCGCGTCGACCGCGCCGATCCTCGATGTTGCTACTCCGACGTCCGGTCTTCCAGCGCATGGTGAGTTCCTTTTCGGGACGGAAAAACGGAATCCGGGATCATGTCGCACCCGCCAGGCGCACGAGGTTACGCCGCCCGTCGATTATACCTTCTTGCGGGATAATCCGGACAGCAGTTTGAGCGCCAGCAGCAGCAGCGGTGTGCCGTGCAGAAACAGGTCGAAGATATCGATCGGTTTGACCAGTGTTCCCGAGGCGAGCATCTTCAGCTTCTCCCACAGGTGCGGTTCCGGGACGAACGGCGCCAGCGCCATCAACACGGCCAGCGGCAGCAGCAGGGAAAGCGGAATTCTGTCGAGCCATTTCATGATTCAATCCCCTGTTCGTTATGCGAAGGATGTACTGCCGCGGGTGTTGCCGTGAAACGCGCGATCAGCAGCGAACCCGTGACGCCGAACAACGCCAGTACCCAGACGATGACCGCGCCGGCGGGCAGGTCGAGCAGCGCCGACACGATCAGTCCCACGGCATAGCTCGCAATCCCCAGCAGATAGGCCGCGAACAGGGCATATTTTCCGGAGCGGCGCACCGCCAGGGCCGGGATGATCAGGCTGGCGAACACCAGGTAGACCCCGACCAGCTGCACGGACGCCGTGATCGCCAGCGCGAACAGGATATAGAAAAGCACCGATCGATGCGAAGCTCCGAAGCCGAACCACACGGACAGGATCAGCGCATAGAGTATTGCGACCGGCACCAGCTGGTCCCGGTCTACCCACAGGACCTGCCCCACCAGCAGATCCTTGAGGTGCTCGCCGCCATGCGGATTGTTGGCCAGGATGAGGATGGCGGCGCTCGCCGCCAGGATAAAGGATGTACCGATCACCGCTTCCAGTATCTCGGGCCAGCGCCGTTCACACTGATACAGGGCCAGCGCGCCGAGCAGCGCCGCGGAAAACGCCGTCAGTTGCATCGTCAGTGCGTTTTCCTCCCACGACATGGCATGCGCCACCAGCACGCCAAGTCCGGCAATCTGCGCAATCGCCAGATCGATGAAGATGATGCCCCGGCGCAGAACCTGCTGCCCCAGGGGCACATGGGTTGCCAGCACCAGCAGGCCGGCGAGAAAGGCGGGGCCGAGTATGGTCAGGGCCAGGCCATCCGTGTTCATGGCTGCGCGCCCTTCAACAACGCGATGCTCGAATCGAACAGGCCGAACAGGTCCGTGGCCTGCGCGTTGCCCCCGACCGTGAACGGCATTTCGATCATCACCATACCGGGAACCTGCTTGCTCAGCCATTCGGAGGGGCGCGGATCCTGGTACGGGGCCCGAATCACCGCTTTGGCGGGAGTCACCTTCAAGGTCTCGAGCAGCTCGGCCAGGTGACTGCTGCTGGGGGGAACACCGGGCTTGGGTTCGAGTGTTCCGATTTCCTTCAGACCCAGCCACTGGTTGAGATACGCCCAGCTCTTGTGGTGCACCACAATCGGCATCCCCTTCAGGGACTTCGCCTCGGCATCCCAGCGCTCTAGGGCGCTCTGCCAGCGCTGGCTGAAATCCTCCAGGCGCTTGCGGTAATCCCCGGCATTCGCGGGATCGACTTTGGCCAGGCGCTCGCTGAGCGCCGGCGCGATGCGGGCGATATTACGGGGGTCGAGCTGAATATGCGGATTGCCCTTGGGGTGGACATCTCCCTCGGCCCGGTCCAGACGCTGCGGCACCTCCAGCATCGGCACGAAATTCGCCGCCTCGAAGTAACCATCGGTCCCCGGCTTGACCCGGGGATTCCCCCCGCGCGCCATCAGCACGGGGAGCCAGCCGATTTCCAGTTCGGCCCCCGTGCAGACCACCAGATCGGCGCGCCGCATCCGGGCGATCAGGCTGGGTCGCGCCTGGATATAGTGTGGATCCTGTTGCGCCGTGGTGGCGGAAAAGACCTCGGCGTGATCGCCGGCCAGTTCCGTCACCAGCGCACCCCACTCGGGTTCGCAGCTGAATACTTGCATGGCAGCCGCCGCGTTGAGCGGCAGCAGGAGCAGTCCGAATAAAACTGAAAGCAGATACCGTGTCATGGTTTGATCCTCAAATTAGAATTCGTGGGCGCCGTGGGTGCCCAGGCTCATGATGTATTGCAGCGACCACTCGTTGTCGATCCGGTTGATGAGGGATTCGTCGCGGTCATATTGCAGCCGCAGGCGACTGAACTCGCTCGGCGACCAGTCCAGCATCGCCGTATAGCGCTGCGGGTGATGCCCGTTGTTGTCGAGGCCGGAGGCATCGATCACGGCCCGGTTATCAGGGAAGCCCCCGAGGCTGGTCACCTTGAGGTTGTTGTCCGCGCTCAGGCGGTCATAACGCAGCCCGGCGCGCCAGTGCGCCATGAACTGGTAGACACCCTGCGCGTACCAGCCCCACTGGTTACCGTTGTAATCCATCATTCCGGAGTTGCCGTCGTTGTTTACCGCGACATCGCCCGATTCGTCGCGGTAGAAATATTCGCTCTGGAACTTGAAATTGCGCTGCGTGGCGTTGCCGTTCGGCGCCCACTTCCAGACGAAATCCCCGATCAGCAGATTGGAGTCACCGTTGAAGGTGTCGCTGGCGCCCCCGGGCACATCGGTCTGGCGATCGTGGGCGTTCACCCGCAGCCAGGACACGCCGGTCAGCCAGGCGTTGCTCGCGCCCACATCGCCACCGAGTTTCACGAACAGGCTCTGCACATCACCGAACACCCGGTTGGATCTACCGGCGGGGAAATTATTGCCGGCAAAGGTCTCACCGCCGATCATGAGATAGGTGTCGGTCGGCGCCACCCAGGCGAGGCGCACGCCGTCGTCGCCGTACTGCTTGTTGAGAAAGGCCGAGTAGACCAGCGGTGCGTCATGGAAATCCCAGGTATGGGAGTGAAACCGGTTGAGATAGCCGACGTCGGAATAAAACCGCCCGAAGCGACCGTCCAGCCCGGCGGGCAGCATCGTGGGGTCGACAAAGGCCTCTTCGATGCTGATCTCGGTCCCGCCGTTGCTCTGATCCGACAGGCTGAGGGTCGTCTGGCCATAAAACAAGGGGTCCACATTGGCCGAGGCCGTGACTTCGGTTTCGTCCAGAGTGAGTCCCTGGTTGGCGAGTCCACCCTCCTCACCCAGCTGGAAACCCGGCAGGGCATAGTTGTCGGGGTTCTCGGAGTAGCTGTTCACCGAGCCCTGCAGGACCACGGACAGCGCCGGGTTGAACGCGTTGCCGGCGGCTGGCGTACCTGCCGCCGCGGGCTCCGCATACGTCGCTGCGGCGGCGACCGGCGGAGTGGTTTTCACCTCGGAGAGTTCGCTCTGGTTCTGCCGCGCCAGGGCCTCGGCCTGCTCCAGCCGGGCTTCGAGTTGCTTCAGCCGCGCCTCGTACTGCTGCTGCAAGGTTTCCATTTGCCGGCGAATATCCGCCAGCTCGTCCCCTGACGCTGCGTGGACGCAGACGGGTAACGACAACGCCAATACCGTGATACAAGCTTTTACGCCTGAATTCATGATGCACCTCCATGCACTGCACGCATGCCATAAACCACGGCATGCGGTGTGGTATGAACTAACGGGAGAAATTACGCGTGCAGTGCGGGTACGGGCGGGGAGCGTGCGACCAGCCGCACCGGGGTGCGGGAAACAGGGAGGCTCGCCGGCAGGACGCCGGGAGATTCGAAGGTGGCCTGAACAATCGGGGGCAGGAAACCGGTGGCGAGCGCGTGATCGAGACCCTGGGACGCCAGACAAATCGTGCACTGCTTGCCGTCGGCATGGTGCTCGATATCCAGCTGATGCAGCACCAGGCTGAACTGGCAGATGACCAGCGCAACGATGAACAGCAGCCTGCAGAGCCTGTCAGGCGTATATCTGTAAGCTGAGAGTCGGTTGATCACGACCGGAGAGGATACCCATAGTCCTGCGTCAACGGCAACAGGTTTCCAGTGGCAGGTTACGGCACCACGCCGTGCCTGATCGCTCTGCATCGATGTGGTTGCCGCCTGTGAACGTGACCTCGGGACCGGGCGTACTCAACCGGCGGCGGGAAACGCAGGTATTGCTGCGGCCTGCTTATTCGTCTCCGAGCATTCGCCGCCGCCGGTGGTATTCCTCTTCCATGACCGCCAGGTGCCCGACGACGTTTTCCAGCGTTTCCTGCTTGGACGCATCCTGCGCCTCTTCCAGCCACTGCTCCATTTCCTCGCGCAGCAGGGTCAGGATATCGAGCGCGCCGATGAGTTCGTGCAGTTCATCGCGTTTTTCAGGCGGGTTGTCTACGCTCATGGATCAAGTCTCCTGTTGATGTGTTTCCCGGCCCGCGCTATCGGGAGCCGTCATTCAGCTTCATGTTATCCCGGTTCCGGTGTGCCCGCACGGGATCGATATGCCGTCAAAGGTAACGCAGGTAGACGTAGACCGTCGAGATCAGCAGCGACAGCAGCATCAGCGGGAAGGCCATGAGCAGGAAGGGCAGGAAACGGATCGGGCGACCGGTACGCTCGGCGAAGCTCGCGATGATCAGGTTCGAACTCGAACCGACGAGGGTTCCGTTGCCGCCGAGACAGGATCCCAGGGACAGCGACCACCAGATCGGGACCAGCGCCTGCGGGCCACCCAGTGAAGCCGACATACTCTTGATCAGCGGGATCATGGTGGCGACATAGGGGATATTGTCCACAAAGGCCGAGGCCACCGCCGAAGCCCACAGGAGGGAAATGGCCGTCACCTTGGTATTCCCGCCGGTCAGTTCCAGCAGGTCATGCGCCACGTCCTCCATCAGCCCCGTCGTCCCCAGTCCGTAGACGAGGATGAACAGACCGATGAAAAAGAAAATCGTCTGCCATTCAATCTCGGCGAAAGTCTGCTCGACGACCTTGTTTTGCTCGCCGGGACTGCGCGGCAGATTATCCAGCAACAGCAGCAGCGAAGCGCCGAACATGGCGACCGTAGCCACCTCCACGTTGAGGACATCCGCGAGCGTAAATCCCGTGATCACAATGGCGAGCACCGACAGCGACTGCCAGAGGAGTCGCTTGTCGGTGATGGCGTCGCTCTCCCGGTAATCGAGAACACGCTGGCGGTGCTCGGGGGTGGACGTCAGGTTACGGCCCCAGATCAGATAGATGGGCAGCAGCGTGGCGGCAAAGACCACCACCACAAGCGGGGCCAGATTCACCACGAAGTCATTGAAGCTCAGACCCGCGGCGGAACCGATCATGATGTTCGGGGGATCGCCGATCAGCGTGGCGGTGCCGCCGATGTTCGCCGCGAAAATTTGCGCGAACAGGTACGGATAGGGGTTCACCTTGAGCGCGTCGGTGATCAGCAGCGTCACCGGTGCGATCATCAGCACCGTGGTGACATTGGGAAGCAGGGCCGAAAGCACCGCCGTCACCACCGCGAGCATGACCAGAATGCCCCACGGCCTGGCGTCGACCTTTTTCGCCGACCAGATCGCGAGAAACTGGAAAATACCGGATTTCTTGGTGATCGCGACAATGATCATCATGCCGGTCAGCAGGCCGATGGTGTTGAAATCGATCCCGTGCAGGGCGGCTTCCTGATTCAGCAGACCGGCGGCGATCATCAGGCCCGCGGCCATCAGCGACACGATCGCCCGGTTCAGGCGGTCCGTCATGATGACGACATAGGTCATCACGAAGAGCACGCCGGCAAACCACACGGGGTCCATGCCCAGCAACAGCCGGGCGGCTTCTGTTCCTTCAGTTACCAATTAAACCTCGGTGGCGAGTATCTTTCTGGTTACATCCCAATAGGAGATCATGCCCACCAGGCGCCCGCTGGCCTTCTCGACCACCGGTACGCTGGTGCGGGTCTTGTAGAGAACCAGCAGCGTTTCCAGTAATGGCGTATCGGGTTCAACCACGGTGACCACTTCATTGATGCACTGGCTGATCGGGCTGTCCTCCACCTCGATCAGCCGACGATGCAGATCCGGCAGGGTCTCCCGGATGAAGGGGATCGTCGTCAGGCCCTCTTTCATGACAACCGCCGGCGGCAACATGAGTCGCATCAGGCAGTGCACCCCGAATACACCGAGGTAGCAACCGTTGTCATCGACGACCGGCAGGTTACGGTAGCGGTGATGCATGATGTAATGCGTAGCGGTGCGAACCGTGTCCGAAGGATGCAGTACCGTTGGCTTCGGATCCATGATGACACTGGCGGTCATGGGCGGAGAATCATTGTCATGGATCCACCTTGGCTCAAAGGGTCGCTGCGTCTCCGGTCCGGACTGACAACATGTCGGGCAGTCCAGACCAGGCACGGTTACGATAGCACAGTGGCGGCGAAGAGAAAAAGCATTCCGGCAGTTGCGGACGTCTGTACAAGACCGCACCAACATGGGACGACGGGCGCAAAAAAGGGCATAACAGGAAGTCTGCGGCACAAACACCCGATGCCACGCCACCCCGTCTGTCATCACGCCCTGCGGCCAATCATTCACTCAGAACCGGGAGACATCCCCTTTCCAGCCTCCTCCCGCCCTGGCGGGCTGCCGGTTTCATAACCAAGCCGCCTGAGCGACGCCTGCATCTTCCCGACATCCAGACCGTAAATGACGTCGGCGCCCACCACCACCAGGGGAACACCGCGACCTCTCAGCGCCCAGAACCCCATGCCGCCGCTGAAGGAATGCTGACGTCGTAGTCGGTGTAGGGTATCCGGTGTTCATCCAGGAACGCTCTCAGCTGCCTGCAGTAGGGACACCAGGAAGTGGTATAGATGACCACGGCCCTTGAATCCGGGTCGGGTCGATGAAGCCAGGCGGCGGTTCTGTCAAGAAACAGCAGCGCCAGCGCCAGCACCAGGGCCGCATAGAGGGCGATACGGCGATATCGGGCACGATCAGTCACGCAGGGCCGTCATCCTGTTTCTTTCACTCGCGCAGCACGGCCTCCACCAGGCCGATGTCCAGTTCACCGGCGGCGGCCCACTCACCCGTGATCAATACCGGCAAGCGGGTGTCGGCATCGATATAGATCGCGATGGCGCCGCGCAGTTCGAGCAATTCGAATGCGGCCGGATCTGCGCCCGGCGTGATTGGTTCTACCCGAAGGGTGAACTTCAGAAGCTTCCGGTTGCCGCTGACTCCCTGCGTTTTACCACCGGTTTCACGGCAAAGTCTACGGGGCGCAGCATTTCGCCCTGTGATTCCATCCATACCCGGTAGAGCGCATCATCGACAAAGACGCAGAGGGGCTTGCCGCCGTTGACGGGATCCGGGAGGATGCGCGGTAAAGCAGCAGTTCCGGGGTGGTTACCCGGTCGCAGCCGGCGGCCAGCAGGTCATACGGATAAAAGTTCTGCTTGATCTTCGTCCAGTTTGCAGGCGGCTGCCCGCCCTCATTGCGGCCTTTCGGCTCCAGCCTGATTCTGAAGGCGCAGTCACCGGCGGAGCGATAGATCTTGCGGAAGCCGTCCGGGCCGGGTTTCAGCCGGTCGCGCTGCAGGACGGCGAGACTTCCCGGCGCGAACCACGCATGCCC
>CAVXNM010000063.1:0-29738 GCA_963763115.1 uncultured Gammaproteobacteria bacterium
GATTGCCGAGCAGGTTGAGATGATCACGGATCAGGATGCCGGCCTCTTTCAGCCAGGGTGTGTCGGAGTCGAACTGCTCCAGCTGCAGGATGAGGCATTCGCTGAGGTTGCGCGCGCCCACGCCGACCGGGTCAAACTGCTGGATTCGGTGCAGCACGGCCTCGATTTCGTCCAGCTCGATTTCATTCTCACCCGAGAGGTTACGCTGGACCTCGGCGATGTCCTGGGTCAGGTAGCCGTCCTCGTCGATGGCGTCGATCAGGGTTGTCGCTATGATGCGGTCGGTTTCTGACAGATTTGTCAGATCCAACTGCCAATTCAGGTGATCCTGCAGACCGCCACTGCTGACCGTGACGCTCTCGTAGTTGTCCCGCCGCTCGTCCGTGCCGGGCGAGCTGTAACTGGTTGCACCCGTGTCGAAGATGTCGTCCCAGTTGCTGTCGACCGGGAGCTCGTCCGGCATGGTGTCGGCGCGCTCGGTGGTGAGGGGGGCATCCACGTCCGCCTCACCGGTCTCCCGCGTGCGGTCGGTTTCCCCGGCATCACGCGCATCCTGCGCCTCTCCCTCCAGATCTCCCTCCAGCATCGGATTGGAATCCAGGGCGTTCTGTATTTCGGTATGGAGTTCCAGGGTCGAGAGCTGCAGCAGGCGGATGGCCTGCTGCAGCTGGGGTGTCATGGTCAGCTGCTGGTTGATGCGAAGTTGAATGGACTGCTTCATAGAGTTCCAGGTTAATGGGTGCGCGACTGCTTATTGGCCGCTTTCCTGCCGATTATATGGCATTATCCATGCCATGAATAAAAACCTTTATAATTTTGCACATTTATAGCCGGAACTCTGCCCCCAGGTACACGCTGCGAACCTGCTGGTTTTCGAGGATGGCCTGTGGCGGGCCTTCCGCGATCACCTGTCCCTTGTTGAGGATATAGGCATGGTCGCAGATGCCCAGGGTTTCCCTGACGTTGTGGTCGGTGATCAGGACACCGATATTGCGATTGCACAGGTGCTTGATGATTTGCTGGATATCCAGAACGGAAATAGGATCGACGCCTGCGAACGGTTCGTCCAGCAGGATGAAACGGGGTTCGGCGGCCAGTGCGCGGGCAATTTCCACGCGCCGGCGTTCACCACCGGACAAACTGATGCCGGACTGATCGCGCAGGTGGGTGACATGCAGTTCCTCCATCAGGGATTCCAGCAGTTCGTGGCGCCGTTGCCGGTCCAGTCCCTTGCGGATCTCCAGCACTGACAGGATGTTTTCAGCCACCGTCATCTTTCTGAAGATCGACGCCTCCTGTGGCAGATAGCCCAGGCCGTGCCGCGCGCGCACATGCATCGGTTGCCGGGTAAGGTTGATGTCATCGAGAGTGATCGTGCCTTCGGCGCAGGGTATCAGGCCCACGATCATGTAGAAGCAGGTGGTTTTGCCGGCGCCGTTGGGTCCCAGCAGGCCGGCGACTTCACCGGTTCTTACGCTCAGGGAAACATCGTCTACGACCTTGCGTGACTGGTAGCGCTTGCCGAGCCGGTGGGTCGCGAGGACGCTCACGGTGGGGATTCCCCGGCGGGGGCGGCAGCATCAGGCGCAGTCGCCTTCGGCTCCTTGGGCTCCCTGGGTTTGGGCTGCAGGGTGATGTGCACCCGATCGCTGCCCGAGCTGTCGCCGGCATTGACCGTGTTCCTGGTGATGTCGTAGATGATCTTCTCGCTGCGGAATTCCTTGCCGTCGGTTTGCCAGACATGCGCCGCGCCCGTCAGGATCATGAACCCGCCGGTGGCCTGGTATTCCATGCGCCGGGCCTCGGCGTGCTGATCGACTTCCTGACCGTCGGGCCGCTGCACGGAGGTGGCCGGATTCCCGGTCAGCACGGCTTTCTCGATATGGCCATCCTTCGTGTAAACCGTCATGGTGTCGCCATGCAGCTTGAGCGTTCCCTGGTTAAGATAGACATTGCCCTGATAGATGCTGATGCCTTCCTTTTCCTTCAGGGTTGCCCTGTCGGCCTCGATGGTGATCGGCTGGTCCCGATCGGCGGCGAGCCCGTAGGCCAGCGCCGGCAGGAAGAACAGCAGCAGGGCAGACAGACGCATGCGTCGCTCAGCCGCCGGCATCGATTCTGCCCCGCACCCGCGAGTGCAGATCCAGACGGTTTTCCCTGAAATCGGCGAGCATGCCGATCCCCTCGATCCGGTAGCGGCCGGACGTGATGACGGCCGCCGCGGTTGTTTCGGCGGTATCCGCCTGGGGTTTGACCAGCACATCGCTGGTGACCACGTTAACTGCCAGCTGGTCGCCAAGCTGCGGGCGATTGATGACCGCCCGGCCCAGCAGCCACACGGTGTCGCCCTGATCCGCCACCCGCCCGTGTTCCGAATGCGCATCCCATATGGCTTGCTGCTGGCTGAAAACCTGCACGAAGGGGTCCGTCAGGTCGGAATGGTCATCGTAGGGGAAATGCTCCAGGCGGCTTGCCTGAACGCGGTAGTGCACATTGCCGTCTTCGCCGATTACCTTGAGGTCCATACCGTTCACGAACAGGTCGGGACCGCGGGGGGAGGGGAGCGCCTGGTCTGTCAGGATGCCCTGATTCTGCATGAGCCACCCGGTTACCATTGCTGCCGCCAGTAAACCGGCGAACAGGATGATCTGTTTCCCGTTCACAGATACCGGCTCATCTCGTCGTCAAGTACGCCCCTGGCTTCCATGATCAGTTCACACACATCGCGGGCGGCGCCGCGCCCCCCCGGGTTGGGTGTCTGCCAGTGGCTGTGCTGGCGCACCAGCGGGTGGGCGTCCTGTACCGCGATCGCCAGGCCCACGCGGCGCATCACCGGCAGGTCGACTACATCGTCGCCGGCGTAGGCAGTCTGCTCCTCGTCGACACCGAGTTTCCGCGTCAGTTCGCGGAACGCCGGCAGCTTCTCCAGCTTTCCCTGGTAGACATGCGAGATACCGAGATTTTTCATGCGGTGTTCAACCACCCGGGAGGTGCGACCGGTGATGACGGCGATCTCGACGCCCTGGCGCAGCAGCATCTTGATGCCATGTCCGTCGCGCGAATGAAACGCCTTGTATTCCTGGCCGTCATCGCCAATGTACAGGCTGCCATCGGTCAGTACGCCGTCGACGTCGAATATCACCAGACGGATACGGGATGCCTTCTCGAGTATATCTTTCATCAGTGTCGCTTCCGTTTTCTCAAACCACGCCGGCTCTCAGCATGTCATGCATGTTCAGCGCGCCGACGACCTTGTTGGCGTTATTGACCACCGGCAGTGCATTGATCATTTTGCTGTCCATGAGCTGCAGCGCCTCGGCGGCCAGCATACCGGGGTGCACCGTCTTGCAATTCGTCGTCATGACATCCCTGACCCGGGCGATGTGGACATCCACCTTGTGGTCGATGGCGCGGCGCAGGTCGCCGTCGGTGAATATGCCGACCAGATAACCCTCCTCGTCAACCACGGCCGTCATGCCGAGACCCTTGCGTGTCATTTCCATCAGCGCGTTACTGAGCAGGGTGTCGGGACCGACGGCCGGGATGGCATCGCCGGTATGCATCAGGTCATCGATCAGCAGCAGCAGGCGCCGGCCCAGCGCGCCGCCCGGATGGGAGCGGGCAAAGTCCTGCTCGGTGAACCCGCGCGATTCCAGCAGCGCGATCGCCAGGGCGTCTCCCATGGCCAGCGCCGCCGTGGTGCTGGCGGTGGGCGCCAGGTCCAGGGGGCAGGCTTCCCGCTCCACGCGCACGTTGATGTTGGCAGTGGCGGCCTTCGAGAGTGTCGATTCGGGATTCCCGGTGAGGGTGATCAGCGGTACGTCAAGACGCTTGATGATGGGCAGGATGGTGATGATCTCGGCGGTTTCGCCGGAATTGGACAGGGCCAGCACCACGTCCGAGGCAGTGATCATCCCGAGGTCGCCGTGGCTTGCCTCGCCCGGGTGAACGAAAAACGCCGGCGTTCCGGTGCTTGCCAGGGTGGCGGCGATCTTGCCACCGATATGACCGGATTTGCCCATGCCGATCACCACCACGCGCCCCTTGCAGTCCAGCATGAGCTGACAGGCAAGGAAAAAGCCGGCTTCACGGATCTCCCCGGCCAGCGCGGCGATTGCCCTCGATTCTATGTCGATGACCGCCAGTGCAAGCTCCTGGAGTTTGTGTTTATTCACAGTTGTCCTCCGCACACGTCCGTGAAACGGCATGCGGGCACTCACGATGGGTCATACGGGTATCATCTCGGTGATCGAAGCAGGTTTATAGCCTGCCGGTTTCGGAAAAGTATAACAGGGTCTGGTAACCGATATACGCCGCCAGCAGCATGGCGCCTTCGAAACGGGTGATCTGTCCCGGTCCGCGAATCCCGTAGGCCATGGCGAACAAGGTCAGGGTCATGAGGAACATGACCGGAAAGTCGCGGTAGATGACGTGTGTGTCGATAGCGCCCGGATGAATGGCGCCCGGCAGTCCCAGTACCGCGAGCAGGTTGAAGATGTTGGAACCGATGACGTTGCCGATCGCGATGTCATGTTCCTGCTTGATCGCACTGGCCACCGAGGCTGCCAGTTCCGGCAGGCTGGTTCCGAGTGCGACGACGACGATTCCGATCACCAGTTCGCTGATTCCCAGATGCTGGGCGATCGATGCCGCCCCCCAGACCAGCAGCCGGGAGCTGAGCAGCAGGGACAGGAAGCCGAACAACAGCCAGAACAGGGCCAGCGGCATGGTCATGCCGGTGCGAATCTCTTCCCCGAACTCCTTATCCATGGCGTCACGGGATTCCCTGGATTTCATCCCCAGGCGCGTCATCCAGACCAGCATCGGCACCACGCCGGCCACCAGCAGGATACCGTCGAGTCGTCCAAGTTTGCCGTCCGCGAGCAGCAGCCAGGCGATCAGCATGATGCCGATCAGTACCGGGAGTTCCAGGCGCGGGATGCTGGAGTGCACATTCAGCGGGATTATCAGTGCGGTCAGGCCCAGAACCAGCGCGATATTGATGATGTTTGAACCGATGGCATTACCCACGGCGAGGCCGGTGTTGCCTTGCCAGGCGGCCATCGCGGAGACGAGAATTTCCGGCGAGGAGGTGCCGAGGCCGACGATGGTCAGGCCGATGATGAGCGGGGGCACCCTGAGGTTACAGGCGACCGCGGCCGCGCCGATCACGAACCGGTCGGCGCTCAGGGCCAGCAGGCCGGCGCCGCCCGCGACCGCCAGAACTTCAAGCCACATGACGGTGTGCGGGTTCTGCCGCGCGCCGCGCGCGCCACGGCGATGAGCCACGGACCGGCATCGGCGCGCGGGCGACGGCGCTTTCATCGAGGCGGCCTGCGGGATCTGGAGCGGCGATTCTCATGGATGGCGTTAGTGGGCCTGAACGTTTTATCATACACGCCCGTGTGCGCGGGCCAAACGCCTGCCGCCGGTGTTGTATGACGACCAAACGCAGCCACCGGCTGCGATGAACAGCCGCGGATCATATGAAAAATACCAGCCCGGAAACAAGCCAGCCAGCGCGTGATGCCATCGTCAGCATCCGCGGCCTGTGCTATGCGCGCAGCGAACGGATGATTTTCGAGGACGTCGACCTGGAAATCCGGCGTGGCTCCGTCACGGCAATCATGGGCCCCAGCGGTACCGGCAAGACCACGCTGCTCAAGTTGATCGGCGGGCAGCTGCGCCCCGCGGCCGGTACGGTCGTCGTCGACGGGGAGAACGTGCCGGAGCTGGGCGTCCAGGCGCTCTACGAGCTGCGCAAGCGCATGGGCATGATGTTCCAGAGCGGAGCGCTGCTGACCGATCTGAACGTCTACGACAACGTGGCCTTTCCGATCCGCGAGCACACCAGGCTTTCCGAGTCCCTGGTGCGCGATCTGGTGCTGATGAAGCTGCAGGCGGTGGGGCTGCGCGGCGCCTGCGGTCTGATGCCGAACGAGCTGTCCGGCGGCATGGCGCGGCGTGTGGCCATGGCGCGTGCCATTGCGCTGGATCCGGCGATTGTCCTGTATGACGAGCCGTTCACCGGGCAGGATCCGATATCCATGGGGGTGCTGATCAAACTGATACGCGAACTGAATGATGCCCTCGGCCTGACCAGCATCGTGGTATCGCATGATGTGAAGGAGGCGGCTGCGATCGCGGATTACGTCTATCTGCTTTCCGGCGGCAAGGTCGTGGATCACGGGGTCCCGGAGCGGCTGTGGGAGTCCGCCTCGGAATGGTCGCAGCAGTTTCTCAACGGCAAGCCCGACGGCCCGGTGCCGTTCCATTATCCCGCCACGGAATTCCGGGAAGACCTGCTTGCGGGAGGCCATTGCCCGTGATACTGGATCCCTTTCAGCGACTGGGTCGGGCCGGCCTGGGATATTTCGAACGCCTGGGCCGCGGACACCTGTTCCTCATGTATACGCTGGCGGGTATTCCCGGTTTGTTGCTCCGTCCGCGTCTGGTGATCGCCCAGCTTTTTTCGGTCGGCGTGCTGACCCTGCTGATCATCCTGGTCTCCGGGCTGTTCGTCGGTATGGTGCTCGGCCTGCAGGGTTACAATACCCTGGTCGATTTCGGCGCCGAGGAATCGCTTGGCGTGGTGGTCGCCCTGTCGCTGGTGCGCGAACTGGGGCCGGTGGTGGCGGCGCTGCTGTTCGCCGGGCGCGCGGGATCGGCGCTGACGGCGGAGATCGGGCTCATGAAGGCCACCGAGCAGTTGTCCGGCATGGAGATGATGGCCGTCGACCCCATGAAGCGGGTGGTGGCACCGCGCTTTCTGGCCGGGTTCCTGTCGATGCCGCTGCTGGCGGCTATTTTCAGCGCCGTTGGCGTTTATGGCGGCTATTTTGTGGGAGTCGGCCTGCTCGGCGTCGATGACGGCGCCTTCTGGTCGCAGATGCAGGCCAAGGTGGACCTGCACGAGGATGTTTTCAACGGCGTCATCAAGAGCGTCGTATTCGGTTTCGTGGCCGCGTGGATAGCCGTATTCGAGGGGTATGATGCCGTGCCGACTTCCGAGGGTGTCAGTCGTGCGACGACGCGCACGGTCGTGCATACTGCCCTGGCGATCCTTGGTCTGGATTTTGTGCTGACGGCGCTGATGTTTGGAGATTGAGCAATGCATAATAGCAGATCGATGGAAATCGGGGTGGGACTGTTCGTTGCCGGAGGGCTTGCCGCCCTGTTCATGCTCGCCATGCAGGTCAGCAACCTCAACGCCAATATCAGTGGCGAGAACTACACGGTAACCGCGGCCTTTCAGAATATCGGCGGACTCAAGGTTCGTTCGCCGGTGACGGTGTCCGGTGTACGCGTCGGGCGCGTCGAGGCCATCGATTACGATACCCACGCCTATGAGGCCGTGGTCACCATGCGCATCGAGGACAAGTACAACAGCTTCCCCGAGGATACCTCCGCCAGTATCTTCACCGCCGGCCTGCTGGGCGAACAGTACATCGCCCTGCAACCGGGAGGTTCGGAGAACAATCTCAAGGAGGGCGACCGGATACACCTGACCCAGTCGGCCCTGGTGATGGAGCAGATTATCGGCCAGTTCCTCTACAACGTGGCCTCGAAAGAAAGCAAGTGACGATACTCGTTGCGGGCGCCGCGCCCAGGGCGGGGCATGACGGCAGGCGCCAACGCCGGATTCCGCGGTGGCTGATCGCCGGAGTCCTTTCGGCGGTGTGTGCGCTGCTGCCGCTGTTCGCCGTTGCCGGTAATCCCTCGCCGGTCGAACTGGTGAAGGATACGACCTCGCGCTTGCTGACCGCTCTCAAGGAGCAAAAGTCGGACATCGACCGGGATGAGAACCGGTTGTACTCGCTGATTTCCGAGATCGCTCTGCCGCATTTCGATTTCAACCGCATGAGTAGATGGACACTGGGTCCTTACTGGCGTTCCGCGACGCCGGAGCAGCGCGAGCGATTCGTCGCGCAATTCCGCCAACTGCTGGTGCGCACCTATGGCCATACCCTGATGGAGTATCACGATACGAAGATCCGCTATCTACCCTTGCTGGCGGCGCCGGATGCGCAGCGGGTCACTGTCCGCTGCGAGGCCGAACAGGCCGGAGGAAACCCTATCCAGATCGCCTATGCCATGTACCTTGCCGCGGATGGCTGGAAGGTCTATGACGTACAGGTCGAGGGTGTCAGTCTGGTGACGAATTATCGCTCGAGTTTCGCCGCGATCATTCAACATCAGGGGATGGATGGCCTGATTCGGCAGCTTGCGGAAAAGAACAGGGGGTTGGAACATGGCTGAACCCCGCATCGAAGAGACCGGTCACGGGAGCTGGATGCTGGTCGGAGACCTGAGTTTCACGACTGTTCCTGCCCTCAGGGGCGGACTGGACATCAAGTCCGCGGACCGGACCCGCATCAGTATCGACCTGGCGGGTGTCACGCGTTCCGACAGCGCGGGACTGGCGCTGCTCATCGAATGGCTGCGGGAGTCGGAGCGGCTGGGTAAAACCATCACTTTTCTGAACATGCCGGCGCAGATGCAGTCGATTGCGCGTGTCTGCGGACTCGACGGGATACTTCCGGCGGACACAGTTGCTGCCGCCACCATCGGCTCCGGTTACCGCACCAGCGACAGGCCGACCACCACGCCAGGCGACTCCCCGGCGCCGAAATCGAAAAGCAAACGCAAACGCCAGTTTGGCCTCATAGGCAAACGCCTTATGCCGGCTAAATCCTTCCGTTCGGTCGTACACAACATATTACGAGGAGCAGCGCAGCCATGCAAGCGAGTGAATTACAGGCCCTGATCAAAGCCGGATTGCCGGACGCCGAGGTGATCGTCAAGGGGGAGGGGGATCATTTCGAGGCGGTGGTCGTCAGCCCGCAGTTTGCCGACTGTAGCGTGGTGCAGCAGCATCGCCTGGTCTACGCCACGCTGGGTGACCGCATGGGCGGTGAAATTCATGCGCTCGCCTTGCGCACCCTGACACCCGAGTCCTGGCAAGGCTCGGACGAGTCGTAGGAAACCGCCACTCTGGACAGGCTGGTCATACGGGGTGGAACGCCGCTGCAGGGCGAGGTGCGCATCTCCGGCGCCAAGAACGCCGTGCTGCCGATCATGGCCGCCACGCTGCTCGCCGACGGCCCGGTCACGATCCGCAATGTGCCGCATCTCCATGACGTCACCACTACCCTGGAACTGCTCGGGCGCATGGGCGTGGATCTCATCGTCGATGAACGCATGAACATCACCATCGACGCCCGCTCGATAACCTCCTGCTGCGCGCCCTACGAGCTGGTGAAGACCATGCGTTCCTCGATTCTGGTGCTGGGACCGCTGCTGTCGCGTTTCGGACAGGCCGACGTATCCCTGCCGGGCGGCTGCGCGATCGGTTCGCGTCCGGTCAATCTGCACATCAAGGGTCTGCAGGCGCTGGGCGCGCGCATCGAGGTCGAGAACGGCAACATCAAGGCGCGCGTCGACCGGCTTAAGGGGACCCGCCTGGTCATGGATCTGGTGACGGTGACCGGCACCGAGAACCTGATGATGGCGGCGGCGCTCGCGAGGGGGGCGACGCTGATCGAGAATGCCGCGCGTGAACCCGAGGTCGTCGATCTGGCCGACTGCCTGACCGCGATGGGGGCGCGCATCGAGGGGGCCGGCACGGACATGATCGAGATCGAGGGCGTCGATGAACTGCATGGCACGCACTACAGTGTGCTGCCCGACCGGATCGAAAGCGGTACCTTCCTGGTGGCGGCAGCCATGACCGGCGGTCATGTCCGGATCAAGGGCGCCGCGCCGCAGATCATGGACGCCGTACTGCAGGCGCTGCGCGAGACCGGGGCGGAGATCAGCCTGGGCGAGGACTGGGTCGAACTGGACATGACCGGCCGGCGGCCGAAATCCGTCAGTGTCCGCACGGCCCCCTATCCGGCATTCCCGACCGACATGCAGGCCCAGTTCACGGCGCTCAATGTCATCGCACAGGGC
The DNA here is from genome assembly GCA_963763115.1 of uncultured Gammaproteobacteria bacterium. Taxonomy (GTDB): domain Bacteria; phylum Pseudomonadota; class Gammaproteobacteria; order UBA9214; family UBA9214; genus CAVQCA01. Next base: position 9,955 of record CAVXNM010000063.1, read on the forward strand.
ACCGGCACCATTACGGAAACGGTGTTCGAGAACCGCTTCATGCATGTCCAGGAACTGCAACGCATGGGGGCGGACATCCAGCTGGAAGGCAACACGGCGATCATCAAGGGGGTGGCGAAGCTGACCGGAGCGCCGGTCATGGCAACGGACCTGCGCGCTTCCGCCAGCCTGGTGCTGGCCGGTCTCGTCGCCCGGGGCGAGACGCTGGTCGATCGCATCTACCACCTGGACCGCGGTTATGAATGCATCGAGGAGAAACTGGCGCAGCTGGGGGCGGATATCCACCGCATACATGCCTGAACCGAGCTTGTAAATCAGGGGTTTCTCCCTGAAACTTGTCCGCCATGAATACGCCGATTACCATTGCCCTGTCCAAGGGACGCATTTTCAGGGAAACGCTGCCGTTGCTGGCCGCGGCCGGCATCGAGCCCCTGGATGACCCGGACACCAGTCGCAAGCTGATCCTGGATACCAGCCAGGACGCCGTGAAGCTGGTGATTATCCGCGCCGCGGATGTGCCGACCTACGTCGAATACGGCGCTGCCGACCTGGGCGTGGCCGGCAAGGACGTGTTGATGGAGCATGGCGGCAACGGTCTCTATGAGCCTGTCGATCTCGGCATCGCCCGGTGCCGGCTGATGGTGGCCGGTCCGGAGCAGGGGATTCCCCGCTCCCGGCGCCTGCGCATCGCCACCAAGTATGTGCAGAGCACCCGCCGTTACTATGCCGACCGGCGCGAGCAGGTGGAAATCATCAAGCTCTACGGCTCCATGGAACTGGCGCCACTGGTGGGGCTGGCTGACCTTATCGTCGATGTGGTGGACACGGGCAACACGCTCAGCGCCAACGGCCTGGTGCCGCTCGAACATATCGCCAACATCAGCTCGCGGCTGATCGTCAACAAGGCCGCCATGAAAATGAAACACGGGTGCATTGCAGAGCTGATCGCCGGCATCAAGGTGGCGTGTGGAAATTGAGCCCTCTCTCGCAAATGAGGCAACGTTGACATTTTTCTTTTTAACTAGTGTTCATCCACAAACAATGTTTTCACCGCAAAGACGCAAAGATCGCAGAGAATTTCTTTAACAAAAATAATTTAATACTTTGCATTCTCTGCGGCTTTGCGGTGAATTTATTTCTCTCTGGGTGGCACTCACTATCGATCACGAAAGCATGTGACAGCGATGCTCGATATAACACGACTAGACAGCCGTGACCCCGGGTTCCAGCAGGCGCTGGAGCGGCTGGTGACGCGCGAGGAGGCGTACGATCGCAGAATCGAGGTGACGGTCAGCGATATCATCGAGGCGGTGCGGGTGCGCGGCGATGCCGCGTTGCTGGAGCTGACCGGCCGTTTCGATTACTGGACGCCGCGCCACGCCGCCGAACTGGAAATCCCGACGGCGCGTTGTGCGCAGGCGTTGCAGTCGATTGGCGAGGCCGAGCGCAGCGCGCTGGAGCTGGCGGCACAGCGGGTGCGGCAGTACGCCGAACACCAGAAGCTGGAATCCTGGTCCTACACGGAGGCCGACGGAACCCTGCTCGGGCAGCAGGTCACCGCCATGGACCGGGTCGGCCTCTATGTGCCCGGCGGCAAGGCGGCCTATCCCTCGTCCGTGCTGATGAACGCCATACCGGCCAAGGTGGCCGGTGTGCCGGAGCTGGTCATGGTGGTCCCGACGCCCCGCGGCGAGGTCAACGACATGGTGCTCGCCGCCGCCGCCATCGCCGGGGTGGACCGGGTATTCGCGCTGGGGGGCGCTCAGGCCGTGGCGGCGCTTGCCTGGGGCACCGTGACGGTGCCGGTGGTGGACAAGATCGTCGGTCCCGGCAATGCCTATGTCGCCGCCGCCAAACGCCGGGTATTCGGCCGAGTCGGCATCGATATGATCGCCGGCCCCTCGGAAATCCTGGTGATCTGCGACGGCAGGACCGACCCGGACTGGATCGCCGTGGATCTGTTTTCCCAGGCCGAACACGATGAGGACGCCCAGTCCATCCTGCTCAGTCCGGACGCGGAATTTCTGGCGCAGGTGGGGGAGAGTATCGAACGGCTGCTGCCGGACATGCCGCGGGCGGCGGTTATCGAGGCTGCGCTGCAGGGGCAGGGCGCCCTGATCCGGGTGCGTGATCTTGAGGAGGCCGCGGAAATCGCCAATTTCATCGCGCCGGAGCACCTGGAACTCTCCGTCGCGGAACCACAGGACCTGGCGGAGAGGATCCGCCACGCCGGTGCGATCTTCATGGGTCGCTACACCGCGGAGGTTCTCGGGGATTACTGCGCGGGCCCGAACCATGTCCTGCCGACCTCGCGCACGGCGCGGTTTTTCTCGCCGCTCGGCGTCTATGATTTCCAGAAACGCTCCAGTCTGATCCAGTGCTCGGCGGCGGGCGCCAGCATACTCGGCCGGACCGCCACCATTCTCGCCCACAGCGAGGGCCTGACCGCCCACGCCCGCTCCGCGGAAGTCAGGATGAGGAAGGATGACTGAACCGGTGTGCCGGTGGGGTGATCAACTGGCCACGGAATCCACTGTATCCACGGAAATATTACTAATTTAGTCGAAACGTAAAAAGTGAAAGATGAATAGCGAACCTGAACAGACGCAGTATTACATTGTGAATTTGCATCCTTCACGTGTAGAACACGAACGCTGCCGAATGCCGTGGCTTCACACGGGGGATTACTTGTTCAAGGATTTCATAGATAGAGTGTTCTGTTTTTCCGTGTTCTTCCGCGGATTCCGTGGCCAGAAATATGTTCAGAGCATGACCCGTACGTATGACCTCATCCACCATAAGAATTAATCGCTTCATCCGTCCGCAACTCAGGACGCTGCAGGCCTACCATGTACCGCCGGCCGCCGGCCTGATCAAGCTCGATGCCATGGAGAATCCCTATTCCTGGCCGGACTGGCTACTGAACGACTGGCTGGACACGCTCCGGCAGGCCGCGCTCAACCGGTATCCGGACCCGACGGCGCACGCCCTGAAATCCCGCATGCGCAGCGTGCTGGGGGTCCCCGGGGCGGCCGACATGATGCTCGGCAATGGCTCGGATGAACTGATCCAGATGATCATCCAGGCGGTGGCAGCGCCCGGACGCGTAATCATGGCGCCGGAGCCGACCTTCGTGATGTACCGCCAGCTCGCCGTGGTTGCCGGTCTCGATTTCCAGGGCGTGCCCTTGCGCGCGGATTTTGCGCTCGATGCGGATGCCATGATCGAGGCCGTCACCACGCGCCAGCCGGCGGTGGTGTTCCTCGCCTATCCGAACAACCCGACCGGTAACCTGTTCAACCGGGAGGCAGTCGAGACCCTGCTGTCCTGCACGCCGGGGCTGGTCGTGCTCGACGAAGCCTATGCTCCCTTCGCCGATGACAGTTTCATGGGCGAACTGGGTTGCTGCGATAATCTACTGGTGTTGCGGACGCTCTCCAAGCTCGGACTGGCCGGCGTGCGTCTCGGCCTTCTCGCCGGGGACGCGGACTGGCTTGCCGAGATCGAAAAGACGCGCCTGCCCTACAATATCAGCACCCTCGATCAACTCACCGGTGAATTCGCGCTCAGGCACTATGCAGTCTTCGAGGAGCAGGCGAAGATCATCCGCCAGCAGCGCGGTGAATTGCTCGGCCGGTTGCAGGCGCTGCCGGGCGTGACGGCTTACCCGAGCGCGGCGAATTTCATCCTGTTTCGTGTCTCGCCGGGGCGGGGCGGAGCGGTGTTCGAGGGACTGAAATCCAGCGGCATTCTGATCAAGAACCTGGCGGGTTCCGCGCCGTCGCTCACGGACTGCCTGCGGGTGACCGTCGGCAAACCGGAGGAAAACGCGGCCTTTGTCTCGGCGCTGGCGTCCCTGCTCTAGAGCGAGCAGTGGGGCATATGCAAACGGGCGTTCATCCATAGACACCGTTTTCACCGCAAAGACGCAAAGTTCGCAAAGAAACCCATTAAAAGAGCAATTAAATGACTTTGCGTCTTTGCGGTGAGTTTGTTTCTTTCGTACTGGCGAGCGATTTGCGTTACTTGTCAGCTTAAAAGAGAATACCCAATCGATGGCTGATACCAATCCCCCATTATTGTACCCCTTGCTGATCAGCATCCACGGCCTGATTCGTGGTTCCAACCTCGAATTGGGTCGTGACGCGGATACCGGCGGGCAGATCAAGTATGTCATCGACCTCGCCCGGGCGCTGTCCGAGTCCGATCATGTGGACCGGGTCGACCTGATAACCCGGCGGGTGGTCGCAGACGAGGTCGATGCGGATTACGGCCGGTCCCGGGAAGATCTTGGCAAGAACGCGGCGATCGTGCGTATCGATGCCGGCCCCGATGCCTATATTCCCAAAGAACAGCTGTGGGACTATCTGGACGTATTTACCGACAATCTGCTCGACTGGTTGAACCGGCAGCCCCGGTTGCCCGACGTCATCCATGCGCATTACGCCGATGCCGGCTATGTCGGTGTCCGGTTGTCGCATATCACCGGAATCCCGCTGATTTTCACCGGCCATTCGCTGGGCAGGGACAAGCGCCTGCGGCTGCTGGCCGCCGGATTGCGACGCGAGGATATCGAGCAGCGCTACAATATCTCTCGGCGTATCGAGGCCGAAGAGGGGGCCCTCGCCAATGCCAGCCTGGTGGTCACCAGTACGCATAATGAAGTGGAAGACCAGTATGAGCTGTACGACTTTTACAACCCGGACTCCATGGCGGTCATTCCGCCCGGCACGGACCTGAAGCTGTTTTACCCGCACCCGCCCGGCGAGTGTGATTATCCGTTCGCGCGCGCGCTCGGTCATTTTCTCAAACAACCGGATAAGCCCTTCATCCTGCTGCTGTCGCGCCCCGACAAGCGCAAGAATATCCCTACCGTGATCGATGTCTATGGCGGGTCGCTCGAGCTGCAGGAGGCCGCCAATCTGGTGATCGTTGCCGGCAATCGCGACGATATCCGGGAAATGGACAACGGCGCGCAGGAGGTGCTGAAGGAACTTCTGCTGATGGTCGACTTCTACGACCTGTATGGCAAGGTGGCCATACCCAAGCACCATAAGGCTCAGGAGGTACCGGAGATCTACCGCCTTGCCGCCTCGCTTGGCGGGATATTCATCAACCCGGCGCTGACCGAGCCCTTTGGCCTGACCCTGCTCGAAGCCGCGGCTTCCGGGTTGCCGGTGGTGGCCACCGAGAATGGTGGCCCGGTGGATATCATCGGCAATTGTCATAACGGTCTGCTGGTTGACCCGCTGGACCGGGAGGCGATCACCTCAGCGCTGCTGCGTCTTTTGGGCGATACGGACGAATGGCAAACCTTCGCCGACAACGGCATCCGCAACGTACGCCGGCACTATGCCTGGCATACCCATGCCGCGACGTACCTGGAGCGCATCCGGCCGTTGCTGGGTCAGCGTCGTGTTTTGCCGAAGCAACCGCCCAGCCGCCGCCCCATGCTGTATCACGACCGGGCGATTTTCACCGATCTGGACCAGAGCCTGCTGGGCGACCCGAAATCGCTGAAGGAGTTTGTCGACCTGGTGCGCGCCAATCGCAATTGCGCCACCTTCGGTATCGCCACCGGGCGGCGGCTCGATTCCGCGCTGGGCATCATGCGGAAATTCAACATCCCCCTGCCGGACGTGCTGTTGAACAGTCTGGGTACGGAGATTTATTACGCGCCGCAACTGACGGCGGACAGCGCCTGGAGCGTGCATGTCGATTACCACTGGAACCCGCAGGGCGTGCGTCGGGTGCTGGATCAACTGCCCGGCCTGATACCGCAGACCAAGGGCGAGCAGAGCCGCTTCAAGGTGTCCTACCACTATGATCCGACAATTGCACCCTCGCTCGAGGAAATCAACGCACTGCTGCGCCACGAGGAGCTGAGCGTCACGGTCATCCATGCCTTCGGCCAGTTCCTGGACATCATCCCGGTGCGCGCCTCGAAAGGCCTGGCGCTGCGGTATTTCGCCCACAAGTGGGATATTCCGCTGGAGCATATGCTGGTCGCCGGCGGATCGGGTGCCGATGAAGACATGATCCGTGGCAACACGCTCGCCGTCGTGGTCGCCAACCGCCACCACGAGGAATTGTCCGGGCTGGTCGACCTCGATCGGGTTTATTTCGCCGAACGGCCCCATGCGGCCGGCATTCTCGAGGCTATCGAGCACTACAATTTCTTCAGGTCCTGCAGGGAGCCCAGGAGTGCATGAATGGGTCGATTCTTATCTGCACGGACCTCGATCGCACTTTGCTGCCCAACGGCAAGCAGCCGGAGTCGCACGATGCCCGCCGGCGTTTTTCCAGCTTCGCCGCACGCGAGGAAGTCAGGCTGGCCTATGTGACCGGCCGGCACCTGGCTCTGATCGAGAAGGCGATTGCCAACTATGTGTTGCCGCGGCCGGATTTCGTCATCGCGGATGTAGGTACCAGTCTCTACGAATCCGCCGAGGACAGCTGGCGCCGGCGCGCCGACTGGGACGAACAGTTCGTTTCCGAATGGGGGGGCATGGACCACACCGCCATACGCCTGCTGTTTGCGGACATGATCGAACTGCAGCTGCAGGGGGCCGCCAGGCAGAGTCGTTACAAGCTCAGCTTCTACGTACCGATGTACACCAACAAGCGCACGTTGTTACCCGCCATGCAGCAGCGGCTGCAACGACACCGCGTCAGAGCCAGCCTGATCTGGAGTATCGACGACCCGGCGGGCATCGCCCTGCTGGATGTTGTGCCGGAGAGCGCCACCAAGTTTCACGCCATCGAGTATCTCATGCGGCGCGAGGGCTTTGCGCCGGAAAACACCGTGTTTGCCGGCGACAGCGGCAACGACTTGCCGGTACTGAGCAGCTCCCTGCTCACCATACTGGTGGCGAATGCCACCGAGGACGTCCGCGATGAAGCACTGCAGCTGTCCGCCGCTCGCGGGACCAGCGACAGCCTGTATCTGGCGAAGGGGGATTTCATGGGAATGAACGGTAATTACAGCGCTGGCATCCTGGAGGGAGTCGCGCACTTTCTCCCGCAGACCCGTGGATGGATGGGGGGGGAGGCCTGATATGTCGGGTAACAGTCTGTGCATCTTCGGCGAGGTACTCTACGACGTGTTCCCCAACGGCCAGCAGGTACTTGGCGGGGCGCCATTCAATGTCGCCTGGCATGCCCAGGCATTCGGGCTGTCGCCGCATTTCATCAGCCGCGTAGGCAGTGACGCCGCGGGTGACCGGGTGATCGCTGCCATGCACAACTGGGGCATGAGCCTGGACGGTGTGCAGCAGGATCCCGGACATCCGACCGGGAGAGTCCAGGTCAGCCTGGCGACCGATAACGAACCGGCGTACACGATTGTCCCCGACTGTGCCTATGACTTCATCGACTCCGCCGCGCTTCCCCCCGGCGGCGGTTGCGAACTGCTCTACCACGGCACACTGGCATTGCGAAACACGGTCTCGCGTCGGGCCCTGGAAGCCCTGAAACAGGGGAATCCTGGCGGTACGTTCATTGACGTCAACCTCCGCGCGCCGTGGTGGGACAGGGATGCGGTGATTGCGACGCTTGCCGGTATGCGCTGGATCAAGCTTAACAACCACGAACTCGGGCTGCTGGTGCCGGATACGAACGGTCCGGATGAGGCGCTTGACCTGTTCATGCAGCGCTACGCGCCCGAGCTGCTGATTGTCACCCAGGGCGATGCGGGCGCGCTGGCGGTGACGGGGGCGGGCGAAACGGCGCGCGCCGCGCCTGATCGGCAGCATCCGGTAGTGGACACGGTCGGCGCCGGTGACGCCTTCGCGTCAGTGGTGCTGCTCGGTGTCATGCGCCACTGGCCGCTGCCGCTGGTCATGCAGCGCGCGCAGACCTTTGCCTCGGTAATCGTCGGACTGCGCGGCGCCACCGTCAGTGACATGGCTTTCTATCAACCCTTCCTCGACAACTGGGCGCTCTGATGATCGATCCGGCGACACCCGACATTGTGACCCGGCTGCAGCAGTTTCTGCAGGAGCACCGCAGCCTTTCTCATCAGGTGCTGCACGGATTCTTGGCCTTGAACCAGCCGTTCATGCTGCGCAGCGCGCTCTACGATGCCTTTCAGGCGGTATGCAAGGAGAGCCCGGACTGCGCGCTGCACGCAGGCGCATTCGAAGCCGTGATCGACCATGCCCAGGAAGCCGCCCAGGACGCGGTATGGTTTTGTCTGGCATTGCGGCTGCGCATCGCCCGCTGGTGTTATTTGCGCATTCATCTGGAAACCATGGTGCTGGAAGTCATCAGCGTTTCCGAATACCTCGCCTTCAAGGAACGTCTGTTGACCGGTGTGAGTCAGCCGGAATGGACGCTGGAAATCGACCTGGAACCCTTTTCCCGGGAGTTTTATAAATTACAGGAATCCAACTCGATAGGGAGCGGCGTGGAATTTCTCAATCGCCGCTTGTCCAGCAAGCTGTTCGAGGACCTGAACAAGGGCGACAAGCGCCTGCTGGATTTTCTGCGGGTACACCAGTATCGCGGCCAGCAATTGATGCTGGCCGACAAGGTGGATACCGTCATGCGCCTGCGCGATATGCTGCGCCAGGCCGACAAGCAACTGGCCGGGCTCGATGCGCAGACGCCCTGGGCGGGCTTTCAGCAACAACTGGAGCCGCTGGGTTTTTGCCCGGGCTGGGGAAATAATGCCGGGCGTACCCGCGAGACCATAGGACTGCTGCTGGATATCCTCGAGGCGCCGTCGCCGGGCAATCTGGAAAAGTTTCTCAGCCGCATACCCATGATATTTTCCATGGTGATCATTTCTCCGCACGGTTACTTTGGTCAGAACAATGTACTGGGACGTCCGGATACCGGCGGACAGGTGGTCTATATCCTTGACCAGGTGCGCGCCCTGGAAGAGGAAATGCGTCGCCGCCTGGAGGAGCAGGGTACGCAAATCGAACCGCAAATCATCATCCTGACGCGCCTGATACCGGAAGCCGACGGCACGACCTGTGACCAGCGAATCGAACCGGTAGTCGGCACCCGCCATGTGCGTATTCTGCGCGTGCCGTTCCGCAGCCTCCAGGGCGACGTCATTCCGCAGTGGATCTCGCGTTTCGAGATCTGGCCATGGCTGGAACGTTTTGCACAGGAATCCAAGCGGGAAATTCTGGCGGAACTGGGCGGCCGCCCGGATCTGATCGTCGGCAACTATTCAGACGGCAACCTGGTCGCCTCGCTGTTATCCGAGGATCTCGGCATCACCCAGTGCAACATCGCCCATGCCCTGGAGAAAACCAAGTACCTGTATTCCGATCTGTACTGGAAGGACAACGAGGAGCAGTACCACTTTTCCTGCCAGTTCACCGCCGACCTTATCGCGATGAATGCCGCCGATTTCATCATCACAAGCACCTACCAGGAAATCGCCGGTACACACGACAGCCTTGGCCAGTACGAAAGCCATATGAGCTACACCATGCCCGGGCTCTACCGCGTCGTGCACGGCATCGATCCCTATGATCCGAAGTTCAATATCGTGTCGCCCGGTGCGGACACCAGCGTCTATTTTCCCTACGCCCATACGGAACATCGCCTGACCCACCTGCACAAGGAAATCGACGAGCTGGTGTTTGGTACGCAGCCGAATGACGAGATACGCGGCAGCCTGAAGGATCGCGACAAGCGCCTGATTTTCACCATGGCGCGCATGGACCACATCAAGAACATCACCGGACTGGTGGAGTGGTTCGCGAAATCCGAACCGCTGCGCCGTCAGGCTAATCTGCTGCTGGTGTCGGGTTACATCGATCCGAATCGTTCCGCCGACGAGGAGGAACGCGGCCAGATTCACCTCATGCACCGGCTGATGGACGAGTATGGCCTGGATGGTGAAGTGCGCTGGCTGGGCATGCGTATGGAGAAGAGCATGACCGGTGAACTGTACCGCTACGTGGCGGAGAAGCGGGGCGTTTTCGTGCAGCCAGCGCTGTTCGAGGCGTTCGGCCTGACCGTCATCGAGGCCATGAGCTCTGGACTGCCGACATTCGCCACCCGCTATGGCGGCCCGCTGGAAATCATCGAGGATGGTATTTCCGGTTTCCACCTCGATCCGAATTACGGCGAACAAGCCGCCGGGCGCCTGGCGGAGTTCTTCGAGCGATGCAGTAACAATCCGGATTACTGGGATCGCATTTCCACCGGCGGTCTGCGGCGGGTCGAAGAGCGTTACACCTGGAAGCGCTATGCCGAACGCATGATGACCCTGTCCAGGGTCTACGGGTTCTGGAAATACGTTACCGACCTGGAACGTACGGAAACGCGCCGCTACCTGCAGATGTTCTATGGCCTGCAGTTCCGGCCGCTGGCCGAGCGGATCGGCTCCTAGTCTGTGTTCGCCGCCGCCGGACGCTGGCTGACCCTGGCTTGAGCCGTGAACGGTTTGCCCTGGCGCGTTCCCTCCAGCCGGACCATGGCGTCGGGATGCTGTTCCGAAATCAACCTCATTGCCTGCTGCGCCTCCTTGACCGGCTGATCGTTGATCGCCAGCACGACATCCCCGGGCAGAATTCCGGCCGTATCGGCCGGACCGCCTCGCAAGACGCCGGAAATCAGCACGCCGCTGGTGCTGTCGAGCTTGAGGGCCTGCGCGAGTTCGGCTGTCAGATCCTGCGCCTCGATGCCGAGCCAGCCGCGCACCACATGTCCATGTTCGATGATTTGCTTCATCACCCCTTTGGCCATGTTCACGGGGATCGCGAAGCCGATACCCTGCGATCCGCCGGTACGGCTGTAGATGGCCGAATTGACGCCGATGAGTTCGCCCCGTGCATTGATCAATGCACCACCCGAATTGCCCGGATTGATGGCGGCATCGGTCTGGATGAAGTCCTCGTAGGTATTGATGCCCAGGTGATCCCTGCCCGTGGCGCTGATGATGCCCAGGGTGACTGTCTGGCCAACACCGTAGGGGTTGCCGATCGCCATGGCGATATCGCCGACGCGCAGGGCTTTCGAGTCCCCGATCACGATGGTCGGAAGCCGGTCGAGAACGATGCGGAGTATGGCGAGGTCGGTTTCGGCGTCCACGCCAACGACGGTGGCGCGCACACTGCGCCCGTCTCCCAGCAGCACCTGGATTTCATCGGCGCCGCTGATGACATGATTGTTGGTGAGGATGTAGCCCTGGCTGCTGATGATGACACCGGAGCCGAGGCTGGTCTGTATTTCCTTTTTGGTGCCGGACAGGCGGTTGCCGAAGAAATGCTGGAAGATGGGGTCATCCAGCAAGGGATGGACGCGCCGGGTAATGACCTTGGCAGTCTGGATGTTGACCACGGCCGGCATTGCCCGACCGACCGCATCGGCATAGGATACCGGCCCGCTTGACCCGCTGCTTTGAGGCGCTGCCGCCTGTGCCGGGCTTTCCCTCACCTCGACGACATTGCCGGCGCCGCGCAGCAGTGAGGGCTGCACGACCAGGATGTACAGGAACGCCAGCGCGAGTCCGGTGGTGACGGCCCGCAGGAGAAAGGACAGGGACTTGCGAATTGCCATGGGTGTTATAACCTGCTGATTACTCGGAAGCGCTGAGCCGACAGGCTGCGGCGGCGCAATACCGTGGAGAAAACTACCTTGCTTTCAGCCTCTCCGCGGTGGTTTTTCCATGACGGCTAACATAACACATTAAAGGAACTGGATCGCATGGCAACCCTGCGGGAACTGGTGGATTATACCAATAGATTGCTCGCTATCGGACGCTTTCAGGACTACTGTCCCAATGGCCTGCAGGTGGAGGGGAAGCCGGAAGTCGGACTGCTGGTGAGCGGCGTGACGGCCAGCCAGGACCTGATCGAGGCGGCCATCGCGGCGGGCGCCGATGCCGTGCTGGTCCACCACGGATATTTCTGGAAGGGGGAAGACCCGTGCATCACGGGCATGAAGCGCCGGCGCCTGCAGCGGCTGCTGGGCACGCAGACCAGTCTGCTCGCCTATCATTTGCCGCTCGATGCGCACCCCGAACTGGGCAACAACGCGCAGCTGGCCCTGGCGCTGGGTCTCGAGACCCGCGGCACCTTCGGCGGTGACGACGGCGGCGCCGCACTCGTGCACTATGGATATCCGGAGCCGGCGATGGATGCCGCGGCGCTCGCCGGGCGCATCCGTTGTGCGCTCGGCCGGGCACCGTTGCATATTCCCGGCGGGCGTGAGGTCATCGGCTCGGTTGGCTGGTGCACGGGCGCGGCCCAATCGTGGATCGAGGCAGCGGCGCAGCGGGGGCTGGATGCCTTTATCAGCGGTGAAATCTCGGAACAGACCGTGCATGTCGCGCGCGAGTGCGGCATCCACTACTTCGCCGCCGGTCATCACGCCACGGAACGCTTCGGGGTGCAGGCACTGGGGAATCACCTGGCGGAACGGTTATCGATCGGGCACCGGTTCATCGATATCGAAAATCCGGTCTGAAAAACGCCGCTTCGCCTGACCAGAAAGCTGATCTAAGTTCTGCTGTGGCTTGGTTTTTTTCATATTGCCCTTGACCTTGTGGGGCAGTTGGACCATCCTATGCCGTCCTGACGGAATTCATCTAGCACTTCAGAATATTCCGATTTAATTAATAATACCTTGCCCGGTTATTACCCTGGTCAAGGGTGCAATTTATTGATTTTACTACTTGGAGAATGCTCGTATGAGTGGCAATGAGGTCAATCCAAGCAGGCGTCGGTTCTTGACCGCAGCCACCACCGTCATCGGCGGGGTGGGAGTGGGATTTGCATTGGTGCCTTTCATATCATCCATGGAACCCAGCGCCAAGGCACGCGCCGCCGGCGCCCCGGTACGGGCCGATATCAGCAAGGTCGAGCCGGGTCAGATGATCCGCGTCAAGTGGCGCGGCAAGCCGATCTGGGTCGTCAATCGCACCCAGGAAATGCTCGATATCCTGCCGACGCTGGACGGCGAACTGCGTGATCCGGAATCCCTGGAGTCGGAACAGCCCGACTATGCCAAAAACGAGTACCGTTCCATCAAACCCGAGTACCTGGTGCTGATCGGCATCTGCACCCATCTGGGCTGTTCGCCGACTTTCCGCCCGGATATCGCACCCGCCGATCTGGGCAAGGACTGGAAGGGCGGTTTCTTCTGTCCCTGCCACGGTTCCCGCTTCGACCTCGCCGGTCGGGTGTTCAAGGGTGTACCGGCGCCACTGAATCTGGTGGTGCCGCCGTACCGCTACCTGAGCGAGACTGAAATCCTGGTTGGCGATGAAGGAGGGGCTGCGTAATGGCTGAAAAATGGAAGACCGGCCTGCTTGGCTGGATAGACGCGCGTTTCCCGCTCAGCAAGATGTGGAATGAGCATCTGGCGGAGTATTACGCCCCCAAGAACTTCAATTTCTGGTACTACTTCGGTTCCCTGGCCCTGCTGGTGCTGGTCATGCAGATCGTCACCGGGATCTGGCTGACCATGAACTACAAGCCGGACGCTCTGCTGGCCTTCAATTCCGTCGAATACATCATGCGGGATGTGAACTGGGGCTGGCTGATCCGCTACATGCATTCAACCGGCGCCTCCTTCTTCTTTATCGTGGTGTATCTGCACATGTTCCGCGGCCTGCTGTACGGTTCCTACAAGAAACCGCGTGAGCTGATCTGGATCTTCGGCATGATCATCTATGTCTGCCTGATGGCCGAGGCCTTCATGGGTTACCTGCTGCCCTGGGGGCAGATGTCCTACTGGGGCGCCCAGGTCATTATCTCGCTGTTCGGCGCCATTCCCGGCATCGGTGACGCCCTGGCGCTGTGGATACGCGGTGACTATGTGATCTCCGATGTCACCCTGAACCGCTTCTTCGCCTTCCACGTCATCGCGGTGCCGATCATCCTGCTGGCGCTGGTGGTGATGCACATCCTTGCCCTGCACGAGGTCGGTTCCAACAACCCCGACGGCGTCGAGATCAAAAAAACCAAGGGGCCGGACGGCCACCCCGTGGATGGCATCCCGTTTCATCCCTACTACACCGTCAAGGACATCGTGGGGGTGATCGTGTTCCTGATCTTCTTCTGCATCGTGGTGTTCTTCATGCCGGAGATGGGCGGCTATTTCCTGGAGCATGACAACTTTGTGCCCGCAGACCCCCTCAAGACGCCCTTACATATCAAGCCGCTGTGGTACTTCACTCCGTTCTACGCCATCCTGCGTGCGGTACCGGACAAGTTGCTCGGCGTGATTGCCATGGGTGCGGCCATCGTGCTGCTGTTCTTCCTGCCCTGGCTGGACCGCAGTCCGGTGAAATCGATACGCTATCGCGGCATACCGTACAAGGTGACGCTCGTCATGTTTATCATCAGTTTCCTCGCGCTGGGTTATCTGGGCGGCGAGCCGGCGACGCCGGTACTCACCAACTTCGCACGTCTGTTCAGCATTCTGTATTTTGCGTTCTTTGCGGTCCTGCTGATCCTGCCGATGTTCGAAAAAACCAAACCGGTACCTGACAGGGTGACGTCAAAATGAAGAAGCGATTACTCCCATTGTTGCTCATTCTTGTTCCCGTGCTGACACTGGCGGCTGAGGACGGGGTGCATCTCGACAAGGCCAATATCGACCCCGATAACCAGCAGTCGCTGCAGCGGGGCGCGCGCCTGTTCGTCAACTACTGCCTGAGCTGCCATGCCGCGGGCCTGATGCGTTACGAGCGCATGGGCAAGGACCTGGGAATCAGCGAACTCCAGGTGGCCGAGAACCTGATGTTTACCGGCGGCAAGGTCGGCGATCTGATGACCGTCGCCACCGATCCCGAGGATGCCGTCGAATGGTTCGGCACCGTGCCGCCGGACCTGTCGGTCATCGCGCGCGCGCGCAGCGTCGACTGGCTTTATACCTACCTGCGTTCCTTCTACCTGGATGATTCGCGTGTCACTGGTGTCAACAATCTGGTGTTCCCCGATGTGGGCATGCCGGATGTGCTCTGGGAACTGCAGGGCTGGCAGAAGCCGGTCATCACCACGGTGAAGGACACTGACGGCACCGAGCACAAGGTGATCGAGCTTGAACTCGTGGAACCTGGCCTGATGAGCCCCAAGGAGTTCGACCGCGCCGTGCGTGATCTGGTCAATTTCCTGGATTACATGGCCGAGCCAGGCAAGCATGACCGGCAGTCGCTTGGCGTAAAGGTGATACTGTTTCTGCTGGTGTTCCTTGTCGTCGCCTATCTGATGAAAAAGGAATTCTGGAAAGACGTCCACTGACCCGGTATCCACGGGCCTTGAAACATCTACATAGGGAGGACTTGATTGATCGCGCCACGCCGGCCCGACCTGCCGGAAACGGCACGCAAGCAGGGACTGGGCCGTCGATGGCTTGTCGTTGACGGTGGCGGACGCAACGCGGATTGATCGGGTTCTTCATGGGGAGTAAAGGCACATGGCGCTGGTTGCCAATAGACGTTCGGTCATGACCCTGTTCTCTTCGGCAACCGAATCGGAGAGCCATAGGGTTCGCCTGGTGTTTGCGGAGAAAGGCATCACGGTGGAAGTGGTGGATGTCGACGCCGGCAACAAGCCCGAGGACCTGGTCGACCTGAATCCCTATAACAGCGTACCGACGCTGGTTGACCGGGAACTGGTGCTATACGATCCCCGCACTATCATGGAATACCTTGATGAGCGATTCCCGCACCCGCCGCTGATGCCGGTCGATCCCGTATCCCGGGCGCGCGCCCGGCTGGCGCTGTACCGCATCGAAAAGGACTGGTACCAGCAATTGCCCGCGCTGGAGTCGAAAAGTGAGAAGGTCTACACCAAGGCGCGCAAGATCATGCGTGACAGCCTTACGTCCAGTGCGGAGGTGTTTGGCGCCAAGCCCTTTTTCCTCAGCGATGAGTTTTCCCTGGTCGATGCCACCATCATTCCCGTGCTCTGGCGTCTCAAGCATTACCGCATCGAGTTGCCGCGCCAGGCGAAGCCGGTGATGCAATACGCCGAGCGCATGTACGCGCGGGAATCATTCAAGGCAAGTCTTACCGACGCCGAACGCGAAATGATGGAATAGGGCCGGGTTGTGCCGGGAAGGAGCGGTGTCACTGGTTCTTTTTGTCCCGCTCTTGTAATCTTTTCCACCATGAACAGCAGCCGTCCCTACCTCATACGGGCCATTCATGAGTGGATCGTGGATAATTTCATGACGCCTTATCTGCTGGTGGACGTCGAGAGTGAAGGTGTCGATGTGCCGCGCCAGCATGGCCAGAATGGCAAGATCGTGCTCAATATCAGTCCCCAGGCTGTTGATGGATTGACGCTGGGCAATGAGGCTGTCGGTTTTCGTGCCCGCTTCGGCGGCATCTCCACTGAAGTGTATGTTCCTGTGGATGCGGTGCTCGCCATCTATTCCAGGGAAAACGGCCGCGGCATGGTTTTCACCGAAGACGAGGATGAACCCGGCCCCGACACCCCCGCGACAAGTCCGGCCGGCCGGCCACGGCTCAAGGTGGTCAAGTAGTTTTTTCTCCGCCAGCTTAAACCATAATCCTGATAAATGGCCACGGAAGCACACGGAAAAACACGGAATATTCACTAATAATGTCCGTGTCTTCCGTGGTCAATTGAAGGTGTATACCGACAACATCCCGCAAGTAAGCAGCATTCGTTGCTTGATCGTACTTCCAGGGGAGACGGTTAGCCTTTTTTCGGCGATACGTTCTTGCGGATGGTCTCCATGCGCAGTTGATTCGCGGGCACGCCTTTTTCCAGCAGGAAGGCTTCCGTGGTTTCCAGCAACGCCCCCGGAAGGCAGGCATAGTAATCATGGCCGGCCAGCTCGCCGACGGAGGCGATGATGTCCGGCAGAACTTCTTCCACCAGCCGGCCGCTTGCCAGTTCGATCGGGTGATAATGGAAATTCTCCAGTGCGTCCTGCCATGAACGGCAGAGGTTGCCGAGGTACGGGGTATTGTCGTCGGTTATGATCCAGTAGAGGTGTACCTGCTGCGAGGTGTTCAGCGACAGGGCGTGTTCGATCAGGCTCTTGACGGGTGCAAAACCGGTATTGCAGGCCAGGAAGACGAGCGGGCGACCGGAGTTCTCATCGAGTGTGAACTCGCCCCGCGGACCCCTGATGGTGAGGGATTCGTTCACCTTCAGGGCGCCGGCAATGTAGGCGGAGATATCCTGTCCCGCCAGCGCAGGTATGTGGAAGTCCAGCGTCTTGTCATCACAGGGACAACTGGCGATGGAAAAGTCGCGGGCCGGGAGGCGATCGAGTTGCAGCGAAACGTATTGTCCGGCCAGGAAACGCAGCCGCCTGGTGCGCGGGGTTTTCGTGCGCAGGATGAAGGTGCCCGCATCCGGCCGCTCGACTTTCTTCACCCGTATCTCTATTTCCTGCAACGGGATATCGCGCGTGCTGATGGCTTCCTCGGCCTCGATCACCAGATCGGAGGCTGCGGTGTTGCAGCAGGCGAGAAAGTACCCCAGGGCTTTCTCGGTTTCCGTCAGTGAATAGTCATGCAGGCAGATCTTCTTC
This sequence comes from uncultured Gammaproteobacteria bacterium, assembly GCA_963763115.1. GTDB lineage: Bacteria > Pseudomonadota > Gammaproteobacteria > UBA9214 > UBA9214 > CAVQCA01. Next base: position 27,442 of record CAVXNM010000063.1, read on the forward strand.
AGTTGTCCGGATACCACCTTGGCCTTGCAAAGACCGCAGGTGCCGGTGTTGCAGCCGTAGTTGAGCGAGAGCCCGCTGCTCAGTCCGGCCTCCAGGATCGAATTCGCCCCATCGATGTAGTATTCATGGCCACTCGGCAGCACCCGTACCTTGGCCGCCATGAAGCGCGGAAATTCCTCACGGGTGAGAATGTCCTCTCCCTCGCCTGATGCCGCGCGGAGCGCCTGCACCGCCTCGTGCAGCCAGCCCCGCAACTGGTCGAATGCCGTGTCCCGTTCAATATCCTCACGGTCGAGATCCTGCAGCTTGAGCCTCAGGTTCTCGATCAGTTCCCGGTAGCGCCGGGCTTCGCTCCTGGCCTTCGCCAGTTCCCGGTTGAGCGCCTGAATGCGATTGGTGCAGGCAGTGATATCCGGGAACTCGTGGTCGGGACGGACGACCTTGTTGACCGCCTGTTCCATGATTTCGCCGACCCGGTGCAGCATGCTGGAGTCTTCTGCCTCCGCATGGGGATAGGCGTGCAGCAGATCGGACAGCAGTATCGCGCCTTCGAAGGTGCGCAGCTCCCCCGACTGGATCCGGTTCTGCAGTTCGCCGCGCTTCACCCCCACCATACGGGCGGCCTGGGAGAGGGAAATCAGTCGAGGCATCGGTGCTCCTGGGGGTGTTCGGGAAAATCGTGCAGCTTACGTTAACATAACCGCCAGTCATTTTGACGGCGGCAGCCGGCAGCCGTCGAGTCGGGATTCGGGAGGAACGGATGATCGAAGTGAGTGTCGCGGATATTACCGGACTCCAGGTGGATGCCATCGTCAATGCCGCCAACAGCAGCCTGCTGGGCGGCGGCGGCGTGGACGGCGCAATTCACCGGGCGGCCGGGCCTGAGTTGCTGGCCTGTTGCCGCACCCTGGGCGGGTGCCCCGCGGGCGAGGCGAAGATCACGCCCGGTTTCCTGCTGCCGGCACGCTGGGTCATCCATACCGTAGGCCCCGTGTGGCGTGGTGGCGGCCACGGCGAGGCGCGGTTGCTGCGGTCCTGTTATCAGACGAGTTTCGCACTGGCGGTCGACAACGGGGTCCGTTCCATCGCCTTCCCGTGCATCAGCACCGGCGTCTACGGCTATCCCAAAGACCAGGCGGTGGACATCGCACTCGCCGCGATGCGCTCGCACGAGGACCGCTTCGAGCGCATCATCGCCTGCTGTTTCAGCGAGGCGGATGCGGAACATTATCGACGGTGGCGGCTGGCGGAACCGCGCTAGAGGTCGCCGGGGTGGCGGCCGTTTCAACGCCGCTGTCTGCGCCCAGGAACAGCAGCGGATCTACCCGCGCGTTATTGAGGCTCACGCCCCAGTGCAGGTGCGGTCCGGTAACGCGTCCGGTCTTGCCGACCGCGCCGATGACCTCGTCGGCCGCCACGCGCTGGCCCGGTTTTACGTCGATGCGGCTCATGTGGCAGTACATGGTGATCAGGCCCTGCCCGTGGTCGATGAACACGGTGTTGCCATTGAAGAAGAACTCGCCGGTGTCGATGACGGTGCCGGGGGCGGGAGCCCTGATCGGGGCGCCTTCCCCGGCCGCGATATCGAGCCCGCTGTGGGGTTTGCGCGGCTGGTCGTTGAAGTAGCGCCGCAGGCCGAAGGGACTGCTCAGCGGTCCGTCCACCGGCTTGAGGAAATCGAGGGTCACCGGCGTGACGTCGGACCAGTGCCCCAGGTCAGCTGCGATCTGTTTCTGTTCACGCTTGATCCGCTCCAGATCGCGCTTCTCCGGGTTGACCTTGCGCTTGTCCGTGATCGTAATGTGCTGCGTCTCGTAGGTCTTGTCCCTGACCTCGAACGCCAGGCGCAGCGGTTTGTTCGCCAGCGTCTTCGCCTCCAGGTAATGCGTGCCGGGGTGCACGCCGAGTGCCAAGCCGACGATGGCATAGGTGCCGTCTTTCTGGCGGGTGATGAGTACCCGCTGCTGCTGATAACGCACGCTCGCCGGGTCGGCATCCGCCGGCAGGTGGACCGCGGCGATGCCGCCCGGCACCGGCGTGTGATTCAGCGTGAAGGCCTGGCAGTACGCCGGCAGCAGCCACACGATGAACGGGAACAGCAGGAGTGAACGGGGCATGAGTGATCGTTTCCGTGTCATGGGGTCGGCGGGACGGCCGGCCGCGTTATCGGGGGGTCTCCGTCGCGTCCACCGTACACACCAGCGTACCCTCGGCCAGACGGGCCTCGACCCGGTCGCCGGCTTTGACCGTGGCCGCCCGGCGCAGTATCCGGCGCTCGGGCAGCTGACTGACAATGG
>CAVXNM010000064.1:0-12896 GCA_963763115.1 uncultured Gammaproteobacteria bacterium
GAAAAACCGGTAGCCGCACCTCCCGGGCGGCAGTACGGGGGACGGTAATGCAATGAATATCACAGAGCTACTGAACCAGGAACGAGTCTCGTGCTGCCCGCAGGTCGGCAGCAAGAAACGTTTGCTGGAACACATCAGCGAACTGCTCGCCAGAAACGTGCCGCAGTTATCCAGAAACGAAATATTCGACAGTCTGATAAACCGTGAGAAACTCGGCAGTACCGGCCTGGGCAAGGGGGTCGCCATCCCGCACGGGCGCCTGACGGCCCTGGAACGGCCGCTGAGCGCCTTCATCCGGCTCGACAAGCCGATAGAATTCGACGCGGCTGACGGCCAGCCGGTCGATCTGGTATTCGCCCTCATCGTCCCGGAGAACTCCACCGAGGAACATCTGCAGATCCTCGCAGGCATCGCCGCGCTGTTCAGCAACCCGGCATTCTGCAGTGCCGTGCGCGATTGCAGCAACGACGCCTGCCTTCTGGAACTGCTCACCCACCGGGACGTGCAGCAGAAGACCGCATGAGCACCACACTGCTGATCTCCACCCTCTATGACGCCCTGAAGAAGAATCTCGGTCTGGAATGGGTGACGGGTGAGGAGCTTGGCGGGCATGCGATACAGGCGGCCGCGGATTCCACGACCGAGGTATCGCTGGTCGGACACCTGAACCTGATCAGCCAGCACCGCATCCAGGTACTCGGAACCAAGGAACTGGACTATCTCGACAAGCTCAAAAAGAATTCGCGCAAGGACACCATCAGCCAGCTGTTCTCGGGTCAGTCCGATGTGGTCATCATCGCCAAACGCCTGGAGGCGCCACGCGACCTGGTGGAAGCAGCTGCAGCAAGCCGTACAGCGGTGCTGTCTTCCTCCCAGCCCAGCGAGGAAACCATTCAGCACCTGCGTTATTTTCTCGGCAATTATCTCGCCGAGAAAGTCACCCTGCACGGCGTCTTCATGGAGGTCATGGGCACCGGCGTGCTGATTACGGGCGCTTCCAGCATCGGCAAGAGCGAGCTTGCGCTGGAGCTTTTGACACGCGGCCATCGCCTGATTGCCGACGATGCCGCCGAGTTCGCGCGCATCGCGCCGGATGTCCTGAACGGCACCTGCCCGGAAATGCTGCGCGACTTCATCGAGGTGCGCGGTCTGGGGATACTTAATGTGCGCGCCATGTTCGGAGCCAGCGCCATAAAACAGAACCGCAACCTGCGGCTCATTATCGTCCTGCAGGAAATAGGGGAAGCCACCGTAATGGACCGCCTGCACGGCAGCAGGCGCATGCGCACCATCATGGAAGTGGAGATACCGGAGGTCACCCTGCCGGTCGGACCCGGCAGAAACCTCGCAGTGCTGGTGGAAGCCGCCGTGCGCAACCACATTCTCAACATAAAAGGCTATGACGCGAGCCAGGCGTTCATCGAACGCCAGAAACAGCGGCTCGAAACCGTATCGCGATGAATCTCGTCATCATCAGCGGCCTTTCGGGCTCGGGCAAAACCGTCGCCCTGCACACCCTGGAGGATGTCGGTTATTACTGCACCGACAATCTTCCGGTCGGGCTGCTCGATGCCTTTGCACTGGAGTTCAACCAGCCGCACCTGGTTCAGGTGAAGAAGGTGGCCGTCGGGATCGATGCACGCAACAATCCCGAGCAGATCAGCCGTTTCCCCACGGTGATCGCCGATTGCCGCAGCCGCGGCATCAACTGCAATATCATCTTTCTTCAGGCCGATGATCAGGCGCTGCTGAAACGCTTCAGCGAAACCCGTCGCAAACATCCCCTGACGGGACCGGGCCTCTCCCTTGCAGAAGCCGTCAGGGAAGAGCGCAGCCTGCTCTCGCCGATAAGCGCCAATGCCGATCTTTTCATCGACACCAGCCATACGAATATCCATCAGTTGCGCGATCTGGTGCGCGACTGTATCGGTGCCGGCGAGCGACCCGGACTCTCGCTCATGCTCAGATCCTTCGGCTACAAACACGGGATACCGGCCGACGCCGATTTCGTGTTCGATTTACGCTGCCTGCCCAACCCCTACTGGGAACCCGCCCTGCGCAATCTGACCGGACGTGACCGGGAGGTCATCGAATTTCTTGACGGGGAACCGCTCGTGCATGAATTATACGAGGATCTGGAAAACTTCCTCATAAAGTGGATTCCCCGCTTCGAGGCGGACAATCGCAGCTACCTGAGTATCGCCATCGGTTGCACGGGTGGTCTGCACCGCTCCGTGTACCTGGTTGACCGCATCGCCGGGAACCTGGGTAACCGGTTTGGAAAAATCGTCATCAGACACCGTGAACTTGCATGAACGTCGGACTGCTGCTCATCACCCATAACGACCTGGGCCATTACCTGCTGGACACGGCATCGGGCATCCTGGGCAGCTGTCCGGTGAGGACCCGATCCCTGAACGTGCCCGTCAGCTGCGACCCCGACAAGTTGCTGGAGAACGCCTGTTCACTCTACCGGGAACTCGACCAGGGTGACGGCGTGCTGGTGCTGACAGACCTCTACGGGAGCACGCCCAGCAACATCGCCGCGCGTCTGCTCGAGAAGTACAACATTCTGGTGGTATCGGGAGTCAACGTCCCGATGCTGGTGCGCATACTCAATTACCCGACCTGTTCACTCGAGGACATGGCTCACAAGGCGCTCACCGGTGCGCACGACGGCGTGGTCATCACCGCCAGAAAAATGGCTTCGTGAAATGCAACAGAAACAGGTCATCATCAACAACAAACTGGGTCTGCATGCGCGGGCAGCGGCAAAGTTCGTGACCCTGGCTTCATCGTTCTCCAGCGCAATCGACATTACCAAGGACCGCCAGACCGTAAATGGCAAGAGCATCATGGGGGTCATGATGCTGGCCGCCTCCCGGGGGACCAGTCTCATCCTGACGATCAATGGCGAGGACGAAGATGCGGCCGCCGCGTCCCTGGAACGCCTCATCTACGAGAAATTCGGCGAGGCGGAATGATTGACGCCGGCCCCGTGGCGGGCGGTATGATCTCACCAGGATGGTACCAGGGGGGGTAAACAGAACATGAGTCTGGCGCTGACCGGTATCGGCATTTCCCGCGGTGTTGCCATCGGCAGGGTTCATATCATCGTGCGCGGCTCGATCGAGGTGCAGGAAAGCGTCATACCCGAGCGGCTGATCGAAGAAGAGGTCGCGCGCTACCTCGAGGCCGTTGCCACCGCCCGGATGCAACTCCGGTCGATCCGTGACCGCATTCCGAAGGAAACCCGGGTGGACATCACCGCCTTCATAGACACCCACCTGTTGATGCTCGATGATGCAACCATCGTCGACACCCCTGTCGATCTGATCCGCAAGACCTGCTGCAATGCGGAATGGGCGCTGAAACAGCAGCGCGATGCCGTGGTCGAAGTGTTCGATCAGATGGACGACTCCTACCTGCGGACCCGCCGCGATGACGTGGACCACGTTGTCAATCGCATCCAGCGCATCCTGCTCTCGAGCGGGCAGGATGATCTGCACGTCGAAGGTGGCCTGCACGGCGCCATCATCCTGGCCGATGACCTGACGCCGGCGGAAACCGTGCTGCTGCAACACCAGGGCATCAGCGCCTTCGCGACGGAATACGGCGGCCCGCTCTCGCACACCGCCATCCTGGCGCGCAGCGTTCAACTGCCCGCCGTTGTCGGCGTGCACGGCATACAGCGTTACCTGCAGGACGGTGACACCCTCGTACTGGACGGCCTGCATGGCGTACTGATCGCCGACCCCGACGAAGACATCCTGGAACACTACCGGCAACGCCAGGCGCAGGAGACACGGCGCCGCACTGAACTGGCATCCCTGGTCCAGACTCCGGCCGTGACGCTCGACAAGCGGCCGATCAGGCTCATGGCCAACATTGAGCTTCCCGAGGACATCGAGGCCGTGGTACGGGAAAACACCCAGGGCGTCGGCCTCTACCGTACCGAATTCCTGTTCATGAACCGCCGGGAACCGCCCGATGAAGAGGAGCAATACCGCTGTTACCTCGAGGTCATCAAGGCGCTGAACGGCAAACCTCTTACCATCCGCACGCTGGACATGGGCGCTGACAAGCAGGTGGACGATCTCGTGAAACTAGGCCCATGCGGCGGTAACCCGGCCCTGGGACTGCGCGCCATCCGCCTGTGCCTCAAGAACCTGGGTCTGTTCTGCCCCCAACTTCGGGCCATACTGCGCGCCTCAGCCCAGGGACCGGTACGCATGATGATCCCCATGCTCTCGAACACGCACGAACTGCGGCAGGTGCTGAGCCTGATCGAGGAGGCTAAACAGGCTCTGCAGCGGCAAGACCTGCCCTATGACCCCCACATACGCATCGGCGGCATGATCGAGGTACCGGCAGCCGCACTCTCCGCAGGCACCTTTTCCACGCGCCTCGACTTCCTGTCCATCGGCACCAATGACCTGATCCAGTACACACTGGCGATCGACCGCGTGGATGACGAGGTGAATTACCTCTATGATCCGCTGCACCCGGCGGTATTGCGTCTTATCAAGATGGTCATCGACGCCGGACAGAGCGCCGGCATACCGGTTGCCATGTGCGGAGAGATGGCAGGCGATCCGCGCTACACACGACTGCTGCTCGGAATGGGGCTCGCGGAATTCAGCATGCATCCTTCCACGCTGCAGGAAGTCAAGAGCGTCATCAACCAGAGCAGTATCAGCACGCTCGTCCCGCGGGTCGATGCCCTGCTGCAAAGCGGTGATGCCGACCAGATCCTCGCCGGTGTTGATGCCATCAACAGTTCATTGCACTGAAGGCGTTCGCGTGCCGATGATGAAGGTCACCGCAGAGGCGCAGAGTGAACAACTTCAGAAATACTATTTGCAAGCCAGTACTTCGAAACACACAGAATTATTGCAATAACATCTTTCCGTGTTTTTCCGTTTGCTTCCGTGGCCAACGAAAATTTGTCCTTTCACCGCGTCCTCTGCGCCTCCGTGGTGAATCGCGCCGGATCACGCGCCGCCAACCGTCATCTGATCGATCAGCACCGAGCCGCAGCGAACATTGCCGCGCACATCGACATCGTTGCCGACCTCGACGATGCCGGCAAACATGTCCTTCAGATTCCCGGCGATGGTGATCTCGTCGACCGGGTAGCGTATCTCCCCGCCTTCGACCCAGAATCCCGCAACGCCGCGGGAATAGTCACCGGTCACGAGATTCACGCCGAGGCCGATGAGTTCCGTCACCAGCAGGCCCGTATCCATGGCACGCAGCAGCGCGGGAAAATCCTTCCCCCCGGGATCGATAACCAGATTGCGAACGCCGCCGGCGTTGCCCGTCGTCTCCATGCCCAGCCGGCACGCGGCGTAGCTGTCCAGCACATAACCGCGGAGTATGCCGTCGCTGACGATATCGCGCGCCTGCGTGACCACCCCTTCATTGTCATACGGTGCACTGCCCAGCGCTTTTTTCAGCAGGGGCTGCTCGTGGATATGCATGAAACCGGGAAACACCTGTTTGCCCAGGTGATCGACGAGGAAGGAGGCGTTGCGGTACAGGTTACCGCCCTTGACGGCGGAGATGAAATTGCCGAACAGGCCACCGGCGACATCGGCGGCAAACACCACCGGCGCCCGCCGCGTCGAGAGACGCCGCGTTCCCAGGCGCTGGATGGTGCGCTCACCGGCCTTGCGTCCCACGTTTGCCGGCGCTTCGAGATCGAGATGATCACGGGCGGCGAAGTACCAGTGATCGCGCTGCATCTCCTCGCCCTGCCGGCCGACCACCGCACAGCTGACGCTGTGCCGGCTGGTCTTGTAGCCGCCGAGAAAGCCGTGGCTGTTACCCATGACGCGCAGGCCAACATAACTGGAGAGCGAGGCCCCCTCCGAATTGACGATACGTGCATCCACCCCGCGGGCCGCATCCTCGCACTCGCGCGCCACCCCGATGGCCTGCTCGGCGTTGATCGGCCATGGATGGAACAGATCGAGATCGGGTATCGTCGTGGGCATGCGGGCCGGATCCGCCAGCGAGGCGCAGGGATCGCTGCTCGTGTAGCGGGCGATATCGCAGGCCGCACTGACAGTGGCGCGCAGGCTCTCCGACCCGAAATCCGCAGTGCTGGCGGATCCCTTGCGGTGATCGAAATACACAGTGAGACCAAGGCCGCGGTCCCGGCTATATTCCAGGGTCTCCGTCTCGCCGAGGCGCACGGTTACCGAAAGCCCGGTATCCATGCTGACACCTGCCTCCACACCGTCGGCGCCCAGTTGCCTGGCCTGGTTGATCACCTCCAGCACCAGGTCCTCGAGCCGGGACTGCTCGGGAAACGGCGGCTGCGCTTCAGTCTGGATCATCGACATTGTCATTCCTCATGCGGTGGCGCGATTCTACCGGGCATCACCCGGGCGGACAAATCAACCTGAAAACGCTATGCTTGTGGATCGACACCGGGAGTCACTGAGCCCATGCAGGAAACGCAATTCGACGACCCGGAAGCGCCCAGCAAATCCCGGCGCAAGCGCGACATGCTCGAACTGCAGAAACTCGGCGAGGAGTTGCTCACCTTCCCCGATGCGGCCTTGCAGACGATGGGACTGCCGGAACCGCTGCTCGAGGCGCTCGAGAGCGCACGCCGGATCAAGGCCCATGGCGGGCGCCGGCGCCAGATCCAATACATCGGAAAACTGATGCGCACTCTCGACACGGCGACCATCCGCACGGCTATCGCCTCACGACAACAGCAGGAAAGCACCCATAGCCGGGCCTTCCACCGGCTGGAAGGGCTGCGCGAGGCGCTGATCGATGACGCAGATGCCGCTCTGGCCGGAGTGCTCGGGGAATTTCCCGCGGCCGACCGCCAGCAGCTGCGTCGACTCGCCCGCCAAGCGCGCACGGAACGGGAAAACCACCAGCCACCGCGCGCCGCGCGAGCCCTGTTCCGCTACCTGCGTGAACTGCAGGAACAGTCCGGGTGTAACTAGCGCCCGTCCATATACGCTTGTTCTCACCGCTGAGACGCAAGGAACGCAGAGAAATTCTTCAAGGAAAACAATTAAACACTTTGCTTCTCGGCGTCTCAGCGGTGAAAGCGCTGTTTATGAACGAACACCACTCAGACGCAAAAGGGGCCTTGCGGCCCCCTGGAATAACCGGTGTGCGAACGGTCTAATCCTGTCCGACCGCCTTCATGCTGAGGCGAATGCGACCCTGCTTGTCGACCTCCAGCACCTTGACCTTGACATGGTCGCCCTCGGAGAGTTTGTCGCTGACGTTCTGCACGCGCTCCTCGCAGATCTGCGAGATGTGCACCAGACCATCCTTGCCGGGGAGGATGGTCACGAAGGCGCCAAAGTCCATCAGCTTGGCCACGCGACCCTCGTAGACATGACCGACCTCGACATCCGCGGTAATGAGCTCGATACGTCGCTTCGCCTCCTGCCCTGCTTCATAGTCGACGGAAGCGATCTTGACGTTGCCGCTGTCGTCGATGTCGATGCTGGCGCCGGTTTCCTCGGTAATGGAGCGGATGGTCGCGCCACCCTTGCCGATAACATCGCGGATACGTTCCGGATTGATCTTGATGGTGATGTAGCGCGGCGCGAATTTCGACATTTCCTCACGCGGTGCGGAAATTGCCTCCGCCATTTTACCGAGGATATGAATGCGTCCCTCGTTGGCCTGCGCCAGCGCCTGTTGCATGATCTCCCGGGTGATGCCCTCGATCTTGATGTCCATCTGCAGCGCGGTCACACCCGCGGTGGTGCCGGCAACCTTGAAGTCCATGTCACCCAGGTGGTCCTCGTCACCCATGATGTCGGTCAGCACCGCATGACGGTCGCCTTCCTTGATGAGGCCCATGGCCACACCGGCCACCGGAGACGTGATCGGCACACCGGCATCCATCAGCGCCAGGCTGCAGCCGCAAACGCTTGCCATGGAACTGGAACCGTTGGATTCGGTGATCTCGGAGACGACGCGGATCGTATAGGGAAAGGATTCGGGGTCCGGCATGACTGCGCTGATACCGCGCTTGGCCAGTTTGCCGTGGCCGATCTCGCGGCGTTTGGGACTGCCTACACGGCCGGTTTCGCCGACGCAGTAGGGCGGAAAATTGTAGTGCAGCATGAAGTGCTCGCGCCGTGAGCCCTGCAGGGCATCGATGATCTGGGCATCCCGTTCGGTACCGAGCGTGGTCACCACCAGCGCCTGGGTTTCACCCCGGGTGAACAGCGCGGAGCCGTGGGTGCGCGGCAGCAGGCCGGTGCGGATCGTGATCGGGCGCACGGTGCGGGTATCGCGTCCATCGATGCGCGGTTCACCGGCAAGAATGCGGCCGCGTACAGTTTTCTTCTCCAGCGCGGCGATCGCGGCGGTGACCTCCTCCGTGGAGTAGCCGTCCCCGTCATCGCCGGCGGTGAGCTTGTCGGTGATTTCCTCGCGAATCTTGTCCAGCAGGGCATAACGGTCCTGCTTGTCGGCAACCCGGTAGGCCGCCTGGATGGCCTCGCGACCTTCCTTTTCGACTGCCGCATGGATGGCCTCGTTCTTCTGGGCCGGCGCCCATTGCATCGCCGGGGTATTGATCTCGGCGGCCAGTTCCCGGATCGTGGTGATGGCGGTCTGCATCTGTTCATGACCGAAGACGACCGAACCCAGCATCACGTCCTCGGGCAGTTCCCTGGCCTGAGACTCGACCATCAGCACGGCACTCTGCGTGCCCGCGACGACCAGATCGAGTTTCGACTCGGCCAGCTGGCTGGTGGTCGGATTCAGCACATAGTCTCCGTTGATGTAACCGACGCGGGCGGCGCCGATCGGACCGTTGAACGGCAGTCCGGAAATGCTCATGGCGGCCGAGGCGCCAAGCAGCGAGACGATATCGGGGTCGACCTGCGGGTCCAGCGACATCACGGTGATGATGACCTGCACCTCGTTGGTGAAGCCCTTGGGGAACAGCGGACGCAGCGGACGGTCGATCAGACGCGAGACCAGTGTCTCATTCTCGCTCGGGCGCCCTTCGCGACGAAAAAAACCACCGGGGATGGTGCCGGCGGCGTAGGTCTTTTCCTGGTAATCCACGGTGAGTGGAAAGAAATCCCGGCCTTCGATGCCCTTCCTGGTCGCGACCACAGTCGCAAGGATCACCGTTTCGCCCATACTGACCATGACGGCGCCAGTGGCCTGACGGGCGATTTCGCCGGTCTCCAGTGTGACGGTCTGGTCACCGTACTGAAAGGATTTCTTGATTACGCTCACAATGATTTCCTTGGATTATTACGTGGTAAGGGGTATGTCGGCGCAGCGCCGGAGTGACAGCGGGTACTAGCGGCGCAGACCGAGTCGTCCGATCAGGTCCTGATAGCGTGTGCTGTCCTTGCCCTTCAGGTAATCAAGCAGCTTGCGGCGCTTGTTGACCATGCGCAGCAGCCCCTGGCGGGAATGGTGATCACTCTTGTGTTTTGTGAAATGATCCGTCAAATGCTGGATATTGGCGGACAGCAAGGCAACCTGGACTTCCGTCGAACCGGTATCGGCGGCACCGCGCTGGTAATCCTTGACGATCTGCCCTTTTTGTTCGGCATTCAAAGCCATGTAAAGACTCCCAAATATAAATACTTAAATCGAGTTAGCCCGGTATTTTAGCCGGGCTGGTGTCAAGCCACAACTCCCCTGAAGGAAATATCAGCCGATATTCAGCAGTCGGCGCGGCGCGACCCGTCCGTCGTCGAGAATCTCGCCGACGCCGAGAAATCGTCGCTGCCCTTCATAGAGACGCACCAGCCCGGCGGTCGGGGCATGCGGCACCAGCACCGGCTGGCCCTGGCGCAGATAAAAGGCGGCATCCCCGCTGAGGCGCACGTCCGGCCACTGACTCAAACCGCTTTCCATCGGCAGCAGCAACCCGTCGAGTCCCCTCTCACCCTCCCGGGCCAGACATTCTTCGAGGGCGTCCAGGGTCACCATGCCGGAGGCGTTATAGGGTCCGACACCGAAACGCCGCAGATCCGCAACATGGGCGCCACACCCCAGCACCTCGCCGATATCCTCAACCAGGGTGCGGATATAGGTGCCCTTGGAACAGTGCACTCCGATCTCGGCCAGCGGCAACCGGAAATCGAGCAGCTCCATAGCGTGAATCGTGATCCGCCGCGGCTCGCGCTCCACTTCGAGTCCCTTGCGCGCCAGGGCGTAAAGACGCTGACCCTGGTGTTTCACGGCCGAATACATCGGGGGGATCTGCTCGATGACACCGGTGAAGCCATCCATGACGTCGAGCAGCCGTTTTTCGATGACCGTCTCCACCGGACGCGTCTCCAGCACCTCCCCCTCGGCATCGGCGGTGGTCGTGCGCACCCCCAGCCGGCACGACACCCAGTAGTGCTTGTCGGCGTCGAGCAGGAATCCGGAGACCTTGGTCGCCTCGCCCAGGCAGATCGGCAGCAGACCACTCGCCAGCGGGTCCAGACTGCCGGTATGGCCGGCCTTGCGGGCACGGTACAGCCGCTTCACCTTCTGCAGAGCGGCATTGGAGGTCAGTCCGGCCGGCTTGTCCAGCAGCAGAATGCCATCCACACGCCGTCCATCGCCGTGACGTCGACCCATAATCTATCACCTAGTCTTCATTTTCCGGCAGGCGCCGGCCGGCGAGGGCCGCCGCGATCAGCGCATCCATCCGCGCCCCTTCGGCCAGCGACCCGTCGTACAGGAACCGCAATTGCGGCACCGAGCGGAGCCGCATCCGCTGTCCAAGCTGGTGGCGCAGGAATCCGGCGGCCTTGTTCAAAACCTTGATGGTTTCACTGACGTCATCTTCCCCGCCCAGTACGGAGATATAGACCCGGGCATGCGCCAGGTCGCGCGAGACCTCGACACCGGAGACACTGATCATGCCCAGCCGGGGATCCTTGAATTCCTCCTGCAGGATTCCGGCCACCTCGCGCTGGATCTGTTCACCGACGCGACGCGTCCTTGGAAACTCCCTAGGCATGATTGCAGGCTGACCCCAACGCCGGCTAGGGGCCTGTCCGAGTAATGGGAGCCGTTATGAGAACGAGGCACGGCGAGAACAGGTGCACGCAAATTCGAGGAGAATAGTGGGCACTATTTGACGAGGATTTGCGTGCATATGGACCGTCGTGGCGCTTTGGCAGTAGGTTCATCATTACTCGGACAGGCTCCTAGAGCTGGCGCGCAATCTCGAAGCGCTCGAAGACCTCAATCTGGTCACCGACTTTTACGCTGTAATTCTTCACGCCGATGCCACACTCGGTGCCCGACCTGACTTCGCTGACGTCGTCCTTGAAACGGCGTAGCGATTCCAGCTCGCCTTCGAAGACCACGACATTGTCCCGCAGGACCCGGATCGGCGCCCGGCGGCGCACCACGCCGTCAACGACGATGCAACCGGCGATATCGCCCAGCTTGTGCGAGCGGAACACTTCCTTGACTTCGGCGAGCCCGATGATCTCCTCCTTGACTTCGGGAGCCAGCATGCCGCTGACCGCGTTCTTCACGTCGTCGATAGCATCGTAAATGACGCTGTAGTACTTCAGATCGACGTTGTTCTCCTCGACCAGACGCTTGGCCGAACCATCGGCGCGCACGTTGAAGCCGATGATGATGGCATTGGAGGCGACCGCCAGGTTGACGTCGGACTCGTTGATGCCACCGACGCCGCTGGAGACTACCTTGACGTTCACTTCCCGCTCCTCGGAGGCGATATTGGAAAGTGCCTCGCTCAGGGCCTCGGCGCTGCCCTGCACATCGGCCTTGAGCACGATATTGACCGCCGCCGCCCGACCCTCCCCAACCTGCGAAAACACATCCTCGAGGCGCGCCTGCTGCTGTCTGGCAAGCCGCTGGTCGCGCGAGCGTTCCTGGCGCTGCGCTGCGAGTTCACGCGCTTTGCGTTCATCCGCGACAACCATCACCTCGTCGCCGGCATTGGGCACCGCCGAGAGACCCAGCACCAGCGCGGGCATGGACGGACCGGCCTCGTCGATCTGCTTGCCGCTCTCGTCGAACATGGCGCGAACCCGGCCCCATTCCTGTCCGGTGAGGATCAGGTCACCCCGATGGAGTACGCCGTTCTGCACCAGGATGGTGGCCACGGCGCCGCGGCCCTTGTCCAGGCTGGACTCCACGACAATGCCGGTTGCCGGACAATCCTGGACCGCGGTCAGCTCGAGCATTTCCGACTGCAGCAGGATCGCGTCCAGCAATTCATCGACGCCCGCGCCGGTCTTGGCGGAAACCGGCGCGAACATGGTGTCGCCGCCCCAGTCTTCCGGAATCACCTGCAGGGCGGACAATTCATTCTTGACGCGTTCCTGATCCGCTTCCGGCTTGTCGATTTTGTTGACCGCCACCAGCAGCGGCACGCCGGCCGCACGGGCATGCTGCACCGCCTCCCGGGTCTGCGGCATGACACCGTCATCCGCAGCGACCACCAGAATCACAATATCCGTCACCTGCGCGCCACGGGCGCGCATGGCGGTGAACGCAGCGTGGCCGGGTGTATCCAGAAAAGTAATCATCCCCTTCGGGGTTTCGACATGATAAGCGCCGATATGCTGGGTGATGCCACCGGCCTCGCCTTCGGCAACCTGGGTACGGCGGATATAATCGAGCAGCGAGGTTTTGCCATGGTCGACATGGCCCATAATGGTAACCACCGGAGGACGTGGCAGCCGCTCGCCGGATACTTCATGAATGCGCTGCTTGAGTTCCGTCTCGAGGGCGTTTTCCTGCACGGGTCTAGCGATATGTCCCATCTCCTCTACCACCAGCGTGGCGGTATCCTGGTCGATCATCTGGTTGATAGTGGCCATGACGCCCATTTTCATCAGGGTCTTGATGACCTCCGCGGATTTGATCGACATCTTCTGTGCCAGGTCGGAAACCGT
>CAVXNM010000065.1:0-31102 GCA_963763115.1 uncultured Gammaproteobacteria bacterium
ATTTACGCGCGGTTTGGTACAGGGGTAGGAGCGGGCTTGCCCGCGAACAGTTTTTACAATTCGCGGCCAAACCCGCTCCTGCAGGGAATCGCTGTCGTTTTGTTCTTGCGGTCTGAACCTGTTTAATTACCTGTCAACCACCATGTAAGATTCGGCGTTGGGAGTTTGGCCAGCGCACCGGGGACGGCCCCGGAGCGGTTTCGATAACAGGCGGGACGACCCGCCGTGACAACGAAGTCCTGCTGCCATGTTCGACAAGGTTCTGATCGCCAATCGCGGCGCCATCGCCTGCCGCATCCTGCGCACGCTGCATCGGCTGTCCATCCGCTCCGTCGCGGTGTACTCACGCGCCGACGCCCATTCCCTGCATGTCGCCCGGGCCGACGAGGCGGTGGCGATCGGCGAGACGCTGGCCGTCGAAACCTATCTCGATGCCGGCAAGATCCTCGAGGCGGCGCGCCAGAGCGGCGCCCAGGCCATCCACCCCGGCTACGGCTTCCTCAGCGAGAATGCCGCCTTCGCCGAGGAATGCGCCGCCTTTGGCATCGCCTTCCTCGGCCCCACACCGGAACAACTGCGCGATTTCGGGCTCAAGCACACCGCGCGCGCACTCGCCCGGGAAAGCGGCCTGCCGCTGCTGCCGGGCACCGGCCTGCTCGAGGATCTCGACCAGGCCCTGCACGAGGCCGAGGCCATCGGCTACCCGGTGATGCTGAAGAGCACCGCGGGCGGCGGCGGCATCGGCATGCGGCTCTGCACGGATGCCGCCGCTCTGGGCGCGGCCTTCGATTCGGTGCGCCGTCTCTCGCGCAACAACTTCTCCGACGCGGGGCTGTTCCTGGAGAAGTACGTGGCGAACGCCCGCCATATCGAGGTACAGATCTTCGGCGACGGCGCCGGGCGGGTCATCTCCCTGGGAGAGCGCGACTGCAGCCTGCAGCGGCGCAACCAGAAAGTCATCGAGGAAACGCCGGCGCCGGGACTGCGCACGGCGGTGCGCGAGCAGCTGCTGGACTCGGCCCGGCGCCTTGGCGAGGCGGTCGATTACCGCTCCGCCGGTACGGTGGAATTCCTCTACGATGCAGCCACGGAGAAGTTCTACTTTCTCGAGGTCAACACCCGCCTGCAAGTCGAGCACGGCGTGACCGAGGAGGTCACGGGGGTTGACCTGGTGGAGTGGATGGTGCGTCTCGCCGCGGGCGAGCTGCCGCTCCTGGAAACCCTGGAAACCACACCCGTCGGTCACGCGATCCAGGCGCGGCTCTATGCGGAAGACCCGGCGCATGACTTCCAGCCCGCTTCCGGCCTGCTGACCCACGTGGCGTTTCCGGCGGACATTCGCTGCGAAACCTGGATCGAGACCGGCGCCGAGGTGCCGCCCTACTACGACCCGATGCTCGCCAAGATGATCGTGCACGCCGCCGACCGCGACGACGCCATCGCCGCGCTGGACCACGCCCTGGAGCACACCGCGGTCGAGGGCATCGAGACCAATCTCGCCTACCTGCGTCAAGTGCTGATGAGCAAACCCTTCCGGGAAGGGAGCCACACCACCCGCACCCTGGACGGCTTCTCCTACCGGGCCACCGGCATCGAGGTACTCTCGGGCGGCACCCAGACCACGGTGCAGGACTACCCGGGACGCACCGGCTACTGGGACGTGGGCGTGCCGCCGTCGGGGCCCATGGATGACCTCGCCTTCCGCTATGCCAACCGCCTGCTCGGCAACCCGCCGGAGGTCGCCGGTCTGGAATGCACCATCACCGGCCCGACCCTGCGCTTTCGCTGCGATACAGTCATCGCGTTGACCGGTGCGCCGCTGCCGGCGCAGCTCGACGGCGAACCGTTACCCGCCTGGCAGAGCGTACCGGTGCGCGCCGGCAGCACCCTGACGCTGGGCGCGGTGGCAGGTGCCGGCGCGCGCGCCTACCTCGCCGTGCGCCACGGCATCCAGCTCACTCCCTACCTCGGCAGCCGCGCGACCTTCACCCTCGGCCACTTTGGCGGCCACGGCGGCCGCCACCTGCGGGTGGGCGACGTGCTGCCCGTCCGGCCGGTTACGGAGCCCGTGCCTGCAGTGCAAATGCCGCCGACACAGCGGCCTGCCTACAAAAACCGCTGGAACCTGCAGGTGATCTACGGTCCTCATGGCGCGCCGGATTTCTTCACCCGGCAGGACATGGATGCCTTTTTCGCCGCCGACTGGGAAGTACATTACAACTCCAGCCGCACCGGCATCCGCCTGATCGGGCCCAAGCCGCAATGGGCGCGACCGGACGGCGGCGAGGCCGGTCTGCATCCCTCCAACATCCATGACAACGCCTACGCCATCGGCACGGTGGATTTCACCGGCGACATGCCGGTGATTCTCGGACCGGACGGCCCCAGCCTCGGCGGTTTCGTCTGTCCCGCGACCCTCATCCGCGCCGATCGTTGGAAGCTGGGCCAGCTGCGTCCCGGCGACAAGCTGCGCTTCGTGCCCGTGAACCAGCGCGGCGCGGACGTCCTGGCGCGCGAGCAGGACGCGGCCATCGAGGCGCTGCGCAAGCCTAACATCACAATCGCGCCGGTTAAGCCCGGATCGCCGCTGCTCGAGCGCGGCACCGCCGGCACGAACGGCATCGCGGTCGCCTACCGCGCCTGCGGCGACCGCTACCTGCTGATCGAATACGGACCGCCAGTGCTGGACATCCGGCTGCGCTTCCGCGCGCACGCCCTGATGCTGCACCTGAAATCGCTCGCGGTTCCTGGCATCCTCGAACTGACCCCGGGCATCCGCTCGCTGCAGGTCCACTACGACCCGCTGCAACTGCCCCTCGCGGACCTGCGCACGCGGCTGCGCGAGGCCGAGCAGGCGCTCGGTGACAGCAAGGAGCTGGTGCTGCCGGCGCGCATCGTGCACCTGCCGCTCTCCTGGGACGATCCGGCCACGCGGCTCGCCATCGACAAGTACACCCGCTCGGTACGCCCCGGCGCACCCTGGTGCCCGAGCAACATCGAGTTCATCCGCCGCATCAACGGCCTCGACAGCGTGGAGGACGTGCGCGAGATCGTCTACGGCGCGAGCTACCTGGTGATGGGGCTGGGGGATGTCTACCTGGGCGCACCGGTCGCCACCCCGATCGATCCGCGGCACCGGCTGGTGACCACCAAGTACAACCCGGCGCGCACCTGGACACCCGAGAACGCGGTCGGCATCGGCGGCTCCTACCTGTGCGTCTACGGCATGGAGGGCCCCGGCGGCTACCAGTTCGTCGGACGCACGCTGCAGATGTGGAACCGCTGGCGGCGCACGCCGGAATTCGAACAGCCCTGGCTGCTGCGCTTCTTCGACCAGATCCGTTTCTTCCCGGTGAGCGAGGACGAACTGCTGCGCATCCGTGAGGACTTCCCGCGTGGCGCCTACCGGCTGCGCATCGAGGAGACGACCTTCAACCTGTCCGCCTACGAGCTTTTCCTGGAGGCCAACACTGCCGGCATCGCCGCCTTCAAGGCGCGCCAGCAGGCTGCCTTCGAGGACGAACGGCGCCGCTGGATCGAAACCGGGCAGGCGACCTACGTGCCGCCGGACAGCGCCGCCATCGACGAGACCGCGGATGAACCGGTACTCTCCGAAACCGAGATCGCGGTGGAAGCACATGTGCACGGCAGCGTCTGGCAGCTCGAGGTGCAGGAAGGCCATGCCGTCGCCGCCGGGGATACGCTGCTGGTGCTGGAGTCCATGAAGATGGAAATCGCGCTGCACGCCGAGCACGCCGGCGTGGTCAGCCGTGTGTTGTGCGAACCGGGCACCCAGGTAACGCCGGGACAGAAGCTGCTGGTCGTCGACGTGAGCGGTGCCGGATGATGGAGCGCGTGCCGGACCTGTCGATCGATCACCTGCTCGCCGCCTACCGCAACGGGACGCTGATCCCGAGCGCGGTGCTCGGCCGGGTCCGGGAGCGGGCGCAGGCCAGCCGCGACGACAATATCTGGATCCATAGGCTGAGCGAGGCCGAGACCGCGCCCTACCTGGAAGCCCTCGCGCAGCACGATCCGGACAGCCTGCCGCTCTACGGTATTCCCTTTGCCATCAAGGACAACATCGATCTCGCAGGGATTCCGACCACGGCCGCCTGCGCGGAATTCGCCTACACTCCGTCCCGCTCCGCGTTCGTGGTCGAACGCCTGATCGCGGCCGGCGCCGTGCCGGTCGGCAAGACCAACCTGGATCAGTTCGCCACCGGCCTGGTTGGCACCCGTTCGCCCTGGGGTGCGGTGCGCAATGCCTTCGACCCGCGCTACCTCGCCGGCGGATCGAGTTCCGGCTCTGCGGTCGCCGTGGCGAAGGGGCTGGCGAGCTTCGCCCTCGGCACCGACACCGCCGGATCCGGCCGGGTGCCGGCGGCGTTCAACAACCTCATCGGCGTCAAGCCCACCCGCGGCCTGCTGGCCACCACGGGTGTGGTGCCTGCCTGCCGCAGCCTCGACTGCGTCAGCGTCTTCGCTCTCGACTGCCGCGATGCTGCGGCGGTTATGGCCGTGGCCACCGCCTGCGATCCGCGGGACCCCTACGCACGCGAGGTAAGGCCTGGGCCACCGGTGCGGGAACGCTTCTGCTTCGGAGTACCGCACGCGGAACAGCTCGAATTCTTCGGCGACGACGCCGCGGCTACGCTCTACCAGGCAGCGGTCAAACGACTCGTCGAGCTGGGGGGAGAGCCGGCATCCATCGACCTGCAGCCGTTCCTGGAGACGGCACGCCTGCTCTATCAGGGACCGTGGATCGCCGAGCGCTACGCTGCGGTCGAGGCCTTCATCGAGGCGCACGGAGAGGCGATGCTGCCGGTCACGCGACAGATCATCGCCGCCGGCCGGTCGTTCGGCGCGGTTGAGACCTTCAAGGGACTGCACCAGCTGCAGGTGTTGCGGCGTGCCGCCGACGAGACGCTGCGGACGGTGGATTTCGTCATGACGCCGACCGCCAGCACGATCTACACCATCGACGCGGTGAACCGCGACCCGGTGACGCTGAACAGCCGGCTGGGCTATTACACCAATTTCATGAACCTGCTCGACTGCGCCGCCGTCGCCGCGCCGGCGGGCTTTCGCGCCGACGGGCTGCCCTTCGGCGTGACGCTGTTCGCTCCGGCGTTTCACGATGCGGCGCTTGCGGGCTACGCGGCCCGCCTGCACCATGCCGGCGGTCTCACTCTCGGCGCCACCGGCCGACCGGTGCCGCCGCCACCCGATGCATCCGCTCACAATGGCTTGATAACACTGGTGGTGTGCGGCGCGCACCTGCAGGGCCTGGCGCTCAACCCGCAATTGACTGCACGCGGCGCGCGGCACGTCGCCGCCACCCGCACCGCGTCCCGCTACCGGCTCTACGCGCTCGCCGGCGGCCCGCCCCGACGGCCCGGTCTGGTACGCGTCGCGTCAGGTGGTGAAGCCATCGAGGTCGAGGTGTGGGAACTGCCGCTCGCCGAGCTGGGCGGCTTCGTCGCCGGCATCCCCGCCCCGCTCGGCATCGGCACAGTGGAACTCGAGGACGGCGCGTGGCACAAGGGCTTCATCTGCGAACCCTGCGCCCTGGAGGATGCCGTGGACATCACCGCCTATGGCGGCTGGCGCGCCTGGCTGGCGCGGCAGGACGACCCGCAGGCTTCATGACACGACGCGCCGCGGTACATCTCGGTTTGTGTAACTGCTGTAAGTGCTGTGACTTTGGTCTGGACCGTCCGGGCCGCCCTTGCGTCTATTCCAGCCGTTCGATGCCAAGCGCCTTGAGGATGTACTTCTCGTAGACCGGCTCCGAGGTTCCCTTCTTCATCTTGCGGATGAAATATTTCTCGAAGGCGATCTTCGCCAGGTGCACCCACTTGCCTTTCTTCATCCAGGCGACGTTGCGAGGCGGAATTTGCGGCAGGGCCACGAAGGCCGCGCCGGTATCGCCCATATCCGCGAGGCAGATGGCATTCCAGGTCGCCTTGTGCGTCAGGGGCTTGTTCTCGAGGACGTCCTGGATATTGTGCACGATCGCGGTAATCATCGACTCAATCATGTAACCTGTCTTGGGCGCCCCCGTCGGCACCGGGGTTGCCTCGACCGGCGGGATCGCAATGCAGACCCCGGCCGAATAGATGTTGTTGTACTTGGGACTGCGCTGGAATTCATCAACGATGACGAACCCGCGCGGATTGCACAGGCCCTCGACCGAGGCGACGCAGTCCACACCTTTGAAGGCAGGCAGCATCATCGACATCTTGAAACCCAGCTCGTGGTCGCGAATCTTCTGGCCCTGATCGTTGTACTGCTCCACGAACATCTTGCCGTCTTCGACACTGGTCACCTTGGCGTTGGTGATCCACTTGATGTCGTGGTCACGCAGTTCGCTTTCCAGCATGCCCTTGGAGTCACCGACCCCGCCGAGGCCAAGGTGACCGATATAGGGTTCGCTGGTCACGAAGGTCATGGGCACCTTCTTGCGCAGCTTGCGCTTGCGCAGGTCGGCGTCGAGTATGAAGGCGAATTCATAGGCCGGCCCGAAACAACTCGCGAACGGCATGGCGCCGACGACCACATGTCCGGGATCATCCAGCAGCTTCTCGTAGCTCGCGTAGGCCTTCTCCGCGTGGTCTACAGTACATACCGATAACGTATGGCCTTCCGGGCCGGAACCAGGCACCTCCTCGAATGAGAGTTTCGGTCCGGTGGTGATTACCAGGAAGTCGTACTCGACCGTCTTGCCGTCGGCCAGTTCCAGGCGATTGCCGGCCACATCGATGCGATTGACGGTACCGGCGATGAAGTCGATGCCCTTGTTGTTCAGCGGGGGCGCCAGCGGGAAGGTGATGTCGTCGCGCTTGCGCCAGCCCACGGCAAGCCAGGGATTGGAGGGGACGAACTGGAAATGATCCAGGGCGTTGATGACCGTGACCCGGTGATCCTTGCCCAGGGTCTCGCGTAATTCATAGGCCGCCGGCATGCCACCGGTGCCTGCGCCCAGTACCACTATGTGTGCCATGCTCCTCTCCTTGGTAGTTAGAAGGACAACCCGTTATACCGGCGTTTCACTCCGCACGGCCGTCTTTCATGCCGGGCGCGCTGTATACACTACGGCCGTATCCCGGCCCGGCCTCATCATACAGGGTTCAGGCTTTGCCCATGCCATGAAAAGTGGTCCAACAATAATAAGGTTACGCACAATAATCAAATGATTAGTGCCGCACTCACGCACTGCATTGGTACCGTCGGGCCAGCAGGATTCCCACAAGCCTCGTGGGGCATGATACTGATGTGCACGGTGCGCCTGAACTATATCCACTTCGTCGATTGCCGCATCCGGATGCCCGGACGATCTGCTGTTTCCCTACAGATTGCGTACTGGATACCCTGCCAATCGATCGCGCTGGAAAGATTGGAACGTTATACGTAGAAATCGAAATGGGCTGCACGGGAATAAACCGGAGCGAAAGCATGAGCAAGGTCTTCTTCGATGTCGGTGTTTCGCTGGACGGTTATCTCGGCGGTTTAAACCTGGGTCCGGGCAACCCGCTGGGTTTTGGGGGCAGCGGCATCCGGCTGCTGGAGCACATCGATCCGGCCCGCCTCACCCTGGAGCAAGTGGGCGCCAGCAGCTCACCGCTCGTCACGCACATCGACTACCACGTCGTGCGGTGAGGCCCAAACCGATGATGGCGCCGACACTTTACGTCGAGGCGATTAACGGGTAACCTATTGATTATAAAATAGTATAAAAGTGAATAAGACCCCATATACGCGTTAATAGTCAGCTAAACGACAGGGTATGCCCTTCACGCCATATCATTTCGGACCCGGGCTTGCCGTGAAAGCGGCAGCGCCGCGTTATTTCAGTTTTTCGGTGTTCGTGTTCTCGCAGGTGCTGGTCGATATTGAACCGCTGTATTATCTGCTGAGCGGCGAGGCGCCGGTTCATCGCTTCTTTCACACCTACCTTGGGGCAACGGTCATCGTCGCAGTGAGCTTTGTACTTGGACGTCCTCTCTGTGGACTGTGCCTCGCCATATTCAGTCGCACCTTTGGGTTCAGGATGTCCTATATACTCGAGGCAATGAGATTGATCAGCCCGACCGCCGCCCTCTCGGCGGCAATCATCGGCTCCTATTCCCATGTTGCACTCGACAGCATCATGCACGGCGACACCCATCCCGTGGCGCCGTTCAGTGATGCCAATCCACTGCTTCATTCAATTAGCGTCGCCGAGCTGCAGCTGTATTGCATTGTCGCCGGGATTGCCGGTTTAATCGGCATGGGTTTCTGGTGGCTGGTCAGGCAGGACCGGCGCTGACCTATCACGCCAGCCGGCACGACACACACGTGAATTCAACTGTTCATCCATAGAAGCTCACGACGCATTCATGCGCTATCAGGGACGAATCACGGACTGGAACGACGACCGGGGCTTCGGCTTCATCACCCCGAATGGCGGCGGTCACAGGGTATTCGTCCACATCAGCGCGTTCGGCAGGAGGGAGCGACGCCCGGTTGGGAATGAAATCGTCACCTACGAACTCGCGAAAGATCCCAGGAAAGGCAACCGCGCAGCCAGCGTGCGTTACAAGGACTCACGCCCGGCTTCTTCACACTCAAATTGGCATCGACTCCTGAGTCCGGTTATATCTGTAATTGTCATTGCTGCACTGGCCTACGGGTTCATTCAGAAACAAGGCATTTCCCTGCCCGGCTTTTCCTCAGGGAACCGGGGCGCTGAAAGTACGCTTCAGGACGCCTACGTCAACCGGCAAGGTAATATCCAGGTAGAAGGAGAAGGTATTGTCACGAGGATACTGGCCGATGACATTGACGGATCGAGACACCAGCGATTCATTCTGAGGCTCGATACCGGGCAGACAGTGCTGATAGCGCATAACATCGATCTGGCGCCACGAATCGGCGGATTGAGTATCGGGGACACGGTCGCGTTCCACGGTGAATATGAGTGGAATTCCAGGGGCGGTTTCATTCACTGGACGCACCACGACCCGGGTGGTCGCCACACTGCCGGCTGGTTGAAGCATGACGGGAATACCTACCAGTAACCATGAATCCAGGGGACCGTAAACAAATGAATATAATGGGCCCTTGCCTCATAACCGATCGGGTCGCGAATAACGCCGCAAGGGTAAATCGAGGTATTCTTGGCCAACTGCCAGCGTTACTACCAGTCTCGAATCGAAGGCACGCCATGGACCGATCCGGCGGTGAATCATACGATTACCGGTGACGAATAGCCGGTAGATGACAACGCACTGGCCAGGGAGCGGACTCTCATGAGCAATAAGCGGCACATCATTCTGTCCTGGACGGAGCAGGGACACCTTGCGGCGCTGGATCTTCTCCGCGTGCTCGCGCTTGCCGGGGTTCTGCCCTCGCGGGAGGCGTGGCGGTGCTTTCTCGACCGGCTGCTCCTGTGGATGGGCACGGTGCTCCTCGCGTCCGGGCTGATCTTATTCCTCGCCTACAACTGGAATGATCTCGGGCGCTTCACCAAGTTCTCTCTGGTGGAGGGTCTGGTGGTCGCCGCGCTGCTGCTCGTCTGGCGCCTGGGACTCGATCGCCCGGGCGGCAAGGCCGCGCTGTTCGGTGCCTGCCTGTTCCTAGATGCGCTGCCGGCGCTGAGTTGCAGACCGGCGTGAACAGTAGAACCACCTATTGGGGCATCATTGCGTGTTACTTCCTGGCCCTCACCTGTCTGGCCATCGCTATTCACCAAACGAGCATCCTTCTTACTCTTGTCCGTGAAGGCAAACTGGCGGATGCCGAGGTCGTTGGAATCGAAGCGGGCGTCAAGGGCGGCAAGAGAGCGGTTCTGCAATTCGTTACCGACACGGGGAGCTCCACCGTATCACGTGATCTGTTTCAAATGATGGTGATTCGCTTCCACAAGGGCGATCACGTCACCGTATTGTACAGTCCTTCGAATGCGGGCATTGCCACTATTTACCTTGGCTTATGGACGTGGCAGGAACCGGCTTTTTTATTTTTCGGTTTCGTATTCCTGAGCATTCTTGGACTATTACTTCCGCGGTTCAAACCAGTACACAATATGTAAGTAGGGCTCAGGAACCGGTGTTGCTCACCATTTCGTCATGCTGCTCGCCGAAGACTATTTCAGGACCTTCTCGAAGAACGCACTGTGTAACGCGAAACAGGGCCCCGAATTCCTGGTATGCGTGTTGTGTGACAGCCGTGCGCAGGTCGATGACCTCGTGGTCAGGGCCACCACGAACGGAGGAACGATTCCGCGCGAACCACAGGACCACGGTTTCATCTACGGACAGGCCTTCGAAGACCTCGACGGGCACCTATGGTAACTCATCTGCAGGGAACCAGTCGCAATTGGACAGGTCTGAGGTGAAAATCGAGCAGGGCCGCAACGTGCGCCGGACACTGGCGACATGCGATAATAACCAGCCGGATGATAGTATTGAGACTTACATAAACCAGTGACAAAACACATTTCCAACGGCCGTCATTTCCGCGAAAGCGGAAATCCAGAATCCCCCTGACGTGCCTGGATTCCGGTTCGCGCTCGTTACGCTTGCTTATCCGGATTGACGATGGATATACATCAACCAGTTATACAATTATTGATAATCAACAGTCGGAACCAGCGATGGATTCATTGACGAGACAATATTCCGCACACGTCATGGAAGTGACTGCTGCATATGTGACGACCGCCGCAGGCTGGTCCAGCGACCTCGCCGAGCAGCAGAATTCTCTCGATCTTGAAGGTATTTTCGATCCGAAAGTTCTTCTCTCCGGCGACAAGCGTCAAGCGGCAAAGAACAAGGTCGATTGTGTTGCCAGGCTGCTGGAACAGCACAAGCAGCTCTACCAGAGCTTCATGGTCAATTACAATCGTGACGTGCTTGCCTGCGCATCAGCGTTACCCGAAGCGGAAAAAGCCGCGATAAGAGAACCCATGATTGCCAGGCTTCAGGACCACTTGAGCGAGCAGGCGTACTTCTACCAGCTCCGCGAGCGATGGATCGCGGCCGTACGGAGCCTGATCGCGATTTTCGATACGCCGGATCAGCGCATCCGTTTCGACGGCGAGCAGTTCCTGTTCGAGGACGACAACGAACTGGATCATTTCACCGGTCTATTGACCGAGATCGACGAAGTGGCGGCAACGGAAGCCGTGCTGATGGAAGCCAGGGTATTGCGTATGCAAGACCGTGCCGGGGTTTTGGGCATTCATATACGATGAGCAACGACAACGCACTGGCTGGACGCATTTAGAGACAGCTTCCAATGTCTTCCCCGGACATCTTAGACTACAGG
Organism: uncultured Gammaproteobacteria bacterium; assembly: GCA_963763115.1. Taxonomy (GTDB): domain Bacteria; phylum Pseudomonadota; class Gammaproteobacteria; order UBA9214; family UBA9214; genus CAVQCA01. The sequence continues at coordinate 11,314 of CAVXNM010000065.1, forward strand.
GTCTCCTGGTAAAGTGGTATTGCCTCGCAGGAGCCGGCTTTTGTGCCCTTTGGGTATGCACGCGGATATACCGATAAGATATCACACCGTTCGCGGACACCTGATACATCGCCGGGCACAAGCAAACCCGCTCCTGCAATGAATTGATGTGAAATCTTCACGCTGCCCCGCAAACACCATGGACTGGCTGATCATCAAGCGTCAGAATACCCGCCGTGAATCCCGGTAAATCCCTCCACTCCAATGAATAAAAAACTCATCCCCCTGGTGTTGTTCGTCATCGTGGCCGTCTTCGGCGCCTACCGCTGGTGGCTCGGTCGGTCCGAAGAGGCGACAGGCGACCGAATCACGCTGTATGGCAATGTCGATATCCGCGAGGTGCAGCTGGCCTTCACCGAAAGCGATCACATCGAATCGATCCTCGTTCAGGAAGGCGACAAGGTTAGTCGGGACCAGGTCCTGGCCCGCCTGCATCGCACACGCCTGCAGGCCTCCCGGGACGAAGCGCGTGCCATGGTGACGGCGCAGGAACAGGCCCTGGCACGGCTCGAGGCCGGCAGCCGACCGGAGGAAATCGCCAAGGCGCGCGCCGATGTTGCCGCCGCCGTCGCGCAGGCGCAGGCCACGCACGACACTTATGCGCGACAGCAATCTGTGCTCGCGAAAAAACTCACCTCTCCGGAAACCGTGGATCTGGCGCGGGCGGCGGCCGATTCCGCTGCGGCGCAAGCCAAGGCCGCGGAAGCCACACTGGATCTGGTGCTCGCTGGCCCGCGGCGCGAGGATATCGCACAGGCCCGCGCCGAACTGGAAGCGCGCCGCGCCTCCCTGGCGCTGGCTGAGGTACGCCTGGCCGACACCGTCCTGTCCGCACCGGCCGTGGGGATCGTACGCGACCGGCTGCTGGAGCCCGGCGACCTGGCCACTCCGCAATCGCCGGTGCTCACACTGGCCATGATCGATCCGGTGTGGGTACGCACCTGGCTGCCCGAACCCGACCTGGGAAAAATCGCGCCGGGCATGAAGGCGGAAATCCGCTCCGACAGCTATCCGGAAAAGGCCTATATAGGCTGGGTCGGCTTCATCTCGCCCACGGCCGAATTCACCCCGAAGAACGTCGAATCACCGGAGCTGCGCACTCGCCTGGTTTACCAGCTGCGTGTCTTTGCCTGCAATCCCGCAGCCGAGCTGCGTCTGGGCATGCCAGTCACGGTCACCATACCGCTAGGCCAGCCGGCAACCGGGGCATCGCCGGACGACGACCCCTGCGGAGTGAGTTGACGTGGGCGCACCCGGCACCGACGCACCGGCCCTGTCCCTGTCCGGTGTGACACGGAGCTTTCGCGTCGACGGCCGCACCAACACCGCGCTGGACCGGATCGACCTGCGCATTCCCGCCGCACGAGTCACCGGGCTGATCGGTCCCGACGGTGCCGGCAAAACCACGCTGATGCGGCTTGCCGCCGGGCTACTGCTGCCGGATGGCGGGTCGATACACGCGATCGGGATCGACGTGATCGCCGATCCCCTCGCGGCCCAGTCCGCCCTTGGCTACATGCCACAGCGCTTCGGCCTGTACGAGGACCTCAGCGTACAGGAAAACCTCGATTTCTATGCCGACCTGCAGGGACTGCCCGAAGCGCAGCGCTCGGCGCGCTACGAACAGTTGCTGCACATGACCGGACTCGGTCCCTTCACCCGGCGTCTCGCCGGCCGTCTCTCCGGCGGCATGAAACAGAAGCTCGGGCTGGCCTGCACCCTGGTCAACCCGCCGCGCCTGCTGCTGCTGGATGAGCCAACCGTCGGTGTGGACCCGGTGTCACGCCGCGAGCTCTGGCAGATCGTGTACCGCCTGGTGCGCGAGGAGCGCATGAGCGTGCTGCTCAGCACGGCCTACCTGGACGAGGCGGAACGCTGCGACGAAGTCATCCTGCTGCACAAGGGAACGCTGCTCGGCCAGGGAACGCCCGCCGCATTCAGCACCCCGATGCAGGGCCGTACCTGGCGGATCGCGACCAACGGCGCCGGCAAACGCCGGCTGCAGCAGCGACTCGGACGGCTGCCCGGCGTGATCGACGCGCTCATCGACGGGGAAGCCGTGCGGGTGGTGACGGCGCAGTCCTCCGCGCAGCCGCCCGCCGACCTGCAGGCCGCCGGCGAAGGCGCAGCGGTCGAAGCGGTAGCGCCGCGCTTCGAGGACGCGTTCATTGCCCGGTTGAAATCAACCCGCCAGGCGGGCCACGCGGTCGATTCGATGCACGCCCGGCCGCGATCCGCATCGGGCGATGACACGGTCATCGAGGTACGGGACGTGTATCGCAGCTTCGGGGATTTCGTCGCTGTGAAGGGCGTCAGTTTCTCGGTGCATCGCGGGGAAATCTTCGGCCTGCTGGGCGCAAACGGGGCCGGCAAGTCGACCACCTTCCGCATGCTCTGCGGGCTGCTGCCGGCAAGCGCCGGAACGCTCAACGTCGCCGGACATGACCTGCGCCATGCTGCCGCGAAGGCCCGCGGGCGGCTGGGCTACATGGCGCAGCGATTTTCCCTGTATGCCAATCTGACCGTCGCGGAGAACCTGCGCTTCTTCGCCAGCACCTACGGGCTGGACGGCGAGGCCCGCGCAAAATGCATCCGCTGGGCGCTCGAGAACTTCGAACTGACGTCCTATGCCGACGTCAACAGCGGCGACCTGCCGCTCGGCTACAAGCAGCGACTGGCCTTCGCCGCCGCCCTGATGCACGATCCGGATATCCTGTTTCTCGACGAGCCGACCTCCGGCGTCGATCCGCTCACGCGGCGCGAGTTCTGGGAGCGCACCAATGCGCTGGCCGAGTCCGGCGTCACCGTGCTGGTCACCACCCACTTCATGGACGAGGCCAACTATTGCGACCGCCTGGTGATCATGGCGGAGGGCGAAGTGCTGGCGTTCGGCACGCCGGCGGAAATGAAACAGCGCTTCCGCACTCCCGAAAATCCGCATCCCACCATGGAAGATGCCTTTATCAGGCTGATCGAAGCGCGGACGGTGCGTCATGAACCGGCAGACTGAACCCCGCGGCGGGACAGGCCGGCGGCTGCGCGGCATGGTGCGCAAGGAATTCCTGCAGATCCTGCGCGATCCCTCCAGCATCGCCATCGCCTTCGTGATGCCGGTGGTGCTGCTGTTCCTGTTCGGCTACGGCGTGTCGCTCGATGCCAGGGACGTTCCGCTCGCCCTGGTCGCCGATCATCCGGACACCAACACCAGCGGTCTGCTGCGCGCCTTCGAACATTCGGACTATTTCACCCCCTATCACTACGCGGACATCCAGACGGCCATGCAGGCGCTGCGCCGGCAGCAGGTCGATGGCATCGTGTGGATGCGCGATGATTTCAGCCGCCGCCTGCTCGCCTCCGCCGACGCCTCGATCGGGGTAATCGTGAACGGCGTCAACGCCAACCAGGCGCGCATTACCCAGGGCTACATTCAGGGCGTGTGGCAGAGCTGGCTGGAGCACTACGCCGCCGCCCAGGGACGCGAACTGAAGGCGCCAGTGATGGTCGAGCCGCGCGTCTGGTTCAACGCGGCGCTCTACAGTCGCCATTTCCTGGTGCCCGGACTGATCGCGGTCATCATGACGCTGATCGGAGCGCTGCTGACCTCCCTGGTGATCGCGCGGGAATGGGAGCGCGGCACCATGGAGGCGCTGATGGTTACGCCGATTCGCATCCGCGAGATCCTGCTCGGCAAGCTCATTCCCTATTTCATCCTTGGAATGGGGGGCATGCTGCTGACCGTGGCGCTAGCCCGCTGGCAGTTCGAGGTGCCGCTGCGCGGCTCCTTCCTGCTGCTGCTTATCGCCTCCGCCCTGTTCATGCTGGTCGCGCTCGGCATGGGCCTGCTGATCTCCATCGTGGCGAAGAACCAGTTCGTGGCCGGCCAGATTGCCATCATCGTGACCTTCCTGCCGGCCTTCATCCTTTCCGGTTTCATTTTCGACATCGGCTCCATGCCGGCACCGATTCAGGTCGTCACCCACCTGGTGCCGGCACGCTACTTCGTCGCCATCGTGCAGACCCTGTTCCTGGCCGGCGATATCTGGCCGGTGCTGCTGCCCAATGCCGGCGCCCTGGCGCTGATGGCCGTGGTGTTTTTCGCCCTGGTGCGCCGCCGCGCAAGCAAGCGGCTGGACTGAAGGAATCGCTCTGGATGTTCGCGCGCATCATCGCTCTCACCATCAAGGAACTGCTGGCCGTGCTGCGGGACAAGCGCAGCCGTTTCGTGCTGATCGGCCCGCCCATCATCCAGTTGATGATCTTCGGCTATGCGGCAACCTTCGACCTGAACGACATTCCCCTGGCCGTCTACAACGAGGACAGCGGTGCTGCCTCACGAGAGTTCATCAGCCGCTTTGAGGGTTCACCGCATTTCCACGTCATCGCCACGCCGGATCACGATGCGGAAATCGCCCCGCTGATCGATGAACGGCGGGCGCTGATGGTGCTGCACCTCGGTCCACGCTTCAGCGCCGACCTCGCCCGCGGCGACAGTTCCTCCGCGCAGATCATCCTGGACGGGCGCAACTCCAACACCGCGATGCTGGCGCTGAACTATGCACGCACCATCGTCATCGACTTCAACGAGACCTGGGCCGCTCGTCACGGAGGCATGGCGGCCCCGGCGCAGCTGGTGATGCGGGCCTGGTTCAATCCGACGCTCGCCTCGCGCTGGTTCATCATCCCCGGTATCGTGGGACTGCTGACGCTGGTGGTCACCCTGGTGGTGACCGCCCTGTCGGTGGCGCGCGAACGCGAGGCCGGGACCTTCGACCAGTTGCTGGTCACCCCGCTGCGGCCGGTGGAGATCCTGATCGGCAAGTCGCTGCCGGGCTTGTTGATCGGGCTGACCGAGGGCTCGCTGATCATCCTGGTCGCCATGTACTGGTTCGACATCCCCCTGCGCGGCAGCGTGGGGGCGCTGTATGCCGGGCTCGGGCTGTTCCTGCTCTCCGCCATCGGCGTGGGGCTGATGATCTCCTCGCTCTCCATCACCCAGCAGCAGGGGCTGCTCGGCGCTTTCCTGTTCCTGGTGCCCGCCGTTATCCTGTCCGGCTTCGCCACCCCGATCGAGAACATGCCGCAGGCGGTGCAGCTGCTGACCTACCTCGATCCGCTGCGCTATTTCATGATCGTGCTGCGCGGGGTGTTCCTCGAGGGTAGTTCCTTCGCGCTGCTCATCCATCAGTACTGGCCCATGGCGCTGATCGGCCTCACCAGCCTGACGCTCGCCGGCTGGCTGTTTCGCCACCGCATGTATTAAGCATTGTAGGATATGCTTTAACCTGTCGTGAATCTCCAGAACAACGCAAGGCGCAACCGCATGACAGACCCACACGATTCCGATCCGTCCGGCGTGCCCCGCCCGCCCCACCCGGAACGCCGCCGCGAACCGCTGCCCCAGTTCCACCCCAAACCCGGCAAGGAGGATCCCGGGGCGCCGGCACGGATACAAAAGCTGCTCGAGGCGCCGAGCTACCGGCGCGCCGACCAGGACACGGATTTTCTCGAACGCGATGAGGTCCGCGGACTGCGTCTGCAGCTCGATTACCTGAAGCCGGAATTGCTGATGCAGCAGGAACAGATCGGACACACGGTCGTGGTGTTCGGCAGCACCCGCATCGTCGAACCGGCGACCGCAGAACAGCGCGTGAGCACCCTGGAGAAACGGCTGCAGGAACGCCCGGACGACCCGACGCTGCAACGCAGGCTGGCGCAGGCGCGACGCATTCTCAACAACAGCCGCTACTACAGCGTGGCGCGGGAATTCGGCCGGCTGGTCGGTGAATCCGGCGACGGTCCGCAGGATTGCCGGCTGGTGGTCATGACAGGCGGTGGTCCCGGCATGATGGAGGCTGCCAGCCGCGGGGCCTTCGAGGCCGGCGCCAAGACCATCGGCTTGAACATCGATTTGCCGCACGAGCAGTTTCCCAACCCCTATATCACGCCCGAGCTGTGCTTCCGGTTTCGCTACTTCGCCCTGCGCAAGATGCACTTCCTGCATCGCGCCCGGGCGCTGGTCGTGTTTCCGGGTGGCTTCGGCACGCTGGATGAACTGTTCGAAACCCTGACCCTGATCCAGACCCGCACCATCCGGCCGGTGCCGGTGGTGCTCATCGGCCGCGCCTTCTGGGAACGCGCCGTCGGTTTCGATTTTCTCCGGGACGAGGGCGTCATCGACGAGGAAGACCGGGAAATCTTCTGGTTCGCCGAAACGGCCGCAGAGGCCTGGGCCGGTATCCTGGACTGGTACCGCAAATGCGAAGAACCGCTGTTTCCAACAAAGGAGACAAGCGCATGAAGATTGCGTTTCATGGCGCCGATCAGGGCGTCACCGGTTCCTGCCACCTCATCGAATGCGCCGGCAAACGCATCCTGATCGACTGCGGGCTCTACCAGGGCGGACGCGAACTGGACGAGGAAAACGCCAATGCCTTCGGCTTCGATCCGGCCGCCATCGATTATCTGCTGCTGACCCATGCCCACCTCGACCACTGCGGGCGCATTCCCCTGCTCTCGAGCCGCGGCTTTCAGGGCGAGATCATCACCACCGCCGCGAGCCGCGAACTCGCACGGCTGGTGATGCTCGACTCGGCCAACCTCAACGAGGAGGAAGCCCGCTACCGCAACCGCCGCGCCAGCCGGCGCGGTCGGCAACGAGACGCCGCGGTTCCGCTGTATACCGTGCTGGATGCGCTGAACGCGCTCGAGTATTTCGGCCGCACCGCGACCTACGGGCAGACCCTGGCGCTCGCCCCCGGCATCCGGGCCAACTTCATCGATGCCGGACATATCCTCGGCTCGGCCAGCGTCCTGCTGGAACTGGAAGACGGCGGCGAATACCGCCGGGTGCTGTTTTCAGGCGACCTGGGCCTGAGCGGGCGCCCCATCCTGCGCGACCCTACCCCGCCTCCACAGGCGGATGTCGTCGTCATGGAAACCACCTATGGCGATCGCCAGCACAAGCAGCTCAGTCCCTCCATCGAGGAACTCTACCGGGCCATCAATGAGACGCTGCGACGCGGCGGCAACGTGGTGATCCCGACCTTCGCGCTGGAACGCGCCCAGGAAATCCTGTTCTATCTGCGCGAGGGCGTGGAGCAGGGTGTGCTGCCCGCCGCCATGCCGGTGTTTCTCGATTCTCCCATGGCCATCTCCGCCACGCAGATCTTCCGGCGGCATCCGGAATGCTACGACGAGGAGACCTGTAGGCTGTTTCGATCCGGGCGCGACCCGTTTCAGCTGCCCGAACTGCGTTTCACCCGGGAAACCGCCGAATCCATGGCCATCAACCGGATCGCTGGAGGCGCCGTAATCATGGCGGGTTCGGGCATGTGCACCGGCGGTCGGGTGCGCCACCACCTCAAGCACAGCCTGCATCGCCAGGACTGCAGCATCGTGTTCGTCGGCTATGCGGCCCAGGGCACGCTCGCCCGTCGTATCGTGGACGGTGCGAAGACGGTGCACATCTTCGGCGATGAATTCCCGGTCAATGCGCAGATTCACACCATCGGCGGTTTCTCCGCCCATGCGGGACAGACGGAACTGCTCGCCTGGCACCGCAACACCGGCAATCCCGCGACCACCTACCTGGTGCACGGCGAGCCGAACAGCATGACCACCTTTGCAGGCCTGCTCACCGGCACCCGCGTGGAGATGCCGCAACTGCACCAGAGCTATTCCCTGTAGCAGCGGGCCGCCAGAACGGCTTACTGCTTGCGCGGCTTGAGCAGGTGCAGGGCGCGCTTGTCGACGGCGAGCGCGGCTTCGTGCAGCGCCTCGGACAGGGTGGGGTGGGCGAACACGGTGCGCGCGATGTCTTCGCTGCTGGCGTCGAACTCCATGGCCATCACCGCCTGGCCGATCAGCTCGGAGGCGTGGCTGCCCATGATATGAACGCCCAGCACGCGATCCGTCGCGGCGTCGCCGAGCAGCTTCACCATGCCGTCGGTCTCGTGCATGGCGCGCGCCCGCCCGCTGGCCAGAAACGGAAACACGCCGCTGCGGTAATCGACGCCCGCCTGCTTCAGCGCCTCTTCAGTCTTGCCCACCCAGGCGATCTCGGGTTGGGTGTAGATCACCGAGGCGATGCGCTCGTAACAAACTTCCGGGGACTGGCCAGCGATGCGCTCGGCGACGGCGATGCCCTCCTCCGAGCCCTTGTGCGCCAGCATGGGACCGCGCACTGCATCGCCGATGGCGTAGACACCGGGCAGGTTGGTGACGCAGTACTCGTCGACATGGATGAATCCGCCTTCATCGAACAGCAGGCCGGCTTCCGCGCTGGCGAGCCCCTGCGTGCAGGGCGTCCGGCCCACCGCGACGACCAGGCGATCCACGCTCAGGGTATGCATGCCATCCGCATCCTGGTACTCGATCGCGACGTCCTCATCACCGGTTTGCGTTGACTTCACCAGCGCGCCGAGCCGGATATCGAGACCCTGTTTGCGATACAGGCCGAGGGCCGAACGGGCGAGCTGCTGGTCGACCATGGCAAGAAACACCGGCTGGGCTTCCAGCAGGGTGACCTCGGCGCCGAGTCGGCGCCAGACGCTCCCCAGCTCCAGGCCAATGACTCCGGCGCCGATGATGGCGAGACGTCGCGGCACGCTGCTCCACGCCAGGGCGCCGGAGGAATCGACGATGCGGTCCGACTGCAGCGGGGCCGCCTCGATGGCGACCGGCAGTGAACCTGTGGCGAGGATGGCATGCCCGGCGGCGAGCGTGTGCTGGTCCCCGCTATGCAGGGTGACATGCACCTTGCGCTCCGGCAGCAGCTGACCGTGGCCCTGGATCCAGGCGATGGCGTTCGAGCGGAACAGGGTGGCGATGCCCTCGGTGAGATCATGTACGACACTTTCCTTGCGCGCCATCATCGCCCTGACGTCGAGCGAGAGCTCATTCGCGACGATTCCATGACTGGCAGCGGCCTCGCGTAACCGCGCATAGAACTCGGAACTCTCCAGCAGGGCCTTGGAGGGAATGCAGCCGGCGTTGAGACAGGTGCCCCCCAGGGCCGGCACGCCGTCGTGGTCCAGCCACTCATCCACGCAGGCGGTCTTCATGCCGAGCTGCGCACAACGGATCGCGGCCACATAGCCTGCTGGTCCCGCGCCGATCACGATCACATCGTAGGTGGTTTCCAGTGTGCTTGCCCCGTTCAGAGATCCAGCAGCATGCTGGCCGGATCTTCCAGCAGTTCCTTGATGGTCTTGAGAAATGTCACAGCGCTCTTGCCGTCCACGAGGCGGTGATCGTAGCTCAGCGCCAGGTACATGATCGGCCGAATGACGATCTGGCCCGCCTCCACCACCGCCCGCTCCTGGATGGCATGCATGCCGAGAATGGCGCTTTGCGGCGGATTGAGGATCGGCGTGGACAGCATCGAACCGAAAACACCGCCGTTGGTGATGGTGAAGGTCCCGCCGGTGAGATCCTCGATCTCGAGCTTCCCGTCATGCGCCTTGCCGGAGAAATCGAGGATGCGGCTTTCGACCTCCGCCAGACTCAGGTATTCGGCGTTGCGCAGGATCGGCACGACCAGACCGCGCTCGCTGCTGATGGCGATGCCAATGTCGCAGAAACCATGGTAGACGATCTCGTTGCCGTCGATCGAGGCGTTGATGTCCGGATGATGCTTGAGCGCCTCGGCGGAAGCGCGCACGAAAAACGACATAAAACCCAGCCGCACGCCGTGGCGCTGCTCGAATTCGTCCCGGTGCCGGGCGCGCAGGTCCATGACCGGCTGCATATTGAGCTCGTTGAAGGTGGTCAGCATCGCCGTGGTCTGGGTCGCGTGCAGCAGCCGCTCGGCGATGCGCGCGCGCAGACGCGTCATGGGCACACGCTTCTGCGGGCGATCCTCCTCGATCTCGTCGGGCAGGCCGGGAGTCAGACGCGGAGGTTCAGGCGCCACGGGAGCGGCCGGCGCCATGGACTCAGTGGACACTCCGGGCACGGTTTCGGCCGGCTGCCGGTCAAGGAAATCGATCACATCCGCCTTGGTGATGCGCCCGTCCCGGCCGCTGCCGCTGATGTTCCCGGCATCGAGCCGGTTGTCGGCTACGAGCTTGCGCGCCGCCGGACCCATGGAAGCGGTCATTTGCGGAGCTTGCGAAGGTGGCGGCGACTTCTGCGCGCCGCGGGCTTCGAGCGGCGTCGGTTCCTGCGCCGCGGCCTGTGCCGGTCGCAGCAGACCGAGAACCTGGTCGGCGACGACCGTCACCCCGTTGTTCAGCAGGATCCTGTCGAGTACGCCGTCTTCGGGTGCGGGCACTTCCAGCACGACCTTGTCCGTTTCAATGTCGACCAGGGCTTCATCGCGGCAGACTTGCTCGCCCGGCTGCTTGTGCCAGCCGGCCACCACGCCATCACTGATGGATTCGGGAAACGGCGGCACCTTGACTTCAATCGTCATTCTGTGGTCCCTGTACGTCCTTTCGCCGGGCGCACCCTGCGATCACGGCTCATTCACTCAACCCCAGGGCATGGGCAACCAGCGCTTCCTGCTGCTTGACATGCAGGCCGTGGTAACCAACTGCCGGAGCCGCGGAGGCAACGCGACCAGTATAATGAAGCCGGTTTTGCTCGCCAATGGCCTCCTGCAGTTTGTGGCGCATGGAATACCAGGCCCCCTGATTCCTCGGTTCCTCCTGACACCAGAAAAATTCGGACAACCCGGCATAGCCGGCCAGTTCCTCGCGCAGCAGTCGCCACGGGAAAGGATACAACTGTTCCATGCGGATGACGGCCACATCTTCCAGGCCGGCGTCACGCTTGCGCTCCAGCAGGTCGTAGTAAACCTTGCCGCTGCACAGGATGACCCGCCGGACCGCTGCCTTGTCACGCACATCGGGGTCGCCAATCACCGGGAGAAAACCGCCCGAGAGTCCATCCAGGCTGGAGATGGCCAGTTTGTGACGCAACAGGCTCTTCGGCGTCATTACGATCAGCGGCCGGCGCAGCGGGCGCAGCACCTGGCGTCGAAGCATGTGAAAGAGCTGTGCCGGCGTTGTCGGGTTGCACACCTGTATGTTGTGATCGGCGCATAATTGCAGAAACCGCTCCAGGCGCGCCGAGGAGTGTTCGGGACCCTGCCCTTCGTAACCATGCGGAAGGAACAGCGTCAACCCGCACAACCGACCCCACTTGGCCTCGCCGGAGGTGATGAACTGGTCGATGACGACCTGCGCGACGTTGGCGAAATCGCCGTATTGCGCTTCCCAGATCACCAGCGCCCCCGGTTCAGCCGTGGCGTAGCCGTACTCGAAGGCAAGCACCGCCTCCTCGGAGAGCAGGGAGTCGATGACCAGGAAATTGGCCTGTTGCTCCGAGATATTCTGCAACGGCACCCAGGTATCGCCATCGATCTGATTGTGCAGTACCGCATGGCGATGAAAGAAGGTGCCGCGCTCGCTGTCCTGCCCGGACAGGCGGATGGGATAGCCATCGTGCAGCAGGGTAGCAAAGGCCAGCGCCTCGGCGTAACCCCAGTCCACCGCGAGGGCGCCCGCGGCCATCTTGCGCCGGTCATCCATGATCTTGGCAACCCGTGGATGCAGTTCGAAGCCCGACGGCAGCTGCTGCAATTTTTCTGAGAGCGTGCGCAGGGTTTCCAGGTCCACGCTGGTGTCGACGGGTTCATCCCACTGGCGTCCCATGTAAGGCGTCCAGTCGACACCGCGGCCACGGCCTTCGTGGTTGTTCACCACCACACCCTCGGTCACGCTGCTGCCGGCATCCAGCCGGTCACGGTACTCACGCACCATGTCCTCGGCCTCCTCGGGCATAATGATGTTCATTTCCGCAAGCTGCCCGACGTATCCTTCGCGCGTCGTCGGCATCGAGCGGATCTCGCGGTACATCAGCGGCTGGGTGGCCGAGGGTTCGTCGGCCTCGTTATGTCCATGCCGGCGGTAGCAGACGAGGTCAATGACCACGTCCTTGCCGAATTCCATGCGGTAGTCGAATGCTACCTGGGTGACGAAGAACACCGCCTCGGGGTCATCTCCATTGACGTGGAAAATGGGCGCATTGACCATCTTGGCGACGTCCGTGCAATACGTCGTTGAGCGGGCATCCTTGACATGGCTGGTAGTGAAGCCAATCTGGTTGTTGACGATGATGTGCACGGTGCCCTGGGTCCGGTAGCCGCGCAGGCCGGACATATTGAAGGTTTCCATAACCACACCCTGACCGGCAAAGGACGAGTCGCCATGGATCACCACCGCCATTGCTTCGCGACCCTCGCGATCTCCGTAACGCTGCTGGCGGGCGCGAACCGAACCCTGCACCACCGGGGAGACGATCTCCAGGTGGGACGGGTTGAAGGCCAGCGCCAGATGCACCTGTCCGCCGCTGGTCTGGATATCCGATGAGAAACCCTGATGATATTTCACGTCGCCGCTGGACAAGCGACTGGCATAGCGGCCTTCGAACTCCTGGAAGAGATCCGCCGGCGACTTGCCGAGTATGTTCACCAGCAAATTCAGACGCCCACGGTGCGACATGCCGATCACGATCTCCCGGACACCCTGCCCGCCGGCGCGGTCGACCAACTCGCCGACCAGCGGTATCAGACTCTCTCCGCCTTCCAGCGAAAAGCGCTTCTGCCCGACATATCTGGCATGCAGGTAGCGCTCGATGCCCTCCGCCGCCGTCAGCCGGGCCAGCAGCCAGCGACGCCTTTCGTTGGTCAGGCCTGGGTGGGACTGAACGCCTTCCAGACGCTGCTGGATCCAGCGCTTTTCAGCGGTTGCGCTGATGTGCATGTATTCCGCGCCAACGGTTTCACAATAGGTGCGGTTGAGCGCATACAGGATTTCCCTGAGGCTGGATTCCCGTGGACCGACCAGCGAACCGGTATGAAACACCGTGTTGAAGTCGGCCTCGGACAGGTGGTGATAGTCGAGTTCGAGCTCGGGTATGGATTCGGGCTGCTGGCGCTGCAGCGGGTCCGTACGGGCGTGCTGGTGGCCGCGGAAACGGTAGGCATTGATAAGCTGCAGCACCCGGACCTGCTTGTTTTCAAGGTCCAGTCGCGCATCGGTCAGGCGTGCGATGCGCTGGCCGCGCAAGTGACCGGTGAGGCGGGAAAACTCATTCCGGATAATGGCATGGGAGACGTCGGCGGACGAATAACCGTCAACGCGGGGCAGCGCATCGAAGTAGTTTCGCCAGCGCGGCGCGATGCCGGCCGGATCATGCAACCAGGCCTCGTAAAGGGTTTCGAGATAGGCAACATTGCCGCCACCCAGGAGGGATGATCGCTGCAAGGTTCTCATCAGTTGCCTGCTCATGGCTTTACAAGTCTAACTTAAATCGGTTGTTTGCATATCACCGGGACTGCGTCAAACGCTGTTGACAGGCTATCGCGGTAGTTGCTCTATTCTTGAGTGGCGTCGCAGAGTAAAACAGTTTCGCCGCCTCACCCGCGCTGGTGGGATTCGCGCCCTCCGGCGATCGGCAATCGCCTTGGGAATCAGCGCGTCCTGCCGATACCCGAAGTGAATCAACGGAGAATCGGCGCAACCAGGGATGTATCTTCAACCCGATCAATGTCGCGAACCGGCGGCATGATGTCTGACTCCCGGCCGGCAGGTTCTCATTAAATACTTACTATCAGTAAGTTATGAGACATCAGACCAACCGCCAGGCGCTGTATGCAGCGCACTGCACCACCGCGACGGGTGTCTGCGACGGCGGCAGCCGGCCGGCGCTCCCCGGACGGGGCGACACACCGCGGTGTGCGGTTTTCGGTTCATGAGAAGCCATGGCGCGGGAAGCATGATCAATATCTCTCCCACGGTGCGCATCGTCCTCGGCGTGCTGATCACCCTGGCGGGTCTGCTTTTACTGGGCAGCATCTCCGGACTGCTCCCCGACGAGAGCCTGGCCATCGAGGAGGAACGTGGAACCCTGACCCGCTTGCTGGCGTTCCAGTATTCCACGGCGGCGATGCAGGGGGACGTCTCCGGCATCGATGAGAGCATGCGGCAGCTGATCGTGCAAAGCCCGGGCATTCTTTCTATCTCCCTGCGAGGCGTCAATGGCGAGTTAGTGGCGAATACCGAAAGTCGCGTGACGCAACGCAAGAGTCGTTCCGGCAGTCAGACTGACACGGGAGCGTCCCTCCATCAGGCCCCGGTATACCGTAATGGAAGCCAGTGGGGAACCGTTTTCGTGCGGTTTTCCCGGTTGCGCAATTCCGGCGTGGCCGGTTTTCACGATGATCCACTGGCAGCCGGGCTCACCCTGATCATGGTTTTTCCGCTGGGTGGCTTCCTGCTGGTCAGCGGCATCCGCTACCGGCGGCTCGCCTCACCGGCGTCTGTCCCCTTCCAGGTAAGGAGCGCCCTCGATGCCCTTGCCGAGGGGGTGCTCCTGCTCGACGCGCAGGGGCGCATCATGCTCGCCAATAAAGCATTTGCAAACAGCGTTGACAAGATGGCCGGGGCATTGCTCGGGAGAAAGGTATCAGACCTCAGATGGGAGTTTGGCAGGATCCACGAAGACGAATTCCCCTGGGATACGGTGCAGCGGCTCGGCGAGATCCAGACCGGCAAACAGCTGCGGATCATCTGCCCATCGGGCGTCACCAGAATGTTCATGGTCAACGCGGCGCCGATCAAGGACGGCGACCAGCATCGTGGCATCATGGTCACCTTCGATGATGTCACCCAGCTGGAGGAAAAGAACGAACAGCTTGAAGACATGCTCGGCATGCTAAAGAAATCACGCGACGAGATACGCCGCCAGAACCGGGAACTACAGATCCTTGCCACACGCGACCCGTTGACGAACTGCCTCAACCGACGCTCGTTCTTCGAAAAATATGAACCCGTGTTCGAGACCGCCCTGAGCAACGGACAACAGCTCGCCTGTATCATGGTGGATATCGATCTGTTCAAGTTGATCAACGATCGCTACGGTCATGTCAAGGGCGACGAAGTCATCAGGATGGTTGCGCAGACAATGCAGGCATCGTTGCGCACCTCCGATACCATCTGCCGCTATGGGGGCGAGGAATTCTGCATCACCCTGCCGGGGCTGGACATCGATCAGGCGGTCGCCACGGCGATGCGCGCGCGCGCGAATATCGCGGCGATAAATTTCCCGGAGATGTCCGGGAATCCGCCCCTGCGGGTAACGGCCAGTTTCGGCATCGCCGCCCTCGATCAGGAAGTTGCGGATTTCGCGCACTTCATCGACAGGGCGGACCAGGCGCTCTACATCTCCAAGAACACCGGGCGCAACCGCGTCTCCGTATGGGACAGGGAGACCGACGGCGGCAGGCCGGTGACTCCGGCGAGACTCGTAGCCGGCTCAGACCCCGACGACAACCTGAAGGATGCACCGATACCCGACGGCGACCCAACGGCCAGCGATACGGATCAGCAGGCGGTTGCCGGAACTTCCCAACCGGCCCACGATAGCCTGACCTTACTGCCCGGCCGCAAGCTGTTCAACAACCGGATTGTCGAGGCCATCGAGTTCTGTCGCAAGAACCAGCAGTATTTTTCCCTCCTGATTCTGGATCTGGACATGTTCAGGCGCATTAATAATACGATGGGAGTTTTCCTCGGCGACGAACTTCGCAGGGAAGTCACCCGACGCCTGGTGCAATCACTGCGCAGTACGGACGCCATTGTATGCTTTGGCGAGGAAGATTCCAGGCATTCGATCTCTCGGTTGAGCGGCGACGAGTTCGGCATTCTCCTGACCGGCATGGAATGCACGGAATTCACCGCCCAGGTCGTCACTCGCATCATGGCGTTGCTGGGCGGTACGATCAATATCGGAGATCACGAGATCAAACTGGCCTGCAACATCGGCATCAGCCACTATCCCGAGAGCGGCGGTGATGCGGATTCACTCCTGAAAAACGCCGCCGTCGCCCTCTATTACGCCAAGTGCGAGGGGCCCAACTGCTACCAGTTCTATAACGAGGACCGGATGGGCTCATCGTCCGGGAATTTCACGCTGCAGAACGAACTGCGGCAGGCTATCGAGAAGAATCAGTTCGAACTGCATTACCAGCCCAAGATCGACATGAAATCCGGGAGGATCATCTGCATGGAGGCGCTGCTGCGATGGCGCCACCCGGAGATGGGAATGATTCCTCCGGCACAATTTCTTCAGGTTGCGGAGAACACCGGCCTGATCATTCCCATCGGCAAGTGGGTCCTCCGCACGGCCTGTCACCAGCTCGGTGTCTGGCAGCAGGGCGGTTACCCCGACCTCTCCATCGCCGTCAATCTTTCCGCGGAACAGTTCTCCCAGAAGGACCTGCTGATGCAGATTGGCATGATACTCGATGAGACAGGTATTGATCCGCGGCATCTCGAGCTGGAGCTTACCGAGGTTACGATCATGGATGATATCTATGCGGCAGCGACGACCCTGAGCCTTCTGCACAAGGCGGGCATGAGAATTTCCATCGATGATTTCGGTACCGGGTATTCCTCGCTCAACCACCTCAAGCGGTTCCCGATCAACAGCGTGAAAATCGACCGTTCATTCATCCGGGACATCACCACGGATTCGGACGACGCGGGCATCATCAAGGCCATCATTACCATGGCGCACGGCATAGAGCTCAGGGTGGTCGCGGAAGGCGTCGAAACCGAGGCGCAACTCACCTTTCTGAGCAATCTCCACTGCGACGAGTTCCAGGGTTTCCTGTTCAGTCCGCCGGTGCCGCAAAATGAGGCCGGTAGCCTGCTTCTGGGAAACAACGCCAGTGACGCCAGGGGTCGAATTGCCTCCTGAAGACGGCTCACCACTCCCGCCATGGTCCAGGCCAGCCTCTCGACCGCTACGCGGTCTCACCTTTTCCCTGCGCTCCACGATGTACCTAATCCCCTGTAGGAAAAAAAGGGGCTGCGATGCAACCCCTTTACGGTTTCGTCCAAACTGCCCCTACTGGCTCTTGCTTATCATGTACTCGATCGCGCCTTTCAGCTCAGCCTCCGAGCAGGCCATGCACAGCCCTTTCGGCGGCATGGCGTTCAAGCCGTTGGTCGCGCTGACCAGCAGGGCATCGATACCCTTGGCGATACGCGGCGCCCAGGCGGCGGTATCGCCCATTTTCGGCGCGCCGGCCGCTCCGGTGCCATGGCAGGCTATACAGTTGGCCTGGTAAACCTGTTCGCCGGACTTCGGTCCCGCGGCCACCTCCTCGCTGGCAACGGCAACCGGTTCAGCCGCCGCTTCCTCCTGTGTCCCGGGCTCGCCGGCAATATTGACCTGGCCAACCGGCTTGATGTTTTCCAGCACGACTTCTTTGGGTTTGTATTCGTCCACACTCCCGGACAGGTAGCCGGCGAGGAAGTACAGGATGACCGCCAGTATCCCCAGGCCGGCCAATACCGCGACGAAGGTGGTGAAAAACTGTTTATCGTGACTCAATGTCTTCTCCTGATTGTTCTGATAGCCGTGAAATCCGCGCCAGTGGGTTACTGAGGGTTGTCGAAAACCCTGCAGCCACTTACCCCGCAAAATGAATGGCCCCGGATTATACTGCAAACACCCGGGACGGGAAATTCACGAGAACAACAGCAAAATCAGCCGCCTTCGGTCATGGACCTGTCTCATGGATAGCGTTATCCTGTGCACCCCGGCACGCCTGACCATGAAGATCAGGCGTCCGTCACCCGGTCGGGACTGCCGGAGTAGAGAATTGATCCCGTCTGTCACTACCCTGCAAGCGCCTGATCGGGGATCGCCAGGCCAGGGATTGGAGAAATCGGCGTCGCATCGCAGGCACGGCATCAGCAAGAATCAGCGCCCGTAGCTCAGCTGGATAGAGTACTGCCCTCCGAAGGCAGGGGTCACAGGTTCGAATCCTGTCGGGCGCGCCATTAAATTCAATGGCTTATGTACCCCTCTCTTACCAGTAGTCTCTCTCTGTCACACCTCTGTCACACTCACAGACTAGGCCCCATTCAAGACATGCCGCTGTACAAGGATTATGACCGAAATGCCGCAACTTCGGACATTTTGAATGGATAATAAAATTGGCGACCCGAAGGCCGCCGCATAATTAAGTGAAGGCGCTTCTTGTTGTATCAGTGTTTTTACCGTATTAGACAGTGGCATTGAATTTAATAAACACGCCACGTAACTCCTAGTTCCACGCCCCTATCCCTCCTGGGGCGTTTTTTATGCTGCCTGCAGTAGCGCAATCCGGTAATATCGTAGCTTGTAGTGAAGGCAGGCGAATTTCATCGGGCAGTACTTAACTGACATGACGCAGCAAGACAGACGCAGGGACAAGAAGCGTACGATTTGGAACGTTTCAGGGTTACTGAGCCAACCTCAGATGAGGGCGTTGAATCGGATAGAATCATCTGGTTGGCAGGTGTTCTGCATAAGGACTTCATTAACCCAGGATCCTGTAATCGTTGTTGTTAATTCTGAGGGCGATGCCTTTGCGACATTGGAATACGACGGTGAACTCAAAATAACCCCTGATTTGACTCTTCGCAAAGACGACTTGATAGCAGTATAGCCAAGGCCGTAGCGGCCGCCGGCCTTTTATGACCCCGTAGCAATCAACCAGACTCCGCCCATGTGGCGGGGTTTTTGTTCACGACAGGTCGTGGATGCGCTCGAAAGCAGACATTTCCAAGATACATGCTTATGACCGGGTTGCAGCAGAACCGGTCATTCCCTGTGGCTGCATAAGAATTACCTCGAACTGGTAATCGTGGCTTTTTTCTCCTCATACTCTTGTTTATCGATTTCCCCCTTGGCATAGCGCTTGTTGAGTATTTCCAAGGCTGATTCAGACATTTCACTCCTATATCCGTAACTGTGGACTGGGGAACCACCATAACCGTAACCCGGCGAAGCGTAACCATAGTCGCGGCCTCTATACCCATAGCCCGAGTCAAACCCGGGATATCCGTGGTAATCGTCGCGGTCTCTATAGTCGCCCCTCCATTCTGACTGATTCATCTTGCTGAACATGTTTTTGCACATGTCAAACGCATAGGCGATTCCAGTACCTGTGAATATCGCTGTACTCAAAACGACAACAATCGATCGCTTCAAAATCACGTCATTAATCATGTCGTCTTCTCCAGTGCATAAGGCATGCTTTTTACTATCAAGCCGTTGGGGCGACGATCTCTCTATATAGAGACATAGAAACGCCAACTATACCAAGTCTAGTAAACGCCTGTAAGAAATCCAGATTAGGCATGATAGTAGCTACTGCTGCGCAATACTCGA
The DNA here is from genome assembly GCA_963763115.1 of uncultured Gammaproteobacteria bacterium. Taxonomy (GTDB): domain Bacteria; phylum Pseudomonadota; class Gammaproteobacteria; order UBA9214; family UBA9214; genus CAVQCA01. Next base: position 30,586 of record CAVXNM010000065.1, read on the forward strand.
TTACGTTAAACGGCAGGAATGAGTTAAAGGCAGACGACCAGAATTCGGTCTGGGAACGTCCACTTTCAGTACAAACACGACATGCCGGGCAGAGCAGGAAATGTCTCGTTTAGTGCTCATTCCGGTCCTTTAGCATTTGCTTATGGTTACTTAAGACAGTAATCCAGATACCCTCTTTTAGTCAGTAGGTTCAATCTTCCTGAAGAATTAGATGAAGACTTCAAAATTTGCTTCTCAAGTGAGAATACGGAACCCCAACATTTCAGTAAGGGGGGCATGTTTTCCTCCACCCCTACCCCCTCACAAGTGACTGAGATCATCAGCATGATTCATGATTCTTAATTGTCACAGTAGTACTCATGTGAATATTCTTATGTCTGACCAGTGATCTTCATATGCCTGTCACACTCCAGTCACAGTGGGTCACGATTAACGCATAGTTAATTGCATTCACTACTCGATGGAATATAATGTAAGTTGTTGGTGTGTAGCAATACGTATGAAGTCAAGGCATAAA
>CAVXNM010000066.1:0-25399 GCA_963763115.1 uncultured Gammaproteobacteria bacterium
TCATGGCGTTCGGCCGGCGTGGCGCGGGTCGGATCGAGCACCAGCACGCGGGCGGCGATGAAGGCGCTGTAGAAGCGGTAGCCGATGGCGTACACGCACACCGCGGCGATGATGAACCAGAGGCTGTTGATGGTCTCGCCGCGAGAGACCGCGATGCCGCCCACGGCGCCGGCGCCGATCACGGCGACGCCGAACCACATCAGCATGCCGAGCGGAGTTTGCGGTCGCAGCTTGTTATTGACGGGAGCAGTCATGACTCGAACCCTTTTCCGCAAAGGGCTGGTAGCATAAACCACCTGTTTTCTGAAATCTATTTGCACTCGCCGCGCCTACGGCGTGGCCTGTGCTACCGTATGTGGTGACATTCACACCGGATGTCGTCGTGTTGGCCTGGGGAGAAGGAGAGGGGCGTGATACGCTGCATGCTGTATGAAACATCCGATGGCCGGCTGATTATCGGGGGCAGGGAACTTGTCGAGCGCTGGAAGGCCGATGAGCGGTCATTGTTATGGCTCGACCTGGGTGATGAACCACCCGAGGAGGCGGGCCGGTTGCTGCGCGAGGAATTCGGTCTGCATCCGCTGGCCGTCCAGGATGCGCTGCGCGAACGGCATCCGCCCAAGCTCGAGGATTTCGAGGAGTGCACTTTCCTGCTCCTCCGGGGATTGTCAGCGCAATCGAAGGACACCGACTTCTCCACCATCCAGCTGGCGCTTTTCGTCGGCAGGCGCTTTCTGGTCACGCGCCACTCGGGGGATTCGCCCAGCACCGACCAGCTCTGGTGCGAGGTGCAGGAGAACACCGGCCGTCTCGCTACCGGCCCCGCGGTGCTGGCCCTGCGGCTTTGCCGGATCATGGTCGACCGCTATCTCGGCATCCTGCTCGCACTGGAACCACGGCTGGAGGAACTGGAGGACGAGATCCTGAGCTCGCCGCGTGACGCACTGCTCGGCGAACTGGCCGGTTACAAGTCGAACCTGAAGAAATTGCGACGCATCTTCGCCTACCACCAGCAAGTTTTTTCCACCCTGAGAAACAGCGATACCCCCTTTTTCGGCACGGATATCCGCCACGAACTCAACGACGTCTATGAACACCAGGAGCGCGCCGTCAGCCTGAGCGGACTTTACTACGAACTCGTGGTGGACCTGGTCGATAGCTACATTTCCCTCGCCTCGCATCACCTCAACCAGATCATGAAAGTGCTGACCATCGTCACCGCGATCTTCGTTCCGCTCAGTTTCCTGGCCGGCCTCTACGGCATGAATTTCGAAAATATTCCGGAGTTGCATGCGCGCTCCGGCTATTTCATCCTGCTCGGCGTCATGGCGGGCATCGCCGCCGCCTTGCTGGCGCTGTTCCGTAAGAAACGCTGGTTGTGAGGAGCGTGCATAGCCGCTGATCCACAGGGCGGGTCGCGGGCAGCGATGGTGAATACCCTGTACCTCGTCGTTCCCGAAAGCGGTGGCCAGCGGCCGGGACTTTGCGCATAATGTGGCGCTTTTTGGAGCGTCCACATGTGGTTCAGAAATCTGCAGCTCTACCGGCTCGGCCAACACCTTGATCTTACTCCGGAAGCACTGGACGAGCGCCTGCAGTCCGCGGCGTTCCGCGGCTGCGGCCGTCTGGAGCTGACGGCGAGCGGATGGGTTCCACCGCTGGGCCGCGAGGGACAGCAGCTGGTGCATGCCGCCGGCGGCTACGTCATGATCTGTTCCCGCAAGGCGGACAAGATCATCCCCGCGGGCGTGGTGAAGCAGCTGCTCGATGACAAGGTCGCCGAAGTGGAGGCGGCCGAGTCGCGCGAAGTCTACCGCAAGGAGCGTCAGCGCATTAAGGACGATATCATCCATGACCTGCTGCCACACGCCCTGACGCGTCACACGGACCAGTACGCCTATATCGATACCCGCAATGACCTGGTAGTGGTGGACAGCCCGACGCCGGCCCGGGCGGAAGCGCTCATCAGCCTGCTGCGCACGAACCTCGGGAGCCTCAAGGCAACCCCGGTCAAGGTGAAGCAATCCATCTCCCACACCCTGACCCGCTGGCTCGGCGGCGAGCGCCTCGCGCCGGGTTTCGCCCTGGGGGAGGAGTGCGAACTGAAACATCCCGATCCGGACGGCGGGGTGATTACCTGCCGACATCAGGACCTTGGGGCCGGTGAAATCCGCAATCACATCAAGAACGGCAAATATGCGGTCAGGCTGGCCCTGCACTGGAAGGACCGGCTATCGTTCCTCCTCCAGGAAGATCTTTCCATCAAGCGGCTGCGATTCGAGGATGTCGTCACGCAGGGCGAGGACGCGAATGCGGATGATGCGGCAACCCGCTTCGACCTGGATTTCTCCCTCATGACCCTGGAACTGAACGAATTCACGCCGCAGCTGCTCCGCGCCCTGGGCGGGGAGGAAGCCCCGGAGTGACAGACCGGATGGGACGTTCGACCGGGAAAGCGTGGCAGGTGACCATCGATGCGTGAAACACGGGTACTTTACAAGGCCTGGTAGTGCTACGGGTGCGGCCTTTTATGTAGAAAACCGGTTTCGACAGTTTCAACATGTGAAGCAGCTACATTGGCTCAACGGGCAATACGGGAATACGAAGGCAAGCGGGTATTCCACACCGACTGGTCGAGGCACTTCGGCCAGTTCCGCTACACCTTCCAGGCGGCCAGTGTCGCCAGCGGCGAGGAATTGATCGCACTGGCCGCTGATGGCGGCTACGACTGGCTCCGCCAGGTCCCCCCTGGTGGTCAAGCCGGACATGATTTTCGGCAAGCAGGGACTCAATGGCCTGGTGCTGTACAAGGTCGATGCGCCGGGCGAGGTCAGCCTCGATGATGCGGCTCGCTGGATCGACGAAAAGCGCGCCCGGACCACGACACTGCTCAGCGGCCAGAGCGGGGTCCTCAGCCGTTTCATCGTCGAGCCCTTCGTCGTACACGACAGCAATGCCAAGTATTATATTGCCGCGGTCATGGGCGACACTGCCGATATCCTGTCGATGAGCACGCAGGGCGGGGTCAACATCGAGGACAACCGGGGCAGCGTCAACCAGCTTGAATTCCCGCCGTTCGCAAGGGACGAGGAACTCACCGCGATGATCGCCGCGGCGGTGCCCGGGGAAATTTCCGACCGTGGCCGGTTTGCACTGTTCGCCACCGATTTATACCGCTTCTTCCGCGACCAGCATTTCGCCTATCTGGAGATCAACCCGTTTGTTTCGACGGTGACCGGGTGCATCTGCTCGACCTGGTTGACAAGGTCGACGACACTGCCGATGTTCTGATGGACAAGGTCTGGGGGCCACTGTATTTCCCGACCCCGTTCGGCATGAAGGCGCCCGGACCGGAAGAAAACAGATCAAGGTGATGGATGAGAAAAGCGGCGCCTCGCTGAAACTCACCATCCTGAATCCGCAGGGCCGGGTGTGGGCCCTGGTGGCTGGCGGCGGCGCTCGGTGGTCTACGCCGATACGATACCGACTTGATCGGCGCTGATGAACTGGCCAACTACGGCGAATACTCGGGTAACGCCACGACACAGGAAACCCGCGTGTATGCCGAAACCCTGCTCGATCTGATGACGCGCGACCCCAATCCACAGGGGCGCGAAAAGCTGCTGATCATCGGCGGGGCCATCGCCAATTTCACCGATGTCGCAAAAACCTTCACCGGTATCATCGAGGCCTTCCGGAAATACCACGAGAAAATGCAGGCGGTGGGCGTGCGCATCTATTTGCGTCGCGGCGGCCCGGACTACGAAGTGGGCCTGCGCAACATGCAGAAGGCGGCCGATGAACTCGGCCTGCCAATCGAGGTGTACGGTCCCGAAACCCACATGACCGACATCGTGAGGATGGCGCTGGTTGCCTGACGGCCGCCCGAAAGGATATCTGCAATGAACATGTCACAGAACGCCGCGGCTGCGGCCGGTGCGAGCGGGGCGCCGGCCGGCGAGGGAACTCTGTTTACGCGCCAGACGCAGGCCATATTCTGGAACAATCACCAGACTGCGATCCAGCGCATGCTCGACTACGATACCCTGATCGGGCGTGACACACCCTCGGTGGCCGCTATCGTCTCTCCCACCAGTGGCAGCCGTTTCGGCAAGTTTTTCTTCGGCAGCAGCGAGTTACTGATACCGATCTGCAAGAGCACCGCCGATGCCGTCGTCGCGCACACGCATGCCGATGTGCTGCTGCAACTTCGCCTCCTTCCGGCGCGCCTGGCGCATCAGCAACGAGGCGCTCGATATTCCCGGCATCCGCACCCTCATGATCACCGCCGAGGGCATCCCGGAGCGGCCGCGCGCGCGTTCAAGCTGCGCGCCCGGCAACTGGGCAAGCTAGTGATCGGACCGGCCACGGTCGGAGACATCAGCCCGGGTGCGATCAAGGTCGCCAACACCGGCGGCACCCTCGAGAACATCATCGCCAGCAAACTGCACCGGGCCGGTTCCTGCGGACTGGTAACCCGCTCGGGCGGGCTGTTCAAAGAACTGGCCCATACCATCGCACTGAACGCGGACGGCATCAGCGAAGGCGTCGCCATCGGCGGCGATCGCTTTGCCGGCTCCGGCTTCCTTGAACACCTGCTGCGCATGCAGGCCAATCCGGCGGTGAAATACCTGCTGCTGCTGGGCGAGGTCGGTGTGCTGATGGTGGATATGTGGCGCGGTCTCGATTATAGCGAGGAGGACATCGACCAGTTTATCGACTCGGGCACGCTCAACGCATTTTTCGTTCTGGGACGTTCGATCGGCTTCATCGGCCAAATTCTCGACGAGAAGCGCCTCAATGTGCCGATGTACCGCCATCCGTACGATGACATCCTCTGTGACGTGTCGGCCGTGGAGGGTGACCGGCAGGGATAATCGGGGTCAGCCGCGCCTGGCGTTTCAAGTCCGACAGGCTCCTGGAGCTAATTCTACCGCGCCGTCATACTGGCCGGCGCGTCACCGGCAGGCCGGCTTTCAGCCACCCGGTCATGCCGCCGCGCACCACCTGCACGTTGGCAAACCCTGCTTCGGCCAGCAGGCGCACCGCCTCGGCCGAACGCTTGTCCGTGCGGCAGACGATCACCACCGGGCGTTTCAGGTAATCCTCCAGTTCAGCCAGGCGCCGTGGCAGGTCTTCCAGCGGAATATTTATTGCGCCCTCGATGTGCCCCTGTTCACCGGTGAAGTCCGCCGCGCTGCGCACGTCGAGCACCAGCAGGTCGTTGTCGGCCTCGAGCCGTTGTTTGAACGTCCGGGTATCCAGCATCGGCCCGCGGCGCAGCTTGCCGATCAGCCGCGGGAGGAAAGCCACGGTTGCGAGCAGCGCCAGCGCCAGCAGCGCCTTGCGGATCAGCCCTTCACTGCCGGCAATCGCCTCGCGTCCCGCGTAACCCAGATAGGTGTAGGCGATGGCGCCGGGCAGCATGAAGACATAGCTGGCGATGAGGTAGTGGCCGAGCTTCAGACGCGTGAGGCCGAGCGCATAGTTCAGCAGGTTGAACGGGAACAGCGGCACCAGCCGCACGAAGGCGACGAAGCGCCAGCCTTCATTCTCGACGCCGTCGATGAGCTGTTTCACCCGCCCGCCCGCCTTGCGGGCCACCCAGTCCGAGGCGAGATAGCGGGCAATCAGAAACGCCAGGGTGGCGCCCACGGTGGCCCCGGTCAGGTTATAAAATGTGCCCAGCACCGGACCGAACAGGGCGCCGCCTGCAAGGGTGAGGACCGATCCCGGCAGAAACAGTACGGTGGCGAGTGCATAGATCAGCATGAAGAGCAGTGGCGCGGCGATGCCCGCCTCCTGTACCCAGGACTGGAGCGCCGCCGCGTCAAACCGGTCACGGTAGAGCAATGCCAGCGTGACACCCGTCGCCAGGGCGAGGATCAGCAGGATGCGGATGAAACGGCTAGTGTTCAAACACCTTCTCTCTTGACGCCGGTTGATATCACGGGCCGGTATCCGGGAGCCTGTCCTGCAGGCCGGCTGCACGATGTATCCGTGCGAAGGGGATGAACGTAACCGATCGAGACGGCATGTCAAGCGTGCGTTTAGTACACGACAGGCTTTCCCGGTGCGCGGCGCTCGCGACGGTGTCGGGCTTGATGGTGGCAATACCCGGAGATGGCGACCGCAGTTATGGTTTCCATGGAAAAGGGCGGTTATTCTTACTGCCGATACATTCATGGGGCTCGACGCACAAAGCGCCTGCCGGAACGGAATGCCCGGACATTACACAATGACTGCAATAACTCACGGATTAGAGCGCGCCTGACGGATGCGCTCGGCACACTGGCAGGCTGCCGGAGAGGATGTATTCGATGTCCTGATTATCGGCGGCGGTATCACGGGCGCCTCCCTGTACGATGAGCTGTGTCGCCATGGCTGGCGCACCCTGCTGCTCGACAAGGGCGATTTCGCTTCGGGCACGAGCCAGTCCTCCGGCATGATGGTGTGGGGAGGTCTGTTGTATCTGCGTGCCGGTGACGTGCTCACCGTCTTGCGGTTGTCCCGGTCGCGTGACCGGATGATCGAGGAACTGGACGGCTGGACGGTGCCGGCATCGTTTCACTATATCCCCTCGCTCAAGGGCGGGCCGTCGTCGCTGTTCATCGGCGCGGGCCTCGGACTGTACTGGCTGCTCGGCGCCGGGCGCCGGCGCCTGCCGGGCTACCGGCGGGACTTCGAGGAGACCACGCTGCTCAGCCAGCATGTCCACCGGGGGGCCTTCTGCTACGAAGAGGCGCTGCTCACCTCATCCGACGCCCGTTTCGTACTGCACTGGTTGACGCCCCACCAGCCGCCCGGGCGGGCCGCCGTCAACTACTGCGAGGTCGAGAGCTGCGACTTCGCCCGTTCCAATGGGCTGTGGCACCTGGAACTGCGCGACCGGCTGCGGGACGTCACGACCAGTACGCGCGCCCGCCTGATCGTCAATTGCGCCGGAGTCTGGGCGGACACGCTCAACCGGCAGCAGGGCATCGAAACGCCCTACCGCCATGCCCTGAGCAAGGGGGTTTATCTCGGACTGGCGCGGTCCGGGGAACACCACTCGCCACTGATCTTCGATATGGGCGACCATGACGACGTCATGACCTATGTCCCCTGGGGACCGGTGGCGCTGTGGGGGCCGACCGAAACCGCCATCGAGGAGATCGGTGAAGGGCTGGATCCGCAGGCCGGGGACATCCGCTTTCTGCTGGAAACAGCCAACCGGCATTTGCGCAGGAAAGTCGGCCCGGAAGACATCGTTTCCCTGCGCTGCGGTATCCGCGCCCTGGCCGTTGATCGTGATTATGTCGCCACGCGCTACCCGCTGGAGCTGTCGCGACGCAGCATCGTACACCCCGAAAGGGACCTGCCCTGGATCACGGCCTATGGCGGCAAGCTGACCGGCTCGCGCGAACTCGCCGGCAAGATCGGGCGGATGATCCGGCACCGCGTGCCGCCGTCGCTTCCCCCGATGATGCCTGAAGCGGAATCACCCACCGTCGCATCATGCGCCTTTCCCGGTATCGGGCAACCGGTCGCCACGCCGCGCTGGTGCCGTGAGCGGGAGTTCTGCGCCACCCTTGAAGATTACCTGCGTCGCCGCACGAATATCGCGCAATGGCTGCCGCGGGAGGGCCTGGGCCACAACGGGGAAAACCGGGAAGCCATCCTCGCCGCAGCCCGGGAATTGTATGAGGGAGATCCGGCGGCGGCGGGGGAGGCGCTGGCGCGTTATGAAGAGACCGTGACCGCCCGCTTTGATAAGCTGTTGAACGGGACGTTGTAGCCAGTCCTGCGCCGCTGTAATGAACCAGGAGATACCCATGTCGAAGACCAGCAAGCTTCTGCCGGCCATCCTTGGCGGAACACCCCTCGTCTCGGCCGATCATGCCATGGCGAATCACTGGCCGCTGCTCGGCGAGGAAGATGAACAGGCGGTGCTGCGCGTCATGCGCGACGGCAACCTGAGTTTTCATTCCGTGGTGCAGGAACTGGAGGATGATTACCGCGCGCTCACGGGGCGGCGCCATGCACTGGCGCACAACAATGGCACCGCCGGGCTGCTGGCCGCCTTCTTCGCGCTGGACCTGAACCCGGGCGACGAGGTGCTGGTGCCCAGCGCGACCTGGTGGGCTTCGGTCCTGCCCATGCTCTGGGTCGGCCTGGTTCCCGTGTTCTGCGAGAGCGAGGAGGAACGCCTCGGGATCGATCCGGCGGACATGGAACGCAGGATCACGGAGCGCACCCGCGCCGTGGTGGTCGTTCACCTGTGGGGGATGCCCTCGAAGATGACGGAGATCTTCGCGCTGGCACAGCGCCATGAGCTGAAAATCATCGAGGATGCCTCCCATACGCATGGTGCCCGCTGGCGCGGTCGTCCCTGCGGTTCGCTCGGGGATATCTCGGTGTTCAGCCTGCAGAATGACAAGCTCGCCCCGGCCGGCGAGGGGGGCATCTTCCTCACCGATGATGACGATTACCACGAACGGGCGATCTGTCTCGGCGATATTGCGCGCATCATGCAGCTGGAGACGCCGCAGCAGCGCTTCGCGGCCACCAGTTTCGGCATCAAGACGCGCATGGCCCCGCTCAGCGCGGCGGTGGCGCGGGTCCAGTACCAGCACCTCGCGGAGCATAACCGGGTACGCAACGCCAATCTGGACTACCTGTCCGAGGCGCTGGAGGCGCTGGGCTGTTTTCATACCTTCCGTGCGCCGGCGCATATCGAGCGAACCTTTTTCGAGTACATCATCCATTACGACGAGCAACGGGGCGGGCTGCCCATCGAAATCCTGGTCACGGCCCTGCAGGCCGAGGGCTGCCAGGTGATGGCGCCGCGCTACCCGCTGGTACATGAGCAGCCGTTTTTCACCGAAGGTCACTGGAAACGCATCCTGCGGGCGCCGACCCGTGAACCGGATCTGGCCTATGAACCCGGTGCGTTGCACAAGACCCGCGATTACGGCCGGACCCTGCTGCGACTGCCGGCCTTTCCAAGCGCCGGCCGGGAGATACTCGACCAGTACATCGAGGCCTTTCGCCGGGTGCTGGCGCATGCCGGTGCGATACGTGCGGCATCCGCCTGACGGCGCCCGACCCGGACATGGATGCTTCCGTTCGCCGCGCGGTCCTGAAGCTGCTCGATGTCCTGTTTCATCTCGCGCACATCGTCGTCATCCTGTTCAGTGCCCTGGGCTGGCTGTACCCGCCGGCGCGCCCCGCGCATCTGTGCCTGCAGGGGCTGATCCTGTTTTCCTGGTTCGGCCTGGGAATCAGGAAGGGCTGGACGTATTGCTTCCTCACGGATCTGCACTGGCGGGTAAAGCGGGGTCTGCACCAGCCGGACCCGGGCGAATCCTACGTAAAGCTGCTGGCAGACAGAATTGCCGGGCGTGAGGTTGACCAGGAACTGCTCTGGAAGGCCACGGTGGGGGTGTTCTTCGCAACCACCGTGCTCAGCGCCCTGCTGGAGCTGCGCAGTCATTCATGAAAATGTTTCTTAACTGGAGGGGACTGGAATAGACTGGTCGGCATTGAATGCCGACCGGAAAGGAACATCGTTGTGGATATCACGCTTACAGCCCTTGAGGCGCGCGTCATCGGGGTGCTGATCGAGAAGGAAATCACCACGCCCGATCAGTATCCTCTGTCACTCAACGCGCTGGTCAACGCCTGCAACCAGAAGAGCAACCGCGAGCCGGTCATGGAACTGGACGAGGCGCAAGTTCAGGATATCGTGGACGGCCTCGTAAAAAAGCATATGGTCAGTGAGAAGACCGCCTTCGGCAGCCGCGTTACCAAGTACCGGCAGCGATTCTGCAATACCGAATTCGGGTCGCTGACATTCTCGCCCCAGGAACTGGGCATCCTCTGCGTCCTGTTGCTGCGCGGGGCGCAGACCCCGGGGGAATTGCGCACCCGCACCAGCCGCCTGTGCCGCTTCGACGACGTGCAGGAGGCCGAGGCCGTGCTTGACCGGCTGATGGACCGCGAGGACGGACCTTTCGTCTCCCGGTTGCCGCGGGAACCGGGGAAGCGGGAGTCGCGCTATGTGCAGCTCTTCAGCGAAGCGCCGCAATTCACGGAATCACCTGTCGGCAAGGAGGTCACGGTGGCGAGCGAGGACACCGGGCGACTCGACCGGCTGGAACAGCAGGTCATCGAGTTGTTCCGGGAAGTCGGGGAACTGCGCGAGCGGCTCGACGGACTGGCGGCGGAGTGAAGCGATGAAACCGTCCCTCAAGCGCATGGTCGCCGACATCGAGTCCGAGGTCGAATACACGCGCAGCCTGACCGGCAGGAAGGCGCTGGACCCGCGGGTGTTGGCGGTCATGGGCCGGGTGCCGCGCGAGAAATTCGTGCCGCACGAGATGCACGACGCCGCCTATGACAACGGCCCCCTGCCCATCGGTCATGGCCAGACCATCTCGCAGCCCTACATCGTCGCGCTCATGACCGACCTGCTGAAACTCGGGCCGGATGACCGGGTGCTGGAGATCGGGACCGGTTCCGGGTATCAGACCGCCATCCTGTCGTGCCTGGCGAAGGCGGTGTACACAGTCGAGCTGATACCCGAGCTGGGCGATGTCGCCGCCGGGAAGCTCACCGGCCTGAACTACACCAACATCCATTACCGGATCGGCAATGGCTATGCGGGCTGGCCGGAACACGCCCCCTATGACGCCATCATCGTTACCGCCGCGGCGCCCGAAGTGCCTCCGGCGCTGATTGACCAGCTCAAACCCGGCGGCCGGCTGGTCATACCGGTTGGCTGGCAGTACATGCCCCAGGAACTCATGCTGATCGAGAAGGACGCGCACAATGCCGTCCACTCCCACGGAATACTCGGGGTCGCGTTTGTTCCCCTGCAGGATACGGCGCCTGCCGTCCAGCGGTAGCGCCTCACCTCTCACGACCGGAGCCGCGGGATGTCTGAGACCACCACCATGAAGGCCTGGGTCATGACCCGTGTGACGGATCTGGCCACGGACTTGCAGCCACTCGAATGCGTTACCTTGCCCGTACCGGAGCCTTCCACGGGAGAGATCCGCATCCGTGTCAGCGTCTGCGGCATCTGCCATACCGAACTGGACGAAATCGAGGGTCGCAGCCCGCCGCCCTCCTATCCGATGGTGCCCGGGCACCAGGTGGTCGGCGTGGTGGATGAGAAGGGCAAGAGCGCCAAACGGCACAAGACCGGCGCCCGGGTTGGCGTGGCCTGGATCTATGCCGCCTGCGGCCGCTGCGAGTGGTGCCGCCGGGGCGAGGAAAACCTGTGCGCGGATTTTCTGGCGACCGGTCGTGATGTCAATGGCGGTTACGCCGAATACATGATCGTGCCGGAACGTTACGCCTATCCGATACCCGCAGCATTGTCGGATACCCAGGCGGCCCCGTTGCTGTGCGCCGGCGCAATCGGCTACCGCAGCCTGCGCCTGACAGGGCTGGCCAATGGCCAGGCGCTGGGTCTGACCGGGTTCGGCGCTTCCGCGCACCTGGTGTTGAAGATGGTTCGCCATCATTACCCCGACACGCCGGTGTTCGTGTTCGCGCGCAGTGAACGGGAACGGCGGTTCGCGCTGGAACTCGGCGCCAGCTGGGCGGGCGGGACCACGCAATGTCCGCCGCAGCGTCTGCAGGCGATCATCGATACCACGCCGGTGTGGAAGCCGGTGGTCGAGGCGCTGGCCAATCTGCTGCCGGGCGGACGGCTGGTGATCAATGCCATCCGCAAGGAAGCCGCCGACCAGGACTGCCTGCTGCATCTGGATTATCCGCGACACCTGTGGATGGAAAAGGAGATCAAGAGCGTCGCCAACGTAACGCGCAGTGACGTCACGGATTTTCTGCGGCTGGCGGCCAGGATCCCGCTGTTGCCGGAGCATCAGCTCTATCCCTTCGCGGATGCCAATCTCGCGCTGGTAGCGTTGAAGCGTGGCGATGTGCAGGGTGCGAAGGTGCTGGTCGTGGCGGGCAGCGGTGCCGGGGACTGACCGCCGCTGCATGGCACGGGCTATAATCCCGTGGACACAACGTTGAAAACGACAGACGTTGCCCGTCCGGTAGCTCGAGGGCGGCCGACAATTCATCAGGAGGCATTATGTTGCGAGTAATCACGAGTTTGCTGCTGCTATTGGCCAGTCTGGCGTGCCAGGCCGCCGTGGTCGGCCAGGAAGTGAGTTACCAGTCCGATGATACCCTCCTCAAGGGCTACCTGGCCTATGATGACGCCGTCCAGGGCAAACGCCCCGGCATCCTGGTGGTTCATGAGTGGTGGGGCCAGAATGCCTATGCCCGCCATCGCGCCGACATGCTGGCCAAGCTGGGTTATACCGCGCTGGCCGTGGATATGTACGGCGAGGGTAAAATCGCCGGGCATCCCGACGAGGCCGGCAAGTTCGCCGGCGCAGTGCGCCAGAACCTGCCGCTGATGAAGGCGCGGTTCCTGGCAGCGCGCGAGTTCCTCAATGCCCAGCCGAGCGTCAATCCGGAAAAGAACGCCGCCATCGGTTACTGCTTCGGCGGCAGCGTGGTGCTGGAGATGGCGATCGAGGGTGTCGACCTCGCCGGTGTGGCGAGTTTTCATGGCAGTCTGGGCGGGCTTTCCACGCCCGCTGTGGGTGCGGTGAAGGCCAGGATACTGGTCGCCAACGGCGCCGATGACCCGTTCACGACGGCCGAACAGATTGCCGCCTTCAAGACGATGATGGATGCCGCCGGCGCTGATTACACCTTCATCAACTACCCGGGAGCGAAACACAGCTTTACCAACCCCGATGCTGACGAGCTGGGTAAACAATTCAAGCTGCCGCTGGCTTACAATGCCGCCGCGGACAAGGCTTCCTGGCAGGCGCTGCAGCAGTTCCTGCACAAGATCTTTGGCAATTAGCATACCGCGGGAATCCGGTGATTTTCTGCAGGAGCGGGATTGCCCGCGAACAGGCTGTCTCACATCAACTAGTTCGCGGGCATGCCCAAAGGACACAAGAGCCCGCTCCTACATATTGGCTGGTTAAGCCTTGGTTGGCTTTAGTTGGTGTAACCCAGCAGATGGACAGGTGAACAGGAGCGAAGCACATGGCGATGGATTCACGATGGCTGAAGCTGGCAGGCGTGGCGGCGGCACTGGCCGGCGTGCTGGTCTTCATGGTGACGCTCCACGCGGTGGAATTCGACCGTGGCGAGGCCCTCTACGAGAATCACTGTTCCGCCTGTCATGACCCGCAGGCGCATGTCGCGGGAGAGGCGCGTCATGTTGCCACTCTGGCGGATCTGCGTGCCCGGGTGGCGGCGTGGAGCGTCCATTCCGGATTGAACTGGTCCGCGGAGGATGTCAACGACGTGACCGACTATCTCAACCGGCGTTTCTACCGGTTCGCGGGAAATCCCTGAGTCACGTGAAGCCCGTGTTCATCGAGCCAATCGATGACGGACAGCAACAGACGGTGCGCCTGGCTACCGAAGGTTGTTTGCGCCGTGCCGGGGAGATATGCCGGCGCGACTTCGCATCTATCCCGGTGACCTTCGACTTGCTTGGACGCTCCGCCGGCATGTACCGCGTGCGGCACGGCCGGCGCTGTATTCGCTACAATGCCTATCTCTTCGCCAAGTATTTCGAGGACAACCTGGCCGTTACCGTTCCGCACGAAGTGGCGCATTATGTGACGGACATGCTCTACGGCTTGCACCGGGTACGTCCGCACGGGATGGAGTGGCAGGCCGTCATGCGTTCGCTCGGTGTCGAACCGCGCGCCTTCGGGGACTATGACCTGTCAGGTGTGCCGGTACGGCGCCAGCGGCGTTTTACCTATGCCTGTGGCTGCACCACCCACCGTTTGACCACGCAGCGTCACAACAAGATGCATCGCGGCGAGGCGCTCTACCGCTGCCGCCGCTGCGGCGGCCCGCTGGTTTTTTCCGGGGTGCCGGAATGACTGGCAAGACCGGCAGGCAGTCGCTATTCAGCAGGTGCCGACGGCCCCGCAAGTTGTGGTCCCATATGATGGGTTCACTGTGCCCCACACCTACCCGGAGGTCTGACCATGGCTGATTTGCACCCCCGTCTTCAGCAGGATTGCCTGCTCCTCGGGCGCTTTACCCTGTGTTGGCTGCTGCTGATGCGCGATGCCAATTATCCCTGGTTCATCCTGGTGCCGGATCGGGAAGACATTAGCGAAATCTTTCAATTGAGTGGAGAGGACCAGGTGCAGTTGCTGCGGGAGTCCTCGCGACTCTCGGCCATCCTGGTGGAACGTTTCCATGCCGACAAGCTCAACATCGCGGCGCTTGGCAATGTGGTGCCGCAACTCCATGTCCATCATGTGGTGCGCTACCGGGATGATCCCGCCTGGCCGCTGCCGGTCTGGGGACACGCGCCAGCGCGTCCCCACACCCCGGAAGGTTTGTCGGAGGTGCTCGACACGCTGCGACCGGGATTGCCCGACAACTTTGAATATTTCTAGAAAATAGTTCCAGTTGGCTGATAATAAATATATAAGTTCACATGACCTGGGTCAGTCGCTCGGTGTATTAATACTTGATTAAATTACTCGGGTATTGTCTAATACCTAGAGTTAATCGGGTATGTCGTGCGGAACGGTATGCCGTGTCAGTCAGCCCGTAAAATCCAACTTTCAGATTAGTGAAGAGGACGGCAATGCAAATTCCAGAACGCGATGGTGATGGTTATCTGACAGATATGAATGAGTGGACCCCCGAGATCGCCAGGGCGATGGCGGAGGCCGACGAAGTGAGCCTGGACGAGGTCAAGTGGGCTCACATACTGAAGGCGCGGGAATACTTCGAGACCTACTCCGTCGTGCCGCCGATCCGCAAGTTCGCCAAATATGTCGGAGAAGACCAGAAGGTAATCTTCAAATTGTGGATGACCGGTCCCATGAAGCCGATCACCAAGTATGGCGGTCTGCCCAAGCCGACCGGCTGCGTCTAGACCGACTAGCCCGGGCGGTAGAGGATGAAACTCATGTCGTCCGGCTTGTGGGGACGATCCGGCTGATAGTCCTGCATGCGGGTGCGGCACTGGGCGGCGAGGGTAGCTGCGGCCCGAGGTAGTGGCCCCTTGCGAATGATGGCGGCAATCTCGTCCACCTGGAGGTTGTCGTACAGGCCGTCGCTGGCGACAAGGAGGGTATCCCGGACCGCGAGGGAAACCTTCGGCCCGATCTCCACGTGCATGTGAGGCGTGCCGACCACGTTGGATACCAGGTGGCGCTCCTCGTGGTACATGGCTTCGTTTGCATCGAGCAGACCCGACTCGACCGCGTAGCCCACCGGTGAGTGCGGCACCGTGAGGTACTTGATTTTGCCGCGCTGGCCGGTGATAAGGGTCATGGAATCCCCCACATGATAGGGCCGCACCTCGCGTTCACGGATCTCGACGATCGCCACCGTCGTTGCCGCCCCCAAACCCATTGCCGAGATTTTCTCATCCGCCTGCTCCACGCCGTTCAGTATGGCCTCGCGCATGGAATCCTGGTCGGTGCAGCACTGCATGACGGTCGCGGCAAGGCTCTCGACTGCCTGGCGCGAGGCGAGATCCCCGGCGCGCAGGCCACCCAGGCCGTCGGCGATGACCAGCACGCCGGTCTGCTCGGCGCACGGCAGCAGTGCGAGCGAATCCTCGTTCGGCGTGCTCTTTTCGGGGGAGCGCGCCGTGTAGACGCAGACCGTGCCTCCGGCAAAGGTGAAGGCGGCGATTTCCTGCATGTTCTCGTTGAGGAAGATTTTCGATTCCAGCAGGCTTAATGCCATTCGATCGTCTCCAGGTATTCCTTTAGCTGCCCGGCGGTGCGGAAGTTTTTCAGTATCAGGCTGCGTTTCAGACCGCGGCAGATGGCCTTCACCTCTGCAGGTTGATTGCGGTAGTGCCGTGTACCCCCCACCGCTTCGTGGAAAATCCTGACCATTTCCACGACATCATCACGCACGCTCTCCCTGGTCGGCGGTCCCCAGTGGTAGAAGTCCAGGAGTTTCAGGTCGAAGCCCAGTCCGTAGCGCTGCACGATAATGTTCTCGGTGTGCAGGTCGCCATGATACTCCTTCATCTGATGGATGCATTCGATACCCCTGGCGAGCGCATGCAGCAGGTGCAGCGCCGGGAAGGCGCTCAGGCGTTTTCCGGGCTGTCTGGAGAGGAAGTCGCTGAGCAGTTCCCCCTCGACGAATTCGGAGACCAGCGCCGTGATCGGCTGGCCGTGGTAGATGATGGTTTCCTGCGTGTAGTACTGGATGACGATGGGACAGTGTCGCAGTTTGTGCAGTTTCTGTGCATAGCATTTGGCGGCGCGGTCCCTGAGGTTACGCTGCGGAAAGAATAGTTTGACGGCCCGCTCTATCCGGGTTGCCAGTTCGCACACCAGGTAGACCTGACCTTCCCAGCCGGTGCCGAGAATGCCGATCACCTCATACTTGCGTGCCAGCACCCGACCGGGCTTCAGGTTGAAGTCCTTGACGTCGAGGGGATAGCGGGTGCTCTGCGGTTTCACTCCGGGTCGGGTTGCTCGCGTGTGTGATCGGTTATTTTTCGGCGGGTACCGGGATATCGGGCGGCGCCCTGTTGCCTTGAATGGTATGTCATGATCAAATTCAGTGCTATACATACCGGGTATGATGCAGCTGTCGCGCCGGTGCAGGCGAAACATGCAGAGAACTCCAGAGAAACCGGAAGACCATGTGGTCGTCGTGCTCGGCGCGAGTCCGAAGCCGACCCGTTATTCGAATATGGCCGTGAGGCAGCTTCAGGCGAAAGGCTATCGGGTCATCCCGGTGCATCCCATGGCGGATGCCATCGGGGATTTGCCGGTGGTGCACAGCCTGGGTGATATCGAGGAAAAGGTGCAGTACCCTGACGCTGTATCTGGGCCCGCTGCACAGCAAGGGACAGCTCGATGGCATTCTGGCCCTGGCTCCGGAGCGGGTTATTTTCAATCCCGGCACCGAATCACCCCAGCTGGCTTCCCGGTTACAGGCCGCCGGTATCGAGTGCCTCCACGCCTGCACCCTGGTGATGCTCCGCAGCGGACTGTTTTAACCCTCATTCCCTGCAGTGAGTCCGCGCGGGCCCGGCAAGCGCCCGGGTTTCGGTCCGTCATGGGCGCATTTCCCGCGCCAGTCGTGCATTTGCGCCCCGTGCCCGGTTGTATATCGACGGCTGGATCGTGGGTGACGCTGTCCGATGAAGCGCAAGGATTACGGACCCGCCTGGGGTATAATGGCATCCGCTTCCATCCTGCGGCTGTCTTGCAATACTCCAGGCACGCCTCCTTTTTCGATAAGGTGCTCCATCATGAATCCATCCGTCACCGGCTTCGGCCAACTGGCGCTTGCCGGGCCTGTTCTCCAGGCGTTGCAGGAAATCGGCTATGAAAGCCCGTCACCCATCCAGGCGGAAAGCATTCCGCCGCTGCTCGAGGGCCTGGACCTGTTCGGACAGGCACAGACCGGCACCGGCAAGACCGCCGCCTTCGCCTTGCCGCTGCTCAGCCGGCTCGACCTCGACATGAAGCAGCCCCAGGTCCTGGTGCTGACGCCGACCCGGGAACTGGCCATTCAGGTGGCCGAGGCCTTCCAGGCCTATGCGCGTCACCTCAAGGGATTCCACGTACTGCCCATCTACGGCGGCCAGTCCATGGATACCCAGCTGCGACAGCTCAAGCGCGGCGTACATGTCGTGATCGGTACGCCGGGACGGATCATGGACCACTTGCGGCGCAAGAGCCTGGTGCTCGATACCTTGAGGACTCTGGTCCTCGATGAGGCCGATGAAATGCTCAGGATGGGCTTCATCGACGACGTCGAGTGGATACTGGAACACACCCCGCCCGAACGGCAGACTGCGCTGTTCTCGGCCACCATGCCGGAGGCCATACGCCGCGTGGCGCAGAAACACCTGCGCGATCCCCGTGAAGTTCGCATCAAGTCCGGCACGACAACCGTGTCCACCACGAAACAGCGCTACTGGCAGGTTAGCGGGCTGCACAAGCTCGACGCCCTGACGCGTATCCTCGAGGTTGAGGACTTCGATGCGGTCCTGATTTTCGTGCGCACCAAGACCGAGACCGTTTCCCTCGCCGAGAAACTGGAGGCGCGCGGTTTTGCCGCCGCCGCCCTCAACGGCGATATGAATCAGGCCTTGCGTGAGCGGACCATCGAGCAGCTGAAAAACGAAAAGCTGGACATCGTGGTGGCAACGGATGTCGCCGCCCGCGGACTGGACGTGCAGCGCATCAGCCTGGTGTTCAATTACGACATTCCCTGCGACACCGAGTCCTATGTACACCGCATCGGCCGTACCGGACGCGCCGGACGCACGGGCAGCGCGATCCTGTTCGTATCACCCCGGGAGATGCGCATGCTGCGTGCCATCGAAAAGGCCACACGCCAGCCCATCGAAGCCATGCACTTGCCCAGCGGCGAGGCGGTGACCGACCGGCGGGTCGCGCAGTTCAAGCAGCAGATCATCGATGTCATCGAATCCGAGGATCTCGGCTTCCTGCATCAGGTCGTCGGCCAGATTGAAAACGAACAGGATCTCAGCGCGCACGAGATTGCCGCCGCCATGGCCTTTCTGCTGCAGCGGGAGCGTCCCCTGCAGATGCGGGAGAGCAGGGAAGCTGCGGCGCCCCGAACCTCGAAGGCGTTGCCCTCGAAGGGTAGGACGGACACGAAAGAGCGCCGCAGCGGCAAGCCGGAACGGGCCAGAAAATCATCACCGGCCGATTTGGTGCGCTACCGTATCGAGGTCGGACGCCGGCACGAGGCCACCCCGGGGGATATCGTCGGCGCGATCGCCAACGAAGCCGGCATCGACAGTCAGTTCATCGGTCAGATCAGGCTCTATGACGATTACAGCACCGTCGATCTTCCCGGTGGCATGCCGCAGGAAGTCTTTTTTCAACTCAAACAGGTGCGGGTGCGCCAGCAGAAGCTCAACATCCGCCGTGAAACCGCCGGCACGGGTGGGGAGGACGGGAAGGACGGGGAGAGACCGCTGAAGGTGAAATCATCCGCTGCGGAGAAAAACCGCTTTCACAAGGCAAACGCCAAACCGACTGCGACAAAAACCAGGCCTGCCGCGGCAAAGTCCAGGCGCGCCAGCCAGCCGGTGAAAGAAAAGAAACGCCGGCAGCTGCATCTGCCGCGTTAACTACGGTGTTTACGGTGCTGATGGATGAGCACTGGTTGACAATCAGATCGTACTTTTACCTGGAGTGTAATAATGTCACGCCATTTGCTACTGCTGCGTCATGCTAAATCCGACTGGGACACCGGTGCGGCCGAGGACTTCGAACGCCCGCTGGCCAAGCGGGGCAAAAAGGATGCACGGCGCATGGGGCAGTGGATGCACCGGGAGGGCGTGAGGCCCGATTATGTGGTCAGTTCTCCCGCGGTCCGGGCCATGGAAACCGGCTACCGGGTATGCAGGGAACTGGGTATTCAAAAAGACGATATCCACTTCGACCGGCGCGTCTACGAAGCGGAAGCCACCACATTGCTGGCGGTGCTGGCGGATTGCCCGCAAGGGCGTAACACCATCATGCTGGTGGGGCACAATCCGGGTCTGGCGGAGCTGCTGGCCTGGCTGTGGGGGGAGAAAACCGCCTTTCCCGAGGATGGCAAGCTGCTGCCCACCGCCACCCTCGCGCGTCTCCGGATGCCCAGGGACTGGGGGCGGCTGGAGCGTGGTTGCGGACGCATGATATTACTGACCCGGCCCCGTTCGCTGCCGCTGGAGGCCGACTGAGCGGCGGGGGCAGGGTGGAGCGCACGCCGGCTTGCCCGCAGGCCACGGGAGCCCATTCCCGTCCCCGGAATTTCCTTGCGTGCATTGGAGCAACAGGGCGACCGAACCCGCAGTTGCGGGTCAGTGGCCCGCGGCTACCGGGGTGATCCGGGTCACGAGTTTGCTGTGCTGCATGCGTAATGCCGCATTCTCGTCCCCCGGCTGATAGGGGCGGGCGGAGATCAGGTAGGTTCCATAGAGCACATGCTCGCCCTTCGGGCATTCGCTCGTCGAGGTAATCAGGAAGCCGGCTTCGGTCGCTGTACCCACTGAGGCGCTGGTTTGGGCAGTTGCCGGAGCGTTATCGCAGAGGCAGGGCTGCGCCCGGGCCTGACCCTCGATCCGGTCCGGCACCACCATCAGGCTGATGATTGATGCCGTGTGGCTGTCGAAGGCGATCCACTCGGTTCCCAGTTTGCGCACATGCGTCTCGAGCCCGGGGCTCGGGTCTTCTCCCTGCTGTGGTTCGTGCGTCTTGCCCATGAACAGGTTATGAAACGGCGGATTGCGGTAATCGGTGGTCAGCGTCATGAACACCTGCTTGACCGGGAACCCGATCGACAGACACACGGGAATCTCCGCATGCCGCGGGTAGTAGAAATGATCGCAGGTGACCTCGGATGAGCTCAGCAGGCCGCCGGCGAGGCTGAGGTGGGCGATATTGCGCCGGATGATGCGCACCGGCCCCGCGATATAACCTTCCGTGTGGCCGTGAATATCCTCTTCGGTGAACTCGATGGTGCTGTCCATGAACGGCAGGTCCAGCGTGATTTCGCCGTTGATCCTGATTCTGTCGATGATAGGGATGCCGTTCACGCGCAGGTCGTGAATGACCGCCATGTGCTGGTCCGAGAAGTGAAAATCATACATGGGAGAACGCACCATGCGATCCCGGTCGCTGTAGCGCATGTATTGTGTCGGAGAACGTGCCGGGGGTGACTCCGGATACCAGGCGATGTAGGCCCAGCCACGGGTGCTGTCCGCGGGATCGGTGATCCCGATTTCCTCGACCAGGTCGCCATGCAAGGCAGTGTGCACATTGCTGCCCCGATCTCCCAGGTCATCCGCCATGAACACCAGCACGTCATTTGCGTCCAGCAGCGCCTTTCCCTTCGGGTCCTGGTCGTCGAACGTTCCGGCGCCGGCACTCTCGGGCCTGCGGATGATCGGTGCGGAGCCACTGTCATAATCGATTTTGTAACTCTGCCGGTAGACGACGCTCCAGACCCAGCAGCCGGTCGAGTCACGCTGGTCGATCTGGTAGGGGATCGCCACGGGGTTGTGGTCATGAAAGACATAAACGCGGATGTTGTTGATGTCCTTGCCGGACAACAGGGGCAGCTCGACGCCTTCCAGGATGACGGGGTCGGCAAGGCGCTGCAGGGTCTTGTCGCCGTCCTCCGCCCGGGCCGGAACGCTCAGGGCAAGCACGATGATTCCGCACAGGGCGATCAGCCGGCGCCCGCGCGCACAGGTCAGTTCGGTAGGTACGTTTATCGGTTTCATCGTTGGTGGGTATGCACAACAAGGCGCGCACTGCAGTGAAGCTGGTCCCAGTCTATGCCCGGGCGAGCGAAGCGTCCATACGCCCAGACGGGAGAATCAGGTGCGCAGGCCGTCGGGGGAGGGATGGCGGCTGCCGATGCGCTCGTATTCCGAAATCACCTGGGCGCCGAACAGCAGGATGAACGCGGCGGCCTCCAGGCTGAGCAGGACGATGACCGTAGTGGCGAAGGTGCCATAGACGATGTTGACGATCGACAGGGTCGAGAAATACCACACCAGGAAATGCCGCGTGATTTCCCAGAGCAGCGTGGCGGTGAGTCCACCGATCAGGGCGTAGTGCACGGGCAGGCGGCCGAAGGGCATGACCAGGTAGAGCGAAGACAGCAGCAGGACCTCGCCGGTAACGCCCAGGCCGTAGACGATGGGCTTGTTGTAGCCGCCCAGTGACACGACGTGCCCCAGGATAGTAAAGGTGCGCTCATCGAGCGTGGCCAGCACGCCGCTGACGGTGCTGACCAGGAACAACCCCAGCGCCAGACAAAGGATATAGCAGTAGGGGATGATGGCCGAGATCAGGAAGTGCCGACGCCGGATTGCCACGCGATGCAGGAAAATGACCGACATGGCATTCTCCAGCGTGGTGAACGCGAGCGAGCTGAACAGGACCAGCATAAGGATACCCACCACGCCGACCAGCTTCCAGTTGCTGAGGAACGTCGCGATCTGCGCCGTCAGGTCGGTGGCATGGCCGGGCGCGATGAGATCCAGGTAGTCGCGCGTGGTATCGAGCAGCAGCTGGAGATCGCTGAGTTGCGACAGGACGATGAGAATGAGCGCCAGCGTGGGCAGGATGGAGAGCAGGGTGTAGTAGGCCACCGCGCCGGCCAGCAGCAAGCCCTGATTGGCGCGAAATCCCGCGACGGTCATGCGCAGGAAACGCAGCGGGTTTTCGAGCACGAATCGTGCGCGGCTGGATTCAGCGTGCATGACGGAGTGTCTTTGCCAGGTCTCCGGCGCCCGCTGGCGTCCCCCTGAGCGTCGGGTAGTGCCACGACCGGCGGTGCAGCCGCCGGGATGATAAAGTGCCGTACCGGTTCATGAGGTGGGAGTATGGCATGCTATTCCGTCGGACTGGGGTGGAGTTCGATATAGTAGGTCGGCAGGACAGTGTCGTCGCCCCGGTCCTCCGGCCCGGGACCCGCGCAGCATGGCCTCGACCCGGGCGGCTCTGATCGCCGTGGTGTCAATGATCTCCGGATACAGGCGGTACTGCTGCGCCACCAGCAACGGACGGGTACAGGCAACGCCCTCCAGCCGTTCCCGCGTTTGCCGGTCCAGCACCGGGAGCGCCAGCAGCCAGGGCGCCTGCCACCGCTGGAAGTCGGTGTAGAGTTGCCGGTGTACAGCATCCTGAGAGTGCGTGGCGAGCATCAGGGACGGAAATTCCCGGCCATCCAGTTCACGCCCTACCAACCCGGCTTCGAGGTGTATACCTGCCAGCCCGGCGCCGCTTCCGTCGGGCAGACGTTCGAACCATTGGGCGGCGGGGAAGGGTCCGGCGCCGGCGTTGATGTGGCGCGACAGATACGCGGCCACGACGCCTTCATCGCCGGGTTCAAGCGCCAGGCGATCCGCAACGGTGCTGGTGAAACTCTGCCGACAGGACTGTCCGGCGCGCCATTCGGCGGACTGGTCCAGCTCGATGTCTTCCCGCCTGACCGCGCTGTCGAGCAGCGCCAGCGGATGCGACTCCCGGTCCAGCAGCCACAGCTCGAAGCGGTCCTCCAGCGGGAACGGGATCCGGTCATGGATCTCGAGGAGGTGCTCGTAGACGATGGCCCCCATGTGCTCCAGGTATTTGAAATCATCCGAGGGGCAGAGCGGCCCGCGCTTCAGCCCTGTCTCCGGCGACCAGCTGCCGTAGCGGATGTCGCTGACCTGCACGCGCTGCCTGGTGTCCATGCCGTCCAGCAGACGGTCATTGCTGACATAGATATCCCAGCGTAAACCGTCCCGCGTCACCGCTTCGGCGGATTCGTAGCGGATGCAGTTGATCACGCCCCGGTTGCCGGACCGGCCCGCCCCCAGGACCGGATCTCACTGCCATGAAAGAGACTTTTTCCCAGGTGCTGGGCTGCGCCTACGACCGGGATACCGATCTGAGTCATATGTCCCAGTTCCACGACGAATCCGGCAGTATGACCCGCCGGGCCAAAACCTGCCGGCCGGTTTCCCAGCGTCAATTCGATATTACGATCCAGGGCCGGCACACCGCCATCGGAGACGGTAATGTGGTGATCGCCGCCATCACCTCCTGCACCAACACCTCCAATCCCTTCATGTCATGATCGGCGCGGGCTTTTGGCCAAGGCATGCCGTGGAACGGGGCTTGAAGATGCCGGCCTATGTGAAGACCTCCCTGGCGCCCGGCTCCAAGGTGGTGATCCGGTATCTGCAGGACGCCGGATTGATGCCCTACCTGGAGGAACTGGGCTTTCACCTGGCCGGCTTCGGCTGCACGACCTGCATCGGCAACAGCGGGCCGCTGGACCCGGTCGTCGAAAAGGCCGTTGTGGACAACAACCTCAACGTGGCGGCCGTGCTGTCGGGCAACCGCAACTTCGAAGCCCGCATCCACCAGCGCATCAAGTCCAACTTCCTGGCCTCGCCCATGCTGGTGGTGGCCTTTGCCCTGGCCGGCCGCATCGATATGGATCTGACCTACTGAGCCGCTGGGGATGGACCCCAACGGGCAGCCGGTTTATCTGGAACACATCTGGCCCGGCCAACGAAGAGATCGACAGCGCTGGTCGGCCGCACCGTCAACCAGGAATTCTACGATGATAGAATACGGCCGAATTTTCGACGGCGACGAGTATCTGGCAGGAAATGCAGATGTCAGGACAGCATCACCTATGCCTGGGACGATGCGTCGACCTATATCAAAAATCCGCCCTATTTCGAGGGTTTCAGCCTGAACCGGATGCCACGGCGCGACATCGAGAAGGCCCGTGCGCTGGCGGTCCTGGGGGACACCGTCACCACCGACCATATCTCACCGGCCGGCGCCATTCCCGAGGACTACCCGGCCGGGCAATATCTGATGGAGCAGGGGGTGGAAAAGGCCCAGTTCAATTCCTACGGCTCGCGGCGGGGCAACCATGAAGTCATGATGCGGGGCACTTTCGGCAACATCCGCATTAAAAACCAGCTGGTGGCGGCCCAAGGAGGGCAGCTACACCAGTGAAGTTTCCGGAAAACAAGGAGACGCTACATCTACGATGCGGCCATGGCCTATAAAGAAGAAGCAGCCCCTGATGGTCCTGGCCGGCAAGGAATACGGCACCGGATCCTCCCGCGACTGGGCCGCCAAGGGCATCCAATTGCTGGGGGTGAAAGCCGTGATGGCCCAATCTTTCGAACGCATCCACCGCAACAACCTGGTGGGCATGGGGGTATTGCCGCTGGTTTTCAAGCAGGGCCGGGATGCGGACCAATTGGGCCTGGACGGCAGCGAAAGTTTTTCATCGAGGGGCTGGGCCCCATGTCGGTACGTAAAACCATCCCCATTCAAGCCGTTAAAACCGACGGCAGCGAGATCCGTTTTGATGCGATGGCCCGACTGGATACCGACATGGATGTGGTCTATTATGAGAATGGCGGAATTTTACCGTACGTCCTGCGCAAACTCATGGCCGGATGGATCTCCGGCTGGCGCGGTCCACCGGATCCCGGCCGATCGGCCTATATTTTTTCCAACTGGGCCACCGATTCGATATGAAAGGTGTGAGGGAACATATCCACCGGTTGCGTCTGGACCACCTGGTACAACGTTTTCAACAAAACCAAATCCCGGGCCATGGTAGCCGGGTTGCAGGATACATAGACGATCTTCTGCGGCGCCATGGCCAGAATCTCGTTGACCACGGATTCATGCATGCCCACCCGGGGTGGATCGATCACCATCACCTCGGGCCGATTACCGATTGGGACAAGGTGTGTCGGATATCGCCGGCTTCAAATCGGCTTTTTTTTTTTTTTTTTTTTTTTAGAAAGATGGTGAGACTGGTCAAAAATACAAAAAGAAAGAAAGAAAAAGAA
>CAVXNM010000067.1:0-10927 GCA_963763115.1 uncultured Gammaproteobacteria bacterium
AATAGGTCACATTCATTTCCCGCGGGACATCACCCGCTCCGGCGCGGTTGCGCGTCAGCGGCGCCATAACGATGCGGTTGGGGAGCAGCAGCGGGCCAACCTTGATCGGCGTAAACAGGTCCACCTTCGGTTTGCCTGAGGAAGTCATGGAACAAGGGCCCTCGTCACGTGGTCAATCGATGCCGATGTCGCTGAAATCGCGTACCTGGCGGTGGGCGGCCTGCGGATCGGTGACACCGTCGCGCACCAGCCACACGGTCCGGCACCCCGCGGCGGCGGCGGCATCGAGTTCGGCCTGGATGTCCGAGAGGAACAGGATCTCCGCGGGCGCGACGCCAATGGCCGCGGCGATGGCGCGGTACGACCCGGTGTCCTGCTTGCCCCCCACGGTCGTGTCGAAGTAGCCGTCGAACAGCGGCGTCAGGTCACCGGAACCGGTATGGGCGAACAGCAGCTTCTGCGCCTGCACCGAGCCCGAGGAATAGACATAGAGTGTGAGACCACGCGCATGCCAGTCGCGCAGCGCCTGCTCCGCATCGGCGTAGATGTGCCCCTGAAAATCGCCGTTGCGATAACCGTTCTCCCAGATCATGCCCTGCAGGGCCTTGAGCGGCGTGATCTTGCGGTCTTGGTCGATCCAGGCGGTGAGCCGGTCGATCGCCGCCTCCTGCGACAGCGCCGGATCGCCCGCCTCCCGGCGCACCGCATCGAGCTGCGACGCCACGCCGGGGTCCTGCGCATGGTCGCGCACGAACGCCGCCAAGTGGGCGCGGGCATACGGAAACAGCACTTCCTTGACGAAGGACAGCGACGAGGTGGTGCCTTCGATGTCGGTGACGACCGCCTTGATCACACGCACCCGGCCGCGTAGGCATCAAAATCCGGAAAACGGTTCGCAATGTCACTACCGGTGAAATCGCCCAGCCAGCCTTCCGGCGTGGTGAAGAAGCGGATGCACTTGAAACAGGGATTGGCACCCATATCGAACCAGTGCGTGGTGTTGGCGGGCACGCTGATAAGATCGCCCTGCTCGCACAGCAGCAGGTAGACCTGCCCGCCCATGTGCAGGTAAAACAGGCCGCGGCCGTCGACGAAGAAGCGAATCTCGAAATCCTCGTGAGTGTGTTCAGCCAGGAACTTGCGGCGCAGCGTTGCCTTGTCGGGATGGTCGGGTCCCAGGCTCACCACGTCAACCGACTGGAAGCCGTGGTCGGCGTTGAGACGCTCGATCTCCTGCCGGTAGGCTTCCAGCACCTCGTCCTGACCGGCGTCAGACGCCAGCGGTCGGTTCGCCTGCCAGCGTTCATACTGCACGCCGAGCGCGCCCAGCGTCGCCGCGATCACCGCCGGGTCGGTCGTGGTGTGCCCTTCCCTGCCATCGCTGGTGTATATCGTCAGTGTGGTCATAAGCGTCGCATTCCTCCCGCCCGCAGTTCGCAGTCAAACAGAAACTCGAAGGCCTCGACATGGCGCAGGGCCTCCTCCACGGTGACACCCCAGGTGTAGAAACCGTGTCCGCCAATCAGGTAGCCGTGCACCTGCCCGTGATGCCGGCCCATCCAGTCGTCCACCTCCGTCGCCAGCGCCGGTATGTCCTGGCGGTTGGCGAACACTGGCACCGTTATCGAGCATTCGTGGGTGTCCACACCGGGAAAAGCCTTGAGCAGTTCGTAGTCACTCAGCACCAGGTGCTCACGCCGGCCGCGCGCGAGCAGCGTGGCATTGACCGAATGGGGATGCAGCACCGCCGCGGCATCCGGGAAGCGGCGATAGATCTGCAGATGCAGACCGGTCTCCGCCGATGGCCGGCGGTCGTCGAGGGAATGCCCGGCGGTGTCGATGAGCATAATGTCATCGACCGTCAGGCGTCCCTTGTGGCGGCCGGAGACGGTAATGGCGATGCGCCCGTCGGCGAGCCTCGCCGAGAAATTCCCGCTGGTGGCGGGCACCATGCCCTGTTGATACAGCGTACGCCCGACCTCGATCAGTTCCGCCGCACGCTGTTCGAATTCATTGACACCGTTCATCTCGGGTGCTGCACGTCGTCACAAAGAACTGTAAATATACCACAACCCGGCGCGGCCAGACTCCCGAATAAAAAAGTCCTGCCGGTACCCATGCGAACCCTTGCCATACCGGTCACTGCAAGATCCGCAGGGTTGTCTGGCATTCGCGTTGATTTTTATCAGCCGACCGTGATGCCGGGTTGGAGATCACCATCCACATGCGACGTCTGTGAGCCGCTATATTGCGGTATTTACATATGCGGCGATGATCAGCGCCGCGTACACCGACCTGATCTGCCAAACCAGCTTTGTAAATTCATTTTACCCATGTAATATAGGGGAATATGTTGGACTATGAAATGCTGATTTTTCAGATATCACTCTAAAGCAGGACGACAGACTCGACTTTCCAGTCCTCTAAACAGTCATCAGCGGAAAAGGGAGAACACTAGTGAAGCCAGTGATGGCGGTGATTGTTGGTGTCCTGATTGACCTTCTCGGAACGGTAATTATTGCGGTGCTGATGGGATCAGGCCTTGGCTTCTACATGCTTTCACAGGGCCTTGCTCAGGATGAACTTGAAGCAGTGTTAACCGCCAAATTAATGCAATTTCCATGGAATATACTGACCCTTGCGCTGGGCGCCGCAATATCCGTAGTGGCCGGATATGTCACTGCAAAAATAGCGAAGCACAGTGTCTATTCCTATGCTGGAATTGTTGGCTGTATCTCAGGCATTTTCGGTTACTGGACGGGTCTTGAGTATTATTCGATTCCTGTGAATATTTCTCTTGCCTTGTTGACAATTGCTTCCACCCTGTTTGGTGCATTCCTGTGGTTGAGGAGAAACAAGCCATCCACGACAACGCAATAAACTGCGCGGTCTGGCTCGAAGAGAAGAAGACAGATTTTTTTCAGGGGGATGATCGACGCCAGGGTCGCCGTCGCCCTGTCCTCCAATCTGCTGACGCGCAACCACAACCTCCTCATGGCCATCGATGCCGGAGGCGACCGCGTACCGGTGGACGCCTGGACACGGTGTTATCGCCATAAGCGTGACTCAGCAGTTGCAGATACGAGTCGATACAGTCTGCGACCTTCCATCGCCGGCAAGGGTACGGGATGAATGAGAAAGATACCATGCCGGACCGGTCCGGAGCAGTTGCTTGAGTAAGTCCCATGCGTTTTGACAAACCGGTATACATTGCCCCGCTGATCGTTCTCCTGGGACTGGTCTTTGCGCCTTCTCTGCTTGCACAGGGCTATCGCATCGCGCCGGTCCCCGAGTGGGTGAAAACCATACAACCGCTACCCGTCGACCAGGCGGATCAAAAGAATAACAGCAACGGAACGAGCTACCTGCTGGTCGATGAACAGTGGCAGGTCAGGTAAGACCGGAAGTGCCACTACGCACGTATTGTCGATAAGGCGTTCAACTCCTCTCGAGGCTGCTGGTCAGCCTGCTACAGGGCATGGGTATCGAGGCCAGTTCGGCATGCGGCTGAAGGATGCGCTGCCATCACCGACGGGGTTCGATCACATGATTGTTCTGGCGCGCGTCAATAGCAGGAACTACTGGCTCGATCCCACCCGCTCTCACCAGGGCGGGAGTCTGGATGCGATCTATCAACCGGATTATGACTACGCCCTGGTCGTATCGGACCATGGCTCTGATCTGGTGAAAATGACAGACGGTATCCACACCGTGCACAGCAAAACCGTGGAGGAAACGTTCGATCTCCGGGAGGCGTTCGACACGCCTGCGAACTACACGATACTCACGCATCATGAGGGTTACTACGCGGATTCGTTGCGGAAGCAACTGGCGGAGGTCAATCCACACCGGATAGAGCAGTTCTTTCTGAACTATACGGCCCACTATTATCCGGATGTCCGGATTGCTGACAATCTCACGATTGACGACAATATAAAGCTGAACAGGATAACCCTGACAGAACGCTAGCCATTCCGGAGATCTGGACCAAGAGCGACGATGAACGCTACATCATCACGGATTTCCAGCCGTATCTTATCGATGACTATGTCAAGGCAGTGGCGGCGCCGATACGCACCATGCCCTATGCGGTGACACATCCAGTCCGGTATCAGCAAACCACCCGTATTCTGCTGCCCGAATGCTCTAGTTTCGGCAACGAACTCAACGAGGTTGAAGACAAGGCAGTTCGTTTCACCAGAAAAGTCGATTATTCCGATAATGTACTGGTGCTCGATTACGTCTAAGAATCGCTCAGCGATCATGTCAACCCGGGTGATATCCATACCTATTCGAAAAACGTTCGCGCAGTACAGAACCTCGCCGATTACCACATCCGGATGCCCAATCCGGCCGGCAAGTCCATCGAAAAAACGGAGCACCGCCTCAGGGTACCGTAGATGCCAAACTGGACGCGATTCCGCAGGATGCCGGTTGCAACGTATGAGCGCGGCAGCGCACTTCGACAATCGGGATTGAAGATGTCAGGCAGCGCCATTATTCACTAGATCCCTTTCTCCTGCACCAAATGTATTGCTAGAACTTCGCCTGGTACCCAAGGTTCACAAAATAGGAGGAGCGGCTGTCATCTGCGGCGGATTTCATCCCGGTCGTCCATTCACCGCCGGCCTCTATCTGGAAGCCGGTTTGTTTATTCCGGCGGTATTCCATTTTAATGGCAGGAGAGGTCACCCAACACGGAGAGCTTTCTAGTACCGTACTGTGGTAGTCGCTGCGCAGTCTGGGCATGATGCTCCAGAACCGGTTGATGGCATATTTGGTATCGAGTGCGGCGGTAGAAGTCCGGCCAGTCTCCGTGACATGGTGGCGCAAGTCGAGCTTGTTGTGATCACCGGGCAACATCAGGCCCTTCCCGTCAAGCTTCACATGATAGATGTATTCGCTCGACAGGCCCGTTGTCACCGTATCCGCGTTCGCGTCGTTCGCTGGTTCCAGCAAGGCGACATCGCCACTCAGTTTGATACGCCGTGATAACGCATGCGACAGGCCAAAGGCCAGGGTGCTGACTTCGCCGTTACCGTCAGCGGTGTAACTCGCCAGCCGGTCGGAGGGCAGTATCCAGCTCCATCCCTCCATCACCGTCATGGATCGTTGCAGGTACTGCTGCTGCCGGCCGGGTATCGGGCGGTTGCGGCGGTCGAGAGTCGTACTGATCGTGGTTTTGAAAGGGAGCTTCCAGGCGCCGGACGCCATGAACGTGCCCAATGAATTATCGGAAACATCGTAATCGAGGTAGACCAGCAATGACCGCCCCGGCTGCACGTAGCGTATGACCCCGCCCATGGATTCACCCTCCGTATGGCCGTTTTCCTGCTGTTCGAGGAGATAACCGTTCAGGTCCCACGCCCGTGAAAACAGGTTCGTGGCGGCACTGATTCCGAACACCTGCCGGGTAGTATTGAACCTGTCCTCGGCCGCAAGCACCGGATAGCCGGCGATGCCATTCAGTCTCAGTCTGTCACTCAACCGGTAGTCCACGCGTACCCCGTCGAACTCGCCGAGAATGTCGTCACGGCTGCCGATGCGGCGACCAAGCTGAACCGAGAGACGTTGCTGTGCATCAACGGGATCGACGCACGGCTTATCCCCTGTGCCGACATCATCCGGCTCTTCGCCGGAAAGATCCTGCCGGCAGGTAGGACTGATAGAGGGTAGGTTGCCCTGTCGACCCGGATTTCCATCGAGGCCTGTATGCTGTTCTGAAGTGACTGTCGGGTTGCCGGCGCGAGAGTCCGGTGTCAATTCTGTAGCGACACTCAAACGGCTCTGATAGCCCGGAATGGCATCCGCGACCGCAGGGAACAGCAGTGTGCCCGGACCGACAGCCAACACAAACGCCAGCAGGGGAACAGGGTTTTGTTTCATATCGCGTTTTGTTACCGCCTGGCGCCAGCGCCGCGGGCGACGGGCCGTTACATGTCAGGTTGATCCGGTTTCGCCGGTCACACAGGCTTGTCGGTCGCGAGATGAATAATCTTGAGGAATGGGCAGGCCGTCACGCCTGTATTGCCGGGTACATCACAATAATGAAAAGTGAGGGTTTACAGGGTCGGAAATCTATACATACGCCTACAGCTGTCTCCGGTATTGCCATTAGTAGACTCGCCACTGAGGTCTCCATTCTCCCGGCGTTCCCGAGAGAACAGCAGTGAATCCACGCGCCGGAGTGCTCTTCGGCGTGAAGCTCGATAGTCGTGCAAGTGGGCATGAATGAGTGTCAAGTCACCGGTGTGGGGCACCTGGCGCTGATACATTCGTACACCACAGCTCAGCCGCCTGCCCGACAGCTAGAGAGAATGGGTTTGACTCCGGAAAATTTTGTTCCCCGGGGAAGTTCAACTGGCGAGAATGTCGCGATATTTTCCCTGTCAGATGCCGGTCTCGGGAAGTGGACACAGGGATGCGGCGAGGGTCCGGTCTCCTTCAGTGGCATGATCACAAACCGGCCCGCAAATGGATTTCAACAACCGGGTGGTTTATGCTTCGGACACATTCGGGGAGCGACCATGAACAACCAGCGAGTGAACGACGACTGTCTCGATACCCTCTTCCGCAATGGCCGTTCACACAATTTCTGGCTCGAACGGCCGGTGAGCGACGATCATCTGCGTGAGCTCTATGAACTCATGAAGTGGGGTCCGACGAGCGCCAACACCTGCCCGGCGCGCCTGCTGTTCCTGCGCACCCGCGAGGCGAAGGAGCGCCTGCGGCCCTGTCTCGACCCGGGCAATGTGGAAAAATCCATGAGCGCGCCGGTGGTTGCGGTGCTCGGCATGGATATGGAATTCCATCTGCAGCTCGGCAAGCTCTTCCCGCACAACCAGGAGGCAGCCTCCTGGTTCGCGGGCAAACCGGCGAAGATCGAGGAAACCGCCTTCCGCAACAGCACACTGCAGGGCGCATATTTCCTGCTCGCCGCGCGCGCCATTGGCCTCGATTGCGGACCGATGTCGGGTTTCAACCGCGTACAGCTCGATGCCGAGTTTTTTCCCGAGGGCACGATCAAATCCAATTTCATTTGCGCGCTCGGTTACGCCGATCATGCGAAGCTTTTCCCGCGCGGTCCGCGGCTCGACTTCGATGAGACCTGCCGCTTGCTGTAATGCTCGCGACCACCATGCGCCACTTCCGGGATGAAACCCAACACTCCCTGCCCCGCCTGATCAAACGTTCTCCGATTACCCCTGAAACCCGGCTATCAGGCAGATGCAGGGGGAACGGCGGGTGGAGGGTCCGTAAAACAGGGACCGTTGACGGCAGGGATGATGTACAGGGATGTGTACGTGTAGCGGGAGGGCAGGACGCCCGGAACGACGGCTGTCGTCGGGTGTGCAGGGAAATATTCACAGCGTGTCCCTGTTTCGCAGGCCCCACTGACACGCTGCCAGCCTTGACGTCCTGTTTCCGGCGGTGACCGCGCGATCCGCACGAACCATGAGCGACACACTGCCGAACCCGCCCGCCTGGCATACCCTGTCCACCAGGGATGTTGCAACCAACCTGCACGTCGATACCCGGCAGGGGCTGTCCGGCGACAGCGTCCGGGCCGCCCATGAGCGTCACGGCGGCAACGACATCCGCATGGGTATCCGCCGCGGACCCGGACGCATCCTGCTCGGCCAGTTTTCCGATTTCATGATCATCGTGCTGATCGTGGCCGCGATCATCTCCGGCATCATCGGCGACCCGCAGGACGCGGCGGCCATCGTTGTCATCGTGCTGCTCAACGCGATGATCGGGGCCGTGCAGGAATACCGCGCCGAGCGCGCCGTTGCGGCGCTGCGCGAAATGGCGGCGCCGGAAGCCCGGGTGCGCCGCGAGGGCCATATCCGTACCATCCCGGCCATCGACGTGGTACCCGGCGACATCCTGCTGCTCGAGGCGGGTGGCATCGTGGCGGCCGATCTGCGCCTGCTGGAAACTGCCGATCTCAGGGTGGACGAGTCGGCGCTGACGGGTGAATCCGAGTCCGTCGGGAAAATTCCGGAGGAACTGACGGAGGCGGATCTCCCCGTGGCGGACCGCCGTAATATGGCGTTCAAGGGCACCCTCGTTGCAGGCGGCCGGGGCACGGGCGTTGTCGTGGCCACCGGTATGGACACGGAAATCGGCCGCATCGCCACGCTGTTGCACAAGGACGAGATACCGCGCACACCGCTGCAGCGGCGACTGACCCGGTTCGGCCAGCGGCTCGCACTCGCCGTGCTGTTTGTTTGCGCCATCGTCTTCGGCGCCGGCCTGTTGCGCGGCGAACCGGTAATCCTGATGTTCCTCACCGCGGTGACGCTGGCCGTGGCGGCGATCCCGGAAGCGCTGCCAGCCGTGGTAACGATTTCCCTTGCCTTCGGCGCGCGCACCATGAGCCGCCACCATGCCCTGATCCGCCGCCTGCCCGCGGTGGAAACGCTGGGTTCGGTTACCTTTATCTGCTCGGACAAGACCGGCACGCTGACGGAAAACCGCATGCGGGTGGACGCACTACTAGCCGACGACACACGAGCGGCCGTGCTCCCGGATGCCGCGACCGCCGGCCAGACCTGGCAGCTGCTGGGCCAGGCAATGGCTCTCAACAACGACGTACATCCGCAGCCCGGCGACGGCGCCAGTGGCGATCCCACCGAGATTCCACTCTATGAGGCGGCCCGCGCCGCAGGTTTCGACAAGGAGACACTTGGGGAAACCCTGCCACGTCTGGCCGAGCTGCCCTTCGACGCCGAACGCAAGTGCATGACCACCCTGCATCGCGACGGGAACGCCATCACCGCTTACGTCAAGGGCGCTCCGGAGGAGGTCCTCGCGCGCTGCGTGAACCGTCTCTCGGATGACGGAACGACCGCGCTCGATGCACCGGGCCTGCTGGCCGGGGCGGAACGGCTCGCGGCAGAGGGCTACCGGGTGCTGGCCTACGCGATGCGTTACCTGCCCGGTCTTGACGGGTCGCCCGATCCACGCACCGTGGAGCAGGAACTCGGTTTTCTCGGGCTGGTCGGGTTGATCGACCCGCCGCGCGCCGAGGCGCACGCGGCGGTGGAACTGTGCCGCTCCGCCGGTATCACGCCGGTGATGATCACCGGCGATCATCCCGGCACGGCGCGGGCCATCGCCCTGCGACTGGGCATCGCGCAGGCAACGGACAGCGTGCTGACCGGACGGGAACTCGAACGACTCTCGCCGGAGGAGCTGCAGGCGCGGGTCGCACACACCCGGGTGTTCGCGCGAGTCAACCCGGAGCAGAAAATCAGGATCGTACAGAGCCTGCAGTCACGCGGTGAATTCGTGGCCATGACGGGCGACGGTGTCAACGACGCCCCGGCGCTGAAACGCGCCGAAATCGGCATCGCCATGGGCCTCAAGGGCACGGATGTCGCGCGCGAAGCCGCCGACATGGTGCTGCTCGACGACAACTTCGCGACCATCGTCGCGGCGGTGGCCGAGGGACGGCGCATTTTCGACAACATCCGCAAGTTCGTAAAATACACCATGACCAGCAACGCCGGCGAGATCTGGACGCTGTTCCTGGCGCCGTTCCTCGGTCTGCCGCTGCCGTTGCTGCCCATCCATATCCTCTGGATCAATCTGGTCACCGACGGCCTCCCGGGGCTCGCCCTGACCGCAGAACCGGCCGAGCGCGACCTCATGACCCGCCCGCCCCGTCGCCCCGGGGAGAGCCTGTTCGCGCACGGCATGTGGCAGCACATGATCTGGGTGGGCGTGCTGATCGGCGGGCTGTCCATTGGCGCCCAGGCGTGGGCCTGGCACTCCGGTGATGCACACTGGCAGACCATGGTATTCACCGTGCTGACCTTCGCCCAGCTCGTGCATGTCATGGTGATACGTTCGGAACGGGAGTCCCTGTTCACCCTCGGCCTGCGTTCGAACCTGCCGCTGCTCGGGGCGGTCGCACTGACGGTGGTGCTGCAGCTCGCCGTTATCTATCTTCCGGCCCTGCAGTCAGTGTTCAGGACCTCCCCGCTCGACGGGTTCGAGCTGCTGCTGTGCTTCGCCTTCGCCGGCGTGGTGTTGATCGCCGTCGAAGCGGAGAAATGGCTGGTGCGGCGGGGTTGGCTCTACGCATCCTGAGTACTCTCCAGACGCAGAACCGCATCCGGCCGGCGTTACACGGTGTTCATGGAATAGGTTTCGACCAGCAGGATCATGGCTGCGGTCAGCAACGCGATGAACAGGGTGCGCGCGCCGCTCCACAGCCAGAACCGCCCGCTGATGGTGCCGAGAAACGCGCCGAGCAGGAACAGCACCGCAAAGGCAAGCGTGATTGAGGTCTCCAGCGGCGGGAGCGGAAGAGCGAGACCGGCCTGCGCCAGCCACAGGGGTGAGATGATGATCAGGGTGATCAGCAGCGGCGCCAGCCCGTTAACGGCTGCGATCAGCAGCGGCAACAGACGCGCCGCGTGGCCGTGGTCGGTATCGGCGAGGTCGCGTACCAGCGCACGCTCCAGTTCCAGTAACTCCTGTTCGCGCTCCGCGGCCTCGCTCACGTAGGCGCTGGACAGACCGCTCACAGTGAGCGCGATCGCTGCGCCTAGACAGGCATTGATCACGACCGGGAGGTCAACGCTGCCGCTCGAATAGAAACCGATGACCAGCCCCAGCAGGGTGAGCGCACCGTCGAAGCCATTGGTCACGAAATAGCGGCGGGCGATCTTGTGGGCATGTCCGAGCCGTATGAGGAAGTGGATTCGTTCAAGCATGCGGATTTCCGGCGCCCGGGTTAATCCGGCCGGGCTTCGCCGCTGACCTCCACTTCGTCGATGCTGTGCACCGAAGCGCCGAGACGCGAAATGAGCTCGACGATTTCATGGTAGGGGATGTCGTCACCCTCGATGGCCACCACGGTGCTTTCGGTTTTCTCATCCACCTCTGTCACTGTTACCCGGATCCGGCAGCA
>CAVXNM010000068.1:0-28652 GCA_963763115.1 uncultured Gammaproteobacteria bacterium
CAGCCCGATTGGAGAATAAAGGCCAACATTGGCAAGCAGGCTTTTTACCGCATTAGCCTCTGTCGAGAAATAGTGGAAATAAAAAGGCAAGAACATCTCGGCCCGGAGCGATTGCAAACCTTCAACCGGGGAAATCCACGACGCGGTAAACCATCCATTAGCCGCCAGTACGACCAAAATATACGGCACGGCACTGATGGCGAGCAGTTTCCTGGCAAGAGCCGGTCTGATGCGTAATCCAGCCTTCGGGGGATGCACCATCAACCAGGCACCTGCAGCTACGCCAATGCCGCGATTCACTACCGAGATACCCTGCGAGATACCGGAAGCAGTAAGGAACTGCCCTGCTTCAAGCAAAAGACCGAGCAGGGCTCCGACAATGAAAGCCGTCTTAATCGGACTGTCTGGCGCCTTCGGTTTGCGCATTACCAGCAGCACCCCGAGTGGCGCTGCTGCTGCCACTTCGGAAATGAACTTCAGCAAACATCTCAGCAGGCCCTGACATGCCCCGCCTGCGACCAGCCATCCATATTGGTCTGTTGCAAGCTTCCACTTTAGTTCTTGCAGAGAGTATATAAAATCGTAGGGGAACAGGCTCAGAAGTACGTATGCCACGGCGTACAACATCAGGAAGGCTAGAATGGCGCGACGACCGCCACCGATCATTTGCTGCAGACTGCGCCCGAGCCGTTGCCGGGTACTGGCCCACAGCACAATCCCGATCAGGCTACCCAGGTGTTCCGCGATCAGGTCATTGATCGAGACAGTACGGGGCGCAAAAAATATCTGCATGAATTCAACGACGGTCGCGACCAGCGAACAAGCCACGAAGGCGAGTACAGCAAGCCCCCACGTAAACCTGTGACGTCTGAGGAATGAATGCAGCCACCCGATAGCCAGGAAGCCCAGCGGAATATAAAGCACGATATTGGCAATCCAGTCTGCCCTGGAGACAACACCGAGGTTCAGGTACTGGATATGCAGAAACTCATCCCAGGCCTCTGGCAGCGTATGCGGTCGGAGTTCGAAAGGAATGAGGCTGCCATAGACAATCCCGACGATATACAACAGGAGCAGCAAGCCGGGTAT
The DNA here is from genome assembly GCA_963763115.1 of uncultured Gammaproteobacteria bacterium. Taxonomy (GTDB): domain Bacteria; phylum Pseudomonadota; class Gammaproteobacteria; order UBA9214; family UBA9214; genus CAVQCA01. The sequence continues at coordinate 1,090 of CAVXNM010000068.1, forward strand.
TCGCATATTCGCGCTTGGCGATGCTCGATAAATATCCGCTTCAGCTGCCAAGGTAACTGGCACGCTTCATCACGACAAAGCCCTCCTAAATCATGATGATTCTGAAGACGAAGCCCTGCCGCCATGCAGCATGGATAAAGAATGTCTGGTTATCAACTGATCAAGCCTGCAGTTAAATTACCGATTACCAATCTGCGTCGATGAAATCTCTATCCACGAGGGCCATAACTACCGAGTCATCAGCAGCAACCTAGAATTAGGGCGGCCCATCATGGTTGGCGCGGAGGGGTGCAGAGAGGCCGTCCTATACCGCTTACCCACTGCACTCTACCCGAACCAGGTTCACCCATAGATTCTGCTGACAAGGCTAATTTACTTTATCCAACGCAATGGCACAAAATATTTGGCCGCTAATTTAATATGAATTAGTCTTGGCGCGATTAGAAAGGAATGCCATAATGCTTTTATCCCATTTAACCAGTCTTTGTCGCGCAAATAGTATGCCTTAGAGAAATAATTATCCGATTGCCTTCTTTTTATCGCCATTGCTCGTACATGCCACGATCTCTCTTCTTCATTGAATGTCTTTAGTAAATTTTCCCCCGCATTTATTTCATTGTTCATTTGCCTACTTCTAATTTGATCCAATTCCTGACCTACAGGCCAACCAAAATTACTGTCATGTATTCGCCACTCGGTTAGAGCCTTTTTGGTGAGTGCAATGGTGCAAATGGATGCAGCACGTATTGCCCAAGCCGATTCGCTAAACAGGCTGCTTTCATCAAAGCCCCCGACAATATTCCATGCGCCACGACGAACAGCTGGCCTTTGAAAATCGATTGGCACTGTATTGAGGAGCGCATCAAAAAGACCATTTTTGAAAAAATAAATACCGTCGCGTTCTACCGGTCTCGATTTGTCAATAATTGTTTTTAAGGCTACATCTCGATTTTTCGCTGGTCCTTTAGCGTATAGTCCAAATGGATGAACGCCCAAAAACAGGCAATCAATATTTGGATATTTAGAGAATGCGAATACTATGTTCTCCAAAGCATCGGGCATCAATAGATCGTCATCATCCAGTAACAGAATTATTTCACCGCTAGCAGCGTTAATTCCGGCGTTTTTCGCCTTGGGTATCCTTGCGCCAAATCATTCCTATGAAGGCTGACACGCTCCCCATACTTCTTGTAGCTCTGATAACGAAATTGGCGGCACGGAACCATCATCAACAACTACCACTTCGAAGTTTTTGTAAGTCTGTCTAGCAATGCTATGTACCGCTTCTAGCAGAAATGCCGGCCTATTATGAGCTGGGATTGCAACTGAAATAAGCACTATGCTTCCAATACCTTACCTTTTGTGCATAACAAATAGCATTCATCTGATGCCTGGCGAGAGCTGTACAGGTGACGGGTAAACCTCTTATAACGAAATTGCCGCAACCGCGGTCACGTTGCCCATTTTTCCCATCATTCAAAGCTCAGAAGCCGCCAGTCACTGCAAACAATCCACAAGACCAAACAGCAGCAATTCCAGCGCCTCCAGCTTCGTTTCATTGTAACCGCCAAACAAACCACAGGGTTGCTCAGCCGATCCTGATCTGATCCTTGCTGAGGTTGCCCGGCAACAGTGCCTCGATGGCTTCAACGGTTTCCGCCTTCGGCAGTTCCGTGAACAGGTGCCGGAGATAGGCATAGGGCTCCAGCCCGTTGGCTTTGGCCGTCTCGATCAGTGAGTACAGATTGGCACTGGCTTTCACGCCCTTGACCGATGCACTGAGTCGTGTCAGCCTAGGGAAATCTCTCCCCCAAGCACCACACAGAACAGTACGTGAACGTCTCCGCTCATACGGCTCTTGAGCGCTCTTTCTGCCTGCCCAGAAGGTCCCAGTGAGCAAACAGGTTTGTGTGACGTTTTCTGATCCGGGCCAATTTCTCCTCCGCCTTCCGTTGGGAGGGTCTAATGGCACTTTACCCAGCGGATGAGCCGCGATTGGAAAAGCTCCATAAACGATTCCCATAATGACGATACCAGTAGTGCGGTGTTTGTCAACGAAGTTGTCGCGTTCATTGATCATGCGGCCTTGAGATCCTGCCTCTTCTCCGCGTGATGTTCTTTGGGCGGATTCAGCCATACTTCCCTCACCGGATTCCATTTTCTTGCTCTGCCAGACCACCTTCCAGGGTGACGCTGTTTGGCAGCCTCGTATACGGCTTCACGTTGTTTCAGAAGGCTGTGCTCCTGGCCACTGTGGCGCTGATTCGGGGTCACGTAGCGGATCGCGCTGTGGCGGTGCTCGTGGTTGTACCATTGGACTTGACCCGCTTCAGTGGACACTTCATCTTCACAAAGAGAGGTGTTCGAGATGGCAAAGAAGCAGAGGATGTACACGCCGGAGTTCCGGCAACAGATGGTTGAACTGGTCCGGGCCGGCACGAAAGTATGCGGAGCTGGAAAAGGAGTTTGGCTGTACCGGCTGGTCGATCCGGCAGTGGGTCAAGCAGGCCGATCGGGATACGGGTCGGGGAGACGGCGGCCTGACGAACGCGGAGCGCCAGGAGCTGACCCGGCTACGACGTGAGAACCGCCAGCTCAAACTGGAACGGGAGATCCTCTCAAAAGCCGCGGCCTGGTTTGCGAAGGAGAGCACCGCGACACCGAAGCGCTCTTCGGATTCGTGAAGGCACACCAGGCCCATTACCCGGTACAGCTCATGTGCCGGTTGCTCAAGGTATCCCGCAGCGGCTTCTATGCATGGGACGGCCGGCCGTTGTCGGCGCGCGCACACGAGGACATCGGTTTGACGGCGCTGATCCAGACAATCCATCGCCGTTCCAAAGGCGCGTACGGGGCGCCATCCATTCATGCCGAGCTGGCGGATGATCATGGCGTTCACGTGGGCTGCAAGCGTGTGGCGCGCCTGATGCGTGCGGCCGGCCTGTATGGCCTCACGCCACGGCGGTTCATTCGTACGACGGTCGCCGATCCGGCAGCGGATCGTGCCCAGGACCTGGTCGACCGACAGTTTACGGCTGATGGGCCGGATCAACTGTGGGTTGCTGATATCACTTACATTCCGACCTGGTCGGGCTTTCTGTACCTGGCGGTCGTTCTGGATGTCTGGTCGCGCCGGATCGTGGGCTGGGCGATGGAAACCCATCTGCGCACCGAGCTGGTTCTGAGTGCGCTGAACATGGCGCTGTGGCAGCGCCGACCCGAGCAGGTGATCCATCATTCCGACCGCGGTTGCCAGTACACCAGCTATGCGTTTGGTAAACGCTGCCGGGAGATGGGTGTGATGCCGTCGATGGGCTCGGTCGGCGATGCCTACGACAACGCCATGGCCGAGAGTTTCTTCGCCACCCTGGAACGTGAACTGCTGAATCGGCGTCGGTTCAAGACCCAGACGGAGGCCCGCCTGGCGGTGTTCGAATGGATCGAAGGCTGGTACAACCCGCACCGTCGGCATTCGTCCCTGGGATACTTGTCACCCGTCAACTACGAGAGGAGACTAATGACACGCGAGACTGAGACCGTTTAGGAAACTAACTGTCCACAAAACCGGGGCAAGTCCAATATGCCTGTCACACTCCAGTCACAGTGGGTCACGATTAACGCATAGTTAATTGCATTCACTACTCGATGGAATATAATGTAAGTTGTTGGTGTGTATCAGAGAATTCAGCTGGATTGAGTTTAGCACCTGAGTCTTTTTAGGTGCTATTTTGCCCTCCGAAGGCAGGGGTCACAGGTTCGAATCCTGTCGGGCGCGCCATTTCAATCAGCAGCTTTTGCTGCCACACACACCTCCATTTGTGCGAGCAGCATCCACTTTTAACTACTGCCTCAGTATCGACACTGGCAGGCAGCAGTACCCCACACTGGAGCTCGCAAATAGTCGTCAATGTCGTGTCATCGTTTTTTCCAGCTGTCGGTGAGCGGTGGCACGAAAAGACGCTATTGAGATATATTTTCTCGGCGCTATTCTCTGTGATGACTGTTATCGCACCCTTTTCATATCCGCGTTCGGAGGTGGGTATGCGTAAATATCAGGAATGCACCTGGAGTCCTGATCGAGTTCCTCAAGCAGCCGGTTCCATCAGAGTGCGGGACCATGAGCGGACCACCCGGGAAAAATGTGAGCAAGAGTGCCTGGACAGGTGCATCGATTACGCTGGATGGACGAGTACTGACTCACAACACAGGGCCGTAAACGGCTATCTCCGGTCCAGCGGATAGTCCCTGCCGGGCAGGATTTTCATTCCGCCTGCCCAATCGCGCTAATTATTTACGCCGATATAATTAGCTTATTAGAATGTAATGACATATGGTAGTTCATAATGAAGACCCTGTTACGTGAATCCAGTATTCTGCTCTCCGTACTGCTGTTCGGATGCCTGTTCATGCCTGCGCTTCTGTGGTTTCTGAACTTTGAACATGGCATACACCTGGCACACTTCAATTCACTTTCTATTTATTCATTTTACCGGGACTTCTACACAGGGTTGGATAATCCGCTGGTCTGGCCCTTGCTGCTGGTGCCTTACCTGTTACACAGCCTGATACGAGTGCTGTTCCACTCCAGCACACCGCGAGTTCCGGCAACTTCATCACTGGAGCAAGCGGTATCAAGAGGCCGCGCGGAGACCATCAAGAACCTGATCGCGAAAGGCATGGATATCAATGCCAGAAATATCCGCGGCCAGACGCCGTTACATCTGGCGACAGAGAAGGGCAACGGCGATGCTGTACAGCTCCTGCTGGATAGTGGGGCCGAGGTGGATGCAGTCGCAATCGACTCTGGCTGCACGGCCTTGCACTATGCAGCCAGACTTGGCCATGTCGATTTGTGTGAATTGCTCGTCCGACATGGCGCCGACCCCGATGTACAGACCGACAGTCTGGAGACCCCCTTGCATCTGGCCGTTGCCAGGGGACACTCTAAAGTGGTGGAATTACTGCTGAAATACCACGCAAGGCTGGATATCAGGGACAAGAATGGCATGACGCCGCTGCAGCGGGCGGAAAATACCAAAAAAAGGGAGATTGTCACACTGATCAGGCAGCACCTCAGTGAGGTATGGCCATACCTGATCATATCGCGCGGCTGATTTGCAGCTACCGGATGACAAACCCGTCGTCATGAAATCAACTACGACAGCAGGCATCTGTACTGCTGACTGGTTGTCTGATCATCGTTATTGTAGATCCCGGAAAACTTCCCGCGCTCACCCTGACCACAAACCTGTGCCGCCTTGCTTTTATTCCTGGCAAGCTGATCCCTGGGAACGCCCTGTGTAAGGGACCAATGGGGCGCAGGGCATCGCCGGGACCATCCCGTACGCCGTCTCACTCCCGGCAGACAGGTCCACTGCCTGCGAGCGTCTACACTAGGGGGTAGATGAACAACAGGCCGGGTCGCAGCTGCAGGGATAACCCGCAGGAAATAATCACTTTCGGGAGGTGCCTCAAAATGATCCCATTGAAGCCAGTCATCACCGGCGTGATCATGCTGCTGACGCTGCTGCTCGGCGGGGAGGCGCAGGCCGCCGAACCGGTACCCACGCCGGAACAGGTCAGGGCCGCCATTGGTCATCTGGGTGTGGTTCCGGTTCCGCCGGACAATCCGCTTACCGCAGCCAGGGTAGCGCTCGGCAAGAAGCTTTTCACCGATACCCGGCTGTCAGGTGACGCCAGCATTTCGTGCGAGACCTGCCACCTCCCCGACCATGGCTACGCGGCCCACGACGCGCTGGGACCGGCCTACCCCAGCCAGCACGAACGCCGCAATTCACCCTCGCTGGTCAACGTGGCGTACAACCAGCCGCTGATCTGGGACGGGCGCGCCCCCGACCTCGACAAGCAGGCGCTCGGACCGGTCAAAAACATTCTGCACATGAACAACAACGTCGTTCTGCTGGTGGAGAAACTCAAGGCGGACGGCGGCTACCTGGAGTCCTTCCGCAAGGCCTACGGTGACGCCGGCATCACTGCCGGGCGGATCGCCGACGCCCTTGCCGGCTTCGAGCGTACCCTGGTGTTCGATGACAGTCCGCTCGACCGCTACATGGATGGCGAGCTGGCGGCGCTCGATGCCGCGCAGAAACACGGTCTCAGGCTGTTCCTTGGCAAGGCGAAATGCATCCAGTGCCATCACGGCCCCAACCTAACCGACAACCAGTTCCACAATCTCGCCGTCACGGACCAGGCGATCGTCGATAACCCGCAGATACTGGCCGCGATCCGCTTCGATGCGCAGCGCATGGGACTGCAGGACTGGGCGCAACTCACCCGGGATCCGGGCCGCGAACTGGTGACCAAGGACCCAGCCGACCGTGGCAAGTTCCGCACCATGGGACTGCGTAACATCGAGAGCTCCCCGCCCTACATGCACAACGGGGCGCTGGCGACGCTTACCGACGTGGTGGCATTCTACGACCGGGGCGGCGGTGTTGATGCGCAGAAAAGTCCGCTGCTTGAACCGCTCGGCCTGAGCGAGGCTGAACGCAGCGACCTCGTTGCCTTCCTGCGCGCCCTGACGGGCATGCAGCGGCCTCTGCCGCTCGAGTAATCCACGCAACCGGATAAAGACGCCGGTGCTCGATTCTGCTGGATGAGTGTGTCCCGTCAATCGACCTCTGGGCAGCCTGTACGCTATGTCAATCAATAGGCCTTGTTTCCTGGAAACCCTGTGCCATGCTTTTATCCATGTCCGGTGAATTCGCTCATCAGGCCGATCCATTCAGTCGCTAGGAGCCTGCCGGACTTAGGGGTTCATAGCGAGGCGAGTGGGAGAGCGAGAACAAATCGTCATGATTTCGAGGCGCATAGTCATTCTACGCAACGAGAAATCGGGGCGATTTGAGCCGCTCTCCCACAGCCGCAGTAGAATCATCCTAAGTCCGACAGGCTCCTGGAGGAGGCAGATCATGCGCAAGAAGACAAAACAAGCGATAGCACTGATTTTCTGCGGTATCTCATCCGCGATCCTGGGAGCGGATGTGACATCAGCCGCCCCCGTCAGGGCGAGCGCCGATATCAAGGGCTGTGATGATGCGGCGATTTCAGGGTCGGCGGATCTCATCGAACGACCTTCCGTCGAAGGCGTAAAGCAGGTCGATGTGACCATCCGGGTCAGCGGGCTGAAACCCGGCAAGCATGCCGTGCATATTCACGAAACCGGCAACTGCACACCCTGCAGCGAGGCCAAGGGGCATTTCGACCCCGGTCCATACGGGTTCACCGCTCCCGATGGCAATCACCCCTTCCATTCCGGCGACCTGGTCAATCTCGAGGTTAATGCGGGAGGCACGGGAGTCCTGCATACCAGCACCACCCGGGTGACGCTGTCTCCCGGGCCATTGAGCGTGTTCGATGCGGACGGCAGTGCGATCATCATACACACCGATCCCGACACCTATTGCCCCGAGGGCAACGTCAAGGGATGTGCAGGCGGGGCCAGAACGGCGTGCGGCATTATCAAGAAGCAATGAGTAATGCATTGACTGTACCCCTGCCGGGAAAATCCTCATGCGACACACGGCGAATTCATCCCTGCAAGCTCGCCGGCCGCCTGCCTGCGGCCGTCGGTTACGAGGGATTTCACCGGCAGGGGGCCTCTCGAGGCAGCAATGCAGCCTGGGTCGATTTGTAAATAATGTCAGGCTAATGACAGACCCGTGCCGCTCTGCTTTTATAGCTGGTGAGTTGCACGTTGTAGGAAGTACACGTTGACACGCGGCAACCAGCCCGCAGCCGCCGTTTATAATTTCTGATTTTCTGCTGATAGTCCGCACAGCGTCTGGCGTCCTGTCCGGCCTGACGTTCGCGCCGTTTTGCATCGGCTGCGGCCGCCTTGTCCCGGTCGCGTTTTTCGGCTGCCTCCCGGCTTTCCTGTTTCTCGATATCACTCAGCCGCGCGCGCTCTCCGGGCCTCAGGCCGCCGCCGGTCGCCGTATCGTTTGCGGTTACCGTTCCTGCCTCTTCATGCGTCGCCTGCACTCCGGCCGGTGGCCGGTCGCCGAAATGCACCTGACCCTGTTCATCCGTCCATTTGTAGATGTCTCCGGCGGCTGCCGGCACGCTGAGGACAAGACCCAGGGCAATACCAACCCGCTTCTTCATGTGCACCTCCTGTGCGCATTCATCCCTGCATTAATGAAAAATCAACTTATGGACACCTCGAATTATTCGGTTTAATTCTACTGCAGGCGTGGTTCCATCGTGCAACCGCCACCTGCGCGGGCGGTTCCTGCTATCCAGCGGCCGGTCGATGGCTCCTGGCCTTCAGGCGCACCCGCACGGCATCCTCGAAGTCCAGTTCCTCGAGGTGTGTGCCCATTACCCTGAGCGCCTGTTCGATCTCAGGGATGATCACGTTCTCGAGGGCGCGGGCGCGACGTTCGGTGAGACGGTACTCGGCCTGCAGACGGTAGAGGTTGCCGGAGATGCCGGCGAGTCGGGCGCTTTGCTGCAGCAGCTCGCTGAAGGCCACACCGCATTGCCCGGCTTCCGGCGAGGGATTGGCCGCCGCACGCCGTGCCGCCGGTTCCGCCGTCGCCTTGTCCAGCGCCGTTTCCACCAGGGTCACCCCCATGAAGTTGCGCTGCGTTATCCCGACCTGCACCCCCGCGAGTGATGCGGCCGGATAGACGCTCAGGCCCTCGAGCCCGTGATGCCCGACGGCGGCGGCGAGCTGCCGGCCGGCCGTGTGCGCGAGCGCCTCAATCCGGGCGCTCAGGCGCGTGTAGGCTTCGAGCTGGCGCAGCAGTTCCGCCGCCAGCAGCAGCCGCTTCTCGTCGAGGAAATCATAGGCCTCGCCAACCACCACCCGTTCTTCCCGGAGCGCCAGCACGGCGGCGCGCGTCGGCGCCTGATCCGTTGCCGTCATGGCGGCGATTCCGCCTCGATATACTGCGCGATCTGCCGGTCGCTGAGCCGGTGCAGTTCCGTTTTCGGCAGGCTGCGCAACAGTTGCCAGCCGATTTCCATGCTATGTTCGAGGGTTCGCGCGCCCTGCTGCTGCACCAACTCCCGCTCGAAGAGCTCGCCGAGATCGAGGAACTGGCGGTCGATGGACGACAGGCCATCGCGTCCGACCACGCTCGCCAGCACGCGCACGTGCACGGCACGCGCATAGGCGGCGTACAGCTGGTTGGCGAGCGCCGGGTGATCTGCATGGGTGTAACCCTTGCCGGTGCCGTCCTTCATCAGGCGTGACAGCGAGGGCAGCACCTTGACGGGGGGAAAGATGTCGGCGCGGTCGAGTTCCCTGTCGAGCACGATCTGGCCTTCGGTGATGTAGCCGGTCAGGTCGGGTATCGGGTGGGTAATGTCATCCGAGGGCATGGTGAGGATCGGCAGCTGGGTGAGTGAACCCGGCGCGCCCTTCAGGCTGCCGGCGCGTTCATACAGCGTGGCGAGGTCGGAATAGAGGTAACCCGGGAACCCCTTGCGGCTCGGCACCTCGCCATGACTCGCGGAGACCTCGCGTAACGCCTCGCAGTAATTGGTCATATCGGTCATCACGACCAGGACATGCTTGCCTTCCACGAAGGCAAGGTATTCCGCCGCGGTCAGGGCGTAGCGCGGGCAGAGCAGGCGCTGCGTGCTGGAGTCCGAGGCCAGGTTGAGAAACAGCACGGTATGCTCGAGCGCGCCGCTGTTCTCCATGGCGGAGCGGAAACGCTCGGCGGTGTCATAGGGCACGCCGATGGCGACGAACACCATCACGAAGTCGCCCGCTGCCTGCCCGCGCAGGCGGGCATGATGGGCGATCCTGATCGCCAGGCGATCGTGTGGCAGGCCGGCGCCGGAGAAAATCGGCAGCTTCTGGCCGCGCACCAGACTGTTCATGAGATCGATGGTTGAGATGCCGGTCTCGATGAAGTCGGTGGGCACGGCGCGTTCAGCGGGATTGATCGCCAGCCCATCGATGCGCAGGACGCGCGTCGCCGAAACGGGCGGTCCGCCGTCGATCACCCGGCCCACGCCGTCGAACACGCGACCCGGAAGGTCCGGCCCCACGGCGAAGTGCAGCGGCTCGCCCGGAAATCGCACGCGCGTCCCGGACAGGCTCAGCCCGGCGGTGGACTCCAGCACCTCGATGGTCAGGGTGTCGTGATCCAGTGCCGCGATGCGTCCCAGGCGCGCCCGCCCCTCGGTGTCCTCGACCTCGACTGCTTCGTTCAGACCGGCGTTGACCGTGCGCTTGATAAACAGCAGCGGCCCCTCGATGCGGGTGGCGGCGCCGGTGGCGTAGACATCAGCGCGCATCGGCGGTGCTCCTTCTGGTCAATTCCGCCACGCCGGTCTCCAGGCGTCGTTGCAGTTCCCCGAACTGCTCCAGCCGGTCATCGTCGATATCCTCGCCCATGCGGCGCAGCTCGCGCATCACCGGCAGCTGGATGATGGCCTCGACGCTGACCCGCTGGGCGACGGCCGCCTCCGTGAGGCCGATGAAATGATTGAGGGTCTGCATCATCGCGATCTGCCGGGCCGCGGAACAGTAGCGGTCGATCTCGGAAAACGCCGACTGGCGCAGAAAGGCCTCGTTGATCAGCTCGGCGCAGAGCAGCACCTGCTGCTGGCGCGGCGGCAGGGCATCCTTGCCGACGATGCGCGCCATGCGCTCCAACGTGGCCTGCTGGGCGATCAGGCCGAGGAAGCGCCGCCGCTGCTCCGCCCAGTGCGGATTACCGCACTGGCTCCAGAACGTGGCCAGCACCTCGACATCCTCCGAGTAGGAATGCAGGGGATGGATGGCCGGATAGAATCGGGCCTGGGCACGGCCGGCATCGAGCGCCCAGAAGCAGCGCACGTAACGCTTGGTATGGGTGGTCACCGGTTCGGAGAAATCCGCCGAAGGCGGGCTGACCGCACCAATGATGCTGAGCGAGCCGATCTGCCCGCTCAGGGTGCGCACATGGGCGGCGCGTTCATAGAAATCCGCCTGGCGACTGCTGAGGTAGGCAGGGTAGCCCGCTTCGCTCGGCAATTCACCGAGACGGCCCGAGACCTCGCGCAGCGCCTCGGCCCAGCGGCTGGTGGAATCGGCCATCAGGGCGACGCGCATGCCCTGGTCGCGGAAATACTCGCCTACGGTCACTGCGGTATAGATGCTCGCCTCGCGCGCCGCCACCGGCATGTTGGAGGTGTTGGCAATGATGACGGTGCGTTCCATCAGCGGACGGCCGCTGCGCGGGTCCTCGAGCGAGGGGAACTCGTGCAGCACCCCGGCCATTTCATTGCCGCGCTCCCCGCAGCCGACATAGACGATCACATCGGCATCGCACCACTTGGCGAGCGTCTCCTGCAGCACGGTCTTGCCGGTGCCGAACCCGCCCGGCATCGCCGCCCGCCCGCCGCAGGCCAGCGGGAAAATGCTGTCCAGCACGCGCTGCCCGGTGAACAGGGGGCCCTCGACGGGAATACGCGCCGCCACCGGCCGCGGCCGCCTCACTGGCCAGCGGTGGCTCAGCGTGATGTCATGGCTCTCGCCCTTCTCGTTGCGCAGGACACACACCACCGCGTCCTCGGGATAGTCGCCGGCAGCGGCGATCATGGTGACCTCGCCGCCGTGGCCCGGCGGCGCCAGCGCGCGCTGTGCCCGCGCATCGGTCCTGGAGACGCTGCCGATCACGGCACCCGGCTTCAGCTGGTCGCCAAGGCTGATGGAGGGTTTGAACGGGTAGGTCCGCTGATCATCCGGCGGGCTGATTCCCGGCTGGACGTAGCGCCCCAGGCCGATGAGCGGACGCAGCAGGCCGTCGAAGATATTCCCGAGCAGGCCGGGCCCGAGCCGTACCGAGAGCGCCGCGCCGGTCGCGCTGATGGGATCGCCCGGCCGCAGTCCGGTCGTGTCTTCATAGACCTGGATAACCACGGCCGCACCGTCAATGCGAATCACCTCGCCCAGCAGACGTTGACGGCCGACCAGCGCCGCTTCGTTCACCTGGAAAGGGCGTCTGGTCGTGGCCCGCAGCACGGGGCCGCTTATCCAGGTGATGGTGGCGTCCGTCATCGGAAGATTCGCCGGCGACGCTCAGCCGTGAGTCGCCAAGCCGGCGTTGAACCTGGCCAGCAGCAGCGATTCGATGCGGGTCTGGTCGCGCAGCAGGCCTTCAAGGGTGCCATCGACGCAGGTCCCATTGGCGCAGATTCGCAAACCTGCGGTGATTTGCTCCCGGGGAATAAACTCCGGCAGGCGTCCCAGCTGCCCGTCCAGCCGTTCCTCCAGCGACGAGCGCTCCTGCACCGGCCAGTCGAGGGGATGCTCGATCTGCCAGTCGGTCGCGACCAGCAGAGTGCATGCCCGCTGCACCAGGGAATCGATCCATTGACGCCGCGCGATCTCCTGCGACCAGCGCGCCTGCAGGGCCTTGCGCAGGGGTTGCCAGGCCGCGGCCAGCAGCCACAGATCGGCGCCCTCGCGGCGGCGGCGGCGGCGTGTCTGCAGTTGCGCCTCGGCGGCGGTGAGACGCAAACGCCGCTCTTCCCGGATACCCTGGACACTCTGATGCATGCGCGCACGCGCCTCGGCATGAGCCTGACTGATCACCTGTGCGGCCTCGCGTCGTGCCTGCCCCAGCAGCTCGTTGCAACGCTCGTCACGATGCCGCGCGACGACCTGAAGCAGCTGCCGCATCTGCGCCTCGACCGCATCGTCCGTGGAGGCGCTCATTCCAGTACCCCCAGTTGAGCGCGCAGGCGCGTCGCCAGATCCGGCAATCCGGCCCGGCCACGCACATCCGGCACGATGACCACCGACGGCGTGGCCAGGGCGAGCAGCCGATCCAGTTCCGCCGGCGGGATATCCCGGGCGGTCGCGGCGCCGATCATCACCAGCGGCGCCTGCTCGCAGGCGGTATGGATCTGCGGGAGGACTTCAGACCGGCCCGGCACACGCACCTCCAGACCGGCCAGCCGGTAGCCGGCGGCCTCGACTTCGTCTCCGATATAGACGGGAATGGACATGCAGGAGGTCGAACTAGAGGATCCGGTTCAGAATCAGGATCGAGATAATCAGGCCATAAATGGCGATGCCCTCGGCCAGTCCCACTATGATAAGGGCGCGTCCCAGCAGTTCGGGCTTCTCCGCCATGGCGCCGATGGCCGCGCTGCCAACATTTGCCACGGCGTAGGCGGCGCCGAGCGAGGATAAGCCGGTCGCCAGCGCCGCCGCGAGAAACCCCCACTGGATGGCGCCGGGAGGCAGCGCCGTCGCGGCGCTCCCGGGCTCCGCGGCAAGGGCCGACGACCACCAGAACATCAGGGTCGCCGCCAGACTGATGCTCGCGGCACCGGCCAGCCAGATGGTCGCCGCCTTGATACGTCGTGTCATGTCATTCTCCTCGTCGCAACTTGGGATTCGGGTGCGGCCAGCGGACGGAAGGTGCGCCCCGTGCCGCGCAAAAAGCGAATAAAGAATTCGAACAGTATCAGGCGGGTCGATTGGATGGACACCACCAGGCCCTCTAGCATTATAACGATCAGGTTGCCGAGCAACAGGATCAATGCCCCGAACAGCGGACTGTCCACCGCCGCCGCCATGATGGCAAAGGTCAGCGACAACCCGGAGTGCGCCAGCGCGAAGGCGCCGACGCGCACGAACGAAATGGTATTGAGCAACAGCTGCAGGACGCTCTCAATCAGGGTACCGGCCGCCGCCGTCAGGCTCGGCCAGAACCGCCCGCCACCCACTATGTACTGCAGGGCCAGGCTGCCCAGGAAAAACCAGATCACCGCACCCACCACGACATAGCGGGCCACGGGAAGGAACACCGTGGCGACCAGCGCCACGTAGATCACCAGAATGGCCGCCTCGACCTGCACCCAGCGGCGCAATTCCCCACGCCAGGCCGCCTGCACGGCATTGAGCACGAGTCCGAGGAGCAGGATAACCACGCCTCCGGCGAGCGGCACCAGCAGCACGAGCAGCGGCTGTTCCACCGGATTTGCCCATAAGGGCGCAATCCACCCGTCCTGTCCGAACACACTGCCGAACACCCACCCGAACACCATCGCTGACAGGCCGTAGGGTATCAGCAGGCGCATCAGCGATGAGCGCCGCCGTAGCGCCACACCGATCGCAAGCAGCACCAGCCCCTGGCCGACATCGCCGAACATGTAACCGAACAGCAGCGGCGTGAGCACCGCCAGGAGCGGACTTGGATCGGCTTCCGCCGCGGCAGGCATCCCCAGCATCCGCGCGAACACCTCGAACGGCCGCGCCCACCAGGGGTTGCGCAGTACCAGGGGCACCGTCAGTTTCCGCGGTGGCCGCGGGAAATGCATCATGGCGTCGAGCCGCGCCTGCTGGAGGGCACCGCTCAGACGCTCACCGCCGATATCATCGGTCCATCCGGTCACCCAGGCGAAATTTTCCGACACCGGCACGCTGCTCATCGTGCCCAGAAACCATTCCAGACGCTGCAACTCGCCCAGGGTCATGGCCAGGTAATGCGACCTTGAAAGTTCCCCGATCAGGTGGTGCACGTGCCCGATCTCCCGGTCGATCTGCGCCAGCCGCTTGCCAACCCATTCGCTGGCTGCAACAGGCATCGGCGGCAAGGACGCCGGCAGGCGCAGCACCCGCGCCTTGCGTTCCGCGAGCTCTACAGTCAACGCATCGAGCGCGGCAGGCTGGCCGACGACCAGCAGGAAATCACGCGCTTCCGCGTGCACGCGAAGGTGCAGGACCGCAGCGGGCAGCGGATCGAGGCGCACCGCCTGCGGGAGCACGAACACGAGTGATTGCAGCACCGGACCCGCCGACGCCAGCAGGGTGAAGTCGGGGGAGTTATCACCGAACTGCCGAAGCAGCTCATCGAAGAGCCGCAGCTCGGACTGTACGCTAAGGCGTACCTCCAGCCCCCGGATCACGGGTGCGGCCGATTTCTCCCAGGCCTGCAGGCGTCGCAGGGCATTGTTGAGTATCTTGATCGGGCCAATCATGGAGTGGCCCGCCGCCGGCTCAGCCGCCGGCCAGTAGGTCCGGTAGCGGCGCGCCAGGCGCCCGAATTCCTGCAGACCCTCCCGCAGATCCTGCAGATTGATGCGCGGGTGCCCGTCCCGGCAGGCCTCAAGCTCGACACTGCCGGTGCGTGAAAGGGTCTCCACGGCCAGCGGGAGGTCCTCGCGAGAACTCAGCAGCTCGAACCAGCGGGCACGCACCGGCCGCAGCATCAGGACGTCGACTCCGCCATGCCGGCAAACAGGGTGCGCTGCAGCAGCTGGGCGCGCAATTTCTGCGCATCGAGCGCAATCAGGCCAAGATGTGCAAAAGCGGCCGCCGGCTGGAAACTGTAGCGGCGGAAGGTGCGATTCAGCTCCCGCATCAGCGTTTCGTGCAGGGGTGCGCTTGCCGCCGCCGAATACAGACTGAGTGCTCCAAGATGCCGGCGCAGGAGTCGCGCGAGCGCTTCCACCCCGACGACGAGGCGTGACGCCTCCGGCCAGAGCGCCCGCCAGTGATCAAGCCAGGATGCGTAGAGGGGTTCGCCGCGCTGCCAGTCCCTCAGCAGCGGGGCGCAGTCGGAAGACTGCAGGGCCTGCACCCGTCCGGCGGGTGTGTCGGAGGCGAAGGGCCGCAGTTCCGGATCATCCCGCATCCAGCCGGGCGTCGTAGCGCCGGTCAACAGGTATTGCAGCGCGGGTAAATCCGGCAGTCGCCTGACCCAGCGTACCGGGCCCCGCCATCCTGCCGGCATCCAGTGCGCCACTTCATCGATGGTGCGGCGATATTGCTGGCGCAGCGCAAGCTCGATGTCATGTGCGCTAGGCTCGGCATGCAGGCCCGCCACCCAGGGCCGAAGCGCGGTATTTCGCGCGACCTGCAGGTATGCACCGATATCGCCGACGCTCTCGAGCCGCCGCCACACCCGCTCATCGGGACGCATCCCGTGACGTGCCTGCAGGCGCGCCTGGGCGTAGGCGAAACGTGCGGTCGTGTTCATGGATTCGCCTGCCCGTCCGATGCCGGGGTGGCGTCGCCGCTCAACTCGGCGACAAGTTCCTCGACGACGGAGGCAAGGCGGGCGGCCTGCGGATGCTCCGGGGAAGAGCCCTGCTGCGCCGCCCGCTCGGCGCGTTCCATGACCTCGATCTGGCGGGTTACGCGGTCGATGCTGCGCATGCGCAGCAATGAAATCCGCTCATCGGCACGAGCGGTGATCCGCTGGGCGCGCGCATAGCCTGCCTGCAGCAGCGCCTGTGCCTCGCGTTCACACTCGGCAACGGCCTGTTCAGCCTCGTTTTCCGCCTCGAGCACCCGGTTCATGGCCACGCTGGCCGCCGCAGTTTGTTCATCGGTGTGATTGTCCGTCATTGCTCTCATCCGTTGACACCGGTTTCGACCCACCAGGCGCTGTCGCAAGATCGGAGTGTAGCAAACAACCGATTGAACACTGTGATGATTCTGGACGGTCGCGGGCGCTGGCAGCGGGCATCGGCAAGGATAACAACGCACCGGGACACTTCCCGACAGACCGATGGCGCCTTGCTTTGGTGCAACCGAACCAGACGGATCCAGCAGTCCTGTACAGGGGTCGCCGCGACGTGCACCGACTCCAGGCACACTCACACCCGTCCCGCGCCAGACACATGCGCGCCGGATCAAGTGATTGGACAGGCGTTGACAAGACGACGGCAATGCCTGTCGATGCGTCGCGGCAATGCCGGTTTACCATGGCATACTTCTTTCGTGGCGTTATAAATACAGCAGTTTCCGGACAGCACCCCATGATTCAGATCACCCCACCGCTACAGGAATACCTGCATGTACTCTGCGCCGAACTGGCCTCGATGCGCAGCGGAGATATCGCGAGCTATATCCCGGAACTTTCCCACGTGAATCCCGACTGGTTCGGAATCGCCATCACCACGGTGGACGGCCATGTCTATCAGGCGGGCGAAACAGCTGTCGTTCACCATTCAGTCGATCTCCAAGGCCATCTCCTACGGTCTCACCATGGAGGATAATGGTGTCGAGCGTGTGCAGACCAAAGTGAGCGTGGAGCCGTCAGGCGAGGTCTTCAACTCGATCAGCCTCGATGCACAGACCGGCCGGCCGCTGAATCCGATGATCAATGCCGGTGCCATCGCCACCTTGGGCCTGATCTGGGCGAACAGGGCAAAAGCCCGATGCAGCGGCTCATGGCCTGCTTCGAACGGTATACCGGTCATGCATGGCGATCGACGAAAAGGTCTACCGCTCCGAAAGCGAGACCGGCCACCGCAATCGCGCATCTCCTCTACGGCTACGGCATTCTGGACAGGACACCGGGAGAGGTGCTGGACATTTATTTCAGGCAGTGCTCGATCCTTGTGACGGCGCGCGCGGAGTTGCCGCCTGCCGGAGAATTTCCGAGGACCTGGATGCCGAGGTGAAGACGAAACTGCTGCTGAACCTCGCCTCCCAGCTGTCACACAAGATCTACCGCGATGCACGGGAGATCCGCTATCTGGGCTGATCGGCGCCGTCCTCCCGCCCTCATCGCCCTCCCGAAATTTCCGTTGACCATGTCATTCCTGCTCCCTACTCTGTGTCGCGCAAGCTCAGCTGCATTGAGGGAGCGGCCGCGCACTCCACCAGGGATCACGGCGCGCGCAGGGCGATACCGGCTATCCAATTTCGGAAAGGAATGAACAATGCGCGAAAACGTGGCTGCTCTTCTCGGTGAGATCAGCGGGTTCGTATGGGGGCTTCCCCTCATCCTCCTGCTGGTCGGCACCGGAATATTTCTCACCCTGCGATTGCGCGGACTGCAAGTCACGCAACTCGGGCGCGCGCTTCGCATCGCCTTTTCCCGCGCGGATACCCGGGCCGCGGGCGACATCAGCCATTTCAAGGCCCTCATGACGGCCCTCGCCGCCACTGTCGGCATCGGCAACATCGCCGGGGTTGCGACCGCCATCGCCGCCGGCGGACCGGGCGCCGTCTTCTGGATGTGGATGACCGCCTTCTTCGGCATGGCGACCAAGTACAGCGAGGCCATCCTGGCGGTCAAATATCGCGTCGTGGATGAAAACGGCGACATGAGCGGCGGCCCGATGTATTACCTCGAACGGGGACTCGGCCTCAAGTGGCTGGGTGTGCTGTTCGCCCTGTTCGGGTCTCTCGCCGCTTTTGGCATCGGCAACATGGCGCAGGCCAATACGGTCGCCCATGCCCTCGAATCCAGCTTCGGCGTACAGTCATGGGCCACCGGTCTGGTCATGGCCGCACTCACCGCCGCCGTAATCCTAGGTGGCATAAAACGCATCGGCACGGTCGCGGGCGTTCTGGTTCCCGTGATGGCGGTGATTTATATCGTAGCTGGCGTACTCGTGCTGATACTGAACTACCAGGCCGTGCCCGGCGCGCTTGCCTTGATTCTCGAACGCGCCTTCACGCCCACGGCCGCCACCGGAGGCTTCGCCGGCGCCATTGTCATGCAAACCATCAAGATGGGCGTTTCACGCGGACTGTTCTCCAACGAATCCGGACTCGGCAGCGCGCCCATCGTCGCCGCGGCCGCCAAAACCAGAAACCCGTTCCGTCAGGCACTGGTCTCCATGACGGGAACCTTCATCGATACCATCATCGTCTGCACTATCACCGGTCTGGTCATCGTGAGCACCGGCAGCTGGGAAACCGGACAGACCGGTGCCGAACTGACGGTCGCCGCGTTCAGCAGGGGACTGCCCGGGGATGCCGGCGGTGTCATCATCGCCGTCGCCACGGTCCTGTTCGCCTATTCGACCATCCTCGGCTGGGCCTATTATGGAGAGAAATGCTGCGAGTATCTGCTCGGCATTCGCGCCGTGCTCACTTACCGCTACCTCTGGGTGATCGCCGTCTTCTGCGGGGCCTTGCTGAAACTCCAGATGGTCTGGGATTTCGCCGACATCATGAACGGACTGATGGCCATTCCCAACCTCATCGGCCTTATCGGTCTCAGCGGGGTTATCGTCGCGGAAACGCGGAGGTATCTTGCGGAGGAGAACTAGCGCCGGACCGGCTAATGCAGTCCCCATCCGGTCACGGCATAGAATTCGGTCGCCGCCCATAACCAGACGGCGTGTTGAAGCGTCTCCTTCGTGTCCAGGCCCCCGGCATGCCCTGCCATGAAATACAGCAGGAAGCCGAGTCCAACCACCACCGGCGCGGCGACGGTTGTGGCCGTCAGGATCTGTTCGCGCCAGAGCGGATCCCTGGAATTCACCTTCAGGTGGCCCATAGCCGTTAGCCGGCTCTCGGTCGCCAGCGAGCGATCCAGCGCCACCGGCATCGGCACGCGTCCGGCATAGAGCGCATCGGCATCCATGTTGCTCAAACCGCCGGCCGCGGCGTTGCGCACTTCGCGGTCTGCATCCTCACGGGCAGCCATGATCAGTTCTCTTGCCCGCGGGCCATACGCGCCGGCATGCGCCAGCGCAGGATCGCTCCGCAGGGTTTCCACAATCTCCCGCACCAGTTGCGTGTTCATATCATGCACGGAATGGCTTCCCGCAGGGCCTGTTCCCGGATCTTCGTATCATCGCTCGCCAGACGCAGCTCAACCGCCGTTTCGGCATGCCAGAGAGCCACATAAAACGGCTTCAGTACCGTGTCCCAAAGCAGCAGCAGGCCCCAGAGTGCGAAAGGCGCCAGGGGGATGACCAGCAGAGGCGTACGGCGTGTCATGCGTGGCGGTGCAAACGCAGGGCTGGGATCATAACAACCTCTCGGGAGTACGCATGAGACTTGCACGGATTGACTCTCACCACAGGCTGACCTGGAAAATACGTAGGTATACGTATGCAGGTACTCTTCGGGACGTCGATATGGTGATGAGGATGATTACGGGGTCACCGGAGATGGTGGAGTAAGGGGCCAGCCAGCAAACAAGGATAGACATCATGCAAACAGGAAACGTCAGCTACGCGCTCGGCTAGCAATCGATGATATACGTAACACACACTATTCATGGCAGGAATTCACGCATCGACACACCGTGCACCAATCCTAATCTGTGTATTCAAGGAATCCCGGCATGAGACTCACTGCCGATAATGAATTCAATTACCTCGAGAAGGTCTATTGCAATGACCTGATACCAGGCATGTATGTTCAGGAACTGGACAGACCATGGCTTGAAACCCCGTTCATGTTCCAGGGGTTCGTCATCAGAAACAACAAGGAAATAGATGCACTGAAACGACACTGCGAATATGTCTACATTAACAAGGTGGAGAGCGAAATTGACACGACCGTTGTTAATGTGAAGATGGTTCCCTCGCGATTTTCCGAATCACAAATCAGCGAAGTTGCAAACCGACCTGTAAACAGTTCCAAGTACGTCGATTCCATCACCGTGGAGGAGGAACTTGTCACAGCCAGGGGCGTCTACGACCAAAGCTCCAGTTCTATTACGAATATTTTTGTGGGTGTACATGATGACGACTCGCTAAACCTCAGCGAGGTCAGGAAAACCTCGTCAGAAATCGTGGATAGTGTTCTTCGCAATCCCGATGCGTTCCTGCTCCTGCAGAATATCAGAAACAAGAGCCAGTACATGTATACCCATGCGATCAACAGTTGCGCCCTCGCGGCCACATTCTGCCGACACCTGGGCTTCAGCAAGGAGGAGATACATGACATCTCCATGGGTGCACTTTTACTGGATATCGGCACCGTGAGATTGCCATCCACCTTGCTTGAAATGAGGTCGCAGCTCAACAAGCTTTCAATGAATCTGGTACGGCACCACATAAAATTCGGAATCGAGATACTGGAAAATACCCCTAATATGCCCAGCGTCGTTCACAACATGGTGCTTACGCACCATGAACGCGTTAATGGGAAAGGATACCCGAGCCGCCTGAAGGGCGATGAGATCCCCATATGCGGGAGAATAGCAGCCATAGTGGACTGCTACGATGCGATGATCAGGGATCGCCCGTACAGAAGAAGCATGTCACCGACAGAAGCCATCTGCACGATGTATAACTGGCGCAAAGTGGATTTTCACGAAGATCTCGTCGAGCAGTTTATCCAGTGTATTGGCGCCTATCCAACCGGTTCACTGGTAAGGCTGAACTCGGGCCAAACCGGCATCGTCATGTCCCAAAACAGGACACGTCGACTGTACCCAAAGGTACTACTCATACTGAATGCAGACGGTGTGCGCTACCAGACACCCAGCATGCTCGATTTGTGGGAATATGCTCAGAAAACCAGGGGGACATGCCTGGAGATAAACAGAGTCATGGATATTGGTGAACTCGGCATTGATCCTTCCGAATACTATCTCTAGGACAGATATTCGCAGGTAAATATTATGGCCGACAGGCCAAAATCGCACCTTACAATGCCCAACAACACACCTGGTTATACCAGCCTGATTGGCAGACTCGATGATGCAATCGCAAGCTGTATAAATCTCAACGCGCGCATGGGTTTGTTACTGATTGACCTTTCTCACATTGAGATACTGTACCCGATACTTGGCTTCAGGAAGGTCAGCGAGATACTGGACACACTGCATTCGACGCTGGCAGCTATCAAAAGACCATATGACTTCATATCACGCATAAACGAGTACAGGTTTGCCCTGGTTATCACCGACCTCGCATTCCCGGCAATTGTTGATCTGGCAGTAAACAAGATACACGTAACCCTGGATGGATTACACAGCCTGACCGGTTGTGAAACCACAATCCATGCAAAAACAGGCATTGCGATTTTCCCCCAGCATGGCAACACAGCGGAGGAATTATTGATTGAAGCAGATACTGCAGTACTGGCTGCATATCACACCAGCACCATGGTCATGCGTGCCGGCAGCCTTCCTTGCAAGCAGATCAGCCAGTGCAAGCTGCTCGAATCCGAGCTGGAATCTGCATTCTTGCATTCACAGTTCCAACTCTACTACCAGCCAAAGATCAACCTTGCTTCAAATACGCTCTGTGGGGCTGAAGCGCTGATTCGCTGGAACCATCCGGATTTCGGTGCGGTCAGCCCGGACATGCTAATACGTGTTATTGAACGAAGCCCCTTGTTACAGGAGATCACCTTCTGGACCTTGAACAATGCCCTGAACCAGTCAAGGTGGATGAGAAAACATTTCCCGGAATTCAGGATTGCTGTCAATCTGTCCGCCGAATTGCTGGATAGCCCAGATCTCGTCGAACTCGTATCGCGTGCATTGCGCATCTGGGATACAAACCCGGATTTACTTATCCTGGAAATCACTGAAACCGCGATGATGGTGAACCAGGAGGCATCGATTGATAATCTTCAGAAACTCAGCGAAGCGGGCATTATGCTCTCAATCGACGACTTTGGTACCGGTTACTCATCCTATTCATATCTCCAGCAAATCCCTGTACAGGAGCTAAAAATAGATAAATCATTTGTTCTGAACCTGTTGACAGACGAGCGCAGTACAAAGCTTGTGAAATCGATGATCAGCCTTGGCAGAGAATTAGGCATCAACGTACTGGCTGAAGGAATAGAAAATCGAGAAGTGCTTATGCACCTGAAAAATATGGGTTGCCAGTACGGACAGGGTTATCACATCGCGAAACCAATGTCGGCGTCTGAGATACTCGGCTGGATGGATACCTAAGGATTTGTAAAAAATCCTTCGAGATACCACCCTGCCAGCACCTATCAAGGTCCGGCCTTACCACTACTGCTAACCAGGTAGATACGTAGAAATACGTATGCAGATACGTTTCGGGGAGTCGATATGGGGATCAGGATGATTACGGGGCCCTCTGTGGTCGTGGAGTCAGAGACCAGAAGTAAACAAAGGATAAAAATCATGCAGACAGGCAACGGTGTGGAAACAGAACAGTATCTCGACATGGACAATCAACCGGAACCGGAATCCGCTGTCCAGACCAGCGATGCCGAAACGGAGAAGCCCGCAATCAGTGATTTACTCGCCGCAGCTGAGGAATTCAATGCGGCGTTCAGCACGGCATTGTACGAACTCGAGGCCTCCCGCACGCTCGCGAAGGAGCGTTCCGCCAGGATCGAGGAACTCAATGAATCGATCCAGTCGATCAACACCGCGCTGCAGGACGCGGCCAGCGAGGCCCGCCGCAAGGACGAGGTTCACGCACACGAATCGGAAGCGCTGAACCAGGCGATTCGCGAACTGGAGTCCGACCGAAAGCGCCTGCGGCAGCAGATCACCGAACGGCAGCAAGCGCTCGATGCGCAGGCAGGCGACATCGCCGAGCTGACCTCGCGCGTCGCGGAGCTGACCGCGACCCTGGAACAGCACAAGGCGGACAGCCGGCGTGCGGCCGAGACGTTCGCACGGGAGAAAGAGGAATCGGGCAACGCGCTCGCGGCACTACAGGAAAAGTACGACGTTGGCCATGTGCAGTTGGAAGTACTGCACGCGGAGCTGGAGGCGCGCACCCGCGAACTTGCCGGGTACTCCGGGCAGGTTGATACGCTTACCGCGGAACTCGCCGCCCTGACCGAAGCCGGAACACGCCGGGAAGCGGCGCACCGGGAAGAGTTCGGCCAGCTGCACACGCAATTGCAGGAGCAGAACGAGGCGATCCGGACAAAGGAAGAGCTGCTTCAGCAAAGCATGCAGGAACTGAATGCCAGGAACAGCGAAATCGCGGCGCTGAACGAGCGCACCGGAGAACTCAGCGATGAACTCGAGGCACAGGCCGGCAGGCTGCGCGAGGAGACCGGGTCACACGCCAGGGAATGTGAAGAACTCAACGACAGGATAGCCAGTATCTCCGGCGACCATGAATCCCTCAAGCTCGTCCACGATGAGCTGACTGCTCATGTGGAGAAACTGGAGAAGCTCAACCGTGCGCTGCATGATTCATCGAACTCCGAACAGGATGTTCACAGGAAGATCGTCGCCGAGAAGGATGCCGCCATAACCGCCCTCCGGACGAAACTGGAGGCCATGAAGTCGGGACAGGCTGTCCCCGCGATTGACACGGATTCCGACGGCGAATTGAGGGCGAACCTGATTGACCTGGAAGCACGGCTGGAAGCCTCCGAGTCGCAGGCGCGCCGGTACGCGGAGCGGGCAGAGATGGCCGACGAACTCGAGGCGCAGGTCGAGCGGCTGAAGCATGAAGTGCAGGCATTCCGCGAGAGCGGCGACCCAGCGGTGCTGACATTGCAGGATCCGGAACAGGATCCGGACACCGGCCCTGAAGTCGCCTGTCATACGCTGTTCACCTCGGCCAGCATCGACATCTGCACGGTTCGTGGCAGCGATTCCAGCGCCGAGCAGGAAATACCAAGGGTGGATCTGGCTTGTAAATCCGAGCGTCTGCCCGGCGGCAACCAGGTGGTAGTAAACAGTGTGGTATCCGACGAGTTGTGCGTACCCGGCAGCAACACCCGGCACGCTGAAATAGTCGAGGAAGTGCTCGCCGAAAATCGCATAACGGTCTACTACCAGCCGATTTCAAACCTTGACGACAACACGATCAACTGTTACGAGGTGCTCACCAGGATTTTAGATGAAAACAGCAATAACATTTTTCCGGACGAGTTTTTCACCATGGCGGCCAATTCCGGGAAGGCGGTGGAAGTGGATCGCCACGTCATCGAAAGCGTGCTGAGAAAACTGGCCAAAAAGCCGGACCCGGACATGAAATTCTTTATCAAGCTGGCCCGGCAGTCCGTGTCCTGTCATGACCTTCCCCAGTGGATCTCGGACAAACTCGATATCTACAGCATCAATCCCGGACAGCTGGTTTTCGAGGTGGCGGAACGGGCCATGGATAGTGAACTGAAGAACCTGTCCCGACTGTCCATGGCGCTGAATAAAATCGGCTGCAAGCTCGCCATTGAACATTACCGGTTGGAAACCCAGCCACAGCACCTGCATCACCTTCATCCCTATTACCTGAAAATCGATAGCGAACTGCTACAGAGCATCGGCAACAAGGGCGACTGCCTCGCCAAGGTCAACGAGATCATGGATCTCGCGAAATTGAACAATTTAATCACGATCGCCGAAGGCGTCGATAACCCGGCCTGCCTTGCGATCCTGTGGGAACTGGGTATCAACCTCGCACAGGGATATTTCATCTCCGAACCCACCGGAAAAGCGAACTTCGAGCTCTTCGAGATTGATAGTGAAGAGGATAAAGCGAATGATGGCAAGGCTGTCTACACGATCGGGTAGTTATCTTCCGGTACGCGGTACAGACTGTTCTGAACAATTTTCCCCGTTACGCGCGCCATCAATGAGCAATTGAAGCAGTGATGAATGAAACCACTGACATTAGGTCTGAAGCGGAATTTCACGCATCAGATGAGAACGCAGGAAATTCCATCTTCCAGAAGGACAGTGGCAACCTGAACCGTGGCCAGTTCCGGCTGTACCAAATCAATATGCGCTATAAGCTAATCCAGGCAGAACTGCTTGTAAGCATTCTGTTGGTCGCATGTGTTTGTATAGTTTTATGGGATCTGGCTCCGGCGGGAATTTTGCTGTTCTGGTCAAGCTCTGTTATTTGCCTGGTCGGTTTTCGATCACTGTTTATCTACCACCGCAGTGACGAGGATAAACCCGAAGAAATCCTAGCCTGGGGTGATTTCTATACCACCTGTGCGGCCTTATCAGGCACGTGCTGGGGCTGTCTCGGCATCGTATCTGGCCTGTATGGCAGTGGTGAAACACATCAATTCACCATGCTGGTTCTTGAATGTATTTCCCTGACCGCCTATATCTCGATGCAGTCATCACCAGCTGCGATAGCCGCATTCGTGCTGCCGATACTTGTGCCAAACGGGATGTGGTTTCTTTTCCAGGAAGGAACCATTACGCGTTCCCTGAGCGTTGTCGCCCTGATAACCATCTGGATCATGATAACGTCCTCGCGTGTCATGCGAGATGTACTGCTCAAATCCCTTAGCCTCAGCTCCCATAATACTGAACTCATACACAAGCTTGTTTTCTCCAGGGAGTCTGCTGAGAAGGCCACAAAATTTTCTGAAAAAGCAAATAACAAGCTGCAGAACGAAATAAGGGAGCGTCAGCGCGCCGAGGAACAGCTGAAGGCGTCCAATCAGGAGCTGGGCGCGATTCTCGACAACATGCAGGATATCGTCTTCCAGATTGATGTGGATGGCAAAATCCTGTGGACCACGCCATCTGTGAGTGACACTCTGGGATATAACTGCAAGGAGATCCTGGACAAAAACATCAAGGACTATTACCTCGACGAAAACGATTTTTATCGCTTCAAACAGGAGTGTCATGTAAATAATGGCGTTCTGCATAACTTTGTTACCCGCCTGATCAACAAGGACGGCACCAATATCTGGGTTTCCGCTAATTGTCATGAAAAGTACGACGATAACAGCAAGGTCATAGGTCTCGAAGGCTCGTTCCGCGACATCAGGATGCTGAAAAAAACCCAGGATGCACTGTTTACGGAAAAGGAAAACGCCCAGGTTACGCTGGCCTCGATCGCTGATGGTGTGATCAGAACCAGCGTAGACGGGGTCATAGAATACATGAACATGACTGCGGAGAAGGCTGTCGGAATCAAGCTTAAGGATTGCGTTGGCAAACTGCTTATGGATGTATTGAAAATCGTCGATGAGAAAACCCTCAGAACACCACCGGATCCGTCCAGACTCTCTCTAGAGAAAGGCAAGTGTGTCATGCTGCCGGGATATCTGCATCTGATACACCCCTTCCATAACGAAAGACAATCAGTAGAGGTGATTGCTTCTCCGATCCACGATTCAGGCAATAACATAACAGGCATCGTGGTGGTGTTCCATGATGTCACTGAATCGCGCAGTCTGGGCAAGATGACCTATCTAGCCACCCATGATTCTCTTACCGGACTCATTAACCGGCGCGAATTCGAACGGCGCATCAGTCAGGCACTCGATAATGCACGCAACCGCAAGGAAAACCATGCCCTCTGCTATATTGATCTGGACAACTTCAAGATCATTAATGACACCTGCGGTCACATGGCAGGTGACGAACTTCTCAAACAGCTCACAACCAGATTAAACACAGTAGTGCGCGAATCCGACACAATAGCTCGTCTCGGCGGCGACGAATTCGGTATTCTGCTGAATGGCTGCTCGCTCGATTGGGCGTGCAAGCGCGCGGATTGGATGCGAGCTCTGTTTGAGGACTTCCGCTTTGTCTGGCACAACAAGGTATTTCGAATCGGTGCCAGTATTGGCCTTGTCAGCATCAATGAAGACAGTGGCAATATATCCGATGTTTTGAGCGCAGCTGACTCGGCCTGCTATGTAGCGAAGCAAAGCGGAGGAAACCGGATCCACAAGTGCGAGGATAACGACAAAAAACTGGTCGAGCACCAGGGACAGATGCAGTGGGTACAGAAAATCCATACGGTACTGGAACAGAACCGTTTTCGCCTGTTTTTCCAGAAAATCAAAAAACTCCAGAGCGTGAGCGGTGAAATTGAAAAGCTCCATGGGGAAGTATTGCTGCGCATGCTGGATGAAAACGATCAATTGATCGGGCCGGCTTCATTTATCCCTGCAGCCGAACGTTATAATCTAATGCCGGCTATCGACCGCTGGGTAGTGGAAAATA
>CAVXNM010000069.1:0-21723 GCA_963763115.1 uncultured Gammaproteobacteria bacterium
CAATCAGGGTGTCGGCATGGTCCGCCAGGAAATGCACGCCGACCACGCGGTGCGAGGCCTTGTCAGCCACAATCTTGATCATCCCGTGCTGTTCATTATTGATCATCGCCTTGGCATCGATGTTCATCGGCACCTTCACTTCCACGGCATCGATGCCCTTCGCCTTCGCCTGCCCGACCGACAAACCGACAAAGGCGGCCTGTGGACGGCTGAAGATAACGCCGCAATCCCTGTCCTGGTCGTATTTCATGTTTTCGCCAATGATGGTGGCGGCCGCCACCCGCCCCTGCTGCGCCGCGGTGTGTGCGAGCATCAACCCGCCGATGACATCCCCGACGGCGAAGATATGCGGCACACTGGTACGACAGCGGGCATCCGCCGTCACCGCACCGCGGGCACTGTCCACCCCGGCGTTCTCAAGATTCAGACCATCGAGCACGGGACGCTTGCCGGTCGCCATGATGACGTAGTCCACGGCAAGGCTGCGACTCTTGCCGTCCGCACCGGCAAAGGCTACCTTCATCGCGCCCGGCTGACCGGAGATACGGCTCACGGCCGCCGATGTATGCACCTCGAGACGCGGCTCCTCAGCCAGGACACCGGTAAGGCCCGCGGCGATCTCCGCTTCGACCTCGGCCAGGATGCGCTCCTGCGCCTCGATGAGCGTGACCTTGCTGCCGAAGTCCTGAAAGATTTGCGCCATTTCCACACCGATGGCGCCAGCGCCGATCACGGCGAGCCGTTTTGGCGGATGGTCAAGACCCCAGACAGTATCGGACGTCAGCACGCCGCCGCTCTCCAGGCCCTCCCGGGCACCGGGTATCGGCGGTACGAACGGCGGGGCGCCGATGGCGATGACGGCACACCCGAAGCTGAGCGTCCGTGACGCCTTGCGAGTCGGGATGGCCGCGCGGGTGTGGGGATCGTCCCGGTTGCCGCTGGTATTGATCGCCACGTGGTGTTGGTCGACAAACTGGCCAAAGCCATGCTGGTAAGTAATCTTCACGCCCTTGTCGGTCTTGAGCGCCATGTTGCCGCGTGTTTCGAGAATACGCCGTCGGGTCTCCTCCAGATCCTTCCAGACCAGTTTGGCATTGCCGGTGCCGCTCACTCCCAGGTGCTTGTCTTCGATGCGGTCGCGGATCCGGTCCGCCGCCGCCCGCCAGGCCTTGGAAGGGATGCAGCCTCGCCACAGGCACTCGCCGCCCGGCAAGGGGGAATCATTTATCAGGGCAACCCTGAGGCCATGCCCGGCCAGATCGCGCGCGCAATCCTCACCGCCCGGACCTGCGCCGATTATGACCACATCGTAATCCCACTCACCCGCCGGGATTGCCGTGCCGCCCAGCGCCATCCAGTCGAACGGCTGTTCAATAAGCCCCTTCAGCGCATACAGGTATTTCGCCACATCCGCGCCGTTCACCACGCGGTGATCCGCCGTGATGGTGAAAGCGCTGCCCTGTTCGGTATCGGATGCGATTGCCAGAATCGCCGCCAGGCCGGGTGTGGCGATGGCGTCGAAGTAGCTGACGCCATACATCCCCATGTTGGAAATCTGGAAGGTGGCGCCGGTGAATTCCTCCGGGTTGAGTCGGCGGCTGCGGGCCCGCTCGACCAGCCCCTTCCAGTCGTTGTTGAGTTCAGCAAGGTCGCGGGATTCGCAGTTGCGCAGTATGGGCACCACCAGGCCGCCGTCATCGGCGGCGACCGCCATGCCGATGTCGACCTGTTCACGTTCGACCAGCCGGTTATCCGGCTGATAGCACCAGTTGATCTTCGGGTTCTCCTTCATCGCCAGGGCGCAGGCGCGGGCAATCGCCACGGTTACCGACACCCCGGCCTGCTTGGCGGCTCCGATCAGGGCGGTCAGACGGATATGGTAAGAGACGCGGAAGGTCGGCATGACGATCGAGTAGGACATCGCCTGCGCGATGGCCTTCTCCATGGATTTCATGGGACGGCCATTGCCCGGAACCGGGACCTCGTAGGGTGCAGGCGCCCGCTGGATATCGGCCGCGGTGATGGCACCCCCCGGACCGCTGCCGATCAGGCGGTCGAGATCGACATGCAGCTGGCCGGCGAGTTTGCGCGCCAGCGGCGAGGCCTTGATGCCCTGCGGGCGCGGCAGGGGCGCCGCTCCAGGCTGCACGGCGACAGCCTGCGGCGGCGTCGCGGCAACGGCCGCCGCCGGGTCAGTCGGTGCTGGTACGGACGCCGCGTGGCCGGGTCGTGATGACGCGGGCTTTGTGGCGGCCGCCCTCGCATCCTCGACGACCTCCTCTTTCGAGTCCACCAGATAGCCGATCGGGTATGTTACCGCCACGACGGCGTCAACCTGAGCAAGCGGTCCGGACAGGAATCCGTCACGGAACACTTCAACGTCCATGACGGCCTTGTCGGTTTCCACGGTGGCCACGATGTCGCCGCGCCTGATCTTGTCGCCGATGTTCTTTTCCCAACTGACAATGACACCCTCCGTCATGGTGTCGGAGAGCTGGGGCATTTTGATCACATAGGGTTCAGACATGAAATATTCCGTTCAGATGTCATCCAGCCTGAGGCCGGATACAGAAAATCGGGAACCACGGGAGCGCAGCTGCTCGCAAGACAACCGCTGCGTGACGCAAGCCATTTGACGCAGGCCAGGAATCACACCGGTCACGCATTCCGGCCGCGCGTTAAAGGCCGAACATTCCCCGCACGGCATCCACCACGTCATCGGCGCACGGCAGGGCAGCCACTTCCAGTTTATGATTGTAGGGAACCGGTACGTTCAGCGCGGAAACGCGTACCGGCGCGGCGTCCAGTTCGAAGAAACATTCCTCGTTGATGATGGCCATGATTTCGGCACCGACGCCGACTGCCGGCTCGGCCTCCTCCACGATCACTGCGCGGTGCGTGCGGGTGACCGAGTCGCGGATTCCAGCCCGGTCGAGCGGGCTCAGGGCGTAGAGATCCACGACTTCCGCCTCGATTCCGTAGGTTCTGGCCAGCGTTTCCGCGGCCTGCAGACACCAGTGCACGGAGATGTTGTAGCCGAACAGGGTGACGTCGCGTCCCGGACGGGCGATGCTGGAGCCCTCGAGCGGGTGGAAGAATTCCTCATCCGGCACCTCGCCCTTCATGTTGTACATGCGTTCGTGCTCGTTGATGAACACCGGATCATTGCAGCGCACGGCCGACTTGATCAGCCCGTAGGCCTGGCGCGGACTGGACGGCGTCACCACACGCAGTCCGGCTATGCCCATGAAGACCTTTTCCATGCGCGCCGAGTGCTGTGAACCGAGCTGGTGCGCGGTGCCGCCGGGCGAACGTATGACCACGGGCGCCTGCAGCTGGCCGCCCGACATGTAGCGCACCTTGGCCGCCGTGTTGAATATCTGGTCCATCGCGAGCCAGGCGAAATTGACCGACATGATCTCGATGATCGGCCTTGCCCCGAGAAAGGAAGCGCCGATGCCCAGACCGGTGAAGCCGTTCTCGGAAATCGGCGTATCGATGACACGGTGTTCGCCGTATTTCTTGTACAGCCCCTGGGTAGCCTTGTAGGTACCACCAGCGACGCCGATGTCCTCGCCCATCAGGAAGACCATGGGATCGTTGGCCAGTTCTTCATCCTGGGCGCGGCGTATCGCCTCCCAGAACATCATGTCTGCCATCAGTGCACCCCGCCTTTGACCCAGGGATCGTTTTCCGCCAGCACATAGTTTTCCACCCCGGCCACATCCGGCTCGGATGAACTCTCGGCGAACGCGATAACCCGGTTCTCGATCTCGTCCAGGATTTCGGTATCCATATTCTTGTAATCACGCAGGGTCAACTGGCCTGCATCGATCAGCCGGTCACGCAGCATGATGACCGGATCGCGCTTGCTCCACATGCGCTCTTCGGTCTTGGCGCGATAGGCGTTGGAATCCGACATGGAGTGACCGCGATAGCGGTAGGTCATGAGCTCCAGGAAATAGGGACCCTTGCCGGAACGGACGTGGTTGACCGCTTTGGTGGCTGCCTTGTAGACCAGTTCGATATCCTGGCCGTCCTCCTGGGCGGAGGGAATATTGTAGCCCGACACGCGTTTGTACTGATCCACAACGGCGGTGGAACGGTCAATGCGGGTGCCGATGCCGTAGAGGTTGTTCTCGCAGACGTACAGCACGGGCAGGTTCCAGAGCTTCGCCATGTTCAAGGACTCGTGGAAGGTGCCCTGGTTGTTGGCGGCATCGCCGAGAAAGCAGATGCAGATCTCGTCGCCGCCTTTCATCTGGATCGCCTTGGCGATGCCGGCCGCGAGCGGAAACGGCCCGCCGACCAGGGCATAGCCGCCCATGAAACGGTGGTTCACGTCGAAGATGTGCATGGAACCGCCGCGACCCTTGCTGACGCCGGTTTCCTTGCCATAGAGCTCGGCCATGACTTCCTTCGGGTCCGCGCCTGATTTGATGGCGTGCACGTGGTCGCGGTAACTGGTAATCACGTAGTCGTGACCGGTCCGGGCAGCCTCCAGCACACCAAAGGCGCAGGCCTCCTCACCCGGATACAGGTGCAGGAAGCCGCCGATCTTGCGCTCGACATAGGCCTCGTAACAACGCTCCTCGAAGCGCCGGGCAAACAGCATTTCACGCAACACGCGCTTTTTATCCGCAACCTTCATGGTGATGGTTTCTTCGCTTGGTCAATATGACGAGAGTGTGAGGGTTCAATCCCTGAGCAAAAAAGCCTGATCAGCTTTTCTGATGCCGATGGCAGCGCCGGATATTACCCTCCCCCTGAATTTACCGGGAAACGGCAGTACCGGTAGCACAACAAGCGCGATATGATCTGTGTTTTGCGGTAACAGGTCAAGGCAAAAAACATGGAAATACCCTACGGCATTACCGAGAAAATCAAAATAAATCAACATGCAAAGCCTGCGCTCACGACGCAGATAGACGCCCATCGCGCGGCGCTGCTGATACTGCCGGAAAAAGCGGGTGCAGCCGCATGGAAACACCTGCCCTATGCCGCACTGCTCAGGCCGCGCTTCCAGCGGCTGCATCACCGGGAGCGGCAGGCTGCGCGGCTGGTCACCGACCTGCCCAATGCCAACGCCACCCATGTCATCCTGCAGGCACTGGACCCGCAGTGCAGCACCTTCGAGCTGCTGACCACGGCGCGCAAGCTGGCCGCGAAGCTGCACGAACAGGACCCGTCCTCCGTGCTGATGCAGTTCGCCGGTTTCAGACCGACTGACATCAGGAGACTGACGGAGGCGATGACGGCGGCATTACTGGCGGCCGTCTGCCCGATGCCGAACTACAAGTCGGAGACCGACAAACCGGCCGCCCTGAAACGCATCGAGATCTACGGACTGAAGGAAACACTGGACCTCGGTCAGATGCGGGCCGAAATCACCGGCAATCACCTGACGCGCTGGCTTTCGGCTCTGCCCGCGAATGAACTGACGCCCGGTGTGTACCGCAAATTCGTCGCCGCACTTGCGAGGAAGGAGGGCTGGCAACTGAGCTTCCTCGATCACAAGGCGCTGGTTCGCAAACAGGCCGGTGCATTTCTCGCAGTCGCCCAGGCGAGTCCGGTTCCGGATGCCGGCATTGTTCACCTGCGTTACCGTCCGCGGGCAAACGCGGGAAAATCGAAGCTCGCCCTGGTCGGCAAGGGTATCTGTTTCGATACCGGCGGCGTCAACGTCAAGACGGCGAAGTACATGAACGGCATGCATGAGGACATGCAGGGCAGCGCCGTGGCGCTCGGCACGCTGCTGGCGCTCTCCCGGCTGGATTTCGACCATCCGGTCGACTGCTGGCTGGCGCTGGCGCAGAACCACATCGGCAGCCGGGCCTACAAACCCAACGACGTGGTGCGCGCCTGCAACGGAACCAGCATCGAGGTCATCCACACCGATGCCGAGGGGCGCATGGTGCTGGCCGACACCCTGGCGCTTGCCAGTCGGGAAAAACCGCAGCTCATGATCGACTACGCCACGCTCACCGGGGCGTGCATTTATGCCCTTTCCTCGCGCTACAGCGGCGTGTTCAGCAACCGTGACGCGCTGCACGGACCGCTGACCGCGGCGGGGCGCGACAGCGGCGAGCGCGTCTGGCCCTTCCCCCTCGACAGGGACTTCGACGAGGCGCTCAAATCCACCCTCGCCGATATCAAGCAGTGCACGCTGGAAGGCGAGGCCGACCACATCCTCGCCACGCGGTTTCTCAACCGTTTCGTCGCCGATGGCATCAACTGGATTCACGTCGATCTGGCCGCCAGCAGCCACAAGGGGGGGCTGGGACACATCCCCACGGACACCACCGGCTTCGGCGTGCGCCTCACCCTCAACCTGCTGCTACAACAGCGGATACTGGAAACCCCGTGGAGCTGACGCTCACCCGTCCGGACGACTGGCACCTGCACCTGCGCGACGGCGCCGCCCTCGGCTCGGTGGTCCCCCACACGGCACGGCGCTTTGCCCGCGCCATCGTCATGCCTAACCTGAAGTCGCCGATCGTTACCACGGATCAGGCGCTCGCCTACCGGCAGCGCATCCTTGCCGCGGTACCACCAGGCGGTGACTTCAACCCGCTGATGACCCTGTACCTGACGGACAACACCCCTGCGGAGGAAATCAACCGGGCAGGGCAAAGCGGGCAGGTTCATGGCGTCAAGTTCTACCCGGCCGGCGCGACCACGCACTCCGATGCCGGGGTCACCGATATTGCCCGGACCTACGCCACGCTCGAGGCCATGGAGGCTTGCGGCCTGCCGCTGCTGGTGCATGCCGAGGTAACCGACCCCGAGGTCGACGTTTTCGACCGCGAGGCGGTGTTCGTCGAGCGTTTCCTGCAGCCGCTGTCCGCGCGCTTCCCGGCACTGAAGCTGGTGCTCGAGCACGTCACCACGCGCGAGGGTATCGAATTCGTCAGGTCCATGCCGGAAACGGTGGCCGCGACCATCACCGCGCATCATCTGCTGCTCAACCGCAACGCCATATTCGCCGGCGGCATCCGCCCGCACGCCTACTGTCTGCCGGTGCTCAAGCGGGAGACGCACCGCATCGCCCTGATTGAAGCCGCCACCAGCGGTAGCAGAAAGTTCTTTCTGGGCACGGACAGCGCGCCGCATGCCAGGGAATACAAGGAGACCGCCTGCGGTTGCGCCGGTATCTACACGGCCCATGCCGCACTGGAGCTTTATGCTACTGTCTTCGAGGAGGCGCAGGCGCTCGGGCAGCTGGAAGGTTTCGCCGGGCGTTTCGGCGCCGATTTTTACGGTCTTCCGTATAACTCGTCAACCATCACCCTGGAGAAGGTTGACTG
This sequence comes from uncultured Gammaproteobacteria bacterium, assembly GCA_963763115.1. Classification (GTDB taxonomy): domain Bacteria; phylum Pseudomonadota; class Gammaproteobacteria; order UBA9214; family UBA9214; genus CAVQCA01. The sequence continues at coordinate 7,308 of CAVXNM010000069.1, forward strand.
GCGGGTGCCGGATCACTACCCGCTGGGTAATACCCGCGTCATCCCGCTGCTCGCCGGGGAGATGCTATCCTGGCGAATCAGGGATTCCGGTTTCAATAATCAACAGCTCTGACTGAATAACCCCGCTGCCTTAGCAGACTGACGAGACCCTGTTCACCGGGCAGGTGCAGGGCGCCAACCGCAACGAACGCCCCGCCCTGCTTCAGATAGGGCTCCATGCGTTCGGCCATCCGGTGGTTGCGATCCACGATCAGGCGGCGCTCGAATTCCCCGGCCAGGAGCTGGTCACCGGTTGCCATCGCAGCCTTGTTGATCGCCAGCATCGCCGCGAGATCCTGTCGCTTGTAGGCTGCGAGCAGTTCGGCCTGCATGGCGTCAATCCCGGCAAACTGTTCGACGGCATCCCTGAGGAGCGCCACCTGTTCATCGAGCGGCAGACCCTCGAACACCTCCAGCTGCTCGGCGATCGTTTCCAGCCCGTGGAGCGGCTTGCCCGCCTGCCGTGCCCGCTGAAACAGTACCATGTCCAGCACCACGCCGGTTTCGGGCACCGGCATGGATAGCGCGGTAGCCGCCGCCCAGGGTTTCATATGCTCAGCCACCACTTCGGGAATGCCTCGTGACTGCAGCGCGGAGACCGTCCGCTCGAACAGGGCCTTGCCGATGATCTCCGACAGCCGCCGGCCGTCGGTCATCAGCATAACTCGACTTCCGGCGGCCATGGCCTCGGTATCCAGGTTCACCTCGAGAATCACCTGGTGGCTGCCGGTAAAGGCGCTCTCAACAGCCGGGGCAAGGCCGATAACGCCGGGGTCCTCCGAATGGATAGTGCCGAACAGGTAACTGGGTGACGAATCCGGGCCACTAATCTCCCAGAGCAGTCCGTGCGCGAAGCCAGACGATGGTAAAGCTGCAACCAGCACCTGACTGAACAGCACGCCCAGGCAAACAACGTACAGTCGGAGAATTCGACTGGAATACACTGCCCCCACCATAAGATCACCGACTTCTGAACGATTGTTCGTTAAACGATCTGCAGTCTGCATCACCATCTCGATTCCATTTATACAAGAATAAATTCACCGCAAAGCCGTCAAGAACGCAAAGTCGGTTAATTGTTTTTGTTAAAGAATTTCTGTGCGAACTTTCGGCAATTGCTCCCTGCATCGACTATAGCGCCTACTTTTGGTGCTCTACCTCCTCGGTAACTGCTCCATGCGTTACTCTACCTCCTACATCCCTGTAGTCGTGCATGGCCCAGGCCAGTCTCTCGACCGGTCCCCGGTCTCACCTTCTCCCTGCAGTCGGGCGTCTTTGCGGTCAGTATGGTGAGTATGGATGAACTCTGTACCAACCAACAATTGCACCGCCTGAACCACGATCCGCCGTCAACGTCGCAAAACCACGCTTGATTGGGTATGCTTCCACAATGAATGATTCTGACCAGAAACATCCCATCTCACAACGTTTTCGCGGTTTTCTGCCCGTCGTCGTCGATGTCGAGACCGCCGGCTTCAACGCCAAGCGTGACGCCCTCCTGGAAATCGCCGCGGTGACGCTGAACATGGACGGGCACGGGAAATATATCACGCAAGGAAACCTTCTCATGCCATGTCCAGCCCTTCCCCGGCGCCAATCTGGACGAGGAATCACTGCGCTTCAACGGCATCGATCCCTATCACCCGTTCCGTATGGCGAAGCCTGAATACGAGGCGCTCGAGAGCATTTTCAAACCCGTGCGCCGGGCCATCAAGGAAGGCGGCTGCAAGCGTGCCATCCTGGTCGGCCATAATTCCTTCTTCGACCTTTCCTTTCTGAATGCGGCCGTGCAGCGTACCGGCATCAAGCGCAACCCGTTTCATCCGTTCAGCACCTTCGACACCGTCAGTCTGGCTGGCCTGGCCTACGGACAGACGGTACTGGCGCGTGCGGTGCAGGCGGCGGGTATCGAGTGGAACAGTGAGCGGGCGCATTCCGCCGTCTATGACACCGAACGGACCGCCGATCTGTTCTGCGCCATTCTCAATCGCTGGAACGAAGTCAGCGGGGAGAAGCTACCGTTGCAGTCACAGGCCATTTAACCCGGAGCAACAAACCATGGCAGATACACCCGACCTAAATGAGCAGATCCTGCAGTCCCATGCGGGACTCATACACCGCGTCGTCCTGCACTGCAACAACCCCGGCTCGATTCCGGACATGGAGGAGGTGCTCCGCCAGGCACAGGAAAATGACTGGACCCAACTGGTCACCGCGATCCGCGACATCATGGCGGGCCGGCGGGATGAATCCATGATGCTGGGTCTGGACGATGAAGACCGGGTCATCGTGGAGGCCATCCTGCAGGGGCTGCAGGACCCAAGCACGCTGCCCGACCTTGAGGCCGATTTTGACTCCGGCATGGCGGCCCCCGGCATCGCCAGCCTGATCCATGCCTCGCGCCGGGGCAATGCGCACGCCCTCCAGCTGGTCGCCAATATGGCCAAGCAGATGCTGGCGGCGGGTGGCGACATGGGCATCATGGCGGGACGCATTCGGCCGCTGGTCGAGGGTGAACGCGATGCGGACAAGCTCAGCGAGAACATGTCCGGCAAGGGTCAGCAGCTGATGGTGAAGATTCTGGATGAACTGCTAAAGCTCGAGGCGAACTGACCGGATGCCCTGCAATTCCGGCTGCAGTTGATACTACTGCCGTCCGGTGAGAAATACCGCTCGGGCCGAAAGGCACTTACCTGGGCGGTTCCATCATCGATGCAGGGTGGGTCAGGAAGTGCCCTTCTCGACGGCCGCCTTCACCATTTTCTGCAGTTCCCCTTTCTGGTAGAGTTCTAGGGTGATATCGCAGCCACCGATCAGCTCGCCGTCGATATAGATCTGCGGAAAGGTCGGCCAGTTGGCATAGCGCGGGAGGTTCTCGAAAACCTCCGGATCAGCCAGAACATTGACGTGGGCGAACGCCTCACCGCAGGCCATCAGGGCCTGCGCCGCGCGACTCGAATAGCCGCACTGCGGCATCTGCGGAGAGCCTTTCATGAAAATGACGACCGGGTTTTCCTTCACCGCCTTGTCGATGCGTTCCAGTATATCCATCGTTGCACACCTCGATTATTGATGATCGATCCGAAGATCATGACGTTCATGACAGCAGTCTACTGAGTGTGGGCGCTCGTAAAAAGACACAAAACCGAGGGGTATCCCGTGAAGTGCGTAACGGTCTGCGTCCAGACTGGTTTCCTGATCAGAATTCATTCATGAACTCCATTTTCACCGCAGAAGAGCAATGTACGCAGAGTCGATTTACTTTGTTTTAGTTAAAGAAGTTCTCTGCGTTCTTTTCTCCTCTGCAGTAATTTTTTTCTTCATGGCTAGACTCTAAACAGCATCCACGTTGCGCTGCAGCCAGAATTCAAGCAGCGCGACGTGCCAGAGCTTGCTGCCCAGAATCGGCGTGTGATGCTGTTCCGGGTGTTGAAGCAGCCGGTCAATGGCGCGTCGCTCGAACAGGCCGCGGTCGCGGGAGGCGGAGGAATCCAGCACCCCGCGCACGAATTCCAGCACCTCGCCGCGGATGAATTTCAGCGCCGGTACCGGAAAGTAACCCTTGGGGCGATCGATGACGTTGTCCGGGAGCAGACCGCGCGCGATCAGCTTCAACAGGTGCTTGCCACCTGATTTCAGCTTGATGTCAGGAGGAACCTGGATAGCCAGTTCGACCAGTTCGTGGTCGAGAAATGGCACCCGCGCCTCCAGTCCCCACGCCATGGTCATGTTATCCACCCGCTTGACCGGGTCATCGACGATCAGCGTGGTCACGTCAAACGCCAGCACGCGGTTCAGAAAGCTGTCCATACGCATCGCGCCCAACCCCTCGGCAACCCGTGGCGAGGTATAGTCGGGACCGTGATAGGCGGCGGTAACCGTCTCCAGCAGCTCCTCGTGGCTGCGGTCGAAATACAATGGCCGGAAGCGTTCGATGTCACTACCGGCGGCCGCCTGCATCTGCGGATACCAGAAATAGCCTCCGAACACCTCGTCGGCCCCCTGCCCGCTCTGCACCACCTTGACTTCCCGCGCGACCCGTTCACCGAGCAGGTAGAACGCCACGGCATCCTGCCCGACCATGGGTTCGGCCATGTTGTCCACGGCTTCCGGCAGGCGGGCGAGCACTTCACTGTTGGGAATGGAATAGCGGTGATGCCGGGTACCATAGAGGCCGGCGACCCTATCCGAGTATTCGAATTCACTGCCCTTCTCATGGGGATGGTCCTCGAATCCCACCGAGAAGGTGAACAGGTCGCTACCGCCCGCCGCCGCGAGCAGGGCAACCAGCAGGCTGGAATCCAGCCCTCCGGAGAGCAACACGCCGACCGGCACGTCGGCAATGGTCCGCCGCCGTTTCACGGCACGGATCAAGGCATCCCGCACAGCCTCCGCCCACTCCCACTCGGTCAGCGCAGGAATGCGTTCCGGGCATGCCAGCTGCCAGTAACGCCGCAAACGCCGTCGGCCATCGGGGCCGATGGTGAGGCTGTGTCCGGGCGCGAGCTTGCGCAGCCCGCGCAGCAGGGTCCGCGGCGCCGGCACCACGGCATGCAGGGTCAGATGATGGTGCAGGGCCACCGGGTCGAGGCGGGTATCGACGCCACCGGCGGCGAGCAGCGCCTGGCTGGTGGAGGCAAAACGAAAATACTGACGCGTCTGGCTGTAATACAGCGGCTTGATACCCATGCGGTCACGCGCCAGAAACAGGGTGCGCGCCGTCGTGTCCCAGATTGCGAACGCGAACATGCCGTGCAGATAGCGAGGGCAGTCCTCGCCCCAATGGGCATAGGCCTTGATAATGACCTCGCTGTCCCCGTCGGAAAAGAACTGATAGCCCCGGGCAATCAGCTGCTGCTTCAGCTCCGGGTAGTTGTAGATGGTACCATTGAAAACCAGCACCAGCCCGAGTTCCCGGTCGATCAGCGGCTGGTTGGAACGCTCGGACAGATCGATGACCGCCAGCCGGCGATGCCCCAGCGCAACCGGCGTATCGAGATAGTGCCCCGCCGCATCCGGTCCGCGCCGCTCGAGCCTCGCCATCATTGTCAGGATGGTTCGCTGACCCAGGGGCGTTTCGTCAAGGCGAAGTTCACCGCATATGCCACACATGTATCCAGTCCCTGTGGAAATTTTCGAGCGTTGGCGGAAAGGCGGTCAGGGTGTGACCGTCAGTCGCGACACCACCCGCCGCACGTTCGGTGTCGAGCGGGCCAGCTCAACGGCGCGCGCGGCGGCGGCCTGGCTCCTGACCGAACCCTGCAGGGTAACGACGCCCTGCCAGGTCGTTACCCGGATCGCCAGGGCATCGACGAGGTGATCGTTGACATAGCGTGAATTGATCGACGAGGTAATCGCGGCGTCATGGTAGGAATCGCCGCCGCTGCGGGGTGCCGCGGTCTCTTGACCGCCCGTCGGGGTGCCGCCCGCAATCAACGCGCCGCAACCGGCAAGCATCGTGACCATCATGAGCAGTACCAGAACCTGTAGCGCCGAGTGTACTCTGTGCATCCCGTTAGTCCCTTGCGTCAATGTGCGCCGCACACTGTAGCGCAACCACCTGTCCAGGGGTACCTGCTCTCACGCCACACCCCAGCCGCCGCCGCCCGGCGTGGCGATGGTGATGCGCTCTCCCGCCTCGACGCTGAAGCTGGTCTTCGCGGGAAGCGGCATGGAACCGCGCCAGTTCTCACCCGCGGCGCCTGCACCGCCGCCGGCGAGCCCCCACGGGCGATGACTGCGACGCTCGGTCAGCAGGGTCACCGTGGTCGCTTCGAGAAACTCGTACTCCCGCACCACGCCATCGCCCCCCTGCCGTTCGCCGGCTCCGCCGGACTCGTCGCGCAGCTGGTAGCGCCGCACGCGCAGGGGGAAGTTCATTTCCAGCACCTCGATCGGCGTGTTGCGGGTATTGGTCATGTGCGACTGGACCGCGCTCAGCCCGGGATAAAGACACCCGGCGCCCATGCCGCCGCCGAGGGTTTCGTAATAATCCCAGACATGTCCGCCAGTGCGCGAGCCCATCGCCAGATTGTTCATGGTACCCTGGCTGGCGGCCGGGATGCGCTCCGGGATGGTCTGCGCCAGCGCGCCCATCACCACATCCACCACCCGGCTGCTGGTCTCCACGTTGCCGGCCGCCACCGCGGCCGGCCGCCGGGCATTCAGCAGGCAGCCCTCCGGCGCATGCAGACGAATGGCGCGGAAGCTGCCCGCACAGGCCGGGGTATGCGCCGGCATGAGGCAACGAAACACGTAGTAGACGCCGGCAGCAGCGACCGAGAGCGGGCAGTTGATATTGCCCGCCACCTGCGCGGCCGTCCCGGTGAAATCGACATCGATGGTGCCCGCCCCGACGGTAATAGCCACCCGTATCGCGAGGTCACGCACCCCCGTACCGTCATCGTCCATGACATCGGCAAACCGGTAGACGCCCGCCGGAATGGTGGAAAGCGCCTGATCGGCCAGCCGTGCGCCATAGTCGTTCACCGCCTCAAGCGCCGCCAGGTACGGTGTCACCCCCATGGTGTTCCCCAGCCGCTGCAGTCGTTCTACACCGGTGCGGTTGGCGCTGATCTGCGCGGCCAGATCGCCTTCCATCTGACGGGGATTGGCCGTGGCGGCGGCGATCATCGCCAGACACCCGACGACCAGCGCGTCCCGGCGCAGCAGCGGCGTGGGAGAAATTACCAGGCCCTCTTCCTCGAGCGAGCGGGAAACCGGCATGGAACCCGGACTGTGCGCACCGATATCCGCATGATGGGCCCGGTTGGCGACGAAGCCGATCAAATCGCCTCCTGCAAACACCGGTGCGATCAGGGTCATGTCCGGCAGGTGAGTCCCCCCGAGATAGGGGTCGTTGACCACCAGCATGTCGCCCGGCGCCCATTGCGCCGCGCCGACCAGTTCCTGCATGGCAAACGCCATGCTGCCAAGGTGCACCGGGATATGTGCCGCCTGCGCGCAAAGCCGGCCGTCCGGGTCGAACACGGCGCAGGAGAAATCCAGCCGGTCCTTGATATTGGTGGAGAACGCGGCCTGTCGCAGCACCGCCCCCATTTCCTCGCAGATGGCATCGATACGACGGGAAAATACGCTGAGACCTATAGCGTCCACACAACCTCCTGCGTCAGTTACCGAGGAAAATCAAATGCAATGCCACTTCTCCAGTTCCCTCAAAAATCTAGCCCACCGCAATAAGTTCACCGCAGAGACGCAAAGAACACAAAGTCGCTTGTTTGCTTTCATTAAAGAACTTCTCTGCGTGCTCTGCGTCTTTATGGTGAAAATGTTGTTTTTGGATAGATACCATGCGCCACTTCAGTGCCGGCCCGCGATTGTAAGCCAATGCTTTATCTGGAAGATTTGAGACCGCGCGGATATTGCATTGAGCCCTGTCCTGCCGTATGCTCCCTTGCCCGACTGTTTTAGTCATCTTTTCCGAACCCGTTCCCGATCAACAAAGCTACCGGATACTTCCAAAAGGAGTTTGAAACCCATGAATCCCCTGACATCCATACTCGGCACCATTATCTCCGGATTCGTACTCGCCATCATCATAACCCTCGCCCTGGGTACCCAGGTCATCAACCCGGTCGAAATCGTCGTCTGGGCGCATGTCCTGGTCGGCATCACCTGGATCGGCCTGTTGTACTACTTCAACTTCGTGCAGGTCCCGGCCGTAGGTGCGGCACTGAAGGACGAGGGCGGTCCCGGACCGGCCGGCATCAACAAGTATGTCGCACCGCGTGCCCTGCTCTGGTTCCGCTGGTCCGCACTCGCCACCTGGCTGACCGGCGCCGCCGCTCTCGGCCATATGGGCATACTGAAAGACGCGTTCACTTTCGAGAATTTCAGCTTTGCCGGTGGCGCGTCGATCATCGGCATCGGCGCCTGGCTGGGCACCATCATGCTGTTCAATGTCTGGGGACTGATCTGGCCGAACCAGAAGAAGATCCTGGGCATGAAACAGGCCAGCGCCGACGAAATCGCCACAGCGAAGAAGGTTGCCCTGATGGCTTCGCGCACCAACACGCTGCTGTCCATTCCCATGCTGATGTGCATGACCGCCTACGCGCACGGCCTTCCCCTCTGAGTCCAGCCGTCAGCCGCGATCCCGGCATCGGATCGGCCCAGTACCCGCGAACCCGGCTACCGGCCGGGTTCGCGTTTTCCGGAAAGTTTGCCTGTAGATTTTTCCGGTTATAGAATCGTCTTCATCGGTAGGCAGTCTATGACGGGCTGCCTTTTCTTTTTCAGGACAGCATCAACATGGCGGATTATCTCATGGCGACCTACGCCAGACTTCCGGTGCAGTTTGAACGGGGCGAGGGTGTGTGGTTGTGGGACACGGAAGGCAGGCAGTACCTGGACGCACTCAGCGGTATTGCCGTCTGCGCTCTGGGACACGCCCATCCTGGAGTCGCGCAAGCCATCGCCGACCAGGCCACACGGCTGGTGCATACCTCGAACCTCTATGGCATCACCCTGCAGGAACAGCTGGCGGAACGCCTGTGCAAGCTCTCCGGCATGGAGCGGGCGTTCTTCTGCAACTCGGGCGCGGAAGCCAATGAAGCGGCCATCAAGATCGCTCGCCTGTACGGCCACGGGCGGCACATCGCCACACCGGCCATTATCGTCATGGAAAACAGCTTCCATGGCCGCACCCTGGCGACACTCACGGCGACCGGCAGCCGCAAGGTCCAGGCAGGATTCGAACCGCTTGTGCAGGGGTTTATCCGGGTTCCCTACAACGACTTGCAAGCCATCGAAACCGTCGCCGGCAACAGCAGCGATGTCGTCGCCGTGCTGGTCGAACCGATACAGGGGGAAGGCGGCATCAACATCCCGGATCCCGATTATCTGCTGGGCCTGCGCCGGATCTGCGATGACCACGGCTGGTTGCTGATGCTGGATGAAATACAGACCGGCATGGGGCGTACCGGGGAATGGTTCGCCTGCCAGCATACCGGCATTCTTCCGGACGTGCTCACCGTCGCCAAGGCACTCGGCAACGGCGTGCCCATCGGGGCCTGCCTGGCGCGCGGTACCGCCGCCGGACTGATGCATCCCGGCAATCATGGCACCACCTTCGGCGGCAACCCGCTCGCAACCCGCGCGGCCCTGGCGGTACTCGATGCGATCGAGCGGGAACGGCTGGTGGCGCATGCCGCAGAGCTCGGGCAGCAGCTGCTGGAAGGTTTCCGGGAGCAACTCGCCGGACTGCCCGGCGTGAAAGAGATCCGCGGCCTCGGACTGATGATCGGCATCGAACTCGACCGGCCCTGCGCCGAACTGGTCGGGCGCGCTCTCGAGAGTGGCCTGTTGATCAACGTCACCGCCGAACGGGTGATCCGGCTGCTGCCGCCCCTGGTGACGACGGCGCATCAGGGCCGGATGATCGTCGAGAAAGTCAGCGAACTGGTGCGCGAATTTCTTGCGGAGTAAGGTCATGACAAAGAGGCATTTCCTGACGCTGCTCGACTTCTCGCCGGAGGAACTCCGGGGATTGATCGCACGCGCCGTGGAGCTCAAGGCGATACACCGCGCGGGCATGCCGCATGAACCCCTCAAGGGGCGGGTGCTCGCGATGGTGTTCGAGAAATCATCCACGCGCACCCGCGTCTCGTTCGAGGCCGGAATGGCGCAGCTCGGCGGCTACGCCATTTTCCTTTCGCCCCGCGATACCCACTTGGGGCGCGGCGAACCCATCGAGGACACCGCGCGGGTACTCTCACGCATGGCCGACGTGATCATGATCAGGACCTTCGCGCACGAGAAGATCGAACGCTTCGCGGCGCACTCCCGGGTACCCGTCATCAACGCGCTCACCGACATGTATCACCCCTGCCAGCTGCTCGCCGACATCCAGACCTATGTCGAGCAGCGCGGCGACATCCGGGGCAGGAGAGTGGCATGGATCGGGGACGGCAACAACATGTGCCACTCCTACATCAACGCCTCGCGCCAGTTCGATTTTGAACTGTACATCGCCGCACCGGCCGGCTACACACCGGATCCCGATCTGGTGGCGGCCGCCGGCAGCCTGGTGAAGCTCTGTGACAGTCCGCTCGAGGCCGCAGGCGGAGCAGATCTCGTAGTGACCGATGTCTGGGCCAGCATGGGCCAGGAAGACGAACAGAAAAACCGGATCCGGGCCTTCGCGGACTACCAGGTGGATGCCCGCCTCATGGACGCCGCCGCAGCGGACGCCCTGTTCATGCATTGCCTTCCAGCTCACCGCGGTGAAGAGGTTTCCGCCGAGGTGATCGACGGCCCGCGCAGCGTGGTATGGGACGAGGCGGAAAACCGCCTGCACGCGCAGAAGGCCCTGCTCGAAATGCTGCTGGGCTAACCCACAGCTCCCGCCGCACGGCGGTGAATGTCCTCCTGCACCGGATGAGATGAACATCGCGCCCCCGGGAAAAGACAGTGTCTATTCAGCAAAACCCTGTCCCGGTGATCAATACGGGGTAAAATCCGGCCATGTGCAGACTCGCCGCCTATCTGGGACCGGAGATACCCCTGCAGCAGTTTCTGCTGGAACCCGAACACAGCCTGTACCGGCAGGCACGGGAACCGCAGGAACTCGTGTACACGAAACTCAATGCGGACGGCTACGGCTTCGGCTGGTATGCCCCGGACGGCAGCCCCTCGGTCTACACCAGCATCCTGCCGATCTGGTCGGACGGCAACCTGCCCCACCTCGCCCGCAGCCTGAGTTGCCCGCTGTGGCTCGCCGAAGTGCGCAGCGCGACCGACGGCCAGCCGGTATACCCGTCCAACACGCCGCCGTTTTACGATCAGCGGCATCTGTTCGCCCACAACGGCTTCATCGGGGAATTTCACCTCCAGGTACGCCCGGCGATGCAGGAAATGCTCTCCCCCGCCATCGCCGCGAACATCCATGGCAACACGGATTCCGAGTATCTATTCGCCTGCCTGCAACAGCTGCTCGCGGACAAACCGCACCGCCCCCCGGGCGATACGCTGGGTGAGCTTCTCGATCTGCTGGCCGAGTGGATCGATGAACAGCCGGCGCTGCTGAACATCATCGTCACCGAGGGGGAGCGGCTCTATGCCAGCCGGCACGCGCTCAACCACGAGTGCCCGTCGCTCTACTACACCACCGACGACGAGCTGTTTCCCGGCGGCCAGCTGCTGGCCTCGGAACGCTTCACCGAAGACAGCTTCTGGCAGCCGGTTCCCGAACACCACATCCTGATCCTGGATGCGCAAAAGCCGCCCGAGCTGCTGGAACTGTGAGTTTCTGTCATTCAGTCCTTAACCCGTCTCAGCCGGGAGGGCCGTCCAGCAATTCCACCCGGACATCCATGCTGCTGAAGATGGCCGGCGGACCAAACTGGTGGTAGACGGCAACATCGGCTGCATCACGCCCGTAGGCCACGGCAAGCCGCCCGCCGCGAAGCGTGTCCTCCGAGGGGTCGAAGGTATACCAGAGGCCGCCAACGTACGCCTCGAACCAGGCATGCAGGTCCATCGGCTCGAGCCCGTAAAGGAAACCGACGACCAGGCGTGTGGGGATGCTGATACTGCGGCTCAGTGCGATGCCAAGATGGGCAAGATCGCGGCACACCCCTTGACTCCATCCATTCACCTCGACCGCGGACAGCGGCAGCACACTTGATCCGGGCGTGTACCGTACCGAGTCGCGGATCCAGTCGCTGATTCGACCCACCTGGTCGTAGCCCAGCGACGTCCCGTCTACGATGTCTCTCGCGAGATTACCGAATCTGTCCGATTCGCAATAGCGACTCGGGAGCAGATACGACAGGACCGCGTCCGGCAGATGCTGAATTTCCACAAAGTATGCGCCCGGAGCCTTGTCCACCACATCGGCCGTCATGACATCGGCCGAGGTATGAACCTGGAACCACCCGGCCGGCGCGACCAGTCGCTGATAAAGATTGCCGAAGATGTCCGTGTACTCCTCCACGGGAACGCTTGGCGACAGGGTATAGGCCTCTCGTGCCACCCACTGCTGTATGCCACTTCGGGGTCGAAGCATGAGTATCAACGGGGTCGGATCACCCATTTGAAACGCGAGATTACACGCGGATCACCGGGTTAATTGACGTAATAAACCAGACGGGAACAACGACCATGCACTATGACTACATTATCATCGGTTCCGGCACGGGCGGTGCGGCCGCCGCCTGGCGGCTGGCGATTGCCGGCAGCCAGGTGCTGCTGCTGGAAAAGGGCGATCCGCTGCCGCGCTCGAGTCGCGTCAATCCCTCGCTTACCATCTATGCCTGGTCGCTGCGGGTCAGCGACCCGCTCAACCGATCCGTCACGGAGGCCCGCGATGCCAACGCTCGTGAACCTGCCCCTGCCTGAATTCATCCGCTTCGGCCGCGAGATCTGCGGCGATCTCGCCCAGGCGGAACGGCGCGAATGGTGGCTTGCCAACGGTCTGGGCGGCTATGCCGCCGGCACCATCGCCGGCAGCCTGACGCGCCGTTACCACGGCCTGCTGATCGCCCCGGTGAACCCGCCGCTTGGCCGCCACCTGGTGCTCGCCAGGGCCGAGGCGGTGTTGCATGACGGCGAGCGCGCATGGGAACTCGCCACCAACCACTGGACGGGCGGCGCAGTGGCGCCGCAGGGACACGTACACATCGAATCGTTTCACCTCGAGGGTCGCATGCCGGTGTGGCACTACACGGTCGGCGCGCTGCGTCTCGAACAACGTATCTGGATGGAACCGGGAGCACATACGACCTATGTCGCCTGGCGTCTGACAAACCCGGCGTCGGGACAAGCAACGCTGCGGGTGCGGTTTCTGGTCAACGCGCGCGACCATCACGGCAGCGCCCGTCCCTGGGATTTCAACCCGGTCATCGAACAGGACGGTCAGCGGCTGATCGTCACTCATCCCAACTGGTTCCGCCTGCACCTGAAAACACCCGCCGGACTGCTGCGCAGCGATCACACCTGGATCGAGAACCTCGACCTGCCGCTGGAACGCGAACGCGGCCTCGATCCGACGGATAACCACCTGTGCGTGGGCGAAGCGCTGTTCGATCTCCTCCCGGGCGAATGGGTCGGTTTCGCCGCCAGCATGAACGAGGATACCGCGCCCTGTCTCGAGGAGGCGCTGCGGCGCTTCCAGGCCCACGACCGCGGCGTGCTGGCGCGCGCGCGTCTGCACGCCCCCGGCCTGCGCGAGGCGCCCGCCTGGCTGCAGCAGCTGGTGCTCGCCGCCGACAGCTTCGTGTTCGCGCGGCCGCTGCCCGAGGTGCCGGACGGCGAATCCGTCATCGCGGGCTATCCGTGGTTCGGCGACTGGGGCCGCGACGCCATGATCGCCCTGCCCGGCCTGACGCTCGCCACGGGACGGCTGGAGAGCGCGCGGCGCATCCTCGAGACCTTCGCCCGCTTCGTCGACCGGGGCATGCTGCCGAATGTCTTTCCCGGCACCGGCGACCGACCCGAGTACAACACCGTGGATGCCGCACTCTGGTACGTCGAGGCCTGGCGCGCATATCTTGAGGCCGCGCGCGACCGCGCGGCGCTCGCTCGGGTGTTTGCGGTGCTGGAGACGATCATCGACTGGCATGCGCGCGGCACACGCTACGGCATCGGCATGGACCCCGCCGACGGCCTGCTGAGCGCGGGCGAACCGGGTGTGCAGCTCACCTGGATGGACGCGAAGGTCGGCGACTGGGTGGTGACGCCGCGCATCGGCAAGCCGGTCGAGATCAACGCGCTCTGGTACAACGCCCTGTGCGTCATGACCGGCTTCGCCCGGCAGCTTGAAAAACCCGCCGAACGCTACGAGACGCTGGCCGCACAGGTGCGCGCGGGCTTTGCGCGCTTCCGCCGCACGGAAGGCGGCCTGTACGACGTGCTCGACGGCCCCGCGGGCGACGATGCCAGTGTGCGACCCAACCAGATCTTCGCGGTCAGCCTGCCGCACAGTCCCCTCTCTGCCGACACGCAGGCCGCCGTGGTCGCCGAGTGTGCGCGCGAACTGCTCGGCTCCTACGGGCTGCGCTCGCTCACCCCCGCGCATCCCGACTACCGGTCGCGCTACCAGGGCGGCGTCTGGGAGCGCGACGGCGGCTATCACCAGGGACCGCTGTGGGGCTGGCTGCTGGGGCACTACGCACTGGCGCACTATCGCGTGAATAGCGATGCGGCGGCGGCGCAGCGGCTGCTCGAGCCGGTGCAGGATCACCTGCGCGATGCGGGCCTGGGCACCCTAAGCGAGATCTTCGACGGCGATCCGCCGCATACCCCGCGCGGCGCCCCGGCGCAAGCCTGGTCGGTCGCCTGCGTACTGGAGGCCTGGTGGCGACTCGAGCCGCGGTGAGGGCGGAGCACGCGACATTCAACAGTGATGACAGCAGGC